>JBALWA010000031.1:0-53598 GCA_036960305.1 Halioglobus sp. | reverse complement strand
GTTGCACCGAAGTGGCGAGCGGCCGCCTCACACTGCTCGCGGCGGAGATTATATTCACTATCGACCAGGCCACGCCTCACATTGGAATTGATCAGGACTATCGACAAGCCCTCGGGGATCGCTACCGGTTCCATGTTGATGTTTTTGCAATCGATGGCCATCGCGTGTCCAGCCTTTCCCGTTACAGATATCAACTGATCCATGATGCCGCTATTGCAACCGACGAACTCGTTCTCCGCATCCTGCCCAACTCGCGCCAGTTCCAGAGGACTCAGCTCCACACCCGCAATAGCGGTGATTGCCCTGGCAACAGCGACTTCCAGTGCGGCGGAAGAACTCAGGCCCGCCCCCTGGGGTATGTTCCCGGTGACAGCAATATTGCAGCCATGCAATGAATGCCCACGATTTTGTAGTGCCACTACCACGCCTCGAACATAGTTAGCCCACATTTTGGTTAGGTGGAATGCGATGGGCTGATCCAGGTGAAAGCAATCCGTCTCGCCATTGCTGTCCAGCGCTAAAACGTGAACCTCTTTGTCATCACGCCCCGAGATTGATACGAGTGTGTGGTATTCCAGTGCACAGGGGAGTACGAAACCCTGGTTGTAGTCGGTGTGCTCACCAATCAGGTTCACTCGCCCGGGGGCTTTGATGACTTGCTCGGGTTCAACGCCATAGCATTCTGCAAAGACCTGCTTCAGATTCGCTAGCATGACCCATTTGCTCTGTAATGTTGGTTGGGCAGATCCCGCAATCGATGCGCCGCCTGCTCGGGCGTCAGGTCCCTTTGCGGCTCACACAACATTTCATAACCTACCATGAATTTTTTTACTGTAGCCGAGCGCAATAAAGGCGGGTAGAAATGCGCGTGTAACTGCCAGTGCTCTACGTCCTCCACGCCAGACGGTGCGCCGTGCCAACCCATGCTGTAGGGAAAGGCGGTTTGAAACAGGTTGTCGTAACGAGTCGTGAGATCTTTGAGGATGGACGCCAGGTTCGCTTTCTCCCCGGCGTTTAGTTCGCTCATACGCGATACCGCCCGCAGTGGCATCAGCAGAGTCTCAAAGGGCCAACTGGCCCAGTACGGCACAACCGCAAGCCAGTCATCGTTCTGGCAGACCACGCGCTCAGCGGCCTCACATTCACGCACAGCATAGTCTAGTAGCAAGTGCCTGCCCTTCTGCTCGAAGTAATCCCGTTGGCTGATATCTTCCCGCGCTGGCAACGTCGGCATCACGCTACTCGCCCACACCTGCCCGTGCGGATGCGGATTGGAGCAGCCGTTGATGGCGCCCTTATTCTCAAATACCTGGACCCAAGGGTATCGCTGTCCCAATTCCTCGTACTGTTGGCACCAGACAGCAATAAGTTCAGCAATCGCGCCCTCCCCCATCTCCGGCATCGTCAGGTTGTGCTGAGGCGAGTAGCAGATCACGCGACTGACGCCCTGCACAGATTCACTGCGGAACAGTGCACCCGCCTGTATGTCATGCGGGGTATTTTCAACCAGCGCGGCGAAGTCATTGTCAAAAACAAACGGGCCCTGATAGTTTGGGTTAGCCTCACCATTCACCCGTGTATTACCGGCACAGAGGTAACAATCAGGATCGTGTGCGAGCAGTGCCTGCTCATCCACTGCTTCCACCTGGCCCTGCCAGGGCCGATTAGAGCGATGCGGCGACACTAACACCCAGTCGTCGGTCAGCGGGTCGTAACGACGATGTGGATGCTCCGTTCGATCAAACTGGCTCATGGCAACCTTTACAGTGAATAAGTGGGGTCAGATAAGAATTATCCTCTTGTTCAGTGAATAAGTGCAAAAACCTTATCTGACCCCATTTATTGCCTATCATAGCAATTCTCCATGCCAATACTTGCCTCATTGGGTATCAACACCTATAGCCAAACACGGCTATATCATTAGCATGTCAATTGAGTAATAGGTGTTAGTTGCGATCGAGGCAGATTAAGACTCGATTCGCTGCTACCATATGGCTGCTTTAACTTATGACACGGAACGATGCAGGAGAAGAATGGACAGCACGGATTTAAGTTGGATCGGTAGCGCCGCCTTATTGGCCATGATTACCTATAGCATTATCGAATTGCTATGGCTGACCGTAATCAGTAAGCAGGTAAGCTTTCGCCACGAGTACTCACAGGTCCTCAGGAACATGTTTTTTACGAGCACTTTCAGTGTGATGCTGCCGATTCTCGGAACTGCGGTTCTCGCCTCTATCGCATCAAATCTGAGCCCTTTCTCACTGGGAAACGAATGGTATATCTGGCCCCTGGCCTTCCTGATTTATGAATTCTGGTACTGGGTGCAGCACTTCCTGGCGCACAAGGTTCGCATGCTATGGTGCATCCACTCGCCCCACCATGCACCGGACACCATCAATATGGCGGTGGGCTTTAACCACCACATACTTGAAATTCCTTATATGGGATTCTTCCTGGGCTTCGTGCCGGCTCTTTGCGGTGTGCCACTGGAGATGATCGTCGCCATCAATATTCTGGATATGTTTTGGGGCAGTATGCTACACGCCAGCCCTAGGGCGATTAGTAAACGCTACGGACCGCTGGAATATTTCATGCAAACCCCCTCCTATCACCGGGCTCATCATGCCCAGAACCTCAGATACATGGATACCAACTACAACTCCATTACCCTGTTTTGGGACTGGGCAATGGGCACACTGCAGCCCCTGCGGGATGAGGAACCCGTGGTGTACGGTATCACCCGCGATGTCGATGTGGAGAGCTGGCGGGATGTACAGTTTGGCGAGATGGTTTTGCTGTGGCACGATGTCAAAGCGGCCCCAGGGCTAAAAAACAAGCTGGGCTACCTGCTCAGGCCACCGGGCTGGTCCCACACAGGGGATCACAAAATGGCCAGCACACAAAAACAGGCATTGGCCTAAGCACCACATTTTACTCAGCGGGCCCAACCGGCTTGTTCCATTTGCCTGATACATATACAAGAGAATCAAACAATGATCACTGACAACGCCGTCTACTCCGACGAGGTTACCATCGAAGCACCAGTCGAACGGGTGTGGGACATTTTACTCGATTTCGACAACTACAGTACGTGGAACACGTTCTGCCCCACTGCCAAAAATAAATCACTGGCTATGGGATCGGAAGTAGACATGATGGTGGACCTGGGCGATGGTCCTTCACAGCAAGTGGAATACATCACCCGTGTCGTGCCCAATGAGTGTATCGCCTGGGGTATGGCAAACAAACCGGAAGACCCGATACACGCGGTCCGCAGTCAGCACCTGAAACGCCTGGACGATAATCGCTGTACCTATGTCAGTGTCGACGAGTTTGGCGGGCCACAAATGGCCGCCATGATGGAGCACTTCGCACCTGCAGTGGAAACCGGCTTCAACCGCTGTGCCTACGACCTTAAGGCCTATGCAGAAAAGACCTACAAAGCCTCTACTTAAAGCGTTAGGCAAACGTTAGGCTGTCCACTGCCCCGGGGTTGTGCTCCATTATTTCTATAACGTTACCAAAGGGGTCGCGTCCGTAGGCAAAACGAGTGGGCGCGCCGCCTAGCAGTGCCGCATTAAACGTGACGCCATTGGCCGCCAGCTTGTCATAGTCCTCGGCGATATCGTCTGAGACCAGGGCTATGTGGGCAATGCCGATCCGGTTCGCAGGGCGGTGAGGCTCTCCTTCCTCTGCGCTGCCGAATTCGAACAATTCGATACAGGAATTTCCTTTCTTGATCATGCGCACCTTGAAGGCGGAATCATCGAGGCCCAGGGCTTCGCTCATAACATCTATACCAGCTGGGAGCTCCGCCTCCATCACGACCTCAAAACCAATCAGATCGCAGTAGAAAGCTAATGCGGCTTCAATATCTGGTACCGCAAGCGCGGCGTGGTGCAAACCTAGAATCATGAGTCTGTCTCCTGATGGAATAAGCACACAATAGTACACTCCCGGCCTGCATCAGGGCAGAGGGATTTAACAATAACTGCTATAGGCCGCGACGAGTAACTCCTTTAAGGGCAACCAGGGTCTAACGAACAGGTAATGACAATTTTCCACTAAAGATTGTCTGCCTGGCTTTAATTGGGCTTGCCACCAGCGCCCCGTTTTCCTCGACATTAGGGTGAGCATTGAACATTGGATAGCTCGAAGAAGAAATGTCTAAACGCAGCGACGACCCAGGGCGGAATTCCCACGAAATACGGGTCAGATCAAACTCTAACTCAACGATAGAGTCCGCCTCATATTTCTGCTTGTAATCCAAACCATTCCGAAAACTCAAAGAGGTTATTCCCTCCCGTATATTATAAACGCTTCCATCTGCCAGTTTCTCTTGCACTTTAACAGTGAAAGCACTGTCATTCGCATCCGATGAAACCTTAATAGCCACTTTGATACTACCCGATAGGGTAAAAGCTTCTTCAAAAACCGACGATTCAAAAGAAATTACATCATCTCTAGCGCAAATAACGTTCCCCTGTTCTATCACTCCGCCTTTGACGAGATTAAATGCTCCCCCCCTTGATTCAACTGGATTTTCAGGATCATAAATATAGGATACGCTAACAGCGCTAGTGGGCTTTTCTACGAGTAACGTTCCGCCATCACAAGAACCGGCACTGTTTAGATTACCCAGGTAAAAAAGGCTGCGACTAGTGTTGGCCGGCCATGAGCTAAAATGCGTTCTACCGTTATTCACGTTGCTCTGTATCACATATCCAGATTCAGGTAACGATCTCACCGACTTCCCCTTAAGATGTACATCGAACCAATCAAGCATCATCGTAAAATTGAAGCGTTGATTGTCTCTGAATTCCACCAAGGAATTTGAATGTGCGTGGTGCCCATTCCTGATCGAAAACACGCTTTGGCTCCGTGTGGGGAGTTCCTCAAACACATCAAACTGACCATCGAGGAAAAAATCATGCCAAGCGCCTCGCATAAGTACGGGCACTTTTGCATTTTTATGTGCATTACGGAGCGTCTTGTAAGTGCTTGAGTTCCAGTAGTCATCTCTTTTTTGCTGATTCGTCACATAGTCGTGAAACCACTGCCTTTTTCCCTTCAAGTAAGATTCATTACTTTCAACTGATGGGTGGTGGCCGGCCATTTGATCGATTGTTGCGTCAGATTCATGTAGATCCAACGCCCACTGCATCATGACCCCTTAACAAAGTGGCCGTTTTTTTGAACAATTTCGTACCAGTCTCCATGAGAAAAATCAGCCACTACCGTCTTAACTTGCTCCGGCATCTCGTCAATCATGGCCCATTGAACCAGCCCAACATAAGATGCTCCCAAAGTAGCAATATTGTCGTTCTGCCACTCTTGTTTTACCAGCCAGTCCAATGTATCAAGGCCATCTTGTCTTTCATTGATTACAGGATACCAGTCGCCTGTTGAATCATACCTTCCGCGGACATCTTGATGAACACAGGCATATCCATACCGCGACAGCATCTTACAAAGTAACGCGAAGTAATCATAAGGATCTCTAATTAGGATCGCTGGCCAGGGCCCCTCGCCGTGGGGGAGGTAAATATTGGTGTTAAGTCGTACGCCGTCATGCATCTCGAGCTGAAGCGAACTGGAATTGCCCAACTCCATCTCAAATGAAGGTAGCCCCAGAATTACTCTAATTGCTGTTTCTGGTTTGTAATAAGCGGCCACAATTACACACACTATAGAAAAGCCCAGTAGTGTTGGAATTTTGGCTATATTTTTCATAACTGTATTTCCAACTTTTTAGTTTAACGGCGCAAGTAAACAATCAGTCGCCCGATCAAATAGATGCCGAAGCCCAATACCAATATAACCCCCGTACCCAAAGCAAAAATCTGCCAGGGTATCCATCGCCTAGGGAAGTCCAATTCACCCGGCATACTCGTGATACGCGCATCCAGCTTGAGATAAGCCTGCTGGGATAGTCCCTCCAAGTGATCGACATCCAAGGCATTTTTTTCGAGCGGATCTTCCAGCATGTCGTAAAAATCTCCCTCCTCATATAACTTGTACTGACGATCGAAGGCGTAACGATCTGATCGGCCTGAGAGCCAGCGGGGTTCATAATGAATAAAGATAGAATCTCGATCCAACTCTCCATTGCCAGCCAGTACATTTCCCAGGCTCTCCCCATCGGCGGGGTAATCAAAAGGTAAAGCTACGCCCGCGGCCTCAGCAAGCGTAGGAAGAATGTCGTTAAGGTTCACCAAACTATCGCTGACGCCACCGCTTCCAACTCCAGCTCCCCAGGCCATAAAAGGCACCCTCGTCCCTGCGTCTATGGTCTTCGACTTGGCACCGGCGACATCCACTCCGTTCTGCCGGCTGACAATCCCACGCCCGGTACCGTTGTCGCCGATGAAAAGAATCAGGGTATCTTCGGCAATGCCCGCCTCTTCGACTTTGTCTCTAACTTTTCCCACGAGCTTATCCATGTAAGTCATCATCGCCGAAAATTTATCCTGATCAGAGACGCTCTCATCGCGCATATCCGGCGTTGTTACCCAGGGGTCGTGTGCCAACACCATGGGATAGTAGATGAAGAAAGGCACGGTCCTGTGGGCTTCTATGTAATCCAACACATAGTCGTTGAGCAGATCCGGGCCATACTGGTCTGCATCATATTGTTGCAGTTCGCCATTGGTATTAAGCAACGGGCCCCAGTAGCGGGAACCTCTTTGCTGGTGTGTCATCTGCCATAAACGAAAATCGTCGAAACCCGCTTCGGCGGGCATGGACCCGCGCACATCTTCGAAGGGGTTGCTATACAGCTGCCACTTACCTGCCACCATGGTGCTATAGCCCGCATCCTTTAGAATATGGGCAAAGGTCGTTTCTGCAGAATCGAGGTATTCAAAATGCGTGTAATTTCGGAAATTATGCTGACCGGTCATAATTTTTACACGTGAAGGCGTACACAAAGGTTGTGCATGACCGTAGTCAAAGCGCACACCGTCATTGGCGAGGCGGTCCAATTGCGGAGTCTGGTAGGACTCGCCCCCATAGACGCCGACCGTTTCGGCTCCCACATCGTCGCTCAGTATGAGAATGATATTGCTGGGGCGTCCCGCTGCAAATGCGTGGGCCTGAATGCTCAGCAAAACACAAACCACTAGCGAAATATTTTTCAGCGGACTAATCATTTTTCACTACCCAGCCTCGCATGTTCTCTTTCATTTCTTTGCGTTTTACCTTAAGTGCCTTTTCCATGCGCACAGTCACTTCTGGCTCGCTTAAGGAAACGTCGTAGGACTCGTTGAAATCGGTGAAAGTGTCAAAAAGCCATGGCCCCTTCGGTATCGAAAATGCTATCGGCAAACCGCTGGTGGCATGCACCACTCCACGCCTGTCGTGATATTTATACCGCGCATCTCTAATTGCCATCAGATTTTTACCGGAAAAATAATAGACGTAATCATTGGGAGATGATTCATTGTTCTCAAGCATACCGCGCAAGCTGCTACCGTCGATGATACGGTCACCGGGAAGCGGAAGATCCAACCAATCCAAGAAGGTTGGAAACCAGTCGGTGCCCATGCTGATCCCAGTTATAGTTTTTCCACCCTCGAGCTTTGCCGGCCAATGTACGATCATGGGGACATGCATGCCGCCCTCGAATGTATCGGACTTCCGCCCTCTACTATTAGCGGGGCTACCCTGATACCAGGGGCCATTATCACTGGTGATGAGAATAATCGTGTTTTCATACACACCTTCTGACTTTAGTTTTGACACAAGCCGGCCAACCACATCATCCAACCCCTCTACAACATCACCATAAAGCCCGCCTTTGGAGCGTCCTGTGTCTTTATCAGGGCGATAGAGCGGTATGTGGGGAAAGTTATGTGCGAAGTAGAGAAAGAACGGTTCCTTATTATGGCGCTCTATAAACTGGGAAGTTTCTCGCCCATACCATTCATTGAGCCGAGTTTGGTCAGCAGGAGCTGAGATCTCAATGTCACGATTGCGATACAAAGAGAATGGCGTCATATCATTGCTATATAAGGCCCCAAAGTACTCCTCAAAGCCCATATCATTAGGCAACGAGGGCGATTGATCACCCAGGTGCCATTTGCCCACCATACCTGTGGCATAGCCCGCTGCCTGCAACACATCAGCCAGTGTGATTTCCTCAGCGGGAAAACGGATATTCGTGTCACTCAGCTTATGGATGACATTAAAGCTAGATTCCGACGGGAAAACGACACTCGGCATCCCGGCTCTAAGAGGAAGTCGCCCCGTCAGGAACCCCGCTCTGGAGGGAGTACAGACAGGGGCTGGCGCATAAAAATTACTCAAATTGAGCCCCTGCTTCGCCAGCTGATCTATATTAGGCGTAGAAATAGCCTGGCTACCGGTAACACCCAAGTCGCCATACCCCAGGTCATCGAACAAAATGAGTACGATATTTGGGCGATCTACTGTTTGTGGCAGCTGACTAATTCTCTGCAGGTAGTTCTTCTTTCCAACTAAATGTACCTGGCTATCAAGCTGATTATACAGAGCGACTTTGCCGCCCAGCCACAATACACCCAGAGCTATTGCTCCCAATAGACACGCACCGAGAATAAGACAGAGCTGTTTTAGACGAATCATCTCAAAGCTCTCCTTGAGCGCTCCATAGAAAATATAGGGACAACGAGCTATTCAGCAGACAGGCCGTTACCACCGATAGCGAACATCCAGCCCAACTGTCCGCTCGTAGGTTCTAGGCACCTGCTGCAGGTATCCATTGGGGATGAAGATTGCGGTTGTGGCGCCAATCCCCTGGACGTAATGTTCATCCAGCGCATTTTTGACAAATACGGTAGCGCTGTACCGTCCGGCCTTGTCATGCAGCCCCGCGCTTAAATCCAGCACCTCATAGCCATCCTGCTCCGTGTAAGGATCCTGGGTCACAGAATATTGGATGTCGTCTTGCGCGGTGAGGTTTGCCGCCAGCGTCCAGTCAAAAGAGAGACTGTCGGTAGGAATGGCGTAGTTGAGCATCAGGTTAAGCTTCCAATCGGGGCTACCGGGTAATACTCCGCCGGAAAGATCCTGCTCCCCATCGGGGCACTCGCCGCGATACTGCTGCCCTAGACTACAGGGGGCGTTCTCGAATTCATCTATCACTGCGTCTACGAACGTTACGCCACCAAAGAGCCTGAGGTTTTCACTGAGTTGCGCCGTCACGTCCAACTCCAGGCCTGTGGTGGATACTTCGCCCGCGTTGGTAGTCACCAGAGTGGACAGACCTTGATCACCGGATGGTACGAATGCCTCCGCCTGCCAATCCTGGTACTCGGCATAGAACAGAGCGGCATTCAACACTAAACGCCCGTCCCACAACGTCGACTTCAGGCCCAGTTCGAGTGCATCCACTGTCTCGGGGTCGACCGGCGGCAACAATTCAGACGTACCGGCGGTGAGGCCGAATCCCGGCCCTTTGTAGCCCTGCGCATAAGACAAATAGACCAGGGCATCCTCATTTACATTCCACTCAAGTGCCAGTTTACCGGAGAAGTCATCTTCATCGGTTTTATCCGACAGGTATGCTTTTTCTGGGTTGGATGAGGTATAACTTTCGAAATCGTAGCTTACATCGTCAACTGTATAGCGACCGCCGACGATCAGGCGCCATGACTCATCTAAGTGGATGGTAGCCTCGCCGAAGAAAGCCAAGTTTTCAGTATCCACAGTAAAGTCAGAAAACGTGGTTGTTGTGAAGATCGTCCGGTCATAGGTTCGGTTAACCTCCTGGTCGAAGTAAAATGCGCCAACTACGTAGTTAATCACCCCGTCTAGCGGGGATGACAGGCGCAATTCCTGCGTAAACTGCTCCTGATCCAGCGTACCCAATTGTTCAAACTCCAGTGGATCTGTGGGGCGTTGGTCGACATCCTCATCCATGTCCTGAATCCAATTGCGTTGTGCCGTAATACTTGTCAGCACATATTCGCCCAATTGCCAATCCAGCTGCAGCGAATGGCCGTGGGATTTAATCTCGAGTGCCAGATCACCGTTGTTGTTCACATCGGTATTTTCCTCCCCGGGAATAACTGGAAATATCTCAGCGAGAATATCGGGGTCGGGATCCATACTTCGTATTGTGGACTGCGTGCACTCACAGTCTTTCTCGTAGTAATCGCTACTCCACCGTAGCGTAATATCCTGCGTGGCATCCCATAGAAGTTTGCCGCGCACACTCCAGTCATCGCTCTCGTTGCGATCACTGCCGTCGTAGTAATTGTGAATCCAGCCATCCTCGTGAGAACTATTCAGGGAAAAACGCCCGGCGAGATTCTCCACCAGTCCACCTGACACGGTGGCACCGGCGCGATACGCGCCGTCCTCGGCAACCGAACCCAACACCTCCCCCTCAAACTCCTCAGTGGGGTCTTTGCTGATGATATGCACCACGCCGCCAGAGGCATTTTTGCCGAACAAGGTACCCTGAGGTCCACGTAGTACTTCCACACGCGCCACATCCAACAGTTGCATGAAAGCCTGTCCGGAGCGCCCCATGACCACGCCGTCTACAACCGTTGAGACACTGGGCTCGATCGCGGTACTAAATGACTGCGTACCAATGCCACGAATATTGAAGGAGGAAGCGCGGGGATTCGAGCCTTTTTGCAGCGACAGTGAAGGCACCAGTGCCACGATGTCCTCAGTGCTCAACGCCAGTGCCTGCTCCAGGATAGAATCAGACAGCGCTGTCACCGCCACAGAAACATCCTGTAAACTGGACTCACGCTTGGTGGCTGTAACAATGACTTCTTCGATTGCCAGGTCACTGGATGCGTCACTCAAAGACGTGTGGCCCAGGCTTGCTAATGCCACCGCCATGCTGAGGCTTGTTGGAAGCGCAACCGATAGTGAGCCAGGTAATTTTCTTATATTTCTCATAACAGTACCTATGGTATTTGCAAAAAATAATTGATATCTATTCAGGTCGATATGATTCACGCGACTGCTCGCCGTTCCCGCCAGCGAAAAAAAGCGGCAGCCCCTGCGAGCGACACTGCCCACCAGAACACCAGGGGCTCATAGGGATTGAGGCCTTGCATCCACCCCATACCCCGGTAGAAGTTGCAGGACCCTGACAACAGCACCACGCAGTGCATGTAGGTATCCACGGACTCGCCGCTCATCTTTGCGATTTCGCTATACACCAACGCCCCCCAGGCCAGAGAGGCTGCAGCAACTGAAAGAGCGCCGTACAATAGAACAGTCAGTGGTAAATAATCTCGTTTCTTTTCACTCACGTTACACCTCATATAGCACCGGCCTTCAATCGCTGGGCAGCGTAGTTTGCGGCTCTAGCGGTTAAGGCCATATAGGTCAGCGACGGGTTGACGCAGGACGAAGATGTCATGCACGCACCGTCTGTTACAAACAGGTTGGAGACGTCGTGGGCCCGGTTCCATTGATCCAGAACCGACTCCTGTGGGTTCATTCCCATGCGAGCCGTGCCCATTTCATGGATGGCCTGACCGGGCGTGGCTTCAAGATCGAAGGGTGTGACCGATACGGCACCGGCTGACTTCAACATTTTGCGTGCCTGGTTCGCAGCATCGGTCTGGAGGCGGCTTTCATTGTCACCAAAACTGGCGTCAAAACGCACTTGTGGAATACCAAAGCGGTCCGTCTTGCTGGGGTCAAGCATCATTCTGTTGCGCTTATCGGGTAGATGTTCTGCGAACGCTGCCATGAACATCATCCAGGGGCCGGGGCGTCGCAGCGCCTGCTTCAGGCCTTTGCCAAATCCGCGTATTTGTTTGTAACTGCTTTGCCAGTCCAGGCGCATGGCCTTGCCCTGGTAGCCATAGCCACGCAAAAAGTCCACGCCGGGCTCGCTGCCGCCTTCACGTTGCAGGTTGCGAAAGCGGGGAATATAAATGCCGCTGGGTCGATTGCCGACCGTATAGCTATCCAGGTAGCCGGGCATCATTCCAACAGCCCCGGCACCGGTCGCGTGGTCCATTAAATAATGCCCAAGAACACCACTGCGATTTGCCAACCCATTGGGGAACGTAGCGCTTTTGGAATTCAGCAGAATTTGCGTTGAAGCAGCTGTTGAAGCGCACAGGAATATCAATTTTGCCGTATAGCGTTTTCGCTCAAAACTGTTGGCATCAATAACGCGTACCGCGCTGACCTTCCCCGTTTTCGAGTCGTAGTCCAAGCCCTCAACAACGCTATCAGCTCGCAATGTCATATTTCCGGTACGCTCAGCTGCCGGCAGGGTAACCCCGACACTACTGAAAACGGCGCCGACGGAGCAGCCCCGTTCGCATGGGCCACAGTAGTGGCAGGCGCCACGCCCATTTTTGGCCTCTGTCTGTACTGCGCAGCGGCCCATCATCATGTAGCGGTTCGGATATTCCCGCTCAATCGCGAGCCTGACCGCGCGCTCGACCTTGTTGAGTGGCATGGGTTTCTGAAACTCACCGTCCGGAAGGTGAGGCAGACCCCGTTTTTCGCCGCTGACGCCAACAAAGGACTCTACGTGGCTGTACCAGGGTGCGAGATCAGCATAGCGTATAGGCCAGTCTATACCGTGCCCGTCGCGCTTATTCGCTTCAAAATCCAGATCGCTGAAGCGATACACCTGACGCGACCACAGCAGAGAGCGCCCGCCAACCACGTCAGCGCGGCGCCACTCAAAGGGTTTTTCTTCATCATATGCGTAGGGGTTGAGGCGGTCATTGTTAAAGAAGTGCCTTGTGGTCTCATTAAAAGAGTGGACCTTGCTCTGCACCGGGTAGTCGCGCGCATAGAGCTCACGGGGCTTTTTGCCGCCGAATGGAATCTCCCAGGGCGACATGTGCTCAGTGACATAATCCTGGCCGTGGCGCACCATACTGCCACGTTCCAAAACCAATACCTTCAGGCCGGCTTCGCACAGTTCCTTTGCCGCCCATCCCCCACTCATGCCGGAGCCCACGACGATCGCATCGAAATCAGTTTCTTCAGACATTAGTAAACCACTCGTTGAATCTAACGGTTGACTGCTTCATGATGACCACTGTCTACCCACCTCAGTAAAGGGAATATCGCGATACTCCATGGGCATAGGGTTATAAATTAACTCTTGCTTGGCACCGATTTCAGAGCGGTAGTATCCGATCACCACCAGTTCTTTGAGCTTGTCGAAGAACGGGGCGTTTTCGTCTTCTTGTGACATCAGGAAAGAGAGATCACTTTCCGGCGGCTGGTACGTCGAGGCAATATCCTCCTGACGGCGTAGCGCCTCGATCTGATTCTCCTCGGAGACCTTGAGAAAACCGGCCGAGTACTCTTGCAGACAGTCACTATTTAGTGCCGCCAGCCCATCGAGAAAAATTTTTCGCTCCGTGGCGGTGTACCAGTCACATACCATCATCTCCACAAAGGACGGAACACCCGCCGCGATAGCGCCCGGGGTATCTGTGGTCGGGATGACCAACTCAGCAAGCACCGCGCACAGTTTGCGCTGCGCTTCATCGAGAGCGTCATTCGCCGCAGAAGAAGCACCGCCGAAGTCCCCAGCCAGCGCCCTGGCGAGCGATGGTGATGTCACATGTAAAGTCGCTCCCATGCCCCCCATCATCAAGCCTTTAAGTAACGCCCTTCGCTGCATAATAAGTTTCTCTCGTATTCCCGGATTACGTTGTGGCCGGTCAATGTACAGTCCACCCACTTTATCAGGGGCCTTCGAGAAAAATATGAGCATTAATCCTGCATTTATGGATAATTACTCTGAACTTCACAATTGTCTGGCATTTGATCGACTCAAGCAGTCGAATTGATAAGCCCCCTACCCTGCACCTCAAAATGCATTTGTTCAGCTGCCAGACTCTCTATACTATAGGGGCATCGGATTACGGCTTCGCCGTGGGATTACTCTGTAAATATGGATAATACCGACGTCTCACACGCTCAAAACTTGTTCGCCTGGGCCAGCGGTCAACACCGCGCTTCTATCTATACGCTGCTGAGTGGCATCGGAATCACTTGTAATTTCACCAACAATGCAGCGGACGAGCAGTCGATACGAGAAGCCATGAACGCCGTACAGCTCTGTGACCAGTGGCGGCAGCGAATGGACCAGCCAAGTCCTGCCGACGCCGAGGCCTTTATTCGATTCTTCCTCAGGCAATTGGATGAGAAAGTACAGCTTGCCCGCCCACCCATAATCGGTAGGACCGATAAAAATGTCCCCTCATTTGCCACGGGTGATTCTGCCAGTAGTCGATCCGACAACACCGACTTTTGGGAATTGCATTTGTGTACTGAAGGAGAGACAGTTTACGGTGAGGGCGCCAGGCAACACCTGATCAAGCCCGGCCAATTGGTGCTAATTCCGCCTGGAGTAAGTTGTTCTTATCTGCGCAACCCCAGCACCGGTATTTGGCAACATTTCTGGTGCCAATTTGATACCCAGGCGTCCTGGAAGCCCTGGTGCAGCTTGCTGCATAAAACGGATAGCTTAAACATTGTGCAGCTCACACCCCGCGACACGCGTCTTATTGCAGGCCTGAGTCAGAGCTACATTGATTCCTCCTACCCGGAAGATCCGCAGTGGTTCAACAGAGCCGTCTACAGTCGCATTGAAGCTTTGTTGATTGAACTGTGCGCCGCACAACCAAATCCGCCACAGCCGCTAGACAGCCGCATACAAAACGCGCTGAACTATATCCAGCAATATTTTCGAGAAGACTGGAGTATTGTCGAACTTGCAGCGCTCTGCCACCTCTCCCCTGGCAGACTCTCAGTACTGTTCAAGAAGTGCCTGGGAACCAGCCCAATGACAATGCGCGATTCATTGCGCATGAATGAGGCTTGCAATCTCCTGCTCCATAGCCGCAAGCCGATTGGCCTGATAGGCGAAGAGCTCGGGTACACAGACCCCATGCATTTCTCTCGACGGTTCAGTGATTTAATAGGGCAAAGCCCCAAGCGATACCGCTCAAGCAGTCAGATTTAAACCAGAAAACAGCTAGATGGCCCTATCGATCTGATTGACATTCAGGTGGATATGATCGATACCGGAGGTCTGTACCTTGAGTGAAGATGTAGAGTAGTCCAACTATTCTACTCCGGGGATTGGCAGGTCCGCGGCGCGGTGTCGTACGTGGGGCCATACGTCCTTCGCAAACAGTTTAAGGCCCTCCCAGGCAAACGCCGGATCGATACCCCCCAACAGGGGGGTCAGTATGAAAGTGCTGAGGTCATCCATCCCATTAATCATCGCCACTGCCTGCTCGGGCGTCAGCACCTGGTAGGCGCCACTGTTGCGCAAGTCATTGGGGTCGACACCCTCGGCGAAAGGGCCAGCCGCTCTGCCATAGGCCTCCACTGTCCACTCAGTATAGGATTCCACACAGTGTACGGCATGGGGAAGAATCTTCTCCCAGGCTGCCTCCACATCGTGGGTTACATGGGTGTAAATAGGGCCAAGGGCATGAAACTTCTCTCCGGGGTCGGACTTACCAAGTTTGAGGCGCTCTTGCCTGTACACTTGCCAGTTTTCGCCTCCGGGGGGAAAGAAACCATCGGCGATACGGGCCGCGCGACGCGCTACCGCCGGGTGGGCGCCGCCCAGCAACAGCGGCGGCTTCTTTTCGGGCTGAGGCCTTATCAAAACCTTGCGCCCTTTGTAGTCGAACTCTTCGCCAGTCCAGGCTTTACGCAGCACCTCGAATACTTCCAGATAGCGTTCCTTACGATCTTCCCTGCGAGTCCCAAACATCTGGAATTCGTAGGGCCGATAGCCCGCACCCACGACGACTTGCAGACGATTGTTACTCAGTAGCTGTATCACCGACAGATCTTCCGCCAACTTCACGGGCTCATACAATGGTGCCAGTAACACGTTGGGGCGGATAGTCACCTGTTCGGTTCTCGCGGCGATGGCTGCGCACATTGGCAGTGGTGATGGCAGGTAGCCATCATCCGCAGCGTGGTGCTCACCCAACGCTACCACGTTAAAGCCGATCTCGTCGGCCCAGGCGCTCATATCGAGCGCGGCACGGTACAAGTCCTTTATAGGTGCACCGAAATCAGGTGCTCGCATATCAAAACAGATTACAAATTCCATACTAATCTCGATGGTTCTTTTTGGAAGCTATCGCCTAGAAAACCACAAATGCTATGGGTCTGGCAAAGACTAAACTAACTTCGCCTCGATCTCCACGAGCGTATTGTCGTCGGCACTACTACCCACATAGAGCTCATAGTCCATTTTCTCAAACACAAACGCCTGCTTTTCTGGCGAGTAGTATTCTAGCTCAGAAAGCATTACATCAATCTGCACAGATTGTGTTTCTCCAGCTTTCACCAACACCTTCTCGAAGCCCTTGAGGAGTTTTTTGTGTCGTTCTACGGTGGAACCGGCAAAGCCAGCATAGACCTGCACCACCTCCTTGCCATCTACAGCTCCCGTGTTGCTGACATCCACCGTTACCCGTAGGCGATCATCCAATACCTGTAGCGCATGGTTTGACTGTGCAAAGGTGGTGTAGCTGAGCCCGTGTCCGAAGGGATACATAGGCTCAACATTATTCTTATCGAGCAAGGTGTAGCCGTGATAGTAATCGTAGGTGAATTCATCATCTTCATTACTGAAATAGGGAAGGTCCTTTTCGCTGAATGGTGTGCTGAAAGGCAGCTTTCCACTCGGATTGACCTCACCAAACAATATATTCGCCAGGGCATTGCCACCTTCCATGCCCGCGTACCAGTTATACAAAATGGCCGGAACCTGATCGTCCCAATCAGCGGTCATAATCATACTGCCTGCAATAAGATTCACTACGGTATTGGGATTGATGCGACCGATGGCTTTGATCATTGTAGCCTGGGAGCTGCGCACACCCAGTTTGACACGATCACCACCCACGCCCTTGCCCTCTTCATCAGAGGCCTCTATGGCCGACTGACCACGATTTGCGAGCTTTCGCAGAATCCATGACTTAATTGGGGAACCAACATTCTTATAGCCATCCGCAATTATCCCGTAGTCGACATCATCATCAGGGACCAGGAACTCGCCTTCATCGGTGTGGTCGCAGCCGGCGAAAATCAATACCGCATCGACCTGACCAACATATTCCCGGGCCTTCTCAACGTCCCGGTCACCAACGTGCATAATCTCCACAGAACTACCAAGGTAGTTTTTCAGACCCTCCATCGGTGACACCGTGTAGTTTGGTTCCAGTGAACTGCTGCCACCGTCACCGAGATTGGGCTTCAGCGCAAAATCGCCTACCACCAACAATTTCTTCAAAGCCTTTGCCAGTGGCAAAATCCGATTCTCATTTTTAATGAGCGCCATTGATTCTTCTGCCGCCTTCAAGGCCACACGGGTATGTTCAGGACAGGCCGACAGCTGCTTGCCATACTCCTGCTGATCCGCCTTGCCGGTGAAGGCCAACGTGGTCTCAAGCACGCGGCGCACCGAGGTATCCACTACTTCGATATCCAACTCGCCAGATTCGACAAACTTCACAATGTTCTTGTGATAGAGAATGGGCGATGGCATTTCCACATCCATCCCCGCGTTCAGGGCTTTGACCGCATCGCGGATACCGAAGAAGAAGTCTGAGCTGACAAAGCCTTCAAAGCCCCACTGATCGCGAAGAATATCGGTCATCAGTTTCTTACTCTCACAGACATGGTCGCCTTCAAACTTGTTGTAAGCACCCATCAGCGAGGCGGCGCCTCCATCAACCACACACTTTTTGAAGTGTGGTAGATAGACCTCGTGTAGGCTGCGTTCATCGACCTGGATATCGACCCGGAACCGGGAGTTCTCTATATTATTAAGCGCATAGTGTTTCACACAGCCCATGACATTGTGCGATTGCACCTGCTCGGTCAGCGCCAGGCCAAACTCGCCCACATGGAAAGGGTCTTCACCGTAGGTCTCTTGAGCGCGACCCCAGGCCGGGTGCCGCAGCAGGTTGATACAAATTCCAGCAAAGTAATTGGCACCATCAAAGGCCCGTACTTCTTTTCCAATGACGTCGCCTACCTCGCGCTCCAACGCCCTATCGAAGCTGGCCCCTCTAGCCATGGAAACTGGAAAACACGTAGAAAACCCCATAGAGACACCCCGGGGACCATCAGAGAAACCCACGGGCGGTACGTTCAGGCGTTTGCAGCCAAACGTTTTGATTGGCCTGGGATTGTAGAAGTTGCCCTGCTTCAAGATGTTGCTTATCCAGACGTTGTGCAGGATGCGGTAGTTACCGGTAAGCAGAAGGGCCTTCTCCCGTAGCGTCATTTTCTCCAGAATTTCAGCTGCCGTATTCTTGACAGCGTTACGGTCAACGCCAATTTTTTCATAAAACATTGTCTAATTCTCTAGGGTTAATTAACCGCGACGACCAGAATGGCCTTGGCGGGAATGTCCAGCACCAGGGCGCCGTCCTTGGCCCGCGCCTGATACGCCACGGGTACAATCGCCAGCGGTTTGCTAAAGGTGTTATGGGCATCCATGGACGAGGCTGTCAGTATCTGCCCGCTAACAGACGACACCTTGGTGCCCACCAACTGCACGGAGACCCTCTCTGACTCATGGGGATGGGTATTGACCAAAGCGAGATAGAGCTTGCCGTCTTCACCCCTGGCTGCTGAGGCGCTGATAGCAGGAATAGACAGGTCACCCAATTGGTATTGCGGCACATCACCCAGCTCCAGAGCCAGGGTAGTCGCCTGCTGGAACGGAACATACATCTTGTAGGCGTAATAAGTTGGCGTCAGGAGCATCTTGTCCTTGTCTGTCAGTATCATCGCCTGCAGTACATTAACCATCTGGGCAATATTGGTCATCTGCACCCGGTCCGCGTATTTGTGGAAAATATTGAAATTCAACGCTGCGACAACTGCATCGCGCAGGCTGTTTTGCTGTTCCAGGAAGGCAGGATTGGAACCCTCAGTCACGTCGTACCAGGTACCCCATTCGTCGATATATAAGCCGACCTTGCCATCGGGATCATTTTTATCCAAAACCGACCGGTTGGCGGCGATGTACTCATCCATCTTCAGGGTCGAGGACAGAGTCGAAATCCACTGTTTTTCAGGAAACCCCGTGGCGGATCCCTTTTCGGTAAAAACCGTGCCCATTGGGTGGGTGTAGTAATGAAAGCTGATCGCGTCAAAACCAAGCAGAAAGTTTGGCTTGATATTAGCGCTCAGGTACTCCGTCCACCCGGTCAGGGCATTGGTTTCAACAGCATCATGGTAGCCGTGACCGCCACTGGCGACGAATTCAGTCGACACATCCCAGGGTATTCGCAGTAGCGTGCTCCAGTGCTTGTACAGATTGGTATAGTACTCCGGCGACATGTGACCACCACAGCCCCAACTCTCGTTACCGATACCGAAGTGATGCACGCGGAACGGCTCGTCGCGTCCGTTTTTACGACGCAACCGCGCCAGATCAGATTGACTATCGCTGGTCAGATATTCCAACCATTGCGCCATTTCCCCGGGTGTACCCGAACCCAGGTTGCCGTTTACATAGGCTTCGGCTCCCAACTGCTCTACCAGATCAAAAAATTCGTGCGTACCTACGGCATTGCTTTCCTCAACACCTCCCCAAAGGGTGTTCACAGTGACCGGGCGCGCCTCTCGAGGACCTATGCCGTTACGCCAGTGATACTCGTCCGCAAAACAGCCGCCGGGCCAGCGCACTACCGGGACCTTTATGGCCTTGAGGGCTTTGATGCCGTCGTCACGCCAACCCCGGGTGTTTGGGACCTTCGATTCAGGGCCCACCCAGAGGCCATCGTAGAGGAGCCTCCCCAGATGTTCTGCAAACTGGCCGTAGACATTTTTATTGATCACCGGTCCCGGTTTGTTGGGATTAATACTCAACCGTGTGTCGGCGTAGCAAATGGAGCTACTACCAAATGTAAGTAGGATCAAAAGAGGTATGATGACGCGCATTGAGTTCTCCCATCGTTATAGAGCTTTCAGTATAGGGATACACGGGCTGTTCGAGTTAGCCAAAAAGGCTATAGCTCATATACCCTCAACCTGGCGTGCTATTGTCATTTTTGAATGGCACTATAGTTCGTCTGAATTCTGGGTTAATAGCGCAAGATCCCTTGTAAAAACAAACAGGAACCACCCCATGAAAACCGATATTTGTAACACCCTGGGCATTGATGTCCCCATCTTCGCCTTCACCCACTGCCGGGACGTGGTGGTGGAAGTTTGCAAAGCCGGCGGTATGGGCGTGCTGGGCGCGGCCGGTTTCACACCGCAACAACTGGAGCAGGAACTGAACTGGATTCAAGAGAAGGTCGGCGACAGGCCCTTCGGTATCGATGTAATCATGCCGAAAGTCTACGTGGGTGACGACGTGCCGGACCTGCAAGCAATGATCCCCGAGGAGCACAAAGCCTGGGTGGCTTCAATGATGGACAAGTACGACATCCCCGAACTGCCCGCGGATTATTTCGAGGGGGGTAGCGAGCACGTTAGCGGTGAGCAGATCGGCTGGACCCACAAAATATGCCGTCAATTCATCGACATTGCTATCCAGTATCCGGGTCTCAAGGTGTTGGTCAACGCGCTGGGTACTCCGCCCGATGACGTACTGGCGACTTGTAAGGAGCGCGGCATCAAGGTCGGCGCCCTTGCGGGTAGGGTCAAACACGCCATCGCCCACAAGGAAGGCGGCCTGGATTTCGTGATCGCCCAGGGCCACGAGGGTGGTGGTCACACCGGCGACGTGACCACCATGGTGTTACTCCCCCAGGTGGTGGATGCAGTTGCACCGCTGCCTGTGTTGGGCGCGGGTGGTATCGCCACCGGTCGTCAGGCTGCGGCGGCAATGGCCATGGGTGCACAAGGTGTTTGGTGCGGCTCGGTATGGCTGACGACGCCCGAGTCTGAGGTAAGCCCCCTGCCCCGAAAAAGACTGCTTGAGGCGACTTCAGAGGACACCGTGCGGACCCGTATGTTATCCGGTAAGCCCGCACGCATGTTGCGCTCCAAATGGATTGATGAGTGGGAAAGCGCGCAATGCCCCGGTTTTTTACCCATGCCTCTGCAGGGAATGTTGGTGCAAGATGCCAATCTTAGAATCGATCGGGCCCAGAACGAAGAACTCGCTTTTTATCCTACCGGGCAGGTCGTGGGCATGACCAACGACGAGCGGGACTGCAAGACCATTGTGTTCGAGATGATCAACGACTATCTCGAAGCGGTAGAGCGACTCAATAAAACTTTGGAAAATGTTTAGGTAAATAGACATGAGTGAAACGCTGTTTGAGCGGGCCTGTGCCCGCGCCCACATCGGTATGGAAATCGCTGTAGTTGCTGCGGAAGTCCCCGATCGCGTGGCAATCTATTCCGATCACGGCAATCTTACTTTTGCCGAATTAAATAGGCAGGCGAATCAGGTGGCCCACTTGCTGCGCGCCCGGGGCATCAAAGAAGGTGACGCCCTGGCCCTGCTGTGTGGCAATCGCCCGGAATTTGCGATAGTGCGTTACGCCTGTCATCGCATGGGGTTGCGCCTGACACCCGTAAACTGGCATCTAGCGGCCGATGAAATCACCTATATCGTCGACAACTGCGACGCAGTCGCCCTCATCGCCGATATTCGCGTTTCGGAACAGGCCCAGGCAGCCATCGCAGACAACAAAAAGCTGAGGGTGAGAATCGCCGTTGGAGGCGGCATCTCAGGATTCGAACCCTTCGATGCTACCCTGCAGGGCATCTCCGGCGAGGATATCGACAATCCGAGCCTCGGTAACATGATGCTGTACACCTCCGGCACCACTGGCCGCCCCAAGGGCGTACTGCGAGACCACCCGGACCCGCAAAAGGCCGCGGACATGCAGGCCATTCTCAGTGCTGTCTTCCAGTTCCAACCCGACACAGGCGAGGACTGCGCACTGGCCACCGGCCCTCTTTATCACGCGGGCCCTTTCAACCTGTGTATGACCACACCACTGTCCGCCGGTATATCCACGGTCTTTATGGACAAGTGGGAACCCGAAGCCATGCTCAGGCTGATCCAACAGTTCCGGATCACCCACACGTTTTGCGTACCCACCATGTTTGTACGCTTGTTGCAGTTGGATGAGTCAGTGCGCAGTAACTACGATATCAGCACTATCCGTTTCGTAATTCACGGCGCGGCGCCCTGCGCGATAGCAACAAAACAGACAATGCTGGACTGGTTCGGCCCGGTTATCTGGGAAATGTTCGCCGGCACCGAGGGTCAGGGAACGATTGTCAGTCCTCAGGAGTGGTTGGAAAAACCGGGCACCGTGGGCCGGGCAGCGCCCGATCATGTGCACATCCTCGATGACAACGGCAATATTGTGCCCGCCGGTCAAAGCGGCATGGTGTACCTGAGAAATCCACCGGACAGCAAGTTTTCATACTACAAGGACGAGGCAAAAACTGCCGACGTACTGCGTGGCGAGTATTTTACCGCCGGTGACATGGGCCACCTGGATGAGGACGGCTACCTGTTCCTCACCGGGCGCAGCGCCGAGGTCATCATCTCGGGAGGCGTGAACATCTATCCCCAGGAAATTGACGACGTACTGGCAAGCCATAACGCGGTAGGAGACGTCGCCTGCGTAGGAGTGCCGCACGAGGATTGGGGAGAGGAAGTAAAAGCCGTTGTGCAACTGCGAGAAGGCCTTACAGGTAACAGCGAATTGGCCGCCGAACTGATCACATTGTGCGAGAGTCGGCTGGCAAAACAGAAGTTGCCCCGTTCAGTAGACTTTGTGAATGACCTACCCCGCTCCCACGCCGGTAAGGTACAGCGTCGGGCGCTAAGAGAGCGTTACTGGCAGGGCCGCGAACGGCAGATCTAGAAAAATGGGGTCAGATAAGACTTTTCGGTTACCAAAAAGTCTTATCTGACCCCATTTTTCTGATCCATATTCTTATCTGGTCAGGGAGGGAATGATCTCTGCAAAGCGATCAATCATGGGCATCACCTCCTCTGGCTTGTCCCACATATCAATTGCCACGCCCACCGTGGCGCGCTCGATCCCCATGTCGCGATACTGTTTGAGCTTGTCCAGATTAGCGGTATCCATGATCTGGATGTTGATCTGGACCGCGTCGGGATCGCGCCCGGCACGCTTCACTTCTTCCTTGAACTCCATCACTGAAGTAGGTACGTCACCCATTGCCACATCCACGGGATACCAACCATCGGCCCATGACGCAGCGTGCTTTCGACCCAGCGGACCCATGGCCCCCAGGAAGATCGGCGGCCCGGGCTGCTGCAATGGTTTGGGATAACACCAGACCGGATCGAACTTAAGGTAATCGCCCTGGTACCCGGCCTCTTCCTCGGACCACAGGGCACGTGTAGCTGCCACGGTCTCACGCAGCACTGCGTAGCGCTTGCTAAAGGGATAAGGGCTTACGTTCTCGAACTCCTCCTGATTCCAGCCCACGCCAGTACCAATCATTACCCGACCACCCGAGAGTCTATCCAGCGTGGCGATCGTCTTCGCCTGGGAAAACACATCACGCTCCATCAACAGTGCAATGCCAGTTCCCAGCTTCAATGTGGTGGTGGCGTTGGCTGCTGTCATCAAGGATAGATAGGGATCCATCATCATTTTGTAGGGCTCAGGCATCTCGCCACCGGGCGGATAAGCTGTCGCTCGCGAGACGGGTATGTGGCTGTGCTCGCCATACCACAGTGATTCAAATCCCCGGTCCTGCAGGGCTAGCGCCAATTCTGCGGGGTGCGGATCATTGGGGGTATTCATTGAACTGAACGCCAGGTGCATACTACTTTCTCCGCGAATAAATTGTTCTATACATTATCATCTATTGCCCCCGCCGCGCTCGCAACCTTGCCCGCACCCAGTGCAAATAGTTAGCCTGAAGAGGCGATCAGGTCCTCGGGCTTATCCAACCCCAGGCGCTGGTAGTAAGCCTCTGGAATATCGCCCGGGTTTTTGTAGACATAAATTTTGCAGGGCGAAAGCCCCACATCTTCCGGCGGATCAACGATGAACAGTGGTACCCCCGTTTTTAACACCGAACTGAGCTCCATTGCCGGCTCGTGGCAGCAGTAGACCGGCAATTCAGCCCGCCCATAGGTCAAGGGCCCGGCATCGCGCACGATAGCGTTATTACGCGGGCTATCGTAATGCCCACTCCTGATCAGGCGGGCGCCACTGGGACAGGGGTTCGGCATGAAGGTCACCTTCTCCGCATCTTCTGTCACGGTAAAGGGCAGCAGATGGCTGCGGGTAAAGCGCATGATGTTTTCGACTTTTTCTTGAAACGGCAGCTTACCATCCGGGTCCATGGCCTCAGGCTTCATTACCAGATTCAACACACGTCTCAGTTCAGGCTCTCCATAGTCTTCATAAAGAATAGATAGCAGTGCTGACACCCGGGACATTAAGCCATCGTGCAAAGCCAGGGCCTCCTCACGCAACGCCCTGGCGCGTTCACAGGCATCCGAGCCGGCCCCATCATCGATGAGCACCAGCATCTGATCGAGTTCCTCATTCCAGCGCCCTGCCACTCCCCTGGTAACCACCTGCCGTTCCGGCGCGATATCCCAATTCTCCACGGTCGAGAGCACTTCATATCGTCGTGCTTCGCCATCCAGCTCCTCAATACAATCCAATATTGAGCTCTCCCAGCCGGTGTAGCTAAAAAACATGGTCATCAGTTCCTCCTGGAACCGTCTCACCAGGTTCTTGGCCGGTTCCAGCTGGCCCGACTCCAGGCGCTCGGCAATGAGGTCGACCGTTAGCCGCCCTGCTTCCGCCAGTTCTTGATCGCTAAATACGCGCGACGCCATGATTTCACTCCAAAGGTTCAGATGCTGCCAAAATAACTCGACCGACAGCGATTGACTAGATGGTACTGGGCTATGACACCTATTGGTAGAAGCCCCGATTTCCTCTATAAGTGTTATGCCTCGATCGCTCTGGATCAGACGGACGGTGAAGCCTATTATCATGGTCGAATTCTATGATGAGATGGTAAACAAGATGTCCGGAGATACAGCAGTAATGTCGGTGCAGGCACATATCCAGGGCGAGACTAAAAAGAACATCATCATCAATGTGGTACTGAATGCGGCAATTGCCTACGCGACACTGCACAGCCTTACCGAAATCAGCACCTGGGGCGAACACGGCTATGGCAAGGACCTCATGATCACAGGCTTCATACTCAGCACTATTCTCGGGGGCATTTTCATCGCCGTATTTCGACGAAAGATGAACAAACAGGAAATCGTGCCTATAGGTGATGAAGGCCAAAGGCTGGCCTGGCTGCTCCCCTACAGCCCTTGGCTGGCCGCCCCCTGGATGGGCATCCTTGGGGCCGCCATCGCTGCGCCTATCCTGATTGGCCTGCTGGCGGTGTTGGATATCAACACCCTGACTCCCCTGTCCTACTCACTGATAAAAGGCATCTGGGCAGGCGCTCTGGCAGGCCTCGTTGTTCCTATTGCGATACGGCAGGGGCTGCGTATCAGGCCGCAGTAGCGCCGGCGGTGTCTGGAATTCGGGTTTTGAACGAGACGGGCAAACATTTCGTATCAGCGACCATAAAATAGAATTTACATTATATATGACCCCTATCTATATGTTTTAATAACATTTAGATAAAATTATTCTGAGCGAATTCGGTGCGACTGGCCGACAAGCCTGGTCGCACCCTGCCTGACCCGGACCAATGATCCGGGATACCCCTAAATCAGAATACCCGGTAACGGCGCTGCACATGCTCCTGCCTTACACGGATTACCTCGCGGCGTTCCTCGGCACTTAGCCTGGGCATGTCCTGGGGGATGTACTCGTCAACCTGATCAAGGCGGATTTTCTCCGCTTTGATAACCGGAAAATCCTTCTCTTCCGGGATTTCAGAATAAGCCCATCGATGGGACAGGCACCCCCGGGGCAGCCCTGTGGTATCCAGCCAGTTCTGCACGCCGGGGTCCTTATGCGCAACGACCCAGCGCTGTACACGATCTTCGCCCATGTACATCTGGTGCAAGTTCATACTGCTCTGGTGATTGGCGTAGTCTGGCGACTCTCCCCAAAGGTTGCCCAAGTGGATGCTGACATAAACCGGGTCGCCGGTGTAAGTCGCCTCGATATAAAGGGCCTCGTCTTCAGCCAGATCGTACAGACCGCCTGCGTAGACATTGGTGCTCATTCCGCCGCCGGTATCACTGGAAGCCGCATTGGTCGCGCAATAGCCGTTTTCCGGGTAAAAATACTTGCCATCTTCGGGGCTGCCATGGCTGCCGTTAATATTCAGTACCTTGTCGTAAAAATCCAGCCAGAACTGCATATGACCATTGATGATAGAGCCCATTTCTCGAAGTTCTTTAGCGCACTTGGCTGGGGTCAGCGCTGGGGGATGATCACCCGCACGGTCCAGATTCGTAATACTAAGATGAATGGATTCTTCATTTTCCCAATCGTAGAACAACTGGCGCCCGCTGATGAACGTGGCATAGCGATCATCTCCACCTGGGTCACGCTTATTAGGTCCCTTACGGGTGCAGATGAAGTTGCCGGTATAGCCCTCAGGTTTATCCGGGCCGAGAAGCAGTTCAAACTCACCGTTGTCATCGATCTGTAAATCGGCGATATCCAGGGTACCGAACCCCGTACGGAAACCCGGTGTAAGCTCCCGCAAATTCCCACTGTCGCCAGACATGGGACCGTTGGCCGTTTCAAAGATCAGGTACTGAGGCGCATAAGGCCCTTCCTCCGCTCTAGGTTCGCCCCGCCAGTGACGAAAATCCGCCGCCTTACCCTTGATCAGGTAGCGATTGCGGCCGTCGATGGGGGCGTAAAAATAAATCGCATCGGCATTTTCGATTGTCGACTTATTGAAAATTGACAGGGCATTGCGGAACGACGGAAACTCCGGGTCGCTGTTGAACGTTCGCTCGATGCCGTGGTGGACAAAGCCTGCGAGATAGCGATAGCCCTCTGCTAATACGCGACTGGTAGCCTCGGGAGCGAAACGGTCCGGGGAATCGATAATGTCCCTGGCGTCCTGCAGATTGGCTATCAGGTCATCCCAGGCCTCACGCAGTTCGGCCTTATCCTGTTCTATTTGCTTACTCATAATATCTCCTGTCCTGTGTTTTCAGGTCTTGTTAACCGGCTACCGAACCACCATCCACCGCAAGAATTGCGCCATTGGCGAAACGCGCGTCAGCTGAAGCCAGGAAACAAATACTCGACGCCATATCCGACGCCTCCGCCATTTCTTCCAGCAAGCCTG
The DNA here is from genome assembly GCA_036960305.1 of Halioglobus sp. Classification (GTDB taxonomy): domain Bacteria; phylum Pseudomonadota; class Gammaproteobacteria; order Pseudomonadales; family Halieaceae; genus JBALVT01. Next base: position 26,346 of record JBALWA010000031.1, on the reverse strand, counting down.
TGCGCGCGATGAGACTCATATCGATATCGTCGTTGATTTGAAATCCGGCAAGGAATGCGGTCTTGGTACCACCGGGACAGACTGCGTTTACTCGCAGCCCCTGACGGCCGAACTCCAGTGCGAGGGTTTTGGTCAAGCCGATCACCGCGTGCTTGGATGCCACGTAGCTGCTCATATAAGCCTGTCCCTGGATACCCGCAGTGGATGCAACATTGACAATGACACCCTTGCTCTCCAATAGATGGGGAAGCGCTGCCTGGCACAGGTAAAACGGTCCATTAGCGTTGACAGCCATGGCTAGTTGCCAGCCCTCATCCGTCTCATCGGCCAAAGGGGCGATGCCACCAATACCCGCGATATTACACAGTATGTCCAGGCCCCCCATCGTCTCAATAGCGTGGGCAATACTGGCGCGACAGTCGTCTCCGGAAGTCACGTTCAGGCCGGCGGAATGTGCCTGCCCGCCTGCGCCTTCGATAATCGCAGCCGTCTTTGCGACACCTTCATCGTTCAGGTCAACACAGTAAACTTGCGCCCCTTCGGCTGCCAACTGTTGAGCCGTGGCGCGCCCCATACCGGAAGCTGCACCTGTTACAAACGCGCGCTTGCCTTCAAATCGTGCCGTCACATTAATCTCCTGTCTCTAAAATTGGCTAAAGTGGGGTCAGGTAAGGTTTTTCGAAAAGTCTTATCTGACCCCATTTTTTTAATTAAATAGTGTGTGGGTTCACCATCACGCCGCCATCTACATTGAGGGAATGGCCGGTGATGAAAGAAGCGCGATCGGAGCACAGGTAGGTCACCCCATCCGCAATCTCCTCGGGCGTACCTAGGCGACGCATGGCGTGAGTGCCCGCAGTGTGTTCTTTGGCGCCCGGTACTTTCTCAAAGTAATTGGCAATCGCGCGGGTGAGAATCCCGCCCGGGTTCACAACGTTAACGCGAATACCTTTCTGGGCATTCTCTGCCGCCGCTGTACGGGTCAGGGCAATCACGCCGCCCTTAGCCGCGCTGTACGGTGACTGCAATGCCTCGCCCCGCACGCCGGACAGGGAAGCGATATTGACGATCGCACCGCCTCCGGACTCAAGCATGGCGGGGATCTCATATTTGAGGCACAGCCAAACACCCTTGAGGGTTACGTTGTGACAGTGGTCCCAGTTTTTTTCCTCAACATCCTGAACGGGATTGAACCCCCCTGCCCCCGCCGCATTATTGCAGGCGCAGTCTAAACGTCCGAAGGCCGCCACAGTGGTCGCCACCATCGCCTTTACCGCAGCCTCACTGGACACGTCGGCCTCGATCGCAATGGCTTCTCCGCCAAATTCCTGAATCATAGCTACAGTTTCTTCCGCAGCAGCGAGGCGCACATCGGCGACGGCAACCTTGGCTCCGTCTCTCGCAAACATAATGGAGGTAGCGCGGCCTATGCCATCGCCACCACCGGTCACTAAACCAACCTTTCCTTCCAGTAACATTTTCTACCCCTTTTTCTCATTTTCCCAATAAACTATCTCGGGCTCACCCTCGCGTTTAACCCGCTTGCCACGTCGCTCGAGTTCGTCTTCGTCGAACATGCTCTTGAACGTCAAATTGGCACTCTCAGGAATCGTCTCAGTGTATTCCCATACGCGTTCATAGCCCGTGTGTTGAATCTTCCACTGGCCGTCTACCTTCACGTATTCATCCCAGTATATTCCGTTACCGCGAACCTTTATGTTGTGCTCGAGTATGTGCACGGTGTCATCCATATACCAGATACCCGTGGCTGTGTTCTCGCTGGTAAGTTCAATTTCCGGATGGTGCCCCTGGTGTTGATGAAGGATCTTCGGATCGGACAAGCTGGTGTCGAAGAACTCCCGTATTGCCGGCTTGCCTTCGAAGCTGTGACTACCGCTGTCATAGGAGGTACTGGAATCGTCGGCAAAAAGTGCCAACATGGCATCGAACTGTTTGCAGTCCAGGTGCCGAAAATACCTGTGCTTGAGTTTTTTGATTTGTTCTACTTCGAGTAGTTCATTCATATCTGCTTACACCGCTATGTTGTAGGTTTCAATATAGTTGGCGAAACGGTCTAGCACCTGGTGTTCCGTCAGGCCAAACTCCTGTAACTGGTAGTCGTGGCTACCGTGTTTGCCCCGAGGATGATCATCCACATAGGCTTTAATGCCCGTGCGCACTTCATCGCCGTACGGCAGGGAAAGATGTTGATAAATCTCATCTACCACCGCCATCGTGTCGTCGACAAAATCCACGTACTGGACGTCCAGAATACGCTCGGGATCGATAGTCTCTCGCGTCGCCATGCAGTGGTCCATCTGCCCGGCCAGGTGTTCCAACACCCGCCGCCCCATATCTTTCGGGTCGCTGCGCGTCTGCTCGGGAAGAACCGCCATCATCATGCTGCTATAGGAGCCTATCACTTCCAGCGGATTACGGTGGGTAACAATCATGCCACAATCCGGATGCTGCTCGGCGATAATATCCAGATGGCATATATGTGAAGGCGTTTTTAACAGCCAACGATCCGCTGGGCGCTGCCATTGCAGTAAGCGTAGCAGATCGGCGTGATACTGATACTGCGGCCGGCGATCAACTTCGCGGTAGAAACTAGCATAGGGCTCGAGGAAGGTCTCGAACCCATAAGCGGCGTCCTGGAATGTGTGGTTGGTGAGAAAAATGCATTCCTCCGCCGAGTCTGCCGTCATGTAGTGGATTTTTTTGAAATCCGAGGTGGCGTTCATATGATCGTAGTACGCCTTGATCTGGAGGTAACGGGGGTCCTCCTCGCCGGGGGCAAGTCCTTCCACAGGCGAAGGGTTATGCGCCTCCCAAAGTTTCAATTCACGGGCAGCTGGGTCCTTGGACAGTACGTTAAGTAGTGCCGAGGTTCCTGTACGCGGCAACCCTGTGAGAAACAAAGGCCGTGTGATTGGCAGGTCCAGCACTTCCGGGTGGCGCTTCCAGGCAGCCTCGACATTGAGACGACTTACCAGCAGGTCCAGCATTCGCTTACGCAGGGTTTTTCGAGACGCCTCGACGAAGTTGTTGCTGTCATACGTTTCCAATAGGCTCTGAAGGCCTGGTAGAAAGTCCTCGCTGCCAAAATCTTCCAGGCCAGCGCTTTGGCGTGCTTCGGCCAGCAGGGCCGGCAGATCAAAGTTGATATCACTCATTGCCAATCTCACTCAGTTTCACCAGACGCGCTATAGGGGTAGGATGTTCTTTCGCTCCCAACCAGCGTACACACATGGTGCCGTTTTTATGGCCGGTGGTGTTAAGCCAGTTGGGCACACCGGGATCATTTTTGCTGATCACCACCCGTACTGAACCATCGACGTTATAGTGGGCAGTGTGCTGGTTTAAATGTATCTGGTAGTAGCGGAAATCCAGGCTCTCCAGCCAGTAGTTGGCCAGCTGGAAGTTCCAGTACTCGCATTCAGGGGGATTCAGGTCCACTACCAACGCCTCGTCATCGGCTAACTCAAAGTAGCTGTGATAGTAGGCAATTTTGGGGTCGCCGCCGGCGGCGTAGGCCACTGCGGGATCGAATCGCGGCAACTCGTTCTTGTGTTGTTTGAAGTCCTCGGCCCAGTTAGCAAATATGGTGGATGTTCCGCGTACGAAGGCAACCGTACCCTGCAGTGCCTTATCGATGATCAGGGGATTAAATTCAGGAACCCCTGTGTCGCCATCAATACGCTCTATTGTGAACTCAGGCAACACCTCCTTATTGCGATCACCAAAGGTCTGCCGCGCCTGGATCATGCTCGTATTGGGCTTCATCGGTAGCCAGTTACCTAATTGATGCTGGGACGAAGCGATGATTTCGAATTCACCATTCTCATCCAGCACAATATTGGAAGCGTCAAAGGATCCTGTCGTTTCGAGATTACCCGTGCTGCCATAGCCACCCGCCTGAGAACCAAAGCCCAGGAAGTGCACCGTATTTCGCTTGCCACGAATACGATAAGTATAGTCGCCGTTAACACGGGTGGACAGGTAGACATTATCCGGGTTGTCCATCCCCATCTTAATGGTAGCCCCTACCGGTTGCTGGAACTCCGGCACCTCAGCGGGTACTGGCTCGAGAAACGATCGCAGGCCCGCACGAGTAAGCCGGGCCATATAGCGCCAACCCTCGGCACGGTCCAGTAGGTTGTCCGGCGCTGTATCGGCCATTACCACATCGCGACCTACTTGCTTTAGGGCGTCACAAAAATCGTCCCAACACGCCCCATTGAGTATTCGTTCTTCCGTCCTGCCTTTTGCGCTCATGCCTCTCGCCTCAATGTTAACTAAACTATTGATTTCTGAGATTCAAATGATAGGAGAGAGAGCGTTCGCGAACTAGACCCAAATCTTTATAGCACCTATGTAGAAAACGGGGGAAACACAATTGAGGAACGGCCAGATAGATTACCAGCTCCAGCGGCCGTCCGCGTTTACATGCATGGAGGCATAGCTGCTAAAGAGTTTTTGTTGTTTCTTTTCCGGCCATAGCTGTACACACTGTGTCTATCAATAAGTTTGACAAACAACCGCGTAAGATCCACTAGAGGAGCACAGTATGAGCCAGGAACAAAGAACTGCACTAATTACGGGCGCCGGCCAGAATATGGGGCTCGGCGTTGCTAAACATATGGCTGCCAATGGAATTCAGGTCATTATCAACGATATTGACCCCGCAAAGGCCGAGGAAGCGGCTGCTGAAATCGTCGCTGCGGGAGGTAAAGCCCTGGCGGCCGCCTTCGATATCACCAAAACCGACATAGTACTGGCTAAGATCGCAGAACTTGAGGCAGAGGTCGGAGGCATCGACATTCTGGTCAACAACGCGGGTAATGCCGGACACAAGGCCACCCACCAGATTCCCTTCAAGGATATGCCGCCAGAGGAATGGGACATGTATATTGGTGTCAATCTCTATGGCGTGCTCAACTGCACCAAGGCTGTACTGAACGGCATGTGCGACCGAGGCTGGGGTCGAGTGATTACCATTTCTTCAGAGGCCGGCCGTGCCGGACTGGACATCAATGTCTCCGTCTACGGCGCAGCCAAAGCGGGCGCGGCACACCTGATGCGTCACGTGGCACGTGAAGTGGGCCCCTACGGCGTGACCGCTAACGTGGTCTCCCTGGGCCTGATGGACAATGTACCGGATGAGTTCGCCGGACCCATTATCAAAACAATTCCGATGCGTCGACTCGGCAGCGGAGATGATGTGGCCGCTGCAGTGGATTACCTGGCCTCGGATGCTGCTTCCTGGGTGACAGGTCAGACCTTACCCGTGAATGGCGGCTCCTATGCCATCTGAGGCGACTAGCGCCGAGTACACGATACCGAGACTGAGCCCACAGCAAGTCTGCTTTGTCGTAGAGGATGTGACCGATGCGGTTAATTTCTGCGAGAAGCGTTTCGGCTGGGGGCCCTTTTACCAGTTCAAGGCCCCGGTGCCGGAGGCTACCTACAAGGACTGGCGCGGCGCCAAGTTGACCGAGGTGGCCCTGGGAATGGCGGGCAAGGTACAGGTAGAGTTCCTGCATGTTTTTGAAGGTCAAGACACCACCGGAGACTACCAGGCAAAGTACGGAACAGGGTTACAGCACCTGGGTATCCACTGCCTATCCCGCGATGAGGCATTGGAGCATCTGGTGTCCCAGGGCGCCAGTGTTAACGAACTAAATGAATACCCCGGTATACGCTTTGCCTTCGTCGATGTGCCCACTGGGGACGGTATGTTCGAGATTCTACAACCCACCGCAGAAATGGCCAATGATGAGGGGATTTCAGGCAGCAGAGAGCAACGCGCTGAAAGCAGTACGCTATTTGACATAGACCGCGCTACCATTGTTACCGCAGATATCGATAAGGCACTTTCCTTTTACAGTGAAACGTTTGGCTGGACTAACGCGCAAGCCGTTGCGGCAACCCTTTCCATCAACGGCTCTCAGACCAGCGCACGGCGCTATGTCGGCGAAGCCGGTAAACTTCAACTGGAATTCATCGAACCCTGCGATCCCGACGCCGGTGACCCCTATGCTGCTCACCTGCGGCGTGGCGATCACGGACTTATCCACGCAAGTGGACTTTTAAGCGGAGACTTTCCTGTTGAGGAAGTCCTCTGTGGCAAATGGCTGGAAACTGGAGAGTCATTCGCTCTGTACAGCTGGTCTGGCGGTAAACACTCCCTGCAAATCCGTCGCGTTCCTACATAGATAAGGAGTCATCCGTGTTCCTGTACTTTAATTTCGAATACTACTTCAACATGCTCAAGCGCATCTGGAGTAAAAAGGGCTGGCCTGGGCGTTATAAAATGCTGTTTCGGCTATTGGTGCTGGTGCCCGGCCTTTATCTGATTCACTCGATATTCTTCTTTCTGGACAAGATTGTATTTCCCGGCCTGTGGTTCCAGAAAATTGAAAAGCCGATATTCATCGTCGGCCATGCTCGCAGTGGTACCACGCTCATTTCCCGGCTTCTGGCATCCGACAGCGAACGCTTTAACTATTTCCTGTACTGGGAGATGTTCTTCCCCTCGCTGATAGAAAAGAAGATCATCCGCGGGTTGGGCGTGCTCGATCGGGCGTTACTGGGGAGCTTCTTCTTCAATAAACTCAAGGCCTGGGACGACAAGACCTTCGGGCCTTATCGGCATATTCATAACATGGGTCTGTGGGTTCCTGAAGAAGATGACTTTGTGATGAACGTGACCTTCTTCGCCGCCTATTGGCAGTTGCCAGCACCCTTGATGGACACCAACGACGTATTCTATCTGGACAAAAAACCTGCGGCGCAGCGACGTCGCGTGATGAACACCTTTAAGGAATGTGTGCGGCGCCAGCTCTACCTGAACGGCGGTAACAAGACCCATTTATCCAAAAACCCTGTTTACTGTGGCCGTGTGGCCAGTATACTCGAAGCCTTCCCGGATGCCCGAATTGTAGTCAATATGCGCGACCCAATGGAATGTGTACCCAGTAACCTCAAGTTGATGGAAGGCAACTATCAGGGGAAAAATTGGGAGCCGGCTGATTACGCTCAGTCTCTACAAGTGTTGGAGGATATGTCCTACGACTGCTTCCACATCCCCAAACAGGTCCTGCGGCAACATCCTATGACGCCTTCTATGGTAGTCGATTACCGGGATTTGGTATCGCAGCCAAAACAGACTATCGAGGCGCTCTATAAGACCCTTAACCTACCCATGAGTGACAGCTATGCTGCCGCTTTGGCAGAGCGGGATGGTAAAGCCAGGAAGCACAGTACCACACACAGCTACAGCGCCGATGAGTTTGGCATGGACATCGGCAAGATGCAGAGTGAGCTGGCCGAGTTCTACGAAGAGCATCAGTGGCCCATCCCGGTACTTGAGGAAGCCAGTTCTTGACAGGAAAGGGACTTGCCATTGCCCTACTCGCCTTTGCACTAGTCGGCTGTGACACGCCGACCAACCCCGCCGCGCTCCAGGCCGCGCTGAAACCCGAGGCGAATCCCGCCCACGAATGGCGGGGCTATCTTGGAGGCAGCCATCACAGCCACCACTCTTCTCTGGACCAGATAAACCCTGGTAATGTCCATCAGTTACAAGAGGCCTGGCGCTACCACGCTGGTGGCGAGCTCGATGGTGGGCTATCGCAAATGCAATGCAACCCACTGGTCGTAAAAGGGATTCTTTATTGCACTTCGCCAGACCTGAACGCCTTCGCATTGAACGCCGCCACCGGTGAAGAGCTGTGGCGTTATGAAACAAAAACAGCGGCAGACAGCATGGGCGCCAATCCCCTGCGCGGTGTCGTTTACTGGGAGGACGGTGAAGACAAACGCATTTTATACACCGTCGATTCCCAGCTCATCGCGCTGGACGCCCTTCATGGTAAACCCGTGAAGTCCTTCGGAGTAAACGGATCTGTTAATCTGCATGCCGGTCTACCCGAATGGTCTCGGGACACCCAAGTTATCGCTACGACGCCCGGCACCGTCTATAAAAACCTTTTGATCATCGGCTCCCGGGTGTCTGAATTCAAGGGGGCAAGCCCCGGCCATATTCGAGCCTTCGATATTCGCAGTGGCGAATTGCGCTGGGTGTTCCACACCATACCCCAAGCGGGTGAATTTGGCGCAGACAGCTGGCCGACTGACGCATTGGCCACTGCCGGTGGCGTCAATTCCTGGGCGGGTATCGCTGTAGACCAGGAGCGCGGCATCGCCTTCGCTCCTACGGGTTCTGCTTCTTTCGATTTCTACGGCGGCGACCGACACGGCGACAATCTGTTTGCCAACTCCCTGGTAGCGCTGAACGCCAACACCGGCGAGCGAATCTGGCACTATCAGTTTATTCGCCACGACGTATGGGACAGGGACCTGCCGTCACCACCCAACTTGATCACCCTTCACAGGAATGGCGAGGAAATACCGGCAGTGGCCCAGGCGACAAAGTCCGGCCATATTTTTGTGTTTCACAGGGAAACCGGCGAACCGCTGTTTCCTATGACCGAAATGCCAGTGGTCGGTGAGCCGGTGCCAGGCGAGAAAGTAGCAAGAAGCCAGCCCCTACCTCAGTCACCACCGCCTTTTGCAGAACAAGAATTTGTTGCCGGCACACGCACGCCGGAAGTGGCCCAATACATATCAAAACATGTTGCCAGACTCGACAAACACGAAAGTTTTCGCCCGCCTAGCCTCAACGGTACGATTCTGTATCCCGGAATGGACGGCGGCGCTGAGTGGGGCGGCATGGCCTATGACGCCGCAAGCAACTGGCTGTACGTCAACGCCAATGAAGTCCCCTACTTACTTACCATGGCCGAATTTACGCCCGGGGCGGAAGAATCCCCGGAATTTGCCTACATGTTGATGTGTGCGGGCTGTCACGGCGGTGATCGCCGAGGCGACGGAGTCTCTGTGCCCTCGTTGGTAAATCTATCCGAACGCATGAATCCCTGGGAGGCCTACCGGGTGGTGAGCGACGGTCGCGGCCGAATGCCGGCCTTTGGAACAATGGATTTCATCATTAGGGCCGCGTCGCTCTGGTATGTATTCACCGCGGAGGATAAGGGCAACGACCTGCAGGAGAGGCCGCGAGAAGAAACGGTAGTGCAGACGCAGGGGAACTTCATTAACGCCGGCTACCAGCATTTCTCCGATCAACACGGGCTACCTGCATCCCAACCACCATGGGGCACATTAACCGCCATCGATCTGGACAATGAACGTATCGCCTGGCGTATACCTTTCGGCGACTACCCCAAGATACTCGAGCAGGGCCAAAGTGGTCTGGGCTCGGAGAACTACGGCGGCCCGATAATCACCGGCGGTGGCCTGCTATTTATTGCCGCCACGCCTGATCGTAAATTCAAAGCCTATGACAAGGACACTGGGCAAGAGTTATGGAGCAGTGAACTGCCCGCCGCCGGTTTTGCCACACCCAGCACTTACGCGGTGGACGGCCGACAATACGTGGTTATCGCTGCAGGTGGCGGCAAGCTGGGCGAAGCAACTGGCAGTGACTACATCGCTTACGCCCTCCCCTCCACTCGACACCCCGAGACCGAAGACGGACCGACACTACATGCGGAACACAAAACAACTGAACCCCAACCAGCAAAGCAGAACAATAACTAACTGACAAGGAAGCAACACATGCAACACCTGGACAAGAAAATCGTTTTAATTACCGGCGGAGGCAGCGGCATGGGACGTCAGGCGGCACAGATGTGTGCCGCGGCTGGCGCTACCGTCGCCCTGCTGGATGTCAATGAAGCCGGCATGGAAGAGACCTGCCGACTGGGCGACAACATCCATGCCTTCCCAACCGATATCACCGACTACGACGCCGTTGTGCACACAGTACAAACGGTGGAGTCTTCCCTGGGTCCCATCTTCCGTTTGTACAATGCTGCGGGCATCATGCCATTGGGTCGCGTACTGACCCAGGGCAATGATATCGCCAAAAAGATCATGGACATCAACTACGGCGGCCTGCTCAACATCGCCCAGGCGGCCCTGCCCGCCATGGTAGCCCGGGGACAGGGTGAGTTCATCAGCTTCGCCTCCATGGCGGGAATCATTCCCACCATGCTGACAGGTGCCTATTCCGCAAGTAAAGCCGCAGCCGCCTTCCTGACTGAAACTTTGTATCACGAAAATATTAACAGCGGGGTCAAATTCGCCTGTGTCTGTCCACCCACGGTGGATACCCCTCTGCTACAGCAGGGCCGGGATACGGAGTGGCCCAAGATGTTGGACAATGCCGAAGATCCCATCGAACCGATTGACGTGATTAATGCCATCGAACAGCAACTGACCAATGGCAAGTTCTGGGTCTTTGTAGGCAAGGGCGCAACCATGGGTCCTCTAGTTCGTCGTTTGGCTCCCGGGGTCATCTGGAAACAGTGCCACAAAGTCGAAGGGTTCTAGAGAACGGAGAAAAATGGGGTCAGATAAGACTTTCCGTAGGAAAGTCTTATCTGACCCCATTTTTTTGACCCCACTTTTTTTCAACAAAAAACCCGGGATAACCCGGGCGAAACGTAGAGTAACTTGGACCTGCTCTAAAATTCGTAGCGCAAATCGACACCGTAGCGACGCGGCTCAGCAAAGCCCTTGATCACATGACCAATGTTTGCAGACTCACCCACACCGCCGTCGTAGTAACTCTTGTCACTCAGGTTTTTGCCCCAGGCTGACAGAGACAAACCGTCGGTAACCCGCCAGTTGAGACGCGCGTTGTACACAGTATAACTATCGGTGGTGGACTCCTTGCGAGCCTGAGGTAAATCCCAGGTTAATGCATCAAAACCCCAGTAGATTTCATTGCGATAGTAGGCATCGACCCTGGCTGTCCAGCTGCCGAAGTTGGTGTCCCAATCATATTGCACGCCCAGACTGAATGAGCTCTCCGGCAGTGAGGGCAAATCCTCATCGGAGCGGTCCAGCGGTACGACGTCTCCACTCTCGGGGTCAACAATAAAATCGTCGAACTGATCAAACTGACCATCCGCAAAACTGGCCGAGAAGCTGATCAACCAATCCGCGGCGGGCACCAGGCTCACCTCCAACTCGGCGCCATCAATACTGGACGCACCGGCGTTGGTTACACCCTGGAACGAACCGATACTGTTGGGGTCGGGATCGGGTCTGGCGACAAATAACTGCATGTCCTGGTAGTCCATGCTGAACACGGCGACGTTTATTCGCATTCGATTGTCCCAGGCGTCCAATTTCATACCGATTTCAAAGCTGTCGATCTGCTCCTCGTCATAAGGTATTAATTCGCTCAGGGCAAAATCGGAGAATCCGCCCGCCTTATATCCTTCGGTGTAGCTGGCATACATCATCAGGCCGTTGATGCTGTCACTCAACATTTCGTCCGGAAAATTATAGGCGGCAGTGACCATCGGTGTCAGGCTGTCATACGTTTCATCGTCCTGGAGCCGCCCTGTTTCGTCCATAGGTAGTGGCAAGGCTGACAAGGAGTTGTTGAAAAAGGTGTCAAAAGTCATTAGCGCGCCACCAGAATCCGGGAGAGGAATGGCACCAGGTACGTCCGCGAAGGCTTGATCAGCGGTTAGTGCCTTGGTCCGCTCGGTTTCGATTTCCCGTTCCTCATAGCCGTAACGCAGCCCCACGGTCAACTCAAGATTTTCGGTGGCATCCCAGCTCCACTGGGTATAGACGGCGGCAGTTGAGTTATCGGTTTCCTGCCCAACCTCTGAGTAACCCGTCAGCGCAAAAACAAATCCGGGGGGTATACCTTCTGCAATGCTCGAAGCCCAGACCCCCTCGTCGCCCTGCCACGTTGCAACCAGACCGGTATCCGAATCATCCTGCATATAATACAGGCCAGTGGTATACCTGAGATCACCGTCAAGGAATTCACCGCTGAACTGGAACTCCTGGCTTATCTGAGTAGATTCGCTATCGTCAAGTACACGCTGCCCGGCGGGATAGCCTGCGTAGGTGTTAGTGTAAGTGATACCAGGGGTTTCCTGAGTCCTCCAGGCGGTAATGCTTTTCAAACTGTGGTCTTCGGTAATATCCCAGGTAACGTTCATGGAGGCCTGGGTGGCATCCAGATCAAACACCCTCGAAGGATCTGGATCGTGATAGGTAGCCACGCCGTCGCTAGCATCCTCGCAAAAATCAGAGATCGACTTGAATCCAGTAGAAGGGGCTATCAGACCTCGGCCGGGGATCTGTGCGTTGGTATTGGTGACTACGCAGTCGCCATTGGCCAGCACATTCTCCCGAATGCGGTTATGGAAGAAAGAGAAATCGGCCGTCACATCCTCAGATGCCAGCCAGCGCAGTTGTAGTAGTGCGCCCTGACGGTCCTCATTAGAAAGTTCAGTTCCGTGTACCGGATCCTTACCAATGCCGTCGATTTCGACGCTGGTCAAGGTAAGCTTGGTCAGGAAACTGTCGCCCAGGGGTACATCAATAGAACCCTGGACATTGAGTCGGCCATTGTTACCCACCGTCACCTTGCCAAAACCGCCAAACTCCTCGTTGGGCTTAACCGTCGTGACCACCATCGCGCCGCCGGTAGTGTTCTTGCCGAAAAGTGTGCCCTGGGGACCGCGCAGTACCTGCACTGACTCGATTTCCGCCAGATCAATCAACTGACCCTGAGGTTTGAGCATAAAGACGTCATCGATATACACCCCAACGCTGAGTTCGGTGACATTGGTCGCGCCCCGGGCGGGTCCGACACCACGGATATAAACGTTTGCATCCTTGGAGGGTCTTGCGATCTGCAGGTTAGGTACCATCTCGGTAATATCCGCGAGGTTGGTAATACCCGCATCCACCAGTGTGTCACCGGTGATAGCAGAGACAGACAGGGGCGCGTCCTGCAATGATTCCATACGCTTGCGTGCGGTAACGAGCACTTCCTCCAAAGCCAGCCCTTCTTCGGCTAGCGCCAGGGGGGCTAAAGGAACTGAACATAAGGTCGCCGCAGACAGAACAACGGCGGAAATCTGACGTTTCTGAAACTTCATCATAGCATTACCTTATCTAGCGAGCTGCCTGGGAGAGGATATGATCAGCAAACTCAAGTTTATGTATTTATGTCACCAGACTATAGAACGAAATGTCCCTCCGATATAGCGCATTAGCTTTGAGGTGTTATGAAACTCAAGAATAGACGGGGGGATACCAACCGGGCAACGGTAAAAATACCGGGCTTTATCTGATCGCAGCGGAGTCATTAATGAATGATCTGAGTTAACTGGCTCAGGTCGAGAGAAACTGCCTTCGGTACTCCGAAGGGGGTTGCCCCATATGGCGACGAAAGACTCGAGAAAAATACAACTGGTCCTGGTATCCCACCAGATCCGCGATCTCGGCGATGCGCAGTCGGCTGTGAGTGACCTTCTCGCAGGCCAAGGCCATGCGACGCTCATCACGCCACCCCAATACCGTGAGACCGGTGTGCTGTTTAAATAATCGGGCCAGGCTGGATACTGATAAGCTGGCCGCAGCGGCTACATCTTCGACCGTGACCTCACCGGTGTAATGGCTTTCGATGTAGTCAATGGCCAGCTGTACGCGCCGGTCGACGCCTCCCCTTTGTTCAGGGGGAATAAACTCCTGGCATCGTAGCAGGATCTCCTCTAGCAGGTTGTGCCGCAAGCGGACCGCTCCGGCATCCGGTTGATTACTTAAACGAGAAATCTCCTGAAACAGGTCGGTGAATTTTTCCATCTGTTCAGCGGCCGGACAGCGCAAATGATGCACACCAGCTCCTACCTCAGGCCAGTTAAGTAAGTCCACCACCCGGCTGTCGGCCTGGAATATGGCCCAGTGTACACCCCAGTTGGAAACTGAAGTGGAGCGGCCATAATCGTAGAAAGCCTCAGGTGACATGAGGATAAGATCACCCTCTCCTACTTCCAAAGTCCGGCGTAAACAATTGTAGCGACCGGCACCTGCAGTCGTGAGATGAACGCCCCAGCCCCGTTTGTGCCCTGGCCGGTAAACAGAATAATCGTTCCATTGCCCTTCGTTCGACTCGGAATAGCCGCCAGTGGCGCGGTAATCCATAAGTGAGTCAACGCTTTCGAAGGCACCGAGCACCTGTTGGATAAAAAGCGTAGCCTGCTTTTGGCTCAAAGGAGCGCCAGGTAAAAAGTGAGGTCGCCAACGGTTGGCAATTTCCGGAATGCGAGGCTGTTCCAACAGGGTCTGCAATACGCTTGCCTGTTCGGAGGCTACCTTAGGCGCAAGAGGTGGCTGGCGGTCGAGAAACCTGGAAACTTCAGACGAAGGCGTATCGTCCATGGGCTCGCCATCGATAGTCGAATAAAGGTACCTAGCGGTCTCGCCTAAATTCATCACTTAAGAGTATCGTCCATATAAAGACGATTATCGTACTAACCTTTCGCCATCAATCCAAGGACAATACACTGCATAACAGATCAAAGGTGAAAACAGATGACGGCTCAAACTATTGATTATGGCAACTCAAGGACCCGTGCGGCCCTGACCTGGCTTGTCTACCCGGTCTGTGTGGTGCTGCCCTTTACCTGGCTGATTTTTAATCTCAACCTGGAAGAACCGCTTAAGCTGATCCCCTTTGCCTTCCTCAGTCTATTCACCGCGGGCATTTTGGAGTGGGTCCATCCGCACAGCCTGAGCTGGCGAAAATCCCACGGTGACATTCTCACCGATATTGCCCATCAGACCGTTTCGCTGGGACTGGCTCAAGGACTACGGGTTGCAATGGTTTTCATTTTCTTTTCCCTACTGACCCTGCCGGAAGAGTCCTACGCCCTGGTCAATTGGCCCGTGGAGTGGCCGTTCTGGGCCCAGGTCCTCCTGGGGCTGGTTGTGGCCGAATTCGGTGAGTACTGGCGCCACCGCCTGTTCCACGAATGGCAGCTGAGCTGGCGTTTCCACTCGGTGCACCACAGTGCTAAACGCCTGTACTTTCTTAACGCACCGCGCTTTCACTTCGTCGACCTTTGCCTGGCCGGTCTTGCAGCCGCGATACCTCTGGCCCTGTTCGGAGCCACAACGGAGGTGGTCGTCCTCGTAGGGATTTTTACGGGCCTGCACGGTAACTGGCAGCACGCTAACGTGCGCTACAAACTGGGCTGGTTCAACTGGATTCTTGCCGGCGCCGAGTTACACCGCTGGCATCACTCCTCGATCATACGTCACAGCAATAGTAACTACGGTAACAATCTCATTATCTTTGACGTACTATTTGGCACTCGTTGTCTGCCATCTGAACCCCAGAACATCAAGGAGATGGGCCTGGGCGAGCACGATGAATTTTTCCCCCAGACCTGGTGGCAACAATTGCTGGTCCCTTTTCGATGGAAAGCCATGTTGAAACTGGAAGAAGACACCGAGTCCAACACCGAATCCGCCGCGAGTTGAAACTGATGAAGAAAAAGACACTATTGAAGATTACAGGCATCGGCTTACTGGGCTATGGCTTATTGGCGTTGATCGGATCAACCCTGGTGAGCCCTGTCTACACGGTGAGCAGTGAGATAACACTTCCAGCCAACCCTGAATTGAGTTGGGAGGTACTCACGAAGTTTGAAAACTATCCGGAGTGGAACCCTTACCTGACACGAGTAGAAGGTAAGTTGGCACCCGGAGAAACCGTTTCATTCACTCTGATCGACGGCAACTTCACAGACCCCATGCACCTGAGCGCTGTCGTGGCACTGGTGCAGCCACCCAAGCAATTCTACTGGACCGGCACTTTAGTCCTGCAGGGCATTCACGACACCCGGCATATCTTCGAACTAAAACCCCGCCCAGATGGCACTACGCAACTTTTGCACTACGAAGAATTCAGAGGCGTGCTCCCCATGCTGCTGCCCGAACGCGAGCAAAGAACGGCTCATACGCGCAGAGCCTTCGAGGGCATGAATCGAGCGTTACAGCAACGTTTGGGGAAATAGAACCCCTGGGCTATCCGGTTTAGCCCCGAAGCTACGCAAGCCCCTTTATTTACAGACCGCCAGCGGTTACGCCAGTAGTATCATTCTCATTGGGATTGTGTGCTTCGCTGCGTATATAGTGTTGCAGGGATTTAATCTGCGTGTCAGTAAACTCCTTGTGACTAGGCATGCCAGCCTCAAGCATTGCACCATCGCGTACTATCGCTGTAAAAACTTCCCTGTTCAACGAGATTGCTGAAGCACGTAAATCGGGCGCTGCGCCGCCAGCCACCACACGGATTCCATGACAACTCCAGCAAGTCTGGTGATACAACACAGCACCGCTGCCAGCGAGATCCTTGTCTATTTGAAACGATGGATCGGCTAGAGGCTGCTCAGGCTTTGCTGCAGGCGATACTGGCAATCCTGTTTTTCCGTTCAGGGCAAAGGTCAGTATCCGGCGTGGATGGCCTCGATAACGCCAGCCGAACTCCGAAGTGTCCGGGAGGAGTGCTGATGCCGGGCCACTAGGCGGGCCTGAAAGTACTGAAATATACTGTGTATTTTCCCACATGAAGCTGATGGGCGCCCCCAGTACTGATACACCCGCGTTATATGACCATAAAAGGTCGCCGGTTTGCGCATCATACGCATTCAGCGTGCCATCCATGTGTCCCTGGAATACCAGATTTCCACCCGTCGTCATCGTTCCACCATTCCAACTACCGGGTAATGGTATTCTCCACGCGGCCTGCTGCAGCACAGGATCCCACGCCAACAGTGAGCTACCAAATTTGTCAAAGGGAACTTGGATATCAGGCCAACCCAGACCGTTATTCCATATTCCAGGAGTGGGGGTCCACTCTGATATGTTAACGCCATCTGAGGTGTAGCTGCCTGCATCCTGTATCATCGGAATATAGACAAGCCCGGTTGATGGGTTCGCAGACATCGGCGGCCAGCTATGTGCACCAAAAGCGCCAGGCCAAACCATTACACTACCCTCTTCATAGCGGATGCCGGGTTCTTCTACCGGGCGTCCGGTTTGTATATCAATTTCTTTCGCCCAGATCACTTGTGTGCCAACTTTCTCAGCAGAAATCAGCTTGCCATTTTCACGATCAATGACATAGAAGAACCCGTTCTTTGGCGCATGCATTAACACTTTGCGTGGCTTTCCATCCACTTCGATGGTGTCCAGTACCATATCCATGGTGGAGTTATAATCCCATGCCTCGTTGGGGTTTTCTTGATAATGCCAGAGGTACTCGCCCGTATCGGCATTCAGCGCGACGACGGAAGCAAGAAAGAGATTATCGCCACCGCCAGGATTACGTATTTTCCAGTTCTGCGGGCCACCATTGCCGGTACCAATGTACAACTGGTTAAATTCCCGATCATAGGTCATACCATGCCAGGCGGTGCCACCACCACCGTACTTCCACCAGTCGCCAGTCCAGGTTTCTGCTGCCATCTCCATCGCTTTGTTCTCAAAGCCATCCGCGGGATTGCCTGGAACGGTATAAAAACGCCAGAGAAAATCGCCTGTTGCTGCATCCCATGCGCTGACTGCACCTCTTACTTTCGCGCGTTCTGCACCACCAAAGCCAATGACAACTTTTCCGTTATAAACTCTGGGGGGACCAGTGATCGAGGATTCCTCGCCCGGTTTCAGGGTCATGGCGCTCCAGATCAACTCACCGGTTTTTTGATCCAGGGCGATTAAACGTCCATCCTGGGTTCCCACAATAACGAGTTTTTCCCAAAGGGCCAGGCCACGAATACCCCATGCAGTACGCAGTCTAACGCCTGCTACAGAAGCAACATCGGGGTCGTAGCGCCAGAGCAGCTCGCCTGACTCTGCGTCAAATGCCTGAACAATGCTTAGTCCGGCAGCAGTGTAAACAACACCATCAAATGCCAGGGGCTGGGAATCCGCACGCTGATTCACATCCAGGTCGTGGAACCATGCCAGGCCGATGTCGCCCACATTAGATTTATCGATCTGTTTGAGCGGGCTATAGTGCCGCATACTGAAGGTACGTCCATAGGTTGCCCAATCATCACCGGAGGTTTCATCGGCGAGCAGGGCATTGTCGACAAGCTTCGATAGCGTTTTAATACGCATATCACGAAAGCGCGCGGTCATGGTCATGTACTGATGAAGCTGCAGTGCTAAAACACCCTGGGTGCGACCCGGATCTTCGATAATCGTATCACTGTAAATTTCACCATTGATACGGTGGATAAAATGGCCACCTTTGGCAACGATCGTATACGTGGCCCACTCACCTTTCTTTAACTTTCCAATCAAGGTGTCAGGGTCCTGTAATTGTTCAACAACAACACGCCCCCCGTCGGAACCCACCCAGAGCCTCTCACCCGTGTGGGTAAACATCTTTCCGGAGGATTGAAAGCCATCCTCATTGTAATAACTGCGCTCATCATAAAAGCTGCCCGCCCAATTCGTCACGGTCAGGAAGTCGATGTCGCCCTGGTAACCATTGATGTAAAGGTCACTCTCATTGACAACTTCAGCGCGGTAGAATAGTCCGCTGTTGGCGAGGGATTCGCTATCAACGAAAAAATCAAACTTGAGGGCAAAATCGCTGAATGTTTGTTCGCTCACCAAAAACTGCTGATTTTCCAACGGTGTTGTTGATTCACCGATAATTTCACCGTTTTCCACGCGCCAGAATCCGGGTATCCCTCGCCAACCGTCCAATGTTTTACCATCGAACAGTGCTTGGTAGCCCTGATCATTATCAGCCACGGCCAGCAACTCATTCATCACCGCGTCGGCATCACCGAATTGCTCTTGAGCTTTGTCTTTATCGGCTCGCAGATCTGCTACTGTCGTCAAGGCGCCGAAGTTATAAAAGAAGCTAAAGAGAACGCCGGCAATCGTCAGAGTGATCACCAGTAAAAACCAAGCGAGTGTTTTAATAGCTATCTTTCCAAAGTTCATAATTAGTCTTACCTATCAGGTTTCCGCTCTGCGAAATATTACTTAAAAAAATGGGGTCAGATAAGACTTTGTCTCCCAGTCTTTAGGTCGCCTCCATGGTCTAGCTAAAAGTCTTATCTGACCCCACTTTTTTACTCGCCCGTTGCTTTTAACTCCGGCATCAGGTCCGCTAACGCAGCGATGGTGTTGTCGATGTCTTCATCGCTATGAGCCGTGGCTATGAAGAATTTCTCCTGTCCCTTCAAGATACCCCTGTCCAACAGTAGATCCTGCAGTTTGAAATGGCGTTTCCAATTGAGCCCTAAAGAGCTGCGATGATCCGTGACTTCACCTTCGAGGAACCAGGGCTGGAAAGCCGTCGGTTCGCCGAGTACCTGTGCGGGGATATCCGCCTGCTCCAGTAACTGAGTCAAAGCGTTCATCAGGCGCAGGCCCTTGGCGTTAACCTTCTCGTACAGACCCGGCGTTTTCAGTTCCCTAATCAGGGCTGTCGCCACCGAGGTCGATAGCACATTGCCACTATAGGTACCGGTAAGGCGCACATGGCTACCCGCTTCGATTCCTGCACGGCCCGCAAGATCCATAATATCCGCCCTGCCCCCAACAAAGCCAAAAGGCAGCCCCCCCGATATCGCCTTGGCGCCGGCACACAGGTCTGGTACCACGCCGTAATACTCTTGAGCGCCACCCAGCGCGAGACGAAAACCCGTCACCACCTCGTCAAACACGAGAGGAATATCCAACTCCCGGGTAATCTCACGTAATCCCTCAAGAAAGCCAGGTGCGGGTACAAAAGTGCGGCACAGGGGTTCAACCATCACGCAGCCCAGTTCATCGGCGTGCGCACGGATAATCTCCACGGTTTTTTCCAGATCATTAAAGGGTGCGATCAATACATCGTCTTTAGTGCCAGAGGTGATACCGGCAGAATTCGGTACCGCCTGTGGAAAGTCCGCAACTTTCATAGTCCACTGAGCGCTCATCAGGGCATGGTCGTGCATACCGTGGTAGGCACCCTCGAACTTGAGCATCTTGTCACGCTTGCGGTAAGCCCGGGCCAGGCGCAGCGCATACAAGGTCGCCTCCGAGCCCGAATTGTGGAAACTCACTTTCTCGGCACAGGGCACAGTAGCAACGATTTCTTCAGCCAGCTCGATTGCCGAATCGTTGGTGAGCAGAAAGGAGTTCCCCTCTGCTACTCGTGCCTGCACTGCATTCACCATAGCCGGATGGGCGTGCCCCAGGAACATGGGCCCGGAACCAAGCAGATAATCTATATACTCGTTGTCACTGGCGTCGGTCACCCGGGCACCCTTACCGCCGGTCATTACCATGCTGTAATCCGGGTTAATCGAGGCGCTGCGGATACCACAGGCCAGATACTGGTCGGATCTTGCGAGCAGGGCTTTTTCACGATCGCTCTGGGGCTTTCTTTCGAATGTTGGTTTGGTCATAACTTCTGTCCTTACTAATTTGAAAAAGTGGGGTCAGATAAGCCTTTTTACAAATATCTGAACCGTGATTCACGACGTAAAGAAAAAGTCTTATCTGACCCCACTTTTTCTCATCCCGGTTGTTAGCTGATACTTACGTTACAGGCATTGATGTAGGTGGCAAAACGTTCCTGTATCTGCTCGCGGCTGTAAACCAGTGGCTGGGCATCCGAGTGTTTATGCTTGCCGTGCTTGTGTTGAGGATGATCCGCGTGCCACTGGGTCATGCCCTGCTCCGCCTCGGAGGTCCATTCGATGCCGAGATGCCGATAGGCCTTCGCCATTTGCGCCACTGGATCTGCTACGTAATCCTCGAAGTACACATCGGCAAACTGGGTGTCCGGGAACTGCTTGCGGACTTCCACCGCGCGAGCAGTGGCATCGGCCCAGACTTCCATTTGCTCGTGCATCAGGTCGTTGCGATCCAGGGTTTCCGGCCTCACTGACAGGGCGCGATTGGTGGCATTCATGTTGGTGTAGGACGAAAGTATTGATGCCGGATCCCGGTGGGTCCAGATAACACGGGCGTCCGGATAAACCTTGAGGAAGGACTTGAGGTGCTTCAGGTGTACCGGGTACTTGAGCGTCCAGGGTTTTTCGGGTTCGTTGGAAGCAATCAATTGCAGCAGTTTCTTGTGCTGCTTGTAGGTCGGCACCATGTCGCAGCGCTCGTACCACTCATTGTACAGCGGCACGCGGGAGCAAATCTGCCAGTACTCGTCGGTGAATGTCTGCGCCATCAGATGAGCACACTCATCTGGAATATGGGCTTCATTGTAGTGCATCGCCTTGGTCTCCGGCACCCGCTCGTACATCCCTTCCAGGCGATCCCTGCTGGCGATGAAATCGGGGTTGTCCTCCCAGGCCTCCCTGGGGGGCCGCGGTTGCGGATACTCGCTCATCCAGTACTGCAGATGCTGGCGGTTCGGATCTCCGGATGCCAAATGCTGCATAGCCGTGCTGCCTGTGCGTACCATACCTGTAATCACCAGCGGCCTTTCGATGTTAATGTCCAGTACCGCGGGATTGTCCTTGAAACGCTGTTCCGCTTTCAGACGCTGCTCAAGCATAAATATCAGTTTGAGACTGTAACCAATGGGTATCTTTAGATCACAAAAGTGGTCCTGCTGTTCCAGCAGTTTTGTAAGGCCTATGAGATAGGACTTGTCCGCCCCGAAATCACTGAGACCCGTATTTTCGATGGCGATCTCGTGCATCGGATCGATCCAGTCAATGAATCTCTCACATTTTTTCAGGCGCAGCATAATATCTCCGGAGTGTGTGCAGCGCACACAGGGAGTGCGCTTCGATCTATCTATCCTTCCACAACCGGCGGGCTAGTAGAATGACAATAGAGGAAGCGCTGCTATAACAAAAACCCTGTAATCCCGAGTGTTCAGGAAGAAAACTGAATGACAGCGCGACCTTGCAACTCTCCACGTACCAGCTGTGCGTAAGCCTCGTCTACGTCCTCAAAGGGATAGATATCCACGTCATTGCGGATTTTTCCCGCTTCCGCCAATGCAATCACTTCGTTCATATCAGAGAGTGTGGCACCCTGGTAGCTGAAAATCTCGCCATCCTTGGGCAGGGCGTTGTACCAGTCTTTCTTCAGGGTACCTCCCCCAGCACCAATAACGCCGTAGCTACCTCCTTTACGCAGGCAGCCGACGCCCGTTTCGATAGTGTCATCTACACCGACGAAATCCAGAACTGCAGCTGCGCCCTCACCTCCCAGCAACTTTTGCAATTGGGCTGCGCCATCGCCGTTGCTACTATCGATCACCTCATCAACACCCAGGCTTCGTACATATTCGAGGCGCCCCGGATTGGTGTCCATAGCGATCACCCGGGCCGAGCTAAGCACCTTGATAAACTGACAAGCAAAACTGCCGAGTCCGCCCACACCAATCACCACCGCAGTGGAGCCCGGTCTCAGTTTCGGCAGTACACGCTTCACCCCGTGATAGGAAACCACACCCGCGTCCGTCAGCGGGCCGGCGGTCAATGGATCCAGGCCGTTGATCTTGAGAATCTCACGTGAGTGCTCAACCAGTACGTAGTCAGCGAGTCCGCCATCGCGCCCGTAGCCGCGACCATGGTGCCCTTCCCGGCAATTGATATCCGCGCCCTCGATACAGTAGGAGCAATCACCACAGGAATGGGTGCTCATTAATACCACCGCCTCGCCCTTGACGAAGCCGCAAACACCATCTCCCACTGCTTCTATCCAGCCGCCTACCTCATGCCCCAGCGTAAAAGGCATATGCCAGTCAAGCATATTGCCTATATCCTCAGGGATGTAGCGCATTTTGGGATCAGAGCCACAAACGCCGACGCCGGCGACCTTTACCAGCACCTGCCCTGGCCCTGGGTCCGGGATCTCTACTGATGTTCTCTGTGGCGCCTCGCCCCAGTTCATCATACGGTAGGCGCTCATCATCTCGCTCACGCTGTTTCCTCCACGCCAAAGCCCTGTTGGATACGCTGCCTGTCTTGCTCTGTCAGTCTGAAGCTGTCCTGGGCCTGTGCGGGGATCGGAATTCCGTGCGCCCGCTGTAGGTCCAGCATCATCTCAGTGTGCTTAAGGGCCACCGGTAGTGGGGTCACCATAGGTACCTGGCGGCCATCGACTGTGATGTGATGCAAACCCACCCGGTCACACACGGCACCAAGGCCTCCACAGGCCACGAGTACCACGTCGGCACCCTCGCGCACCAGTTGCTCCGCATCAACTTTCAGGCGCCCCGCCATCACTTCCGGGTTATCGTTTGATTCCGGCTGAGATTCCACAAAAGGCTTGTTCTCTTTGCGCACTCCATTGGTTAACAACCGGCCGTGTAAACCGTGATCGCGCACCTGCCAGTGTAGGTAACTGACTTGACCGGGTAGGTCCGGCACCAGGGCACCGAAATCGCGGCCCAACTGGCAGGCAAAATGCAGTGACGGCTCGCAGATGCCAAAGACCGGGATGCTGGCCACAGCACGCGCTTCCTTGACACCTGGGTCATCGAAACAATTGACCACCACCGCGTCAGCGCCCTCAGCCTCAGCCGCCAACACCGACTTAACCACTTCGCTAGCGAGTAGCATGGCGTAGTAGTGGTTGCGGTAATCGGGAAGGTTCTCAGGTGATGGCACGGGCCCCGCTGCGAGACCGCGCACCTGCAACTCTGTATCACTGCTTATAACAGCCTGGTAACGCTGCTGGAACTCGGCGCTCATAGCGTCATTGTATTGCTCAGGTATAGGTGCCACTGTAATTATATAGATTTTCATTTCATCTCCTTGCGATAAAAATAGGGACCGATCAGGGCTCCCCGTGCAGCTGCTTCCACCATCGCCCAACCCTTCATCAGGATTGCGTTGCAGTTGCCGCTGCCAGACCAGCACGACGCCCGAAGTAGGTCGCGTCGCCTATGGATATACCCGATGCGTAGGTGGCTCCACAGCGAGGTAATCCGCAGGCGGTGCGCCCTGCCGCGTATAAACCTGTAACAATACTCCCCTCTGCGCTAAGCACCTCGCCATCGATGGTGGTGTCCAACCCACCGAAAGTGAAGGCCGGAAACCAGGCGCCACCACCCATGGAAAAGTCGAAGGCCGCATACGGTGGGTGGTCCAATGGCTTCAGGTAGGGAGGACGCTTGTGGAACATCGGGTCTTCGCCGGTTTCGGCATGACGATTGAAAAACGCCAGAGTGTGGCTAAGAGAATCTTCAGGCAACCCCAGGTCCCGTTCCAACTCCTCGATGGTCTCGCCCACCTCGGCCACGCTGTAACCTCCGAGAGGCGGCTTTTCCATGGCATCGAAGTTGCGGCTGTCAATTACCAGATAGAATTTTTCCTCAGGTGCAGCGAACATCAACTCGCCCATCCTGCCATGGTAACAATCCTCAGCCACCACCCGCTGCCCTTTACTGTTCACAAGGATGCCCTCTACCATATTGGCGGGCGGATAAAAGGGCAAAGAGATAAAACCTTCATGCATATTCATAGCAACCCCACCAGCGCCCTGGCCGATGCGGATGCCCCCGCCGGTGTCATTGGGATTACCCAAGGGGAAATTACTCTGCAGTAGTCGCGGCGCGTGTCGGGCTAACATTTCCCGGTTCATGATGAAACCGCCTGCGCACAACACCACCCCACCGCGTGCAGCAATGCAACATTCCTGCCCATCGATGCGCACTACCAGGCCAACCACACGGCCGATTTCATCCACTATCGAGGTGAGTGCGCGTGCTTCGTATTGAATTTGCGCCCCTTTTAGCTCTGCTGAGGCGATCAGTTTGTCCATCAACATAGCACCGCCCCCCTCGCCGACCGCCTGGCCCTTGTGTCCTCGTGGCGCCGGGCGAGCAATTTCGTCGTAGGGATAGCAGGTTTCGTTACCGGAATAAATCAGGCCTTCGTCACCGTGGGTATTGTTCAGCTTCGCCGTCACATATTCGGGTTTGAATACCATGCCCTGCTCGAGCATCCAGTCGAAGTGATCCAGGTTGTCATCGACATAACGGCGAATTCTGACCTCGTCCACACTGGGACCGGCGGTCGCCAGCAGGTACTGGTACATGTCCTCCAGGGTGTCCTCGATACCACAGGCTTGCTGGGTCGGGGTTCCGCCACCAAAATAAATCTGGCCGCCAGCAAGGGCCGTGGTGCCTCCCCCTGCGCTGGCGGCTTCCACCACCAACACTTCGGCACCGGTATCGCTCGCAGCAATGGCGGCGCTGGCGCCGGCCCCACCCAGGCCAACTATCAAAACATCAGTTTCTCGATACCATGCTTCTACACTGGAGACGGGACGAGGATAGCTGGCGCTTGTATTCCCCATTGAAATTACTCCTGCGTTGCGGCGGCACCGGCGATTGTCTCTAACAAACCAGCGTAAAAACCCTTCAGCATTTGTGCTGCTTCGCTTTCGGGAATCCCCACTTCGTTACCTGTGACAGTCCAACTTAGTGTGCAATGCCCGTCGTCCACGACCGTTACCTGCGGGCTGCCCTGAATGTTTTCGATGGGCATGGGATTGCCAGACACAATCGAATAGGTGAAGGTCATATTATTGGCGTCATAAGCCTCAAGCCGCTCTACAGCTGCCTTCCCCTCGCCCACGATGATCTTACGGATCATTCCGACACCCTCACCCTCTACTTCCACGTTCTCCATCCCAGACCAGCTGATATCACCGAAATCAGCCAGCAGGCCCCAAACTTTCTCCGCGGGCAGCGGAATCTCTTTCTCTACTACAACAGCAACCATTCTCGCTTCCTCAATTGGGTGAAATTATGTTACGCGGCACGGTCGTCATGGGCGCCACCTTCAACAAGGCTACGCATGCCATCGCGCCAATCGACACGGGTTTCGCCTACCAGTTCGTGCATTAACGTAGTATCGCAGGGCGTTCCGGGAATCATCTGGTCAGAATAGACAATCTTCGGTTCCACGCCTAACAGCTCCGCCATATATTCGATCCACTCCTCGGCTGCAACCGTCTGGCTGCCACACCAATTAACCACAGGAGGCGGCGAAGCGGCATGATCCAGCAGGGCCAGCATCTTGTCGTAATAGTCATCTTCGTGGATGGGGTTGTAATAGGTGGGCTTGTCCGGGTAGAGGTAGATCGGCTCGTTCTTACGCAGCGCGTCCAGATGAAGCACCGGCAAACCACCATTATTGCCATAGGACACGTTCATCCTGGCGATCACAGCGGGAATGCCAAACTGCTCGGAAGTAAACTTCACCACGGCTTCAGCCGCGACCTTTGAAAAGGCGTAGGTGGGACAAAAACCGCGCATGCTATCGCCCAGGGCGTCTGTCTCCTTCAGTTTGTGCGCACCCTGGGGCTGGTATACTGAACAAGTTGAGCTGAAGAAAAAGGCCTTCACATTTCGGAAATGGTACATCAGCTTGCCAGTGCCAACGGCATTGACCCGGAGTGCCTCTTCGAAGTCCACGCTGCCGGGTACCTGGTAGGTGG
>JBALWA010000030.1:0-53692 GCA_036960305.1 Halioglobus sp. | reverse complement strand
GATGAAATTGAGCTTTTGGACGGATTTTATGGGCCTGGATATGGCGAATCAACTGTTGTGGCAAGTGCAGCAATTAGGTGGTTTGACAGCGTCGGTATCAAGCTTGAAACCACTTACACCGCCAAGGCGGCGGCCGCGGCTGTGAAGTGTTGCAGCGAAAATCCCGACAAACGTATACTGTACTGGCATACATATAACTCTTCGGATACTTCAGGACTAATGGACTCAAGCAAGTTTGATAGTATTCCTGGCGAACTATGTGGTCTATTGGAATGAATGCCAGGTCTTGAGCCGGGCAGCTTCATGGATAAAGCGTCCTGAGAGGCTGGAGAAGAGGTACGCTAGTTCTTGCGCTGTAAACCGCCCAGAAAGGTATGGGTACTGCTCTCGATAAGAAGATCAACGTCAGCAGCGGGTATGAATTTTTCAAGGTGTCCGTTCATTGCCAAACCGCCAACCCCATGGGCTATGGCCCAGAGCTTGGTGGCAAGATCGATCGGGTCCTTGCATTCGACGCCCGTTTCCTGGCACCAGGCCGATACTGCATCCGATAATTGATAGAAGCCGCTTGTTTGCAGTTCGTCATCCTCGGAGTCCGCCATGGGAACGCCCGTTTTGCCCCACATCAAATCGTAGAATTCGGGGTGTTCGGTCATAAAGCATATATACCCTCTACCGAGTGCAATGATACGCTCTGCACTCCCACGGGGATGTTCCTGTACCGTAAGTCGAGCGGCCTCTGACAATGCAATGAAGGCCACCTGGGAGACGGCTTGCAGTAGTTCATCCCTGTCCTTAAAGTGCCGATAGGGTGCTGCGCTGCTAACACCGGCTCGCCGTGCGGCATCAATCATTGCAAAATCCAGGCTACCATTTTCCTCGATTAATTCGGCCGCGGCAATAATCAAGGCGTCGCGCAGGTTGCCGTGGTGGTAGCAATTCTTTTTATCAGTGGCTTTGGTTTTATTCATTGCTATCCCGCAAAGCTGTCTATCCTTGGCTGTTTCAGGTTGAGGTTCACCGTACTTTCTATTGCCAGCTGAGTTTGGCGATTGACCAGCGCAAACAACGGTGGCACGAGAAAAAATGACACGATTGTCGACAGTAACACGCCGCCGGCGATGGCCATAGCGAAGGGTGGCCAAAATTGGCTGCCCTCCAGAATGAGCGGAAGGAAACCGCCAAAGGTGGTTAGGGTTGTCGAAACAATGTGGCGGCTCGAATCCATAACGACTTCGCGAATGGCGAATAGGCTGCCTCGCATCGCCGCTTCATTCAGCTGCAAGGCCGTCATAATAATTATGGCCGCATTGATTGAAACCCCTATAGAGCCGATAACACCGATCAGTGCCTGGACACCGAAGGGGTAGCCAAAAATTTCCAGTGACAGAAGACTCAGCCCCAGGGAGCAAAAGCAAACAAGAAAGGCTATGGCGGAGAGGCGCCAGGAGTTGAATGTTAATACGATGGTAGCCAATAAAGCTGACACAATAAGCCCCAAGGGCGCCATAATTTGATCGACAACCGTTGCTCGTACATCGGAGTCGCCACCAAACTTGAAGCGGTAACCCTGGGGCAGGGCGATGGGGTTGGTTGCCAGGTCGGCGCGAAGGGCTTTCAATGCTTCTTCAGGTAGAACCCCGCGGGTCAGGTAGGCCTGGACGGTATTGACCCGCTCGCCATTAAAACGGGATATCGGACTACGGGAGGGCACGAGTTCAGCCTTACCCAGTGTGCTCAGGGCAATGCCGGAGAGCTCACCGTTTGTTGTTTGTTGTCCCTGTGGGCTTGGGATGCGCAGGTTGGCAATCTGGTTTGCGTTGGCCCACTCAGGCGCCGACAAGCGAACCCGCACGGGGAGACGTTCGGTTCCTTCGAGCACTTCGCCGGCCAGACGGCCCCGCAGGCTGGCATCGAGAGTTTCGGCGGCGTCTGTCAGGTGCAGGTTTGCCAGGCGCAGCTTGTCCTCGTTGAGATTAAACACCAGCTTTGGCGCGCCTCCCGCCAGGCTTACTGCGGTATGAGTGACATCGGCGATGTTTTCCAGGCGCCCGCGAAACTGCTCACCGAGTGCTTGCAAGGTGTCCAGATTCGGCCCGTAGAGTTCTATTTCCAATGGCGCAAATACGGGGGGGCCCTGATCAATGCCGCGCACAATAATGCGCGCCTCAGGGTATTGTTGGTCAACCTCTAATTGCAGGCGCCGGATCAGGTCGTCTGTGAGGTTTTCATCCGTGGTCAGTATCAATGCCTCGGCAAAACTGGCCACACCTTCCTTGAAACGGTACATATTGTAATAAAAGGCCGGCGCGCTCTCACCGACGGTCCAGTCCACGTGCCGAATCAGTGGTTCCTGTCGCAACTGGGCATCCAGTTTTTCTACCAGAGCGTAGGTGTCGTATATGGAACGTCCATCAGGCAACTTCACCTGAATATACATCTGGTCCCTATCGGTCCCAGGGAAGAACTGGGCAGTGAGTGTCGGGAACGAGAGAAATCCGGCGATAGGCAGGGCAAGGGCGAGAGCAATGGCGGCGGGCTGATGACGCAGCGACCAGTCAACCGCACGGGTCAGGGTCTTACCCATTCGCCCGCTGTCTATACCTGTTATCCACCAGTGCTGCTCGGCTTCCAGGCCTTTGGGTAGTATCCATGCTGCCAACACTGGCGTAAATATAAGTGCCAGGAGCAGCGAGGCGCTCAACATGACGACCACGGATATGGCGATGGTGCCCATAAAGTCGCCGGAAGGGCCGGGCAGTATTGCCATGGGCATAAAGGCGAGGATTGTAGTTACGGCAGAAGCCAGTAGCGGTATGCGTAGGCGACCCACCGACCCACTTATGGCGCCTGCGGGCGATTCGCCCCGATAGAGTCGCTTCCTCACTTCATCTGTCATGACGATTGAGCCGTCAACTAGCAAGCCCAGGGCGACAATAAGGCCGGTGACTGACATCTGGTGTATGGCCATACCCATGATATCCAGAACTGTGAGTGACATCAGCCCGCAAAGTGGCAGGATGATGGCGACCACAACTGCAGCACGCCAGCCCATGGTAACGAGCAACACCAAGATGACAATCAGGATACCCGCGGCCAGATTCTGGCTCACACTCAGCAGCCGTGCTGCCGTATAACTACTCTGGTCGTAGCTGGTTTCTATTACCAGGCCGGCTGGCGCTGACTCGCGAAAATCTTCGACAAACGCTGTAAAAATTTGACTCCACTGACCGACCTGCAGGCCATCCTCCATCGTTACACCGATCAGTATGCCCGGCTTGCCCTGGGTCAATACCAGACTGGCCGGTGGCGAGGCCTGTGTTTTATAAACCCGTGCAATGTCACCTATTCTTGTGCTGCCGCCTGCAGGGGTCGTCCCCACGATCACGTCGCGAATGCGCGCCATCGAGTCGAACTCGCCCGCGACCTCGATCAACAGGTCAGCACCCGTTCCGCTGGCTCTGCCGGCAGAGATTCTGGGGTCGGCGCCCTTCAGTGCGCCGGCTATCTGCTGAAGGCTGAGGCCTCGCGCCATCATGGCGCTTTCGTCAACATCCAGGCGGATTTCTTCTTCGGGTTCACCGTACAGGTCTACAAGTCGCGTTCCGGGCACATTGCGGGCCTGGTCGGCAAAGTCCTGCGCGATTCGGTGTACCAGGGAAAGTGGGGCGTGAGTGTCTTCCTTTGCGCTAATGGAGAGTATTGTTGTGTAGGAGGACAGGCGGTCATCGTCAAAAACAGGCGAGAGAACGCCCTCGGGAAACTGCGACTCAGCCTGGCGTAGGGCATCCCGGATTTCTGACCAGCTTTGTTCGATCGCCTGCTCTGATAAGGTTTCCTTTAATTTGATATTCAAGAAAGAAACATTGGTATTCGAGGTGGAACTAATCTCATCGATTTCGGAAATTTTTCGCAGTCGGTCTTCCAGTGGGCGCGTGACCAGAGCCTCTACCCGGGCGGGTGTCGCCCCGGGGAAGAGCGTCGTTACCGAGGCGACAAAATTGGTGATGGTTGGGTCTTCCTGCTTGGCAATGGAATTGAAGCTGGCTATACCCACGGCGAGAATTACGACCATGAACAGGAAGAAGTAGCGACTGTTTTTGTACAGGATATTAGCCAGCATGGGAGCTTACCTGTGCCATGACAACCGCTGTTCCAGGCGTGACCCTGTGCACGCCATTGGCTATGACCTTGTCGCCATCGACAATGGTTCCCCGTACATAGGCCCTGTCATCCTGAATCGCGAGGACCTCGACCACTTCACGCACGGCCAGTTTTCGTTCCCCCTCCGAGCTGATCTTCAAGACCGTCCAGGCGCCGCGCTCACCCTCCAGCAGGGCGGAAATTGGCAACCAGCCACCGGTCATACGGATATTTTGGGGCAGAGCCAGGGTAACGGCTTCGCCATCAAAAGCGATCGTCTCTCCGGGAAGTTGGAACACCACGGTGACGGCACGTGTAAATGGATCGACATCAGGACGCACCGCCACGAGGACGGCTTCGTGGGCAATGTCGCGTAGCCGAAGCGTGTACGCCGCACCTGCAGTTAGTCGCTCCATCTGGGACACTGCTATGCCGATATGGGCCTCTCTGGTGCCTGCTTCTACCAACTTCAGAAGCGGGGTTCCAGCGGACACCACGGTCCCCTCATCAATATAGCGGTCGGAGACCACGCCGGGGTAGGGTGCGCGAATAGTCGTCTTTTGCAGTTCGATATCGATACTGTCCAGTTGTGCTTGAACGACTTCAGTCTGGGCACTGAGGGCTGTCGCCCGGAGGCGAGTTTCATCGTGTGCTTCCCTGGATACTGAGCCCTTGTTACGAAGGTCTTCCTGACGTGCCTCTTTCAGCTTCGCCAGTTCCAGTTCAGCTTCAACACGCAGTAACTCAGCCGCGGTGGCCTTTCTTCTGGCCCGAATAGAGGCGGTATCCAGCGTAGCGAGAACGTCTCCGGCCTGCACCTCTGTGCCTTCATTAACCCGCACTGAAACAATGAGTCCTGGCAGCTCAAATGCCATGTCGGTTTTGCGGCCGGCTTGAATCAGGCCCAGGAAAGAAGCCTTGTCTTGATATTCCTCCTGCTCCGCAAATTCGGTTGCTACCACGGGTAGCGGCGTGGCCTGTACGGTTTCAACCTTGTTATCGGCCCGAAAGTGGAGCAGTGAAGTCAGGGACAGCATGCCGATAACGGCAATACTAACGCCCAGAAGGTTTGTGCGGGTGCGGCTGAACAGGCGGGTGGTTCGATTCTTTTGGTGTTTCATAGAAATCACAGCAATGTAAGCGGGTATAACATTAATGTTACAGTGTCTAACTTTAATGTCAAGCCAAGATGCGTTTGTCGCTTGCACCCATTGTTGGTTTCGTCCACAATACGCGCCGTCTGCGCTTGGTCGCGGACGCTATGGTGACTCAGGCGGTCCCCTCGCAACGATAGGTAGTGAATTCCGCCAGGCCCGGAAGGGAGCAACGGTAGTTACTGACTCGTGTGCCGGGGTGTGGCTGTCTGGGTCGCCTCCAACTTTCCTCGCGAGTTCGTTTTAAGTCCCCTTGCGCTGGTGTATGCTAGCTTCTTGACTCCAGTTTGTAAGGCTACACACAGAATGTCCTATCAGGTTTTAGCGCGTAAATGGCGACCCAAGAGTTTTCGCGAGATGGTCGGGCAGGAGCACGTTCTACAGGCCCTAATCAATGGCCTTGATCACGACCGCTTACATCACGCGTTTCTCTTTACCGGTACCCGGGGGGTAGGAAAAACCACCATCGCGCGGATCCTGGCCAAATGCCTCAACTGTGAGAAGGGCGTGACATCCGAACCCTGCGGCGAATGCAGCTCCTGTGTCGAAATAGCGGAAGGCCGGAGCGTTGACGTGTGGGAGATTGATGCTGCGTCACGCACCAAAGTCGAAGATACCCGGGAACTATTGGAAAACGTGCAATACGCACCCACCAGTGCCCGCTACAAAGTGTATCTAATTGATGAAGTTCACATGCTGTCTACCCACAGTTTCAATGCACTATTAAAAACCCTGGAAGAACCGCCGCCCCATGTAAAGTTTTTGCTCGCCACCACCGATCCTCAGAAGCTGCCCGCCACGGTCTTATCCCGCTGCCTGCAGTTTAATCTGAAAAACATGGTGCCTGAGCAGATTGTTGCCCATTTGAGTCATGTATTGGACCAGGAAATGGTCGTTCATGAGGAGCCTGCATTGTGGCTGTTAGGCAGGGCTGCTGAGGGTAGCATGCGTGACGCACTGAGCTTGACTGACCAGGCTATCGCGTTTGGCGCTGGCAAGTTGTCCGAGGCCGAAGTGCGCAATATGTTGGGCAGTGTTGATATCAGCTTTGTGTTTGAGTTGTTGGAAGCTGTCATTGCTGGACAATCTACAGCTGCCCTGGCCGTTGTTGGGCAAATGTCTGAGCACGCCCCGGATTTTGACAACACACTGGATGAGTTGATATCGCTCATTCATCGTGTAGCTATTGCACAGGCGGTGCCCGACGCCATAGATAACAGCTGGGGCGATGCCGAACGCGTAGGCAAGCTGGCAACTGTCATTACTCAGGAAGACGCGCAGTTGTTTTACCAGGTGGCAATCAACGGGAAACGTGACATGGGTCTCGCGACGGACCCACGCAGTGGCTTTGAAATGTTGGTTTTGCGTATGATTGCTTTCAGGCCCGCCGCTGTTTTGGACGAAAGCCTTGCCCCTGGCGACCTGCAATTGAGCGCTGTACCTCCTCAGAACCCAACCGAAACGAATACAACAGTTGCCCCGGAGGTCGACTCCCCGGTAAAAAAGCCCCATGATGCTTCGGTACAGTCGACGTTAAGGCGGCCGGAGCCAACGGATAGCCCCGAGACGGTAAACGAGTCAAATGTCAGTGCAGCGGTGCAGCAGAGCGCGCCGGCTCCCGCCGACGTAGTGCCAGCACACATTGATTCCAATAATCCGGCTCTGGCACAGCTGACGGCACAACATTGGCCGGATATACTGGCACAATTGGGTCTTGGCGGTATTGTTTACAACATAGCCTCGAATTGCGAACTGCGTTCCCTGCAGGATTCTGAGCTGAAATTTGTTTTGGATACGGGCAGTGCCAACCTGTTCAATGATGGGCATGTGAGTAAAATACGCTCGGCGCTGGAGGCGCATTTGGGTACGGTGTTGTCGGTTTCTGTAACGCCGGGAGAACTTATCGGGGAAACACCGGCGATGCTTACAGCCCGGCTCGCGGCAGAGCGACAACGCGACGCGGTAACAGCAATAGAGGCTGACCCCTTGCTACAACAATTAATCAAGCGTTTTGATGGCGAATTGGATCGAACATCCATCGTGCCACTGGAATCCTGAGGAGGACCCCATGAAGGGACAGATAGGCGACCTGATGAAACAGGCGCAAAAAATGCAGGAAGACATGCAGCAGGCTCAGGCCGAGCTTGCAAATGTAGAGATCACAGGGGAATCCGGTGCCGGACTCGTCTCTGTCATCATGACGGGTCGTCACGATGTAAAACGGGTTTCGGTGGACGATGCTGTCTTTACGGAAGATAAGGAAGTGCTGGAAGATTTACTGGCCGCAGCCGTCAATGATGCGGTGCGTAAAGTTGAAGCGCATAACCAGCAGGCGATGTCGGGCCTCGCTTCCGGGCTGAACCTGCCTCCAGGCTTTAAGATGCCGTTTTGATTGGCCGTAAAACTGGCGAAAGGGGCGATCTATGAGTTTTAGCCCTGCTATTGAAAATCTGATTGAGGCCCTGCGCTGTCTGCCCGGAGTCGGTCCAAAGTCGGCTCAGCGTATGACCCTGCACCTGCTGGAACGGGACAGGGAAGGGGCGGCGGCATTAGCCAGTTCACTGCGCGAGGCGATCGATAAAGTTGGGCATTGCAGTCGTTGCCGAAATTTTACTGAATTGGATGTCTGCGAAATTTGTAGTGATCCCAGGCGAGACCCGACAACGCTCTGCGTCGTTGAAACGCCCGGCGACGTACTGGCGGTTGAATCCAGCGGCAGTTTCCGCGGCATCTATTTTGTATTGATGGGGCATCTGTCCCCGATTGATGGCATAGGCCCTGAAGAGATTGGCCTCGATAGGCTCCATCAGCGCGTTGTCAGCGAAGGGGTTGAGGAAGTGATCCTGGCCACTAACCCGACGGTGGAAGGAGAAGCGACGGCCTACTATCTTACGGATCTGTTGCAGGATGATGGCGTCAAGGTTTCTCGTATCGCCCACGGTGTTCCCCTGGGCGGTGAATTGGAGTACGTCGATGGCTCTACATTGGCACATGCATTTTCCGGTAGAAGGCCGGTGGAGTAACAAGTGAATTGGGAGCTATTGGAATCGGACCAAGACCTGGAAGATATGCTGAAGGATGCAGCTGGCCGCTCATTCGTAGCGGTCGATACCGAGTTTATGCGCCGAAATACGTTTTACCCGCAAGCGGCTTTACTGCAGTTATGCTTTGACGAAATCGCCTGGTTGATCGACCCCCTTGCCATCAGCGATTTGAGTCCGCTGATTGAGCTGATGGAAGATCGTAATATCGTAAAAATACTGCATTCTGCCAGCGAGGACCTCGAGGTTTTTCAGCACTGGCTGGGCGTCCTCCCACAACCCTTGTTTGATACCCAGCGCGCAGCGGCTATGGTCGGCCGGGGTTTCGGTATGGGTTACAGAGCCCTGGTACAAGATATAGAGGGTGTAGACCTCCCCAAAGGAGAGACGCGTTCAGACTGGCTGCAGCGTCCGCTGACAGATTCCCAATGCGATTATGCGGCCCTGGATGTGATACACCTGCTTCCCGTCTGGAAGCAACTGGACGCCGAATGCCTGGCTCAGGGACGGCGTGAGTGGGTTTTGGATGATGGCGCAGACGCTACCAACTCGCTGGCATCAGCGGCCAATGGCTACCATAAAAAAATTAAGACTGCCTGGAAATTAAATGGCAGGCAGCTGGGTTTGCTGGCTGCGGTCTGCGACTGGCGTGAGCGTACGGCCCGAAAGAAGGATAAGCCTCGAGGCTGGATTATCGACGATAAAGCCTGTTTGCAACTCGCACAAATAAATCCACGCAACCTTTCTGACTTTCAAGGGTCTATTGACCTGCCCCCGCCGGCCATCAGACGTTATGGCGATGAGTTGTTGGATCTATTGGCCCGGGAGTCTGAACGTCCGGATGACACGATGCCTCAGCCTTTGGGCAAGCCTCTGGAGGCGGGGGAGCGCAATACCCTGAAACAACTGAAGAATACGGTGAAGCAGATTGCAACTGCCGCGTCGATGACGCCAGAGATACTGCTTTCAGGAAAGGACTACGAAATGTTGATAAGGGAAGCCAGAGGCGAAAAGATTGATCCGCCGGTATCCTGGCTGGGATGGAGGAATACGCTGGTGATAGAGCCGCTCAGGCTACAGCTGTCGGGGGCGGTACAATGAAATTAATCTGTCAGATTTACAGGAGCCCGCGGAAGCAGGAGATGTACCTCTATGTCGATAAGGCGAAAGGACTGGAGGATGTCCCAGAAGCCTTGCTGGCCCAATTCGGCGAACCCGAAGAGCGTATGGTGTTGGTACTCACGCCGGAAAAGAAACTTGCCAGGGCCAGTGTGTCAGAGGTGCTGGAACAGATAATGACCAATGGCTTTTACCTGCAGATGCCCCCTACCAGTGCTGAGTTGCTTAAGCGTGATGGCAATAATGGCTGAATCGGACGCTCAGTGGTGGAATAACAAACCCCTGTCTGAACTTTCCACTACAGAGTGGGAAGCCTTGTGTGATGGTTGTGCCAAGTGCTGTTTGCACAAGCTGGAAGATGAGGACAGTGGCGAGGTATTTTATACCAAGATTCGTTGTCAGTATCTCGATGAGGCCAAGTGCCGCTGTTCTGACTACAGTCGGCGATCGGAAATTGTGCCTCATTGTATCCACCTGCACGTAGACGAAGTGGCCTCCTACGATTGGTTGCCCGTTACTTGTGCTTATCGCCTGCGTGCAAATGGGGAAAGGTTGCCAGATTGGCATCCACTTGTCAGTGGCGATCCCGAATCTGTGCACTCTGCGGGTGTTTCAATTCGAGGTCGTTCTGTCTCGGATGAGTTTGTTCATCCGGATGGTTACGAAGAACATATCATCCACTGGGTCGAATAGGAGAAACAGGTGCTTAGCGAGAGTTCATACCTCACTGCAATTTATAGCTATGCCGGCGCAAGTGTCGTAATTTTACTCTATATGGCGTGGTGGCTATCCAGGCATTGGCGCGCGGGTTGGGTAGCGTTTAC
This sequence comes from Halioglobus sp., assembly GCA_036960305.1. Taxonomy (GTDB): domain Bacteria; phylum Pseudomonadota; class Gammaproteobacteria; order Pseudomonadales; family Halieaceae; genus JBALVT01. The sequence goes on along the minus strand of JBALWA010000030.1, from coordinate 43,411 downwards.
TGTGCTCGTTCTGGCAGCACTGCTGCTGACCCCCGCACACCCCAATGCTGATATCCAGACCTTTGCCCCGGCCCTGGTTGTCGCGGTGTTCGAAACGCTAACCCATGGTCCAGAGGCCGCGGAACATGCGTTTAAGCCATTATCGATTATGCTGATGATAGCCACAGTATTGGCTATAGTATTAAGGCTGACGATCTTTCGTCGCAGTGCCGTGCCGAAACAGTCGACGGAGACAGGGAACGGCGCAGCTTTACAAGGAGAGTAGTTGTCAATGAAAGAAATGTACGGCCTGGTCAAAAGCTTAAATATGATCGCCTTGCTTCTCGCTCTGGTGTTGTCCTCGGCACAGGCCCAAGCGGATGCAGCCCTGGGGGATGGCCTGCGCCCGGATGTCCGCCTGCTCATCGATATATCCGGAAGCATGAAGGACTCCGACCCGGAGAATCTGAGAGCACCGGCGCTGGACCTGATCGTGCGCTTATTACCCGAAGGGGCCAAGGCGGGTGTCTGGATTTTCGGGCATGACGTACAGCAACTGGTTGAACATCGTGTGGTCGACGATGAGTGGCGCGAATCTGCCGCCAGGGCCGTGGCTGAGATTGATAATTCCGGTCAATTAACCAATATCCCGGCCGCACTGAAAGCCGCCGTTTACGACCTGGACCGGCTGGATCCATCCTATCGGACCAGTATTATCTTGTTTACAGATGGCAAGGTGGACGTTTCAGAGTCGCCGATGACGAATGCACGGGCTGCATCTACTGTATTGGGCGTGGACGCCCCCAGTCTGGGTGCGGTGGGTATTCAGGTACACACCATTGCACTGTCGGATGAAGCCGACTGGACTTTTCTCAATTCCCTCGCCAAATCGACCGGAGGAATCGCAGAGGAAGCCAAGACGCCAGAGCGTTTGACCAAGATTTTTTACCAGTCGCTGGAGATGGTGGCACCCACGTCGCGTATTCCCGTCGCGGGCAAAACTTTTCAAATCGATCCCAGTGTTCACGAATTCACCGCCCTGATGTTTTTTGATAACACCGAGGCCAAGACTGGGCTGATCGGTCCCGATGGCAAGCGCTATAGTCCGCAAAGTGATGAGGAGGGTGTGGACTGGTTCCGCAACCGCAAGTTTTCACTGGTGACCGTTGTCAATCCGAAACCGGGGAAGTGGAAGCTCATTGCACCGGGCGGTTCGGAAACCCGGGTGACAGTCATCTCGGACTTGCGCCTTGAGGTCGATCCGCTGCCCAATAGCCTGCCCTCCGGTAAGCGGTCAGAGTTGGGCCTGCGCCTGCGTGAACGCGGGCAGATTTTGAATAACCCCGAAGTTCTCAGCGTCTTCAAACTGTCTGTTGGAATACAGGGGCCGGAGGGTGATGAACGGATCATTGATGTGTTCGCTGAGTATCCCGTGCCAGATGATGGCGAGTTCAGGGTGGCGATTCCCGGTTTGGACGCAGCTGGACGTTATACCGTCACCGTCCGCTTACAAGGTGAGACATTGGAGCGTGAACTGCCCATGTATCTCGAGATTGTGGCGTCTGCCGAAAATGGCGCGATCAGCACCCGGGGCGACGCGGTTCCCGAGGGCAGCTTTACCACTCCCATAATCAGTTTTGCGGTGCTACTAAGTGGCATTGCGCTGGTGGTGGCCTGGTTCCTGAATCGGCGCAAAAAGCGAAAGCTTGAAGTTTGGAAGCGCCGGAACCATGAGCTGGAGGTTAGTGGACGCGGCACAGGTACGCAGTATCGCGCGGTCTCGGGTATGCGGGCTCCCACGGAAGATAAGGATCCACTTTCTTGATCTGATCGGCGGGTCTCTGTACCCTGTGCCGCTGATAAACAAACCTGACTAATAGGCGAAGAATGAAATTTGAAGGAACAGAGCGTTATATAGCGACGGATGACCTGCAGATGGCGGTGAATGCCGCTGTAACACTGGAGCGTCCTCTGCTGATCAAGGGTGAGCCTGGAACCGGCAAAACCATGCTTGCGGAAGAGGTGGCCCTGGGGCTGGGTAAGAAACTCATTCAGTGGCACATCAAGTCTACAACCAAGGCCCAGCAGGGGCTCTATGAGTACGACGCGGTATCGCGCCTGAGGGACTCCCAGCTGGGGGATGGCAAGGTTCACGATATTGCGAACTATATCAAGAAGGGCAAGCTGTGGGAGGCGTTTACAGCCGATGAACAGGTGGTTCTGCTTATTGATGAAGTGGATAAGGCCGATATCGAATTCCCCAATGACTTACTGGTCGAACTGGACCGAATGGAGTTCTTTGTCTATGAGACCGGGGAAACCATTAAAGCCAAGCAGCGACCTATTATTATCATTACGAGCAACAATGAAAAAGAGCTGCCAGATGCTTTCCTGCGCCGTTGTTTTTTCCACTTCATAAACTTTCCCGATCGAGAAACGATGCGGGAAATTGTGGATGTGCACTACCCGAATATCACCCAGGACCTGGTTCAGGAAGCCATGGAAATGTTCTTCGACCTGCGGGCTATTCCGGGCTTGAAGAAGAAGCCCTCAACCTCTGAACTAATCGATTGGCTGAAGCTGTTGATGGCTGACGACATTCCTGACGAAATATTGAAAGATCGCGATCCCAGCAAGGCCATTCCACCGTTGTATGGTGCCTTGTTAAAGAACGAACAGGATGTTCACCTGCTAGAGCGCCTGGCGTTCATGCATCGGCGAGAGACGCGATAGCACCATGTTGGTAAATTTTTTCCAAGGGCTCAGGGATGCGGGTGTACCGGTAACAACACGGGAGTTGCTGGATCTTCTGGAAGGGCTTAATCGGCATATAGCCTTTGGCAATATGGACGATTTTTACTACTTCAGCCGTGCCTGCATGGTCAAGGATGAAAAATACTTCGACCGATTTGACCAGGCATTCGGTCACCACTTCAAGGACCTGGAAGCCCTGGATGATGTGATTGAGGCCCTGATCCCCGACGACTGGTTACGATCAGAGTTTCTCAAAAACCTCAGCGATGAGGAAAAGGAGAAAATCGAGTCCCTGGGTGGGCTTGAGAAGTTGATAGAAGAATTTAAAAAGCGATTGGAAGAGCAAAAAGAACGTCACGAAGGTGGCAACAAGTGGGTCGGAACCGGAGGGACATCACCCTTTGGCCAGGAGGGCTACCACCCTGAGGGTATCCGTGTCGGGCCCAATGGCAAAAATAAAAAAGCCGTCAAAGTCTGGGATAAGCGCGATTTCAAAAACCTGGACGATTCTGTCGAGCTAGGCACGCGAAATATCAAGGTGGCGCTTCGTCGCCTACGCAAATTTGCACGCACTGGGGCTGCTGAAGAACTGGACCTGGACGATACGATTCGTTCAACCGCTCGCAACGCAGGTCTTCTGGATATCAAAATGGTGCCGGAGCGCCACAATGCCGTAAAAGTGCTGCTCTTTTTCGATGTCGGTGGATCGATGGACCCTCACGTCAAAATTTGTGAGGAATTGTTCTCTGCGGCGCGCACTGAATTCAAACACATGGAAATTTTCTATTTTCATAACTTCCTCTATGAGAGCGTCTGGAAAAACAATATTCGCAGGCACAATGAGCGTACACAGATCCTGGATGTCATGCACAAATACAGCCATGATTATAAAGTGGTGTTCGTGGGCGATGCCTCCATGTCCCCCTACGAAATTGCTCAGCCCGGCGGGTCGGTAGAGCACTGGAATGAGGAAGCTGGGGAGATTTGGATGCACAGACTCAAACAGACCTACGAGAAAGTCATCTGGATTAACCCTGTGCCTGAAGATGAGTGGGAGTACACGCAGTCTGTCGCCATGACGCATCGGTTGATGGAGGGGCATATGTACCCCCTGAGTCTGAAGGGTCTGGAAGAGGGGATGTCTTTCCTCTCCAAGTAAATGACCACTGTGTGCTGGAAAAATACTGTATGCACGCTAAACTTCATACATACGAGGGACGTTAATGACATCCCGCGATAGGTGCCCTCGTCGGGATAGCGGGAAATGGAGGAGCGTCGCATGAGTCATCTAGCCGGCCACACGAATTATGAAGACGGGCATTGGCTTGTCGGTTCAGGAGCCTGTATCAGGTCCTCTGATGCCTTGACTCTGGTTTCATCCCTACTGGTGTTTGTCGCCAAAGGTGACGGTACGATCTCCAGTATGGAAACCCAGAGGATGATCGACTTGTTATCTTCACGGCTGCGTATAAGCAGTGCAGAAGCGCTGGAGAGCCTCTCTGCGGCGGTGATGTCGATGGCCGATGATGAGGATTTTCTGCAAACATTGCGGACCATCAGCGAGGAACTGTCGACCGAGGACAAGCGAAGAGTTTTTACCATGATGCTGGAAGTGGCTGCCGCAGATGGTAAGCAAGATCCGCGGGAAATTGAAGCGGTCAATGCGGCCTCCCGAATTCTTGGGATGCGCAAAGAAGAAGTTCACAGGGCTTTCAAGACCTACTTCGCAGATCACCAGCATACGCGATAAGGGACGCTGTAACCGCAACATTGAGTGATTCCACCCCGTTATTCATGGGGATGGAGACCGCGCTATTGGCGACATTTTTGACCGCTCTGGAGACGCCCTCTGATTCATTTCCGAGAACATAAACACAACTGGACGATCCTTTACGGCGAAACAGGGAGTCGGGCGCGTCAGCTTCCAGCGTGCAGACATCCATACCGCTTGCCAGACAGCTTTGTAAAGCTTCTGCCAGGTCCTGGCAGCTTAAGATAGGCGCCTTGTACAGCGTGCCCGCACTCGCTTTGATGACGAGTGGCCCAAGTGCGGCATTGCCTTTTCGTGCCCAGAGAATTCCGTCAATATTGCCGGCCGTGGCTGAACGTATAATCATACCGAGGTTTTGAGGATTGGTAATGCCGTCCAGCGCCAGCAGTCTTACCGGGGCAGGGTGGGCAAGACCCTCCAAATAGGACTCCAGCGTGTTGAAAGCGGGGCAGACAATATCGGCGGCAACGCCCTGGTCCTGTTTGCCATTTTTGGATATTCGCGCGAGCTGCTCCCGGCTATGAATCTTTACAGGAATCTCTCTCTTATCCGCAATGGCTTTAATCTGGGTGATGGCGCCCGCGTCCCGGTTACTTTCGGCCAGGTGGATGCTGTAGCAGCTCAGGCTGTTGTCCTGAAGTGCCTCCAGTACGGCGTTGCGACCATAGATAGTGAGCATCCGGTCAAAAAAGGCCTTTTTTTTCTGGTAACTATCCCGTTCACTCACGGTTTTCATTCCCTTTGATCATTGTTGCCCGGTAGTTCCCCGGGGATTGGCCGGTCCATTTCTTGAATGAGCGGTAAAAGGCCGAGTTGTCCTGAAAACCCATCAGCGCTGCTATGGCGTCGATCGTGAGCTCCGGTCGATTCACATAGTGGATGGCTAATTCCTTGCGGTATTCATCCTTGATCAATTGAAAACTGGTGTTTTCATCAGTCAACTTCCGGTGAAGCGTACGAGGTGACATGTTGAGCTGCTCCGCGACAAACTCTGCGGTGGGCGGCTTTTGAATGGCATTATTGATGAGCAGTTGCTCGACTTTTCGGGTGAGAGGGTTTGAGCCGTCCGGCTTACCCGGTTTGACCAACCGATAGGGCGTCTGGCGGAGAAATTCCCTCAAGGTTTCCTCGTTTTGAACGAGTGGATATTGTAATAGGCTGGCACTGACCAGTAGTCCGGAATTGGGCTGGTCAAATCTCACTGGGCAATTGAAGAGTTGTTCATAGTGACTGGCCGAACCGGGTTCACTGGCTCTGAGGTGGACCTCTTTCAGCGGTAACTCCTTACCGATCAGCCAGCTGTAGAAACGATACATCATTAACAGGATATTGGCGTAGCCGATGAACTCTGTATCCCCCTCGTCGGCGGGATAGCGTTCAGAGAGTACCAGCGCATTCTCACCATCGGGGTAGTAGTAGATGGCATCTCGACTAACGTTGAATTGGTGATCTCGGTACTGATTGCAGTAATCATAAAATTCGGCGGAGCGATTAAACGCGGCCTCAAGAGAGGGGCAGTTAATGATAAATAGACACATCATTTTAAAAGTGCCAGGCGGTGAGCTGTATTCCTTGCCAAGGCCAAACGCTTCGTCCTGCAGTAGGCCCATTAGCAGTTGATATAGCTTGCTGTACGATGTGCTTGGAATCCGTGTTCGGTGCTGGTTTTCTTCAAGAAGCGGATTAAAATCCAGGTCGATCTGGTCCAGCGCGCGCTCCAGAGGATAGCCCTGATCTATCACGACACGTAATAGGGTAACGAGGGTTTTGGTGGGCATTCTGTCCAATGGGTAACAATCCAGATATAAGGCGGCAGGGATTGTATCATGAGTGTTACATTGTAGAGCGATCCTGCGCCTGTTGGAGGCAAGCATTGATTAAAATACAGGCCATTGAAAACGTCATTGCCGACCCGAACGGCAGGGCCATTCTTGACACTGAGCACTGCAGTAGTTGGCTGGAATTGATGGGCGGGGCCCTGGATGTCGTCGATACATTGAGAGCGGCTGACGTTCTGCCAGGCCAACACGTTGCGGTGCTACTGGGCAACTGCAGCGAGTATTACCAGATTCTACTGGGGGCCATTTTTGCCGGTTGTTGGCTTACGCCCGTAAACAGCCATTTGACCGATCCGGAAATCGAATATGTTTTGCGCGATTCGGGTGCTCGAATGGTCTTTACGGACAGGGAACTGACGTTTACGACGAGTGAAGTGGTCACTATGGCACCCGACGAACTGTTTGCAGGGGCGGCCCGATATAACGGCGATCTCGTCTATCAGCGCCTGCAGGGTTTACTGGCGGAAAGGGCCGGGGGCTATCTGATGTACACCAGCGGTACCACGGGGCGCCCCAAGGGGGTTAAACGCAACTCCCCGGAGTTGCTGGGAGAGACTTTGCTTAACTGGTGCCAGGTGGGCTGCAGTATCGGCCTTGATGGTTCGGGAGTGCATCTTGTGACAGGCCCTATCTACCATGCCGCCCCCGGTTTGTATTCTCTCTACGATCTACTGAATGGCGCTGGCATCGTTTTGATGCCACGGTGGGACGCAGAGCTTTGCCTGCAATTAATCGAAAGCCACGGTGTTACCCATACCCACCTGGTGCCCACGATGTTTGTCCGGCTGCTTAGAGGCCGGGACAACTATGATCGCAGCTACGATCTGTCAACACTGGATTTGGTGTTACACGGCGCGGCGCCCGTTGCGGCGGCGGTCAAACAGCAGATGATTGCGTGGTGGGGCCCTGTACTGGTGGAATATTGGGGGGGCAGCGAGAGCGGTATTTTGACCCGGGTGAGCGCGAACACGTGGCTATCGCATCCTGGTACTGTGGGTAAACCACTACCGCAGTATGAACTGTCGGTTCGCGATGAGAATTTTGAGTGCCTGCCTGCAGGAGAAATCGGCACACTGTATACACGAAAGCCTGGGCAGCGAAGGCCCTTCCATTACTTCAATGACGAAGAAAAAACGGAAAGCGCCTACATAGATGACTGGTTTACGCTAGGCGACCTGGGTTGGCAGGATGAACAGGGCTATGTCTACATTGCCGACCGCAGAAGCAATTTGATTATCAGTGGGGGAGTCAATATTTATCCCGCCGAAGTCGAGGCTGCACTACTCGAGCACGCCGCTGTCGCTGATGTGGTTGTCATCGGTGTTGATGATAATGAGTGGGGTAAGCGGGTCCATGCGGTGATACAGCCAGTGAGTGGCCAGGCGGATGATGAAGCCCGGTTTATTGAAGAGTTGAACTCGTTCGTGCGCCAGCGATTGGCGAAGTTCAAGGTACCCCGCAGCTTTGAACTTGTGGCGCAATTACCGCGCTTTGACTCAGGGAAATTGTATCTTAATCGCCTTGCTCTGGACGGCCCCGGCCACTCGCAAGTGCAGTAACGCGATTGGCTGACTCCTGCATACGGGCGGCAATTTCCTCTACCTGTGACCCCGTGACTGAGTCCGGCAGGGAGCCTGCGACAAAACACATGACCGGAACTTCCTTGTAGACAAATACGGGCACAGAAATTGTGCTGACATCGTAGCGGGCTTTGGGGTCAATTCGGTCGAGGTGGTAGTATTCGTCACAGAGATCGTGTTGGTATTTATTGGTGGCCTCCTCGAGTTCGGTGAGGCTCCATGAATTGTGTATGCGTGTCAGTTCTTTTCTCAACTCAGCTTCGGCGCGGGTTTTGAGGGTTACCTCATAGCCACGGGCGCGGATGGAGATAAGGGAAACGCGCAGCTTTTGGTCCAGCTTCTCATTATATTCGCCGCGGGACTCATGGGCGCGGGTCAGCCAGGCTTCTAACTGGGCAGCGGGTGAAAATGCGGTATAACAAGCGGCAACAGGCGCGGTATTTGGCAGCCTGAGCCCCAGTTGAAACGACTCCATCAGTGGCGTAGCGCGGCCATATAAGGCCAATAAGACCTGGTGTAACTTGGATCGCCCGGTGACAGCGAAACCTATGTCCAACTCGCTCTGCAGGTTCTCCAGTTCAGGTCGGGCGTACTCCAGCACCGGGAACTGGGCGAATGCGGCGTTACCTGCGGCGATGATAGACGGGCCGAGCCGATAGGCTTTGGTTTTCGGGTGCTGGACCAAAAAACCGTAATTTGCCATGGTAGTGAGGATCGCGTGGCAGGTTGCCTTGTTCAGGTTCAGTCTGCGGGTCATTTCCGTCAAGCCGAAGGCCTGATGGGGGTTTGCCATTAGCAGGTCCAGAATCGCCAGTGCACGAGCGGTTGGTTGTGAAAATAGGGCCACGAATTGCTCCTGGAGCAGATTTAAATCGAGTGTGTGTGCGGTATAGAATGTTGTACTTTGGATCTATGGTAACGCCTGTTGTGTGAGGAATTCAAGCCGCTACTGTTGAGCACCGTCCGACAGGATACTCAGGTATCATTAAAACCTTAAGAATTTTGGTGTTGGGAGCGAGAATTGGGTTCTGTGGGCGATGGCAACTTTGACTACACATTGTACGGAACTTCAGCCTGCCACTTATGTGAGTTGGCCGAAGCCTTACTTGAGTCTGTCGGGGATGCGGTGGGCCGCCCTGCTTTTCAGAAAGTCGATATCAGTGAGTCAGACGAGCTGTTCGAACGCTATGGCGTTCGAATTCCTGTCCTGCGGCACCGATCCGGTGAAGAACTTGGTTGGCCTTTTTCGGCGCAAGAGCTGCGGTTGTTCCTCAGTCGCTGAGGTAGGCTAGGTCCCAACCCGGACTGCCAGGATATCGCAAGTCGCGCCATGCAGAACGGCGTTGGAAGTAGAACCCATTAGCAGCGCAAGTCCATGGCGGCCATGGCTACCTACAACGATTAAATCTGCTTCAATCTCGTCTGCTTTGGCGTGGATCTCAACCTCTGGCCTGCCCAGTACGATATATTGCTTACTCTCCGCAATGTCGTGTGCGCCGCCAAAGCGCTGTAGCTGTTGGCTGGCCTGCTGTTGTATTTCGTCTTGTATTCCGGAAAAATCCATGGGGATATCACCACCGTAGGCGAAACTTAGCGGCTCTATTACATGTATGACATGTAGATCTGCCTCGGATGAGCTTGATAGGGCTGCGGCGCGTTCAGCAACCTGAGCTGAGTCCTCGCTCAAATCGACGGCTACCAGGATTTTATTGTATCGGGACATATACGGCTCCAAAAAGCTGTGAACAGGCTGAAGTGCAATTTATAGCACATTTTGCCAATGTCGCAATACTGTATGATACATCGCCCCGGGTACCGACAACTCCCTTGACTTGGATCAGATGGTTTGGCGTGGAATATCTAATTATTATTTTTGTCGTGGCGCTGGCGTTGGCGCCGCTGTCGCACTTTGTCCCCAACAAGCAGCAGCGGAAGGTTGCGCGCCTGAGGGAATATGCCGCCTTGAATGGCCTGTTTGTGGAGTTTCGCGAGGTCCCTGGCGCCGATGCCCTGGCTGTTGTTGCGGGTACACCGCACACTATTTACTACGGTAAGCGTGTGAGAGCGCGTCAAAACGGGCCACAATCGAGGCTGGTTTGGAGATCCACGGCTGAAGGGTGGATAGGTAGGCCCAGGCGGCTGTCTGTGCCCGAGGAGCTGTCTTCCCTGCCAACGGGCCTGCTGGCGGCCAGTGCCGACCAGGACAGCTGTGGGGTCTACTGGCAGGAAAGGGGCGATGAGGGTGAAATCGACCGGATTTGCGCCGTTTTGGATGCCCTGGTAGCGAACCTCTATCAATGATTTTTAGCGTTTTCTCTTGACCCCAGCGTACAGGCGACATATATATGCCACTTTTTTGTTGCCGAAAAGTATCGGCAGGCATCGATAGCCGAGAGATTTAAAGGAAACTATGGGAAAGACATTAGTTATCGTCGAGTCACCCGCCAAGGCGAAGACCATCAACAAATACCTGGGCTCTGACTATATTGTGAAGTCCAGTGTTGGTCATATTCGTGATTTGCCAACCGCCGGCAGCAATAAAGGGACAAGTGACCCCAAGGCCCGGGCGGCACAAGCGGCTAAAACCCGCAAGATGGCCCCCGAGAAAAAAGCTGCCTATCGCAAAAAGAAGTCCAGCGAACAACTTATACGGCGGATGGGGATAGACCCTGACAATGGCTGGAAGGCAGACTATCACGTGCTTCCGGGCAAAGAGAAAGTCGTCAGTGACCTCCAGAAAGCCGCGGCTTCCAGTGATGCCATCTATCTCGCAACCGACCTCGATAGAGAGGGGGAAGCCATTGCATGGCATTTGCGCGAAGCCATCGGGGGTGACGATGACCGCTATCGTCGGGTCGTTTTTAACGAAATTACCAAAAAGGCCGTCACAGAGGCCTTCGATAATCCATCAGAGCTGGATCAAAATCGGGTCAACGCACAGCAGGCGCGTCGGTTCCTCGACCGGGTGGTGGGTTATATGGTCTCGCCCCTTCTCTGGGCAAAAGTCGCCAGGGGGCTGTCGGCCGGCAGGGTGCAATCCGTTGCGACCCGGTTGATCGTTGAGCGCGAGCGCGAGATCCGTGCCTTTGTACCCGAGGAGTACTGGGAAATTCATGCGCAATTAATCGCGAAAGGTGGTGAAGACCTCAAGTTCCAGGTTCGCAAATACAAGGGCGAAAATTTTCGTCCTGACAATGGCGATGATGCCGCCAGGGCGAACTCCGAATTGGAGCAGCTGCCCTATTCAGTCAGCCTGAGAGAAGACAAACCCACTCGGTCGAAACCTTCGGCACCCTACATCACATCGACATTACAGCAGGCGGCGAGCACCCGGCTGGGCTACAGCGTCAAAAAGACCATGATGATGGCACAGCGGCTGTATGAGGCCGGCTACATCACCTATATGCGAACGGATTCGACCAATTTAAGCCAGGAAGCCGTTGCCTCCTGTCGAGAGTACATTGGCAAGAACTTCTCTGCCCGTTATCTGCCCGAGTCTCCGATCCTGTATTCTTCGAAGGATGGGGCACAGGAGGCACACGAGGCGATCAGGCCCTCTGATGTCAATGTGTCGCAGAATGCCCTCAATGGCATGGAGCGGGACGCTGAGCGCTTATACGAACTGATCTGGAGACAGTTTGTTGCCTGCCAGATGACGCCGGCTGAATATACCTCAACCGTGGTAACCGTTGCTGCGGGTGATTACGAGCTGAGTGCCCGCGGACGCATTATCCGCTTTGATGGTTACACCGCTGTTCAGATCCCCGCAGGGCGCAAGGGCGACGACCTGGTGTTGCCTGATATTAAAATGGGAGACGAGCTGACCTTAAAGGAATTGGATCCCGCCCAGCATTTCACCAAGCCCACAGCGAGGTTTGGAGAAGCCAGCCTGGTTCGCGAACTTGAAAAAAGGGGCATTGGGCGGCCTTCCACCTATGCCTCAATCATTTCCACCATTCAGGACCGCGGCTATGTGCGCCTGGAAAACAAGCGTTTTTACGCCGAGAAAATGGGCGACATTGTCACCCAGCGCTTACAGGGCAGTTTCAGCGAATTATTGGACTACGGCTTCACTGCTTCCATGGAGGAGCGCCTCGATGATGTCGCCGAGGGCAAGCTGGGTTGGAAAGATTTGTTGGACGAGTTTTACGGGGAGTTTCGCGGGCTATTGGACAAGGCTGATGAGCCTGAGCCGAAGGGTATGCAGCCCAACGAACCCACCATGACCGATATTGCTTGCAGTACCTGCGAGCGACCCATGCAGGTTCGAACAGCCAGCACCGGGGTTTTCCTGGGTTGTTCCGGATACGCTTTACCCCCCAAAGAGCGCTGTAAAACAACGATTAACCTGACCGCCGGTGACGAGGCTATTCACGAGGATGCGGACGACGAAGCCGAGTCCAGGCTGTTGCGTACCAAGCACCGCTGTGCCCTGTGTAATACGGCCATGGACAGCTACCTGATTGACGAACAGCGCAAACTACACGTTTGTGGCAATAACCCTGACTGCCCCGGTTTTGAGGTTGAGGCCGGGAAATACATTATCAAGGGCTATGAGGGCCCGGTACTGGATTGCGATAAGTGCGGTAGTGAAATGCAGCTGAAAAATGGTCGCTTTGGCAAATATTTTGGCTGTACATCCGAAGAGTGTAAGAACACCCGCAAGCTGCTGCGCAGTGGTGAAGCTGCGCCGCCAAAAATGGATCCGGTACCGATGCCAGAGCTGGAGTGCCAGAAAGTAGAGGATACCTACATTTTGCGCGATGGCGCTGCCGGCCTGTTTCTGGCGGCAAGCCAGTTTCCGCGTAACCGCGAAACCCGCGCGCCCATGGTCGATGAGATTCTGCCGCACAAAGATGAGATTGACCCCAAGTACAGCTTTCTTTTTGCGGCTCCGGTCGCTGACCCCCAGGGAAATCGCGCACAGATACGCTTTAGTCGAAAGACCAAAGAGCAATACGTGATGACTGAGGTTGATGGCAAAGCGACGGGTTGGAAGGCGTTTTACCAGGGTGACAAGTGGGTGGAGGAATTGCCGAAACCCAAGGCCAAGGCTAAGCCCAAGGCCAAGGCTAAGCCCAAGGCGAAAGCAAAGGCTAAAGCTAAGCCAAAAGCCAAAGCGAAGGCCAAGCCCAAACCAGAAGCTGATCCAGAGAGCTAGTGGCTTCACCCCGTCCACAGGCCAATCAGAAGCTGTATCTGGCGCGTATCGTTGCGGCTAGCTGGCGGCGGGAACTTACAGCCGAGCTTATACCTGCCACTGTGTTGGCACAGGCCTTCGACGGGGCGGCCAGAGATCACCTGCGGGCTGCCTATGGATGGTTTTTATTAGAAATAATGCAGTCCGAGACCCTACCGGAGATTCCCCCCTCAAGCTGTGCAGATTTGCCGACCCTGGCTGAGGGTAAAGCGGTGCCTGGGGAGATAAGGGAACTAGAGCAATTGGAGCGGGGTGGTTGGTTGGCAGAAATGCTGGCAGCACCGGCCGCGGTGGCGCAGCTTAAGGCACCCGGAAGCCTCGCTATGTCAGTATCCCAGGTTTCGGGCCCCGACTTCATTGACCAATCGATAGACAATCTACAGCAAATTTTCGATCGAATGTCGGACTCCCTGGACGAGTACTGACCGCCTCAATTCCCCCGACTTTTTCTGGTCGGTGGTCTTCGGGGCTGTTAGACTGGGCCTGCAATCACAACAAACAGAGGTTGAATGCGTGTCCACATCCATTTTGGAGATTGTTGAGCTAAATGATGGCGAAGTTGTTTTGCAACGCGCGGATGACGACAATGGCCCGCTGGTTACAATTCGCTTTTCTGAAGAGTCGCGTCTCTATCTGATGGGTAATGGGCTGGAAGTCGCGAGGGCTATGATTCAGGCAGGCATTCAAGCTGCTGCTGAACTAGCCGAACACGGTGAAATGGATGTTGACGCGGATTCAGTTCCGTTGGCAACGTCTCGCGTGCTCCACTAGTCCTGCCTAACCATCCCCTGGGGTCACTGCTGGTTGTGGGTGAGCATCAGGCACTGACAGTCCGCCAGTTCGGCGCACTGCTTGAGTTCTTCACGCTGTGAGACAGTCAAATCCCCACAATACCCGATAACCGTATGGCTGCGGCCAGAACGTAGAGCCCGCAGGATCACTTCGGTGGTATCAAGTTTCGACGAGGGTTGGACCCTTAGCAACTTTCGCGGTTGGATGTCCGCTGCCCTGGCCACATCTTTGGCAAGGGAGGGTGTATTAACGCAGGTCAGCCAACGTTCGTCTTTTGCGCGACTCAGTCTGGACAGGATCGGCAGAACATTATTATCCAGGTCAGTCGTATTACCGCCGATGGCGAGTTCGCGATAGGCGCTTGGCTTGAAGCCAAACTCCCGGGGTGACTCGATAGCTTCAAAGGCAAGTTGGCGCATCAGTGTTTACTCCCGCTAAGTGATTGTCGAAGAACACCCACGCTCAGTCCCTCTATTGCAAATTCCTGCTCACGTAAATCCACTTTGATAGGCTCGAAATCCGGATTTTCCGGCAGCAACTCAATCAAGTGTTTTTGTCGGGTTTTATGCAGGCGCTTAACGGTGACCTCGTCTTCGATCCTGGCAACGACGATGTCACCGTTATTGGCCAAGGGGGTGCTATGAACCGCCAGCAGGTCGCCGTCGTAGATGCCAATATCAATCATGCTGTCGCCGTGCACAGTCAAAAAATAATCTGCAGCGGGGCTGAAAAAACTGTTTGGCAGACTGCAGTAGTCTTCTATGTGTTCCTCTGCGAGTATCGGGTTGCCAGCAGCAACCCGGCCGATAATGGGAATGCCACCGGTTTCGGGGAGTCGTATACCGCGTGAGGCGCCGGGTATCATCTCGATGGCACCTTTTCGAGCCAGTGCTTTCAGGTGTTCTTCTGCTGCATTGGCTGACTTGAAGCCCAGTTCCCGGGCGATGTCGGCGCGGGTGGGGGGGTATCCTGTGTGATCGATATGCTGGCGGACAATATCCAGCACTTGCTGCTGCCTGTTCGTGAGCTTTTCCATACTTGCACCCATCTGTTTATTTATACAGTAGCTGTAATTATATACAGTATGGGTTTTTGTGCAAGTGGGATTTTAGAAGTCGTCTACTCCGTGCATAAACTCGGGCTCGATTGAGTTGAGTGGACTGTTCCAGTTTTCCGGGTGATAGGGCAGGTCGGGATCTAAGGCATCATCGTCATCCAGCTCGTAGCCCGCGCGCCAGTCCTCCGGGGCTTCGACCCGTTCAAGTAACATCTCGCGCCATGCATCCAGGTCGTATTCACTGACCTCGCCGTCCAGGTACTGGGTTTCTATCGTATGCGCGCTGGGGTCCCAGGCAACCACCTCAAAGAGCGCTGCCGTTTGCATATCTCTATACCATCGGCCAACCACGGGACTAAGTAATTTCATATTCATGGACCCTGACGTTGTTTGGTCCTTCAACATATCACGCTGGAAGGGGGTGTCCATTATGTGAAATTGGACTATAAAATGCTTTCGAAATTACCTTATTTTCTTACTCAGAACTTTTTCTGTCAGATCAGTGAGTTGCGTGTGGATTCAAGAGTTGACTTCAGCGCTCAGGCGTCTTTATATACTCGTTCTAAACTGTCAAACCGGGTTCAAAATGCACTATTTGTCTAAGCCGCTCTCTATTCTGGTGATTTTTCACTCGCTTTTTGTAATCGGGTGGGAGCTGGGCTATGCCGACTGATTGGCTAAATCGCTTTTTATCTGCCGACGAGCTACTGGTCCAACTGCCGGTGTTTCTGGTTTTGGGGATGTGTGCCCATCTGGCACTGGGTGTTTTTGTACGTCGTTTACACTCGGTCGCGGTCAATAGCGCTCAGCGCTGGGACGATGTGCTCATCAGTGCGCTGGAGGCCCCTGTCAGGGCTGTGCTGTGGATTGTCGTGGGCTATCTGGCCCTGGACCTGTTTCCCGTGGCAGACAGTTTCAGGGAGCTTGTGGGACATGCTTATGACACGGCACTGGTATTATTGCTGGGCTGGTTCCTGCATCGCCTGATACGCGGAGCGGAAGGTGAACTGCTGGCGGAAGAACGGGGTAGAACAGACTCTACGGACAAAGCCTCGGTGCACGCCACAGCCCAGTTACTGCGTATTGTTCTTTGGATTATTGCCGGACTGATGGTGTTACAGACCCTGGGTATATCGATTTCCGGGCTGTTGGCTTTCGGCGGTATCGGCGGCATCGCAGTGGGTTTTGCAGCCAAGGACATGCTGTCGAATTTCTTTGGCGGTTTGAGTATTTACTTTGACCGTCCCTTCACCAAGGGCGACTGGATTCGATCGCCCGACCGGGAACTGGAAGGAACCGTTGAGGAAATAGGCTGGCGCCTCACCCGTATCAGAACCTTTAGCCAGCGCCCGCTGTACGTCCCCAATGCGGTATTTAGCCAGGTTGCCCTGGAAAACCCGTCCCGTATGCGCAACCGTAGAATTTACGAGACCATCGGGCTGCGCTACCAGGATGCAGATAAGATGGCGACTATCGTGACGGAGGTCAGGACAATGCTCGAACAGCATGAGCAGATCGATTTGTCGCGTACCTTGATCGTTAATTTCGTGAGTTTCGGCGCATCTTCATTGGACTTTTTTGTCTATACATTCACGAAGACGACTGACTGGGTGAGATTTCACGCCATCAAACAGGATATTATGATTGCCATTCTTGAAATCATTTACGCCAACGGCGCCGACGTCGCCTTTCCCACTCACACCTTACATGTCGATAGCATCGCTGCGGAGCCCGAACAATGAAACGATTGGCAATAATTGGCGGTACCGGGATTAATGATTTTGCAGGATTAGAATTGCTCCGTGAGCACAATCCTCCCACTCAATATGGCGATCCCTCCAGGCCAATTCAAGAGGGTCAGTTGGGGAGTAACCCTGTTTTTTTTCTGCAACGGCACGGCAGTCCCAAAGCGATTCCTCCTCACTTGATAAACTATCGCGCCAATCTGGCGGCCTTAAAAGCACTGGATGTCACTGACATCGTAGCTATCAATGCGGTTGGAGGTATTTCGGACGGTATGCAACCGGGCCGGCTGGTCTTTCCCGACCAGATTATCGACTACACCTGGGGTAGGGCACATACCGTTGACGAAGATACCAGCCATCAATTGATGCATGTGGATTTTACTGAGCCCTATGACAAGCCTCTGCGCCAGGGCTTGCTGTCCGTTGCCAGGGGTCTTGGCATACCGCACGAACCCTCGGCAGTGCACGGCGTCACGCAGGGGCCGCGCCTGGAAACCGCAGCTGAAGTGCGGCGGATGGAGAATGACGGCTGTGATATCGTCGGTATGACCGGTATGCCGGAAGCGGCGATCGCAAGAGAGCTGGGTCTCGGCTACGCGGCGATTTGCATGGTGGTGAATCCTGCTGCGGGAAAGGGGGATTTACCCATCACCCTGGAAATGATGCGGGAGATACTGCAGCGAGAGGCCGCAGTCGTTGGCGCCGTAATGAGTCAGTTTGCCCTGGATTACTACAAGGGCTCCTGATTATTCTCCGGGGCGAATTCTATAGCAGCCATGGCTTCCAACTCTTCCTCGCTCATGGGTGTGATCAATACCACCACGCCTAACATTGGGTGGTCTATGTAGTGTACCTCGCCGCTGCGCATGCGCCGTTTTTGTTGTAGCGTGATCGCGTGGCGCCAGGGGTACTTGGGTTGGCTTTCTTTGACTTCTATATCATCTGGCCAATCCAGGTCGGGAGTCTCTTCCTCGATCTCAACGCTGGGCAGATCGCTAGGCAGCGCGACCGGTATTTCTGCAATGACTTCAGGGTATTCAATGAACAGCGATTGCGGACCCAGAGGGGCGGGCGTGCCGTGCCAGAATTCGGGTAGGTAGTTACCCGTGGTGTTAAGCCATAGATTAGTTTCAATGTGCAGGTAACGGGAGAGGTGAAGCTTGACGCTGCCCTGCAAGCGCGGCCAGTCATGGGTGTCGCCAGAGCGGTCCACTACAATGGGTAACGCGCTGTTCTCAGGTTTGAACGGCTGCACCCAGGCCTCGTGGAACATTATTTGGTAGCGGCCCGTTCTCTGCATATAGGCGGCTTTACCCCTGAATTCCATCGCGCTGCCAGGCAGCGTGGTGAAGGGTGTGGGCGTCAGGGGCAGTGGGGCGGGTTCAAGTGCCGGGTTTTCAGTGAGCAAGGCACCAGAGGTCGTCGCTGTGCCAGTATCGCTGTTACTGGCACCCGCTTTCCCGGCAGCCATCGGCTGTTCTTCATCTGCCAGTAATTCATCGCCCTCGACTTCCAGCGGCGCAGGATGTACCGACAGGGTCTGGCGACCGTGCTCATCCACCGTACTGTCAGCGTCATAGTTTGCGAGATTGAATGCAAGGAGATCAGGATCCAGCAAAAATCGCGATACCCCGGGGTAACTCAATTGCGGCTCCGGGTTCCAGGATTCGGACATTGCACCTGCGCCAGCTTCCTGGCTGAATATAATCAGTTCGACTTTGAACCAACGGTCTTCCTGCGCCTGGCCATTACTGCTCAACAGCAGACCGAGGAGGGTGGCGGCCAGTTTATGGCGTGGCATGTTCATCAGTGTCATCAGGCGGCATCTTCCGTGCTATCAGTGGAAAAGGTGTCCAGTAGTTCGTCTACGAATTGCTCGCGTTCAAGCTTATCTTCCAAATTCCGTTCAATGCGCAAGCGTGTCGCGCCTGCCAGTTTGTAGGATTCCGGCTTTGATTGCACGAGTTTGACGAGGCTGAGCGGATTGACCGCGGTGCTTTCTTTGAACTCGATATGACCCCCGCGTGTGCCAAGCTCAATGCCCGCTATGCCAAGTTTGTCCGCTCTTATGCGCAGACCGGCGGTGAGAAACAGGTTTTTTGCCTGGGGTGGTAACAGCCCGAAACGGTCAATCATTTCAACCTGGATCTCTCGCAAATCATCGTCGCTTTTGGCGGCAGCCACACGCTTGTAGAGAATCAGGCGCATATTGATATCGGGCAGGTAATCATCTGGAATCAGAGCCGGCAGGTGAAGGTTGACCTCGGTACTCTGGTCGAAGGGGGCATCGATATCAGGTATATCCCCACGTTTTAACGCGGCGACTGCGCGCTCAAGCATATCCATATAGAGCGCGAAGCCGACACTGTGGATTTGCCCGCTCTGCTCATCGCCCAGCAACTCACCTGCGCCGCGAATTTCCAGATCGTGGGTGGCGAGTAGATAGCCGGCACCCAAATCGCCTGCCGCTTCGATGGCTTCCAGTCTCTTTTCCGCGTCCCGAGTGATTACGGACCGGGGCGGGCAAAGGAGATAGGCGTAAGCCTGGTGGTGTGAACGACCCACTCGACCGCGCAACTGATGCAATTGCGCCAGACCGAACTTGTCGGCCCGTTCAATAATGATGGTGTTGGCATTCGGGATGTCGATGCCGGTTTCAATAATCGTGGTGCAAAGGAGTATATGGTGCCTCTGGTGATAAAACGTAGACATCACCTGTTCCATCTCAGTTTCACGCATCTGTCCATGGGCAACGCCGATGCTGAGGCCGGGCAGTAACTCCCTGAGCTTACGTGCAGTTTCTTCTATCGTTTTTACTTCGTTGTGCAGGTAGAAGACCTGTCCACCGCGCAGGGTTTCACGCAATACGGCTTCCTTGATTAGTCCGACGCTGTGCTCCCGCACGAAGGTCTTTATCGACAAGCGTTTAGCCGGTGGGGTCGCGATTATTGATAGGTCACGCATACCCCCCAGTGCCATGTTCAGCGTTCTCGGGATGGGAGTGGCGGTGAGGGTCAGGATATCGACCTCAGAGCGAAGCGCCTTTATGGACTCTTTCTGTTTTACGCCAAAACGATGCTCTTCATCGATAATGAGTAAACCCAGGTCGTGATATTTGAAATCGCTCTGTAGCAACTTGTGTGTACCCACCAGAATATCTATTTTACCCGAGGCAACCCGGTTCATGATTTCCTTCAGTTGTTTGCCGGTCTTAAAGCGGGATACCACTTCCACAACAACGGGCCAGTCGGCAAATCGATCTGCGAAGGAACCATAGTGCTGTTGTGCCAACAGGGTTGTGGGTACCAGTACTGCCACCTGTTTACCATTTTGCGCAGCAATGAACGCAGCGCGCATTGCGACTTCGGTTTTACCAAAGCCCACATCGCCACATATCAGTCTATCCATTACGCCAGGGTTGCACATGTCGTTAACCACGGCATTGATAGCGACTTCCTGGTCCGGGGTCTCCTCAAAGGGAAAGGCACTGGAAAAGCGCTCGTAGTCCACTGGGTGTTTCTCGAAGGAGAATCCCTGCCTGGCTTCCCTTCGGGCATAGACATCCAGTAGTTGTGCCGCTACGTCGGATGCCCTTTCGCTGGCCTTGCGGCGCGCTTTCTCCCACTGGTCCGAGCCCAGTCGGTGTAGGGGGGCGGAGTCGGGATCGCTGCCCGCATACCGACTGATCAGGTGAAGTGAGGCCACCGGAACGTAAAGCCGGGCTTCTTCGGCATACTCCAGCGTCAGGAATTCGGTTTCTTGATCGCCTATATCCAGGGTCTGCAGACCGACATAGCGGCCCACACCATGCTCGATATGCACCACCGCGACGCCTTCACGCAATTCGTTGATGTTGCGAAAAATATTGACGGTGGTGCTTTCATCGGTGGCTTTACGGCGTCGTCGCTGCGCGACCCGGTTGCCGAAGAGCTGTGCCTCGCAGACCAGCGTTGGCAAGTCTGGTCCAAGGTACATGCCACGATCCAGTGGCGCTGTGGTTATCGCAAAAGCGTGGGACGCTTGTTCAAAGGCGTGCCAATTTTCCACTAGTACGGGTGTCAAATCGTCCTTGGCGAGGGACTCCAGCAGGATTTCACGCCGGCCGGCCGATTCGGCGCACAGTAGAACCGGCGCATTTTGCTCCTGCAGGAAGGAGGCCAGGCGCCCTGTGGGTGATTGTCCCCGGTCCGCGGGTGTGAGATCTGGCGGGGGCAGGGAGAGTGTAGCCTGGTGCACCGGGCTCTGTGGGTTGTGGCGTAACTCAAGCACTGAGTGTTTACCCAGTTGCTGATAGAGCTCTTCTACAGCGATGAAGCAGCGTGCCGGCGGCAATAAGGGCCGTCGAGGATCAATGCCGTATTCCTCGTGACGAGTTTGAATTTCATCCCAGAAGTGCTGTGCGGCGCTGTGGTGTTCACCCGTGATGATGATGGCCGCATTCGGCGGCAGGTAGTCAAAAAGGCTGTCGCAGCGATCGAAGAAAAGTGGCAGATAATACTCCGTGCCGCCGCAGGAGCGGCCCGCGCTGACCTCCGAATACACGGCACAGGCATCGTTATCTACATCAAAGCTGTCATACCAGTTTGACTGGAAACGCCGCACGGCTTTTGGATCCAACGGGAATTCCCGGGCCGGCAGCATGTTGATGGCGTCAACCTGGTCTACTGTGCGCTGTGTCTCTGGCTCAAAGGTTCTCAGGGTGTCGACTTCATCGTCCAGTAGGTCAATCCGGTAGGGCAGGTCGCTTCCCATAGGGTATATATCAAACAGAGAACCCCGTAAGGCGAACTCGCCGCGTTCGTAGACTGTCTCGACATTCAGATAGCCGTTTCGCTCCAGGTTTCTGCGAAAAGCGTCGATATCGAGGGATTGGCCCTTTTTGAGAACGAGACTGGAGCCGGCGATAAAATCGGTTGGGGGCAGGCGGTGCATCAAGGTGGAAATGGGCACAATCAGAATGCCTGTTTCTACCGTAGGCAGCTTATGTAGCGTCGCCAGACGTTCGGAAATGATGTCCTGGTGGGGCGAGAAGTTGTCATAGGGCAGCGTTTCCCAATCGGGAAAGGCGAGCACGTGCGCGGGGCCATCGAGGAAGAAGGGGAGTTCTCGTTCCAGGATCAGGGCACTACTGGTATCGGCCGTGATAACGACGACCAGGCGCCCCGGGATCGCCAGTTCTGCGATACAGCGGGATTCAGCGCTGCCGTAGAATGGGCCTACGGCGGTCCTTGTGGCAACGGTATGGGGCCAGGGTGTTTGCTTTACCAGGTCTTGGAACATACTGCGGGATAGACTCAAAATTCAGGATTCAGGGGGCCGCTATTGTAGGGGAAGGCGGCGATAGGCTCCAGTGGCGACTTTTTGCTGCTATTTTTGCCTCTTAGCACCTTGCACCCAAATTGCCATCGGAAGATAATACGCGCCTCAAAACGATCACCCATTGATCGCCCGAAACACGCAACGCAGGTAGAGACTAGTGACTGAACGTAAACGAGCGCGTCCACAAGATTATTTTAGCGATTGGAAAGAGCGCGAGGCGCTTGCAGAGGCAATGATCCCGCAGGTAGGGCGAATGGCCCGGGAAAAGAACGTAAAATGCTATGTTTACGGAAAATCTCTGGTAAATCGCTCCGTGCTGGAGATTATGAAAGATCATCGCTACGTGCGCCAGGTGGAGGAGAATGAGCTCTCGGAATTCGAGACCTCGCCGGTTTTAGCCGCGCTGTCAGGGCTGGACCTTGGCCCGGCACATATAGACGTCGGTCGATTGGCTGTTAAATACTATGATCAGGGCGCTGGTCAGGGTATGAGCGTAGAGGAGTACGTTAACCAGGAGGTCGCTGACCTGATTGGTGCGGCCGGCGAACAAAGCCATACGCCGGTAGACGTTATACTCTACGGTTTTGGCCGGATAGGCCGGTTGATGGCGCGTATTTTGATCGAAAAAACAGACGGCGGTGCCGGGTTACGTTTGCGCGCTATCGTAACCCGCAAGGGAAAGGCCCCGAACGACCTGGTCAAGCGTGCGAGCCTGCTGCGTCGGGATTCTGTACACGGCGCATTTGAAGGCACCATTCGCGTTGATGAGGAGCGTGAGTCGTTCGTCGCCAATGGCAATGAGATCAAGGTGATCTACGCCGATTCTCCCGATTCAATCGATTACACCCAGTATGGCATTGACAACGCAATCGTCATTGACAATACCGGGGTCTGGCGCACAGAAGAGGCGCTCTCCCAGCACTTGAAAAGCAAAGGCGTCAGCAAAGTCGTCCTGACAGCACCGGGCAAGGGAGATATGAAAAATGTCGTCGCCGGTATTAACCAATCCATCATTGCCCCCTCCGACACCATTATTTCCGCGGCCTCCTGTACAACCAATGCGATAGCGCCACCGCTTAAGGCGCTGGATGATGAATACGGCATCGTGACGGGGCATGTTGAAACGGTTCACGCCTATACCAATGACCAGAACCTCATCGACAATTATCATAATGCGGAGCGGCGGGGTCGCAGCGCGCCACTGAATATGGTGCTGACTGAAACAGGCGCCGCAACGGCTGTAGGCAAGGTATTGCCACAATTCGTAGGCAAACTCACCGGTAATGCCATTCGTGTCCCAACGCCCAATGTTTCAATGGCGATTCTCAACCTGACGCTGGGGCGCGCCACTTCCAAGGAAGAGTTAAACGAATATATGCGCAAGATTGCGCTGCATTCACCGCTGCGCAAGCAGATTGACTACTCCAACTCACCTGAAGTGGTCTCCAGTGATTTCGTGGGTTCCCGCCACGCCTGTATATTTGACGCTCAGGCAACGATCGTCAACGGTACGCAAGCGGTGGTTTACCTTTGGTACGACAATGAATTTGGCTATTCTTGCCAGGTCCATCGTATTGTGGAGCAGATGGCGGGCATCCAATACGTCACCTATCCTAAAGAAGCCTGAGCTTTTAACCCAAGCACAGAGCAAAACTTGTTCAAAATCAAAGAACTGCTCCCGATTTAGGCCTAGTGAGGTGGCCTTTTGGGGGAGCATTCCGCTATAATGCGCGCGGCTCGGATTTAACTTTCCGACCGACCACTTATTTATTTGAACCTGTAGGCAGATCGTATGATCAAGATCAAGCGGGGCATGGATATCCCGATCCAGGGAGCTCCCCAGCAAATTATTGAAGATGCAACCGCTGCGCGATCAGTCGCCTTGGTTGGCTTTGATTACGTCGGTATGAAACCCACGATGGCCGTCCGGGAGGGCGATCCTGTCAAGCTAGGGCAAGTACTGTTCGAAGACAAGAAAACCGAGGGGCTGCGCTTCACTTCGCCCGCCAGCGGGGTCGTTTCAGCGATTAACCGTGGGGCCAAGCGTGTGCTTCAGTCCGTAGTCATCGAGGTCAATGGCGATGACGCAGAGCATTTCACGGCGTATGACAAGAGCGCTATTGCCGGGCTGGGTGATGAGGTAGTTCGAGAGCAACTGCAGGCCAGTGGCCAGTGGACCGCATTGCGCACGCGACCTTATAGCAAAGTCCCCGCGCCCCAAAGTAAGGCGGCCGCCATCTTTGTCACGGCGATGGATACCCAACCCCTGGCGGGCGACCCCGCAGTGGTAATCGCCGAGCAGGAGGAAGCCTTTTCTGTGGGGCTGGATATCCTGGCCCAGTTGACCCAGGGAAAGTTGTATGTCTGCTCTGCTACCGGTGCCAGTTTGCCGTCGGGTAGTGCGTCAAATATTGAATCGGCCCAGTTTTCAGGCCCTCATCCTGCCGGACTGGCCGGTACGCACGTACATTTTCTACAGGGTGTCAGTGCGAGTAAATCAGTTTGGACAATCGGCTATCAGGACGTCATCGCCACGGGCCGGTTATTCCTCGATGGTCGTCTTTATACGGATCGAGTGGTGGCGCTTGCTGGGCCACAGGTAGAGCGCCCGCGTTTGCTGCGCACCCGCCTGGGTGCTGACCTGCAGGCTTTGTGCGCCGGCCAACTTAACGAAGGCGAGACCCGCATTATTTCAGGATCAATTCTGGGTGGTCGGGGTGTTTCCGGTGCGACAGCTTATCTTGGCCGGTATCATGTTCAGGTCTCGGCACTGCTTGAGGGCCGTCATCGTGATTTCATGGGATGGCTATCCCCGGGCGCGAAACGTCATTCCAGTCTCGGTATTTACCTGACCAGCCTGCTGGGCAATAAGCCGCTCGCGATGACCACCAATACCAATGGCAGTGACCGGGCGATGGTGCCTATGGGTACCTATGAAAATGTCATGCCGCTGGACATTTTGCCGACGCAACTGCTCAGAGCCCTGATTGTAGGCGATACAGAGATGGCACAGGCGCTGGGCTGCCTGGAACTGGAAGAAGAAGATTTGGCCCTGTGCACCTATGTGTGCCCAGGCAAGTATGAGTACGGGCCTATCCTGCGGGAAAACCTGACGCGCATTGAGATGGAGGGTTAAGCCGTGGGAATGAGAAAGATTCTTGATGATATGGAGCACCACTTCCAGGAGGGAGGGCGTTTCCAGAATTGGTATGCGCTGTACGAGGTATTCGATACTTTCCTGTACGCGCCAGACAGTGTTACCCGAACAACCGCCCACGTTCGCGACGGCGTAGACCTGAAGCGCATCATGATCACTGTATGGCTCGCTGCCTTCCCCGCCATGTTTTACGGCATGTATAACCTGGGATTTCAGGCGACTGGTGCCATGGATGCCGCTGCCCAGGTGCAGAGCTGGCACGGTTTCCTGATTGAATTACTCGGTGGCTATGATGCCTCGAATATGTGGCATTGCTTCTGGTATGGCGCGGTATTTTTTGTTCCTATCTATGCGACTACCTTCCTCGTAGGTATTGCCTGGGAAGTGCTCTTTGCGATGAAACGAGGGCACGAGGTCAACGAGGGCTTTTTCGTTACCTCCATTCTCTTTGCATTGACCTGCCCGCCGGATATCCCCCTGTGGCAAGTCGCACTGGGTATCAGCTTTGGTGTCGTCATCGGTAAGGAAGTGTTCGGTGGCACCGGTAAGAATTTCCTCAATCCGGCGCTGACAGGCAGGGCCTTTCTGTATTTTGCCTACCCCGCGCAAATGTCAGGTGACGCCGTTTGGGTTGCCGTTGACGGCTTTACCAGCGCGACACCACTGTCTATTGCTGCATCGGACGGCATGGCCGCGCTGCAGTCCACCTGGAGTTGGACCGAGGCATTCCTGGGTTCCGTCCCCGGTTCCATCGGCGAAACATCGACCTTGGCCATCCTTTTGGGTGGTGTGTTATTACTGGTTAGTCGCATAGCTTCATGGCGTATCATCGCGGGTGTGATGCTGGGCATGGTGGCACTGTCATCTCTCTTTAATATGCTCGGCTCGGACTCCAATCCGGTGTTTAACATGCCCTGGTACTGGCACCTGGTCACTGGTGGTTTCGCCTTTGGTATGATTTTTATGGCCACTGACCCTGTATCGGCGGCGATGACCAATACCGGCAAGTGGGCCTACGGCATACTCATTGGCTTAATGACCGTGCTGATACGTGTCGTTAACCCTGCATTCCCTGAAGGCATTATGTTGGCGATTCTGTTCGCCAACCTGTTCGCCCCGCTGATGGACCACTATGTGGTTCAGGCAAATATCAAACGGAGGCTCGCCCGTGTCCAGTAATGATGGCACCAAAAAAACCCTGATTGTTGCATTCTCCCTGTGCATTGTGTGTTCGGTGATCGTATCGACCGCTGCGGTCCTTCTAAAACCGGCCCAGGAAGCGAATAAGGCGCTGGACAAAAAACGCAACATCTTGGCCGCTGCTGGCATGTTGGACGACAGCCTCAGCATTGATGAGCAGTTTGCCCAGATATCCAGCCGCATTATTGATCTGCGCACCGGGAAGTTCAGTGATGCTGAAGATCCTGAGCGTTTCAACCAGCGCAAGGCCGCCAAGGACCCATCGGCTTCGGAAAAACTCTCCGCAGAGGACGATATTGCCAAGATTTCCCGGCGGGAGAACTATGCTGTCGTTTATCTCGTGGGCGTTGATGGCGACAACTTTGACAAAGTGATTCTGCCTATTCATGGCGCCGGTCTCTGGTCAACACTTTACGGCTTTATCGCCCTGGAGTCTGATGTGAATACCGTCGCGGGTCTAGGCTTTTACGAACACGGCGAAACCCCAGGGCTTGGAGGTGAGGTTGATAACCCCCGATGGAAAGCCTTGTGGCCAGGCAAGCAGGTCTACCGGGAAGGAGAGGCTGCCCTGGGCCTGATCAAAGGTAGCGTCGATGCAAAAAGTAGCAATGCGGCATGGGAAATTGACGGCCTGTCAGGAGCAACCCTGACAGCGCGAGGCGTGACCAACCTGGTGCAGTTTTGGTTGGGTGACAATGGTTACTCACAGTTCCTGAATAACCTGAAATCCGGGGAGGCTTGAAATGGCGACTATGAAAGAGACTTTACTCGGGCCGATTTTTAACGAAAACCCGATTGCACTCCAAATTCTGGGTGTCTGTTCTGCCCTTGCGGTGACATCGTCACTGCAGGTGACGATGGTTATGTGTATTGCCCTCACGGTGGTAACAGCGTTTTCCAACTTGTTTATCTCCTCCATTCGTACACATGTGCCGGGCAGTATCCGAATTATTGTGCAAATGATTATTATTGCGTCGCTGGTGATTGTGGTGGATCAGGTTCTAAAGGCTGTTGCCTATGGCATCAGTAAGCAGTTGTCTGTTTTTGTCGGTTTGATTATCACCAACTGCATCGTTATGGGCAGGGCGGAAGCCTTTGCTATGAAGAATCCGCCGGTAGCGAGTTTTATCGACGGTATTGGCAACGGTTTGGGGTACAGCGTGGTGCTAATTTTTGTCGCCGTGATTCGGGAACTGTTTGGCTCGGGCAAGTTGTTTGGTTTTGAGATTCTGCCACTGGTGACAGAAGGCGGTTGGTACAATCCGAATGGCCTGTTGCTGTTACCACCCAGTGCTTTCTTCCTGATTGGATTATTCATCTGGATATTGCGAAGCGTGAAAACGGAGCAGGCTGAAAAGGCAGATTTCAAGATGGCTAAACACAGTACAGTCGAGGAGGGCGCGTAAATGGAACATTATCTGAGCCTGTTTATTCGCTCCATCTTCATTGAGAACATGGCCCTGGCCTTTTTCCTGGGCATGTGTACTTTCCTCGCTATCTCCAAGAAGATCCAGGCCGCTATGGGGCTGGGCATCGCGGTTGTCGTGGTATTGACGATTACTGTACCGGTGAATAACCTGATTTATACCTACCTGCTGGCTGATGGTGCGCTGGCCTGGGCCGGTCTCCCGGATATGGATTTGAGTTTCCTCGGCCTGCTGTCCTATATTGGCGTGATTGCAGCCATCGTCCAGATAATGGAAATGTTCCTGGACAAGTTTATGCCTGCGCTTTACAACGCGCTGGGCGTGTTCCTGCCCTTGATTACCGTTAACTGCGCGATTATGGGGGCATCACTCTTTATGGTGGAGCGCGACTATAATTTCGGTGAAAGCGTGGTGTACGGGGCGGGTGCCGGCGTCGGTTGGGCACTGGCCATTGTTGCTCTGGCAGGTATTCGTGAGAAATTGAAGTACAGCGATGTGCCCGACGGCCTGCAGGGCCTTGGTATTACCTTCATCATCGTAGGCCTGATGTCTCTGGGCTTTATGTCCTTTGGCGGAATAGATATTTAAGCGGGTATAGATTAGATATGGATATGACAATTGTATACGGTGTAGTGATGTTCACCGCCATCGTATTGGCGCTGGTGGCTATCATCCTGCTCGCTCGCTCCCGGTTGGTCAGTACCGGTGATGTGTCGATACTCGTCAACGGCGAAAAGACTATCACTGTACCGGCGGGTGGCAAGCTCCTGCAGACCTTATCAGAGGCAGATCTGTTTTTGCCTTCAGCCTGTGGCGGGGGTGGTACCTGCGCACAGTGTAAGTGTATTGTTACCGACGGTGGCGGTTCCATGCTACCCACTGAAGAGTCCCACTTTACCCGTCGTGATGCCGCTGAAGGCTGGCGCTTAAGCTGCCAGACTGCCGTCAAGCAAGACATGAAGATAGAGGTGCCCGAAGAGGTCTTCGGCGTTAAGCAGTGGGAATGCACGGTTGAGTCCAATGACAACGTGGCGACCTTTATTAAGGAACTGACGCTTAAACTGCCTGAAGGCGAAAGTGTTAATTTCCGTGCGGGTGGCTATGTACAACTGGAATGCCCGCCACACCACGTCAAATACAGTGATTTTGAGATAGACGACATATACCGGGGCGACTGGGAACACTTTGGCTTCTTTAAACATGAGTCCATCGTTGACGAGACGGTCATCCGCGCCTACTCAATGGCAAACTACCCGGAAGAACAGGGCATTGTTAAGTTCAATATCCGTATTGCCACACCGCCTCCGGGCAGCGAGGGCATCCCCGCCGGCCAAATGTCTTCCTGGGTGTTCAACCTGAAGCCAGGCGATAAGGTTAAGGTATACGGTCCCTTTGGTGAGTTCTTTGCCAAGGAGACTGAGGCAGAAATGGTGTTCATCGGGGGTGGCGCCGGTATGGCTCCCATGCGATCCCACTTGTTTGATCAGCTCAAGCGGGTACATTCCAAGCGCAAGATATCTTTCTGGTACGGTGCGCGTTCGCTGCGCGAAATGTTCTACCAGGATGAGTACGACATGCTCGCTGACCAGAACGACAATTTCTCCTGGCACGTTGCACTGTCGGATCCCCAGCCTGAAGATAACTGGGACGGTATGACCGGGTTTATTCACAATGTGCTGTTTGAAGAATACCTCAAGAACCATCCTGCCCCCGAAGATTGCGAATACTATATGTGTGGGCCCCCGATGATGAATGCCGCTGTCATCCAGATGCTGACGGATCTGGGTGTAGAGCCGGAAAATATCCTGCTTGATGATTTCGGCGGATAAGTTCAAAAGCCACCCAACCGGGTGGCTTTTTTTCATTTTTATACTCGTCGCGGCATCACTGGCCGGGTGTAGTGCGGACCCTGGTGTTCTCCAGTTGTCTGGTCGAACCATGGGGACGTCCTGGAATGTTTCTCTCATCGAGCAGTCTGGGCAGCCAGATGAAGAGCAGCTGCAAGAAGACATAGCTGCAATCTTATCGGCCGTAAATTCCAGCATGTCGACTTATCGGCAGGAGTCGGAGATCAGCCGTCTTAACCGCTCCGAAGAAGGTGAATGGTTCACTGTATCGCGAGAGGTCATGCACGTGATACAGGCGGCGCTGGCTGTAGGAGAGGGCACAAACGGGGCGTATGATGTCACCGTCGGTCCCCTGGTTGATCGATGGGGTTTTGGCCCTGGGCATCAGGCGCCGGATATACCCCCTGAGGTTGAACTCAGGGCGCTACTGGCTGTAGTGGGCCAGGATAAATTGCAGTTTGACCTCGAAAAGTCCGCGATAATGAAGCCCACAGGCCTGTCACTGGACCTGTCGTCAATTGCCAAGGGGTATGCGGTAGATCAAGTAGCCGAATATCTGATTGAGCAGGGTGTTGAGAATTTTCTGGTTGAGGTGGGTGGTGAACTTCGCCTGTCGGGGCTCAGCGGTCGGGGTGATCCCTGGCGTATTGCCATAGAACAGCCCGATAGCGGGGGTGGGCGTGGTGTCGCCCGCGCCATCGCGGTTACCGATACATCGGTGGCGACTTCGGGGGATTACAGAAATTATTTTGAGCACGATGGCAAACGTTACGCCCATATAATCGATCCGCGTACCGGTCGCCCCGCAGAGCATGATCTGGTGTCTGTTACCGTAATCCACCCAAGTGCTATGATGGCAGATGGCTGGGCTACCGCTTTGACGGTATTGGGCGCAGATGAGGCTATGGAAGTGGCCCGGAACCATGCGCTGGCGGTGTACTTTATTCGCCGCGAGGTAGACAGTTTTGTGAGTAGCCATAGCGCTGCTTTTGCGCCCTATCTAGAGGCCACAGGCAACGTACAGTAATCGGGTTCACACTGTTCCCGGAGGTAGATTGAATCATGGCAGTATTTTTTGTAAGTATGTTGGTCTTCGCACTCGTCATCGCCGGTATGGCGATCGGTGTCATTATGGGACGCCCCCCCATTAAAGGTTCCTGTGGCGGTATGGGGGCTCTCGGTATTGACACGGCTTGTGACCTCTGTGGTGGAGACCCTCAGCGGTGTGATGAAGAAACACGCGGCGGTGACCCCCAAAAGGCCGACGCCGGACAATTTTATTCTGCTGATAAGTAGCTGTAACTTGTACAAGGGCTATCGGGTTTGAGCACAAGTTCATCTTCTATTTCCAATTACGCCCTATTTATAGGCTGGCGCTACAGTTTTAGCCGCAAACGAAACCGTTTTACCTCTGTCATCGCGATGGTCTCGATGTTGGGTATGACACTGGGTGTCGCCAGTCTGATCACGGTTCTCGCGGTAATGAATGGTTTCGCTGGTGAATTACGCGGCCGTATTCTTTCTTTGGTTCCACATGGTTACGTTGAGACGGTCGAGGGCAATATGGCCCAATGGCAGGAGATCCGCCAGCAAGTCCTGACACATTCAGATGTCATCGCGGTGTCACCCTATATTACAGACAAAGTGATATTCAGTGGCCGGAGCTCCCTGCGCGGTGCCGTGCTAACAGGTATTGACCCAGACCTTGAAGCGGGTGTCTCCAATGTTGGGCAGTCCATGATACAGGGTAAACTGGCTTCACTGTCAGCCGACCCTTTCAGTGTGGTCCTGGGTGTGGCCCTTGCCCGGGGTTTGGGTGTGGAGCCTGGTGATCGTATTGAAGTCACTGTTCCGCGACTCACCGTAACGCCATTGGGCGTGTTTCCTGCAAGTAAACGCCTTACGGTCGTCGGTCTGTTTGAGATAGGCGCTCAGCCGGATGCTTTTCAGGCGTATGTGTCTCTGACAACGGCACAGAAGCTGTTGGGTAACAGGGGGAGTGTCGACGGCCTGCAGATAAAAACCCGGCAGCTTTTTTCAGCGCCTGAGACGATGGCTTCCCTGGGCCTCGATCTGTCTGCCGACTACAGGGTCAAAGATTGGAGCCAAACCCAGGGCTCACTGTTCCAGGCGGTTAAAATGGAAAAAATCATGGTCAGCCTGTTGCTGCTTTGTGTCGTCGCTGTCGCCGCCTTTAATATCGTTTCCACCCTGGTGATGTCGGTTGCAGAGAAGCGGCGGGATGTGGCCGTATTACGTACTATGGGGGCCAGGGCGGGTGGCATCATGGCTGTTTTCATCGCCCATGGTCTGGGGCTAGCCACCGTCGGTATATCCCTGGGCCTGGTGATCGGTATTACCCTTGCCAGTTATATCTCCCCCCTGACACTGTTTATTGAAGAAATTTTAGGAGTGAAATTGTTTGATCCGGCTGTATATTTTATTAGTGAGCTGCCATCGAGTCTGCAGTGGTCTGATGTGGTGACCGTGGCAGTCGCCTCTCTGTCGCTGAGCCTTTTGGCAACCCTGTATCCCGCTTGGCGAGCTGCGCAGGTTGCACCTGCTGAGGTACTTCGCTATGAGTGATGGGGTATTGACCTGTGAGTCCCTGGGCCGGACCTACGTGGACGGAGACCGGCGGATAGATGTGCTTCAGGGAATTAATTTCACCCTTGCTGCGGGTGAAAAAGTGGCCATTGTCGGGGCTTCCGGTTCAGGTAAGTCGACCCTGTTGAACCTTTTGGGTGGTCTGGATAATCCGACTTCTGGCAGGGTGCTGGTCAAGGGGCAGGATTTGGCTCTGCTGGCCGAGAGTGCACTCTGTAAGTTGCGTAATCAACAGTTAGGCTTTGTCTACCAGTTCCATCATTTGTTGCCGGAGTTTGATGCCCGGGAAAATGTCGCCATGCCACTGTTGATCGGTGGCGTTAAACGGGCCGAAGCCTGGGAGCGGGCGGCGTCGATGTTACAGCGGGTAGGGCTGGACCATCGAATGGAGCACCGACCAGGACAGCTGTCGGGTGGTGAGCGACAACGGGCGGCAATTGCCCGCGCTTTGGTTACCCGCCCAGCTTGCGTGCTGATGGATGAGCCAACGGGGAATCTCGACCCTCACTCGGCAGCCCAGGTATTGGAGCTGATTGATGAATTGCGTCGTGAGCAGGCTTCATTTGTTGTCGTAACCCATGATACGGCTATCGCCTCGCATATGGACCGAACCATGGAATTGCGCGATGCCGGGCTTCGGGAGAAGGTGCGTGAATAGTCGGGAAATTCTCGGCATTGCGCGGCGCTATACCTTCGCTTTCGGCAACGGCTACCTTTCAACGTTTTTATCCGTTCTTTCGATGGCGGGTTTAGTGCTGGCGATTTCATTGCTGATTATTGTGTTGTCCGTTATGAATGGCTTCGACAAGGAGATGCGGGAACGGATCCTGGATCTAGTGCCCCACGTGACCATCCACGCCCACCTCCCTATTGAAAATTGGGAGGACAAGGCCCGCATTCTCTCGGCACATCCTGATGTTGAATCGGTCAGTCCGTTTTCGCAATTTGATGCGCTGCTAATGCGAGGCGGAAAAATCGATACCGTTCGGGTCGTTGGCCTGGAGCTCGGTGTACAGGACAGCCCCAGCCAACTGGTTAAACACCTGCCTGAGGGAGGGCTGACCCAGTTTATCGCCGACCCACGCGGGCTTATTTTGGGCGCGGCCGTGGCCGAAAAGCTCGGGGTGACCGCGGGAGATGCATTAACAATATTAGCTCCCGCCAAGCAATCAGTTGATCTGAGCAGTGGCGCTCATTATGAATCTGTCATCTTGCGGGCAATACTGAATACGGGGACGGAGCTGGATCAGTCGGCGGCCATATTGCACTTGCCACTGGCGTCAAAAGTTGCCGGGCTGGGAACGTCAGTCAGTGGCCTGAGGCTCAGCACCCGGGACATTTTTGATGTCTCAAGAGTCGGTTGGGAGTTGGTGAATAACCTACCGACGGGATATTACGCAACCAACTGGATGATGACTCACGGAAACTTATATTCCGCTATTCAACTTTCCCGAGATTTGATTTCCATCTTGTTGTTTTCGATTATCGCCGTGGCCGCATTTAACGTGGTTTCCTCTCTGGTTCTGGTGGTGTTTGACAAGCGCGGCGATATAGCCATCTTGCGTACCCTGGGAACTTCCCCTCGTGAGGTCGCTTGTATTTTCGTGCTGCAGGGGGCGATGATTGGCTGTGTTGGTGTGCTTCTGGGAAGTGCGCTGGGGTTGTTGGGTAGCTTGTTGGTCACTGACCTTGTGAGCGGATTGGAACAATTACTGGATATTCATTTTCTCAATACAGATGTTTACCCGGTTTCATTTTTACCGGTAGACATTCTTCCCGGCGACATTCTCTTTGTTGGTGGCACGGCGTTTACGATGTGTGTGCTGGCGGCCATCTATCCAGCCTTGCGCGCTGCCCGTATGTCACCGGCGATGGTTTTGCATCAGGAGTGAACTTTTTTCGCAAGACGTGCCCTGCGGCGCGATCGCCAGCGGGATACCACCCGCCATCGCCACATCATACTGATAACAAAAAAACCAACGGATCCGAAAAACAATCCACACAGCCCGCAGCCCAGTAGCAGGGGTTTCCATATGGCGCCGATACTTTCCTGTAACCAGCTGATGCTTAACTCGAACTCCAGTGGCTGCATGGGTTCGTGGATCAGCAGAGCGCCCACGCTGTAGGCCAGATAGAAAATCGCCGGCATGGTCAGCGGGTTGGTGATCCACACCAGCCCTACGGAAAGAGGGAGGTTGCATCGGAGTGTTACAGCCAGTAATGCTGCCAGTATCATTTGTCCGGGTATCGGCATGAACGCGACGAACAGGCCGACAAAAAATGCCATGGAAGCCGAATAACGATTAACGTGCCATAAGTTGGGTTCATAAATCCACTCGCCAAATATCCCCAGAATCCGGAATTCCCGCAGTTTTGCGGGACTGGGTGCTAATTGTTTGAGCGTACTCTTTGGCATATAAGAATCTGGTCAGACTGGATGTGTCGTCATTCCACGCATTGTGTTTGACTATACAGCGTGTGTAATCGTATCGAAGTATAGGCATTATTGATGGTGGTCGCGCACCATTATGCCCTTAATAATCGGGGTTCTCCACATGCGATCATGGATGATCGGTGTTATCTCGGGAATTTTACCCGTCGGTTTGTTCGCGACTTTACCGGCTCTAGCCTATGTCCCGTTTTTACTTGTCGTTGCCCTTTTATTGCTGGTAGTGAAAGGTGGGCAGCTAAGCCAATTTGGATCGGGTCTGATTCTCGGGCTCGCGGTTGCTTTAATGCACGGTCACCAGTTGTTAGAGCGGCGGCCGGAAGCGGGTTGTGAGGGTGTTATGAGCCGGATGGAGGGTGTGGTGGCTTCTCTCCCGCGAGTAAGCACGCTCCGTAATGGTGACAAGCGACAGCGCTTTGAATTTCGTATTGAGGCTATAGCGCCACAGGCCTGTGCGAGGGTTCAGACTGTACTGCTTTCCTACTACGGGAGCACGTCAATAAACCCGGGTGAGCGCTGGCGCTTCTCCGGTCGTCTGAAGCGCCCCTGGGGCCTGGCAAATCCCGGATCATTCAATATCCAGTCCTGGTATGCACAGACCGGCATTGACGCGCTGGGCAATGTTGCGGGAAAGCGGGCCACGCGCCTGCAGGCGCGTGAGGGGCTGGCTTACATTCACCACAGCTTGAGGCAGGCGGTGAGTCGCGAGTTGGCGCAGCTGCCTCTGGCTGAGTCGTCGCGTGCGATTCTTCAAGCGCTGACAGTGGCCGATAAAAGTGGCCTCGATAGACCTTTATGGGCCTTGTTTCAGCAATACGGTGTCAATCACCTGCTAGTGATCTCCGGTTTACACATTGGGCTCGTAGCCGCATTGGGAATGGTTCTTGGCACCGGACTGAGCCGCATCGCCTTATTGCTGGGCGGATACAGGGTGGCGCCTCTCTTACCGGGGGCCCTGGCGCTACTCCTGGCTGTGGCTTACACCGCTCTTGCTGGCTTCTCCCTGTCGACAAACAGAGCACTCTTAATGTTGCTTAGTTTCGTGCTGGCATCGCTGCTGAATCGAACAAGTAGCAAGTGGAACAGTTTTCTGTTGGCCGCGGTCGTGGTTCTTGTTTTTCAGCCTCTCGCCGGTCTGGGTAGCGGTTTCTGGCTGTCATTCGGTGCGGTGGCCTTTTTGTTGTGGTTTGGGACCTGGCAACAATCCGGCGGCAGGGTACTGCGCGCGGTAATGACACATGGCTGTATGGCTCTGTTTATGATTCCCATTGGGGGTTGGTGGTTTGGAGGCGCCAGCCTGGTGTCGGGCATAGCCAACTTCATTATGGTCCCATTGGTGGGTTTACTTATCGTGCCGCTGTCGCTACTGGGCATTGCGCTGGTGCCCCTTTTTCCGCAAGCGGCTCAGATCGTATTGCTTGTTGCGGCCTGGCCTTTGGAGCAGATTGTCCCGCTGGCAAAGGCATTGAGCACTGGTATTGATGTCAACTTACTGTGGCAGTATTCACCCTCATTAGTCGCTGTCGTACTTGCCGTGCTGGGCCTGGGTTTGGGTGTCACGGGATTGAGGCTTCGTACGATTACCCTGGCTCTTGTGCTGTGTGTACCCCTGCTAGTGCCAGTGGGGCGAAGCCTGCAGGACGAGAAGTACCTGGCGAAATTGACAGTGCTGGATGTTGGACAGGGTACTGCCGTGGTGTTGCAGGATGCGGAGCGTACGCTGGTGTACGATACGGGCGGCGGGGATCCAGCAGGGTCGAATATGGCGAGTACCGTTATTCTCCCTTATTTGCGGCTGGAGGGCATTTCCAGTCTCGATACACTGATAGTCAGCCACGCGGATAGCGACCACAGTGCGGGCGCAGCGACTCTCGCGGGCAGTATGGCTGTGAAACGCTATCTCAGTAGCGGTGAGTTCCTGGGCAGCGATTCAAGCGCACCCTGCCGTACAGGGCAAGCCTGGCGGTGGCCCTCAGGCATCAGCTTCCAGATTATGTCCCCGGCGGGTGAGCAGGGCCTGTCCAGTAACAATTCTTCCTGTGTGTTGCGGATTCAAACGCCCGCCCTGGGACTGCTTCTGCCGGGTGATATTGATCACCACCGGGAAAAAACCCTGGTTCGCTACTGGCGCGACCAGTTAGGGAGCGACTGGTTGCTTGCGGGGCATCACGGCAGTATTACCTCAACATCATTCGCATGGTTAAAATATGTACAACCCTCGACTGTGGTTTTTAGTAGTGGTTATGCGAATCCCTTCGGGCACCCGCATCCCGAGATAGCAAGGCGCCTGACCACGCAGGGGCGGCAGGCGGAGACGACGAGCAAAGAGGGTGCACTCGAGTACTACTTGAATGCGGAGGGCGTTTCCCGGGTGGAACATTACCGTCGTGAACATAAGCGCTACTGGCATTAGCGCAGCAGTCAAGGGTGTGCGTATAATGGCCGCACCTCCTTTAGAAACAGGATTTTGATGTGCTTGAATTGGTGACGGCCGGCGGATTGTTAATGATACCAATCCTGCTCTGCTCAGTGGTGGTGTTGGCTATCTGTATCGAACGTCTCTACACCTTGAATCCGAAAAAAATTGCACCTCCCCACCTCCTTGCGACGGTCTGGCAACAGTTGAAGGCTGATCAGCTCGATACAGCCAAATTGAAGACTCTGAAGCAGTCTTCCCCTCTGGGACGTATATTGGCGGCGGGCCTGAACAATGCCTACCATGGCCGCGAGGTGATGAAGGAGAGTATCCAGGAGGCGGCCAGCCATGTGGTCCACGAATTGGAGCGATATTTAAATACCCTCGGTACTATCGCCGCGGTTACCCCGCTGTTGGGCCTGCTGGGGACCGTGATGGGTATGATTAAGGTCTTCGCTGAGATCATGGCCCAGGGTACGGGAAATGCCAGTGTACTGGCTGGCGGTATATCGGAGGCCTTGATTACCACGGCGACGGGTTTGAGCGTTGCGATCCCGGCACTGGTTATGCACCGTTATTTTGTCGGTAGAATTGACGGTATTGTCGTCGAGCTTGAACAGGAGACAATCAAGCTCGTTGATGCGCTGCACAGCGAGGAACCGATGGATACCGACTCTTGAATTTTCGTCGCCAGCGCCTCGAGGAAGTCGATGTCAACCTGACGCCTCTGATCGACGTAGTGTTTCTGCTGCTGATCTTCTTCATGGTATCGACGACCTTCACGCGGGAAACCCAGCTCAGCATCGACCTGCCTGAGGCAACAGGTGAAGCGAGAGAAACACAGGACGCAGAAATTGAGATACTGATAGACGAACAAGGTCAGTATCGAGTCAATGGCAAGGGCCTGGTCGATGACCGGCCACGAACCCTGCAGGCGGCAATCTACAAAATATCCGCAGGTGACACCACCTTACCAATGGTCATTACCGCAGATGCAGATACCAGCCATCAATCCGTGGTGAAGGCCATGGATGCGGTCGGAAAAATGGGTTTTGTTCATCTGACGATAACGACTCGCCAGCCAGCGGCGGACAGTCGGTAACCCCTATGGGCAAAAATAAATCCAGGAAGGAATTCAAACGCCGCGGAGACGTCAGCGACTGGCAGCTCTATGTCCGGCTGCTGGG
This sequence comes from Halioglobus sp., assembly GCA_036960305.1. GTDB lineage: Bacteria > Pseudomonadota > Gammaproteobacteria > Pseudomonadales > Halieaceae > JBALVT01. The sequence goes on along the minus strand of JBALWA010000030.1, from coordinate 5,086 downwards.
CTACGTCGTTCCGTATTGGTATATTTTCATTTTCAGTATTCTGGGCTACATGATCTATTCAGCGGGCAACGTACTGTTTGCTGACCTTATGCAGTTTCTGCTGGACTCACTCAATGATTCCGATGCTGTAGACAAGGGCCTGGTGGCGGGCGTGGCCTATCAGCTGTTTCCTGATACGGGTATGACTCGCCTGGAGTTCGCCCGTATCGCGGTGCCAGTGGCTGCGATAACCCTGGCTTTTACCCGCGCCATGGGCTTTTTTGTCGGCACCTACTTTTTGAATCACGTGTCGCGCAATCTCGTACACGACATTCGCTGTGAACTGTTCAATAAAATGCTCTTTGCCCCCAGTGCTTACTATGACAAGGCCACTGGCGGGGTGTTGATTTCGAAAATCACCTTTAATGTTGAGCAGGTGACCGGTGCTGTCACCAAAGCAATGAAGATCGTGATTCGTGAGGGCTTGACGGTTTTGGGGTTGATTACCTACATGCTTTATCTCAATTGGCGGCTGTGCCTGGTATTCGTTGCTGTCGTGCCGTTTATCGCTCTGGTCGTCACGGTGGTCGGCAAGCACTTCAGGCGCTACAGCCGGCGGATTCAGGCGTCCATGGGGGATGTGACCCAGGTCTCCAATGAAACAATCGGTGCCTACAAGGACGTCCGGATTTTCGGTGGGCAGGCGCATCAGCAGGAGCGGTTCAGGGCTGCCAGCGACTACAACCGGGTGGAGAGCCTGAAAATGGCGTTTGCAGATGCCCTGAGTACACCCATTATCCAGACGATGTTGGCCGTGGCGCTGGCCGTATTGATCTGGTTTGCACTTAACCCCTCAATACTGTCGGGCTTTTCTGCCGGTTCATTGGTTGCTTTCCTGACAGCGGCTGCGCAACTGGGTAAGCCGATACGGAGTTTGAGCGGCGTGCAGAGCGAGATCCAGCGCGGGCTGGCAGCGGCTGAGGATATTTTCGCCCAGCTCGACCAGGAAGCAGAGATCGACGAGGGCAAGCTGACCTTGGAACGCGCGCGCGGTGAGATCGCCTTACGCGATCTTACATTCAGTTATCCCGGTAGTGAGACTGCCGTATTAGAGCAGGTGTCATTGACTATAGAGGCAGGGGAGACTGTTGCGCTTGTCGGTCGTTCAGGCAGCGGTAAAACAACACTGGTCCAGTTACTCGCCCGTTTTTATCAAGCGGATAGCGGTGAGATTTTGCTGGATGGGGTGCCCATTTCGGACTACGAGCTTGCCAATTTACGCCAGCAAATTGCGGTGGTGTCCCAGAATGTAACGCTGTTTCACGACACCGTGTTCAATAATATCGCCTATGGCGGCAATTCTGGCGCGAGTCAGAGCGAGGTCTACGCCGCCACAGATGCCGCTTATGCCAGACACTTCATCGATGAGCTGCCCCAGGGTTTTGACACTTTGTTGGGAGAGGATGGCGGCGGGCTCAGCGGTGGGCAACGGCAGCGGGTGGCTATCGCACGTGCGTTGCTCAAAGATGCCCCGGTGTTGATCCTTGATGAGGCGACATCAGCACTGGATAACGAATCCGAGCATCGTATCCAGCAAGCCCTGGATAATATTATGCGGGACAGGACGACAATTGTGATTGCCCACCGTTTGTCTACGGTAGAGGGTGCAGATCGCATTGTTGTGCTCGATAAGGGCAGGGTAATTGCTGTCGGCACACACGCGGAATTGTTGTCTCAGGGCGGTCTGTATTCCCAGCTCTATCACCAGGAGTTCAGTGATTAATGGCCGCTGGGGAAAGGGGGCTGGTGGCTGCCTGGTATCGCGGCGCCTGGTGGCTGTGGTTGTTGCGGCCCCTGGAGTTTCTATTTCGTGGTATTGCTGCAGTCCGTAAAGGTCTTTACCACTCAGGTGTTCTGTCCCGTACACAGCCCGACAAGCCACTTGTCGTAGTTGGCAATATCACCGTTGGCGGCACGGGTAAAACCCCGGTAGTCCTCGCCCTGATTGAGTATCTTCAGTCACAGGGGCTGCGTCCCGGATTGGTCAGCAGGGGCTATGGTGCTACGCGCAAAGTGTTTCCTCATACCGTGAGCCTCAACAGCAGCGCTGCCGATTGTGGCGATGAAGCGCTGTTAATCTTTCAGCGCACTGGCTGTCCCTGTGTTGTGGCGCCTTCACGACCGGATGCGGTGCACCAGTTGCTGCGAGATTTTACGATAGACGTGATACTCAGCGACGACGGCTTGCAGCACTATGCCCTTGGGCGGGACATGGAGATCGCCGTGCTCGACGAAAGCCGGGGTGTTGGCAATGGGTTTTGCCTTCCCGCCGGTCCGTTGCGGGAGCCTGTGAGTCGCCTCCGCAGTGTCGATCATGTGCTGTACCGCGGCAGTGATGATAGTGAACAAGGCGTGCGTTACACGCCCGAGTGCCTCGTTAACCTGTCTACGGGCGAAGAGCGCCCACTAAACCCTGAAAACCTATCAGAAAAGATCTATGCGGTTGCAGGTATCGGCCAACCAGAACAGTTTTTTAATAGCTTGAGTGAAATGGGTTTTACAGTAGATGACCGGGTTTTTGATGACCATCACGCCTACCGGGCTGAAGACCTCGCCCCATTGTCTGATAAGCCCATTATCATGACGGAAAAAGACGCGGTAAAATGTCGAGAGTTTGCCACAGGCAATACCTGGTACCTGAAAATCAGTGCCGTCATTCCAGTTCAAGTGCAGCAGTCGGTCGCTGCACTGGCCACCCGCTCCAGGGAGTAGCGCTAATGCCCTTTACTGTTGTTATACCCGCCCGTTATGGGTCTTCGCGACTACCCGGCAAGCCGCTTCTCGATATAGCCGGCAAGCCCATGATTCAACGGGTGTGGGAACAGGCCAGTCGCAGCAGCGCAGCAGACGTTGTGATCGCTACAGATGATCAGCGCATCATGGACGCTGCTGAGGCTTTCGGTGCCAGGGCCTGTATGACCTCAAGCGATCATCCCTCGGGTACCGATCGCCTGCAGCAGGTGGTGTCAGATTTACAGTTGGCGCCGGATCATATTGTAGTGAACGTCCAGGGGGATGAACCGCTGATCCCGCCTGCTGTGATTGATCAGGTGGCGAGCAATCTCGAGCACAACACAAATGCAGGCATCGCCACCTTGTGTGAAGCGATTACCGATCTGGAAGAGTTGCTTAATCCCAATGCGGTTAAAGTGGTTAGCGGTGCCGATGGCCTGGCGCTTTACTTTAGTCGGGCTGCAATCCCCTGGCCACGGGATCACTTTGCGGTGCCCGCTGTGACTATGCCAGCAGCCGGTTGCTGGTTTCGACATATTGGAATCTATGCGTATAGAACTGCATTCCTGCATCAGTTTGTTGGTTGGCCGCCCGCGCCCCTGGAGGAAGTCGAGCAGCTGGAGCAATTGCGTGCCCTCTACCACGGTGTGGGTATTCACGTAGCACAGGTCGATCAGGAAATACCTGCCGGTGTGGATACAGAGCAGGACCTAAATGTCGTTCGCGCGCGTTTTGACCAGGAATTATAGGGGTGAATAGGGACAAGGGGTTCGCGCAGGTGCTTGATCTTGTCGAGTCAGCCAGTGAGGGATTGTTACGGGAGATTTTCGATGCAGATACTGCATGATGCATCGTTGCGACAACTGAATACGCTCGCGCTGGAAGCGCGCTGCGATGGTCTGGTGGAAGTGCAGGGCGACGACGATCTACGAGCCGCACTGGATTGGGCGCGAGAAAACGAAGTGGCGGTGACCGTGCTGGGGGAGGGCAGTAATGTTGTACTGGCTGGAGATGTTGCGGGGCTGGTGTTGCTGCAGTCGAGTCGCGGCATAGAGCTTATTGAGGAAACTTCGGACCACGTGACCTTGCGTGTTGCCGCGGGGGAGAATTGGCACGCGCTCGTAGAATATACCCTGGCAAAAGGTTACTACGGACTGGAAAACCTGGCCTTGATTCCGGGAACGGTCGGCGCGGCGCCTATTCAAAATATCGGCGCCTACGGTGTCGAGCTGAAGTCTTTTGTGCAGGCTGTTCATGCACTGCGTATCGATAATTCTGAGGTCATAGTCCTGTCTGCCGAAGAGTGCCGATTTGCCTATCGCGACAGTATTTTCAAGCACGAACTCCGCGATCAACTGGTGATTACCGCAGTGGACTTTTGCTTGTCGAAGACGGAAAACCTGCAACTTGGCTATCCGGCATTGTCCAATGCGCTTGCCAACGACCAAACGGTTACCGCCAAGGCGGTTTTCGAGGCCGTGGTTGCAATCAGACGCAGTAAATTACCCGACCCGGTAACGGTGCCTAACGTGGGCAGTTTTTTCAAAAACCCGGTACTGAGTCAGAAGCAGGCAACACAATTACAGGAGGGCTATGACGACATTCCTGCCTATCTCCAGGAGGACGGCCGCACTAAATTTGCTGCGGCCTGGTTGATCGATTACTGCGGTTGGAAGGGTGTGCGGGAACAGGGCGTGGGTGTTCACCCGGAGCATGCTTTGGTGCTGGTGAACTACGAGAGTAACCACGGAGCGGACGTGCTTGCCCTGGCGACGAAAATATCCGACTCAGTTTCAGCGACCTTTGGTGTAGCGCTCGAGATTGAGCCCAGAGTGTACGGCCGTGTCTGACAGTACTTTTGATCACGCGACTTTCCTGAAGTCGCTCACCACACGCCCGGGCGTTTACCAGATGTACGGCGAGGAGGGGGCGTTACTGTATGTCGGCAAAGCCAAGAACCTCAGGAACAGGGTAAGCAGCTATTTTCGCGCCAGTGGACTGGCGGCCAAGACCATGGCCCTGGTCGCGCGTATACAGGACATACAGGTCACCGTGACCACGACAGAGGTTGATGCTCTGTTGTTGGAACACAACCTGATCAAGCAGCAGCGACCGCCCTACAATATTCTGTTAAAGGACGATAAATCCTTCCCCTATATTTTTCTATCCAGCGAGGACAAATACCCGAGACTGAGTATTCACCGCGGAGCGAAGCGCAAAAAGGGCAGTTACTTTGGCCCTTATCCCAGCGCTGCGGCCGTGCGTGATTCCCTGCATTTCATGCAAAAAGTTTTCAAGGTGAGGCAGTGTGAGA
>JBALWA010000002.1:0-224035 GCA_036960305.1 Halioglobus sp. | reverse complement strand
GGGGAATTCGGAAGTTGTCAGCCTGCACGTCCCGGAAACCGGTTCGACCCAAAACATGCTCGGTGCCAGGGAACTGGCACAAATGGCGCCCGGCAGTATTCTTATCAATGCGTCCCGGGGGACAGTAGTAGATATCGATGCCCTGGCCGAGAGCCTGGAGCGCGGGCACATTGGAGGGGCGGGCATTGATGTGTTCCCGACCGAACCTCGCTCCAATGCCGACGAATTCATCTCTCCACTACGCCGATTCGACAACACTTTCCTGACCCCCCATATCGGAGGCAGCACCGTAGAGGCCCAGGAAAACATCGGCATGGAAGTCGCTGAAAAACTCGCCCGCTACAGCGACAACGGCACCTCGATTTCCTCTGTCAATTTCCCTGAGGTGGCCCTGCCCGAACACGAAGGCAGCCACCGCCTGCTACACATCCACCACAATGTGCCCGGCATTATGACTGCGATCAACGGCGTCTTTTCGGAAAACAACCTGAATATCAGTGCGCAATACCTGCAGACAACCGACAAAATTGGTTATGTGGTGATTGACGTGGACGCAGAATACAGTGATATCGCACTGACCAAGTTGGCAGGTATAGAGGGCACCATTCGGTCCAGGGTACTGTTCTAGCCTTCGTCCGCCGGCGGCGGAAAATCCAGAAACCGCCCCACTTTGCCCAGGTACAAACGACGAATCTCTGCCGTTTCATTGGCCAGGTGGTGGCCCGCACCGGGAAGATACTCAATATCTGTTCCCGGAAACAATTTAACGAGTTTTTTCATGTTGTAGCGCCAGGCCACCGTGCCATCCGCGTCGCCCTGTAGCACCAGAACAGGGCCCACGCCCAGGTCCTTGAACTCAAGCCCGGACAGCCAGCGACGCAGGGCACCAACCCAGCGTATGGAGATCCGTCGGGATTGCAGCGGATCACTCTTTAGAAATTCAAGAAAGGCTGCGTCACCCGAGTTTGCGGCAAACTTACGGCCAATAGAATCCCGGAATCGGCGCAGCAGCGCGTGACCGACACGAATCCTGCCCCAGCCCACAGGCCGGATTAGTGGCGCCAGGAAAACGGCCGCATAAAATGTCCAGGGGTATTTGCCGGCGTAGTCAATGAGGGCTGCACAGCCCGTACTCTGGGCCATCGTCCACCAGGGAATCTCCGGCATCTGCGCGGCCGCCATAACATTAACAATCGCCTGGCTGTAGTCTGAGAAATCATCAATTACCACAAAATCACCGGTTGATAAACCGTGCCCTGGCAAGTCAAACGCCACGACATTGCAACCCTGTTGCAGACCATACTCAATCAGGTGTCTGAAGAGGCCCACATGGTCCGTGTAGCCGTGAACCAGAAGCAGGTTACGGCTTGCCCCGACGACCTCGTAACAATGCACCGCCAAAGAAAAATCGCCTGACTGGACAGCCCCGATCCGGTGGCTGACATCCGGCAATCGTTCCCCGAAATCAATCTGATAATGCCGACAAAAATCGCGCAACGCCACAGAGGGTTCAGTCCCAGAGCCCAGGGGTTGGAGAGACTGGCGCAATGCTTCAAGCGATTCCTGATCCCAATGCGCCACGGTACTTACAGACTCCCGCTAGTTTACTCGCTGCTTCAACGAACCTGCATCGTAGGCCAGGTGCATGGCCTCCAGCGAAAGGACTTTTATCTTGTCCGCCTGACCCGCTGTACCGAAAGCTTCATAACGGGCAAGACAGATATCTTTCATCGCTGTCGTGGTCGCTGCAAGGAATTTACGCGGGTCAAATTCAGAGGGGTTTTCCGCCATAAAACGGCGCACAGCACCCGTGGATGCCAGGCGTAAATCGGTGTCGATATTGATCTTGCGCACACCGTGACGGATGCCCTCCTGAATTTGCTCCACTGGCACCCCGTAGGTTTCGGGTATCTCACCACCGAACTCATTGATCACCGCCAGCCACTCCTGTGGCACAGAGGAAGAACCGTGCATCACCAGGTGCGTGCCGGGAATACGGGCATTAATCTCCTTGATTCGGTCAATCGCCAGAATATCCCCGGTAGGGGGCCGGGAAAATTTGTAGGCCCCGTGACTGGTACCACAGGCTATAGCCAGGGCGTCTACATCAGTGGCGGCAACAAATTGTGCCGCCTCCTCGGGATCCGTTAATAGTTGATCGTGGCTGAGAATACCCTCGGCGCCAACGCCGTCTTCTTCACCTGCCTGCCCCGTTTCCAGGGAACCCAGGCAACCCAACTCTCCCTCTACCGACACGCCACAGGCATGAGCCATATCGACCGCCCTGCGTGTCACTTCAACGTTGTAGTCATAGTCCATAGGCGTTTTGCCATCCTCTCCCAGAGAACCGTCCATCATCACTGAGCTAAAGCCCAGCTGGATGGAACGCTGGCAAATGGCCGTGGAAACACCGTGGTCCTGGTGAATCACCACCGGGATATGGGGGAACTCCTCAATTGCCGCCGCCATCAGGTGCCTTAGAAAAGGGGCGCCTGCATACTTGCGGGCACCGGCGCTGGCTTGCATGATCACCGGTGAATTGGTCTCATCGGCGGCCTCCATGATCGCCCGGGTCTGCTCCAGGTTGTTGACATTAAAGGCCGGGACGCCATACCCGTGCTCGGCCGCGTGATCCAAAAGTTGGCGTAAACTGATTAGTGCCATATCGATATACCCTCTACTACAGCTAGCTGTTTAGTGTTTTATTGATAATGATGAATTACTTTGCGCTGGCGCGCTCTTCGAGAATAGCGACCGCCGGCAGGACTTTTCCCTCTACGTACTCCAGAAAGGCCCCGCCGCCAGTGGATATATAGGAAATTTTGTCCGCAATACCGTATTTGTCTATCGCCGCCAGCGTGTCACCTCCTCCCGCAAGGGAAAAAGCACTACTGTCGGCTATAGCCCGGGATAGGGACTCTGTACCCGCTGAAAACTGGTCAAACTCAAATACGCCTACCGGACCATTCCATAATATCGTGCCCGCTTTGGCCAACACCTGGGCGATCTGAGCCGATGCCTCCGGACCGATATCGAAGATCATATCGTCGGACACGACATCGCCAGCGGCTTTTAATGTCGCCTGGGCAGTTTCGCTAAACGCCTTACCAGTCACCACATCGGGTGGTAAGGGGATATGGGTTTTGGCCATTAACGCCTTTGCAGACGGTATCAGGTCGTGTTCACACAGGGAGTTCCCAACCGGTAAGCCGCTGGCGGCGAGGAAGGTATTCGCTATGCCACCACCGACGATCAATTGGTCAACCTTGTCGGACAGGGTCTCCAAAACCGTCAACTTTGTTGACACCTTCGAACCGCCGACTATAGCAACCATAGGCTTTGCCGGGTTAGCGAGCGCCTGCTCCAGGGCAGTCAACTCGCCGGCCAACAGCGGTCCGGCGCAGGCTTTGGCAGCAAACTTTGCCACGCCATGGGTAGAAGCCTGAGCCCGGTGAGCCGTCCCAAATGCATCCATCACAAAGATGTCACAGAGCCCGGCATAGGCCTTTGCCAGTTCATCATCATTGCCTTTTTCACCCGGGTTAAAGCGGACATTCTCCAACAGGACAACAGCGCCGGGAGCAAGCTCAACCCCCTCTCGCCAATCTGCCACCAACTCTACCGACTGACCAAGTAATTTAGACAAGTGCTCTGCCACCGGCGCCATGGAATAGGCCTGCTCGAACTGCCCTTCGGTAGGGCGACCCAGGTGAGACATCAAAATAACCCGCGCACCGGCAGCCACCGCAGCTTCTATGGTCGGCAGGGCCGCCCTGATTCTTGCATCGCTGCCAACAGCACCGTCCTTAATGGGTACGTTGAGATCCTCACGGATCAAAACCCGCTTCCCCGCCAATTCAAGCCCTGTCATTAAATCCACTGCTAAAGCCATGGCAAACGCTCCTCCTTGTTCACAAGTTACTCCAGTAGGCCGCGACATCAAGCATTCTGTTCGCGTAGCCCCATTCATTATCGAACCAGGTAAGCACTTTGACCAACCGCTTGCCACTCACGCGAGTCTGGCCTGCATCAACAATACTGGAACGGGGATCGTGGTTGAAATCGCAGGAAGCCAGCGGCTCATCGGTATAACCCAGCACCCCGGAAAATCGTGTATTGGCCGCTTTCCTCAGAACCTCGTTGACCGAGGCCTCTGTCGCATCAGCGGCAACCTGAACGGTCAGGTCCATCGCGGACACGTTGAGGGTAGGAACGCGCAGCGCCTGCGCCGTAAAACGGCCTGCAAACTCTGGAAGAATCCGCTCTATTCCCTTCGCCAGTGCGGTATCCACCGGGATAATAGACTGAGACGCCGCCCGGGTCTTACGTAAATCTGTGTTGTGGTAGGCATCGGCTACGGGCTGATCATTCATCGCCGAGTGAATCGTGGTGATCGTCCCATTTTCAATGCCAAAGGCATCGTGCAGGGCCCTGATAACCGGCACAATGCCATTGGTCGTGCAGGACGCATTGGACACGATCCGATGCTCCGGGGACAAATCCTGGTGATTAACCCCGTAGACCACGGTAGCATCGACATCAGCCTGCGCCGGCTGCGAAAAAAGCACGAATCGCGCCCCTGCGGCGAGATGCTGTTCAGCCATCTGCCGGTCCGAGAATGCGCCTGTGCATTCCAATACCATATCGACTCCGAGTTCGGCCCAGGGCAAGTCCGCAATCAGCGGCTGGCGCAACAAACGGACGGTATGGCCAGCTATCGAAAGCCGCTGCTCTCCGCCCTCGATGACTCCCGGGAAAGGACCGTGGGTGGAATCGTATTTGGTCAGGTGCATCACGGTTCGAGCATCGGCCAACTCGTTGATCGCCACCACCTGAAGCTGTTCATTCAGGGAACTCTCATGGAGGGCCCTCAACACACAGCGTCCTATTCTGCCGTAGCCATTAATTGCGATACGCAACAACAGACTGACTCCTAGAGCAGGATATCCTGAACGGTCGCTACCACGTTATCTACTGTGAAACCGAAGTGCTGGAGCAAATCGCCAATGGGAGCCGACTCGCCGAAGGTGGTCATACCCACTACGCGACCATCCAAACCCACGTATTTGTACCAGTAGTCCGCGTGCCCCGCCTCTATCGCCACCCGTGCCAGCACATCGCTGGGCAGCACCGATTCCCGGTACTCAGCGCCCTGTAATTCAAAACGCTCAGCACAGGGCATCGACACGACGCGAACCTGTTTACCGTTGGCGGTCAACTGCTCGGCAGCGGACATAGCAAGCTGTACTTCCGACCCGGTGGCAATGAGGATCGCATCGGCCGAACCCTCACAGTCCTTCAGTACGTAAGCACCCCGCTCAACATCAGACAACTGCTGCTCATCTCGTGCTTGATGGGGCAGGCCCTGACGGGAAAAAATCAGCGCGGAGGGGCCGTCCTGGCGCTCAATTGCGGATTTCCAGGACACAGCAGACTCAACCGTGTCACAGGGTCGCCAGGTTTCCAGGTTAGGCGTGACACGCAAGGCCGTCAGTTGCTCCACGGGTTGGTGTGTCGGGCCGTCTTCACCCAGTCCGATCGAATCGTGGGTATACACAAAGATAGAGGGCTGCCGCATGAGTGCGGCCATACGCACTGCGTTACGTGCGTACTCCATGAACATGAGGAATGTGGCGCCATAGGGCACAAAACCGCCGTGCAGTGTTATGCCGTTCATGATGGCAGACATGCCGAATTCACGCACGCCGTAGTATATGTAGTTACCGCTGGCATCTGCCGCAGATACGCCTTTGGAACCACTCCAGAGTGTCAGGTTGGAGCCGGCCAGATCGGCAGATCCGCCCAATAACTCAGGTAACAGGGGCCCAAATGCATTCAGGCAGTTCTGGGAGGCCTTGCGCGAAGCGATCGTCTCGCCCTCTTCCTGGCATTGTGCGATATAGGCATTAGCCTGGGCATTGAAATCCTCAGGTAAATCCCCCGCCAGGCGGCGTTTCAGCTCCGCTGCCAGTTCCGGGTGTGCGTCGGCGTAGGACGCCATACGCTGATTCCAGGCATTTTCTGATTCAGCGCCGGACTCAACGCCACTCCAACCGGCATAAACCTCCTCCGGAATCTCAAAGGGGCCATGGGTCCAACCCAGTGCAGCCCGGGTCGCTGCAATTTCTTCGGCGCCCAGCGGCGCGCCGTGACAGGACTCGGAGCCCTGTTTGTTCGGTGCACCCTTACCAATAATGGTCTGGCAGCAAATCAGGGTGGGCCTGGCCGTCTCTTGCCTGGCACTATCAATAGCCTGTTTGATCGCGTCGGCGTCGTGGCCATCGACAAGGGGAATCACATGCCAACCGTAGGCCGAAAATCGTGCCGGAGTATCATCGGTGAACCAGCCTTCGACCTCGCCATCGATAGAAATACCGTTGTCATCGTAAAAGGCGATGAGCTTGCCCAGACCCAGGGTGCCGGCCAGCGAACAGGCCTCATGGGAAATACCCTCCATCAGGCAGCCGTCCCCCAGGAAGGTGTAGGTATGGTGATCAACAACATCGTGTCCAGGCTGATTAAACTGGGCGGCCAATATTTTCTCCGCCAACGCCATGCCTATGGCGTTGGTAATGCCCTGACCCAGGGGCCCGGTGGTTGTTTCCACGCCCGGCGCATAGCCGTATTCAGGGTGACCGGGTGTTTTGCTATGCAATTGACGGAAATTCTTCAGTTCTTCCAGTGCCAGATCATAGCCTGTGAGATGCAACAGCGAGTAAATCAACATCGAGCCGTGACCATTGGAAAGCACAAAACGATCGCGGTTAGGCCACGCCGGGTTCGCTGGATTGTGCTGCATATAGTCATTCCACAGGACTTCAGCAATATCAGCCATACCCATGGGTGCACCGGGGTGACCACTATTGGCTTGTTGGACGGCGTCCATGCTAAGGGCGCGGATTGCATTGGCAAGTTCGGTGCGGGACGACATCAGTATCTCCAGAGGAATTGGGGGCAAGCTCAAAAGGGCCGCCATTTTCGCGTAACAGGAGGGTTTCGGCAAACAAATCGGTTCGATTTTTCGTAATACCTTCAATTTATTCCCGGCCTCGACGGATATCACCCATCTTTATGGGTCACCCTGAAATCTATATCGAAATATTTTGATATAGCTTTGATTCGCTGCTACACTCCTCCCCATGCTCAACCATGCCGCCTCCAGCGACCTACCGACTACCCCGAATGTGCCTTCCCCGGAAGAGCGCTTGGGAGAGCTCGCCAATTTCTGCAAGGCCAGTGCTGACCAGCTGCGCCTTCAGGTTCTGCGCGTCCTGCGCAACGAGTCGTTCGGTGTGTCGGAGCTTTGCTCCCTCTTTGGCATTCGACAGCCCGCCATGAGCCACCACCTGAAAGTGCTGGCCGGCGCTGGCCTGGTTGCCACCAGGCGGGAGGGAAATTCAATCTACTACCGGCGCAACGATCTGGGCCAGGAGAGTGAATTCAAGGACTTACAGGGTCAACTGCTGGAAACTGTCGACCAGATTGAACTTCCACTGGCTGTCAGTGACAAAGTCATCTGCCTGTACCAGCAACGCAAGGACAGCTCGCGTAACTTTTTCCGTGGCAATGCCCACAAGTTTCGAGAGCAACAGGACCTGATCGCCAGTTACGAGCAATATGCCGAGACGGTCAGCCAGGTACTGGGAGATGCGATCCCCACAAGCCATAAACTGGCACTGGAGATTGGCCCGGGCGACGGCTCATTTCTCCCTGAGCTCAGCCCGCGTTTCCAGCGGGTGGTCGCAGTCGACAATGCTGCGGAGATGTTGGACAAGGCACGAGCGTTGGCTCAACAGCAAGGCCTGGCAAATATAGAATTCGTACACGGTGACACAGGTAGCGGTGCACTGGCCGGGCTTCAGGCAGATTGTGTGGTAATCAATATGGTGCTACATCACACGCCGTCGCCAGTGCAAATCTTCCAGGATGTCGCCAGTCACCTGGCGCCTGGCGGCGTCATTCTGGTGACGGACCTGTGCAGCCACGACCAGGCCTGGGCAAAAGAAAACTGCGGCGACCTCTGGCTGGGCTTCGAACCAGAGGACTTAAGTCGCTGGGCCGCCGAGGCCGGCCTAAAAGATATTAGAAGTGTCTATCTGGCACAACGTAACGGTTTTCAAATACAAGTGCGCCTCTTCGGCCACTCCTAGCAATAGAAAGGATATCAACATGAGCGAGTATTCAATTTTCACCTCGGAGTCCGTTTCCGAAGGACACCCGGACAAAATGGCTGACCAGATTTCTGATGCCATACTGGATGCCATCCTCAAAGACGATAAGGATGCTCGGGTCGCCGTAGAGACCCTGGTCAAGACCGGCATGGTCGTTGTCGCGGGCGAAGTGACTACCTCCACCTACGTGGACCTTGAAGATGTTGTTCGCAACGTCGTTCTGGACATAGGCTACGACAGCTCTGATGTAGGTTTTGACGGTGCTTCCTGTGCCGTGTTAAACGCCATCGGCAAGCAGTCTCACGATATCGCCATGGGCGTTGACGAGGGCGACGACAAGGAACAGGGTGCTGGCGACCAGGGCCTGATGTTCGGTTACGCCACCAATGAAACCGAAGTGCTGATGCCTGCGCCCATCTACTACGCACACCGCATGGTTGAGCGCCAGGCCGAATTGCGCAAAAGCGGCACCCTCCCCTGGTTGCGCCCCGATGCGAAAAGCCAGGTTACCCTGCGCTATGAAAACGGCAAGCCAGTCGCCATTGACGCCGTGGTCCTCTCGACTCAGCACGACCCGGACATTAGCCAGAAAGACATCCATGAAGCGATTATGGATCTGCTTGTGAAGGAAGTCCTGCCCGCCGAATGGCTGCACACGGATACGCTCTACCACATCAACCCTACCGGCCAATTTATTATCGGCGGTCCTGTAGGTGACTGTGGCCTGACCGGCCGCAAGATCATCGTCGACACCTACGGCGGTATGGCAAGGCACGGTGGCGGCGCATTTTCCGGCAAAGACCCCTCCAAAGTCGACCGTTCTGCGGCCTATGCCGGCCGCTATGTCGCCAAAAACATCGTTGCCGCTGGTCTGGCTGACCGCTGTGAAATTCAGGTTTCCTACGCCATCGGTGTTGCTGAGCCCACGTCGATCGCTGTCGAAACCTTTGGCACCGGCAAGGTTTCTGATGAGCAGATTGTGCAATTGGTGCGCGAGCACTTTGAACTACGGCCCAAGGGACTGGTCGCCATGCTGGACCTGAAGCGACCTATCTATCGTAAGACTGCGGCCTATGGGCACTTTGGGCGCGAAGATTCGGATTTTACTTGGGAGAATACTGACAAGGCGGCTGCTTTGAGGGCTGCTTTATAACTGATTGGCTTTTGTGCCGGTCAGGCGCGGGGGCAGATGGACTTGGCGGACTCGCCGTGAACCCTTCCATGGGGGCTCGTGTCGCGCATCCTTGCGCTCTACGGTCCGCCAAGCCCATCTGCCCCCGCGCCCGACCTGGATCGAGCGTTGACGATATACATTGAATTTTAATTTGATTTGGAATCATTTGATTCCTGAGGAAAAAATATGAGCACTGCAGAGAACCTGGCTACAAACGAAGATTTCAAAGTCGCCGACATCAGCCTGGCGGGCTGGGGTCGCCGTGAACTGGCTATTGCCGAAACCGAAATGCCGGCCCTGATGGCCATGCGCGCCAAATACAGCGCCAGCAAGCCGCTGGCAAACGCCAAAATACTGGGCTGTATTCACATGACCATTCAAACCGGTGTGCTGATTGAAACCCTGATTGAGCTGGGTGCCGAAGTGCGCTGGTCCTCTTGCAATATTTTCTCTACCCAGGATCACGCGGCCGCTGCGATTGCCGCTGCGGGTGTACCGGTTTTTGCCTGGAAAGGTGAAACCGAAGAAGAATATGAGTGGTGTCTGGAACAGACCATCCTGAAGGATGGCCAGCCCTGGGATGCCAATATGGTACTGGATGACGGTGGCGACCTGACCCTGATGTTGCACCAAAAATACCCCGCTATTCTGGACAATGTGCACGGTATCACCGAGGAAACCACCACCGGTGTACACCGCCTGCAGGAAATGCTGGAAGCCGGCACGCTGAGAGTCCCGGCTATCAACGTTAATGACTCGGTCACCAAATCCAAGAATGACAACAAATACGGCTGTCGCCACAGCCTGAATGACGCCATCAAACGTGGTACCGACCACCTGATGTCCGGTAAGAAAGCACTGGTTATTGGCTACGGCGATGTCGGTAAGGGCTCCGCCCAATCCCTACGGCAGGAAGGTATGATCGTTCGAATTGCGGAGATTGACCCCATCTGTGCCATGCAAGCTTGCATGGATGGCTATGAAGTGGTCTCACCTTTCGTCAACGGCGTTAACGACGGCACAGAATCCTGCACCGATAAAAGATTGCTGGGCACCACGGACCTGCTGGTAACCACGACAGGTAACTTTAACGTCTGTGATTCCAATATGCTGAAAGCACTGAAAAATGGTGCTGTTGTCTGCAACATCGGCCATTTTGATAACGAAATTGACACCGCATTCATGCGCGAAAACTGGGAGTGGGAAGAGGTTAAGCCGCAAGTGCACACCGTGTACCGCGACCGCGCCAGCAATGACCACCTGATCCTGTTGTCCGAGGGCCGCCTGGTCAACCTGGGGAATGCCACAGGCCACCCCTCACGCATCATGGACGGCTCTTTTGCCAATCAGGTGCTGGCACAGATTTATCTGTACGAGCGCAAGTTTGCTAATCTGGAGGACAATATGAAGCCGTCAGCGCTCACTCTGGAAGTGCTGCCCAAGAAGCTGGACGAGGAAGTCGCCGCGCATATGGTTGCTGGTTTTAGCGGTGTACTCACCCGCCTCACCGACGAACAGGCTGACTACATTAACGTGAAGGTAGACGGCCCATTCAAGCCGGATAGCTACAAATACTAGGTTACAGCTAATGGCCAAAACGAAACCGCAGATCAGCTTCGAATACTTCCCGCCCAAAACCGCGGCGGGACGTGAGAAGCTGCTGACTGAAACGACCCCGGCACTCAGTGCGCTGAACCCCGAGTTTTTCTCGGTGACCTACGGTGCCGGCGGTTCTACCCGGGACAATACATTGGATATTGTTTCCGCCATCAACGAGAGCGGCTGTAAGGTCGCGCCTCACCTCAGCTTTGGGGGCGATGACGAAGATGCCATCGCGACCCTGCTGGACAACTATCGTGAGCAAGGTATTTCACGTCTGGTGGCCCTGCGCGGGGACATGCCTTCGGGTATGGGCGGCATGGGTCAGCTGGTCTACGCAAACGAGCTGGTCGAGTATGTAAGGCAGCGAACGGGCGACCATTTCCACATCGAGGTGGCCGCCTATCCTGAAATACACCCCCAGGCGGAGAGCTACGACAGTGACATACGCTACCTGAAGGGCAAATTTGATGCCGGGGCGGACAGCGCAATCACCCAGTATTTTTTCAATGTAGAATCTTACTTTTACTTTTTGGACCAGTGTGGGGCGGCAGGTATAGACAAGCCTATTCACGCGGGTGTTATGCCAATTGTAAATTTTGCCAGCCTGGCTCGCTTCTCACGCAACTGCGGCGCGGAAATTCCCCGCTGGATCTGCCAACGCGTTGAAGGCTATGGCGACGACCAGGAGAGTATCCGTAAATTCGGTATCGATGTTGTCACCCAGCTATGCCAGACTCTGTTGGATAATGGCGCTCCCGGCATACACTTCTACACCATGAATCAGGTGGAACCCACCCGGGAGATCTATAACAACCTGGGCTTGTAAGTCTCACGGTCAGCCCTGAAAAGCGGATACCCATGCGCATTCCCCGTATCTATACAGAGCAGCTGTTACAGCCCGGCGCCACAGTTCAATTAGAGCCTGGGCCCAGTCAACATATCGCCCGGGCACTGCGCATGCGCGAGGGGGCCAGCTTGCTGCTTTTTAACGGCCGCGGGGGCATCTATGTAGCAACGGTAGCGTCGTTGGGGAAGAAGTCCGTCACTGTGGCCATTACGGAACATTTGTCCGAGGAACTCGAATCGCCGCTGCGCCTGGAGTTGGGTATCGCCATTTCCAGAGGAGACCGTATGGACTGGGTAATCCAAAAAGCCACCGAGTTGGGTGTGGCCAGTATTACCCCCCTCATGACGGAGCGCACAGAGATCAAACTCAAGGGCGACCGGGCCGACAAAAAGCTGGCGCACTGGCGACAGATTGTCATCAGTGCCTGTGAGCAGTCTGGCCGCAATCGACTACCGACAGTAGAACCAGTGGGAAAACTCGCAAACTGGCTTCCCACCGTAAAGACAGATCGCAGGTTTGTCTTGCATCACCGCGACACCAGCGCAAAGAACACCGGGGAAACACCCGCCAGCGCCGCCATCCTCATTGGCCCTGAAGGCGGCCTGAGTCCGGAGGAAATCTCAGAGGTTGGTAATTTTGACTTTGAAGCCCTGACATTGGGCCCACGCGTACTGAGAACTGAAACCGCCCCATTGGCTGCTATCGCAATCCTGCAAGCACAGTGGGGTGATATGTCCGCACTGGACTAAACGGAATTATCCAACCAATTCGCGTGGCTCCACTCCAGAAAATCCGCCACTGAATTGACCGTGTGGTCCGTACGTACTGAATGGAAAATTTCGAAAGCGTGCTGGGCACCGGGCAGTTCGGCATAGGCCACGGGCTCCTCAGCGACCTCCTGCAACGCCGCCACGAAAGTGCGCGCCTCCTCCACCCAGACCAGTGAGTCGTGGGTGCCCTGGATGACATACATCGGTGGCGCGTCCGCACTGACATGGCTGATAGGGGAGCCGTCGTCCCACAACTGTCGGTTTTCCTCCTTGCTGCATTGCAGTACCTTATCCGCAATAATATCGTCCATCGACATGTCGGCGCGAATATCGTATCTGTCGAGAAAATCATAAACACCGTAGAAGGGCACCGCCGCCTGCAATGTGGTGTCGGCTTCCTCAAACCCCGGCTGCCACTCTGCTCGATTGGGTGTCAGGGCGGCAAGCGAGCTGAGATGTCCACCCGCAGAGCCACCGGTAATGGCGATAAAATCCGGGTTGCCGCCGTACTCACCGATATGTTCCCGAATCCAGGCAATAGCCTTTTTGACATCGACAATATGGGCTGGAAAGGCATCTGTTGGGCTGAGGCGATAATTAATGGCAACGCAAATCCAGCCACGTTGTGCCATATGATACATCAGGGGTTTGGCCTGCTGTTCTTTCTCGCCAATAATCCAGGCCCCACCATGCACTTGCAGCAATACCGGAAAACCACCCGGGCGGGGATTAACTGGCTGGTGAATATCCAGTAGATTGCGTTTACCCGCTTCGCCGTAGCTGAGGTGGCTGTGAACCCGAACACCATCGCGACGAAAATGAAAGGGCTTCATCCAATGTCTACTGACAATATTATCTGACAGCAGCTGTCTTCGCTCCTGCGGTATGGCGGACCTGAAATCTATACCCAGAGCTCTGTGCAGGGCAGCGCGCAAATGCTCAGCCGTATCCATAGCCTGGCAATGCAAATAAATCAGGCCCAGCCACGACAGGGCAAAGATCCCCAGTCCACACTGGGCAAGGGGGTCAGAGAAGCCACCGGCGAAGGCGATTAGCGCGGTTAAAACGACCTGCCACAACAGGTGTATCAGCGCCAGTTCTCCCGTCAACCAGGCGCTGAGAAAGTACACGGGCACCATCCAGTAGATGCGGCGTGCTTGAATCACAGCGCTTAAAGTTCCCACTGCACCCAAGATTGCGAGCGTAAAATATAGTCCAGACATACCCTAAAATCCTTACGACAAAGTCTCTGTGGCGACATTCTATGCCATATTTGAGTCCCGTGCGCATTCCCTTGCCCGGACGCTCTTGCACCTCCTTCCCGGTTTGCGTAAGTTAGCAGGCCTCGATGAAAGCTAAGGCACTGTAAATGAGCATAAAACTTGGTGTGGTAATGGATCCCATTGCCAAACTTAACTACAAGAAGGACAGCACACTGGCCATGCTGTGGGCCGCCCAACAACGCGGCTGGACTTTATACTATATGGAGCAACACGACCTCTTGCTGGATCAGGGAGTGGCCCGTGCCAATATGGCCAAGCTGGAGGTTTTCCAGAACCCTGATGCCTGGTACGCCCTGGAAAGCGCTGAGGAAAGAGACCTTGCGGATTTGGATGTTGTGTTAATGCGCGTAGATCCGCCCTTCGACAACGAGTATATCTACACGACCTATCTAATGGAGCAGGCCGAGCGCAAAGGAACGCTTATCGTCAATCGCTGCCAGAGCCTACGCGACTGTAACGAAAAGATTTTTGCTACGGAGTTCCCACAATGCTGTCCTCCCGTGTTGGTAAGTGCTGACTCCGCTCGCCTGAAAGCCTTCCATAATGAGCACCAGGACGTCATCTTCAAGCCCCTGGACGGCATGGGTGGAGCCTCAATTTTCCGGGTCAAAGCGGACGATCCAAATGTTAACGTCATCCTGGAAACGCTGACCGACTTCGGCAGCACAACGATAATGGCTCAACGCTACCTGCCTGAGATCGTCAATGGAGACAAACGTATTCTGATGATTAACGGAGAACCGGTGCCCTACGGCCTGGCACGGATCCCGTCCAGCGGAGAGACCCGGGGCAACCTGGCGGCGGGCGGTACAGGTCGTGCCCAACCACTGACAGAGCGTGACCTCTGGATAGCGGCACAAATTGGCCCCACTCTGCGGGAAAAAGGACTGCTTTTCGCCGGTCTTGATGTCATTGGCGACTATCTCACCGAGATAAATGTCACCAGTCCAACCTGTATTCGTGAAATTGACAGCGCATACGATCTGGACATCAGCGGCCAACTCATGGAATGTATAGCAGGGGAACTTGAGAGTCGGCGCTAGGGCTTCACGGCATCGTCGTCACGGGGCATCAGATGTATTATCAGGAAACTGAGCACGTCAGTAGTGACCGCATGGGCTTTGCGGTATTTGTGGCGGCCGCTATACACTTAGTCCTGATTCTGGGCCTGAGCTTTGAAGCCCATCAATCGCGCAATTACGACCGACAACTGCATGTCACCCTGACGACCCGGCCCAACTCAGCCGCCCCGGATGAAGCCAAGCATATTGCCCAGTCCAACCAGGTTGGCAGTGGCGAAATGGCCGAACGCGACCGGGGCTCCAGCACGCCGCCCGCCCCTTTACCCAGACCCCAGGCTGCACCAGCTCGAAGCCAACAATTGTCCCCCCCGCAAACCCGCCTGCGCGAAGTGCCGGTTGTTTCCACCGCCTCCCCCAACAAGATCCTGATGGACAATAGCCCGAGTGAGCAGGAACAAAAACAGGGCGAACTGACAGGCATCAGCCCGGAGGTTGACCGGCTGTCAGAGCAACTCGCCAGTCTCGAAGCAAGTCTTGACGACCAGAACAGAGCCTACGCCGACCGACCCAGAGTCAGGCGCTTGTCCTCGGTGTCGGCGAAGCGAGCGGTTGACGCTGCCTATTTACACGATTGGCGATCCCGACTGGAGGCCGTGGGCAACAAGTATTATCCCGAGGCGTCACTGCGTTACGGTATTTACGGTGAGCTCAGCCTGCTCGTCGTGATTCGGCAGGACGGAAGCCTGGAAAACATCCAGGTGCTTTCTTCCTCAGGCTATGCGGTGCTGGACGAAGCCGCCATGAAAATTGTTCAACTGGCGGCGCCCTTCTCGCCCTTCCCAGCCGAACTGCGTGCTACCACCGATAAGCTGGAAATCATCCGTACATGGCAATTCCAGGAAAACCGACTAAGCTCAGGATAAAGGCTCTCATCAGGGCGACCACAAAAATTCGACGAGTCGACATGCCAAAAACTTTTCACCGGCCAAGCTCCTCCAGCAGCACCGCCAGTTTGCGTAATCACTTCCTGTTGGCTATGCCCAGCCTGTCGGAAGGTATTTTCTCACAGAGCATTACCTATATTTGCGAGCACGGCGAGAGCGGCGCAATGGGTATTGTTATCAACCAGCCACTGGAATTATCGGTAGATGAAATCTTTGAACATTTGGAGATTTCCTCCAGCAGGAATTTCGCAGATGTACCTGTAATGGCAGGCGGCCCGGTGCAGATAGATCACGGCTTTGTGCTCCATCGCAACTGTGAAAAACGCTGGGAAGCCAGCCTGAAAATCACTCCAGAGATCACGCTGACAACGTCCCGGGATATTCTTCGGGCCATCGCCAAGGGCGCTGGGCCACAAGAGCACTTAATCGCGCTTGGCTATGCCGGGTGGACCGCCGGCCAACTGGAATTTGAGTTGGCTGAGAACAGCTGGCTCACACTCCCGGCGGATGGGGACATCATTTTCTCCACCCCCTACCAGCAAAGAATGGGTGCGGCTGCCGCAGTGCTGGGTATCGACATGAACCTGATCTGCGGCCAGGCCGGCCACGCGTAATAGACCCTCTATAGCGTGAGCAGCAAAACAATTCTTACCGTACTCGCCTTTGACTATGGGCTTAGACAGATCGGCATTGCCGTGGGCAATTGCCTGACCGCTACGACCCAGCCCCTGACCATCATCAAGGCAAAAGACGGCATTCCGCAGTGGCCTGAACTCGAGAAATTGTTAACAGAATGGCGACCCGATTTACTCATCGTCGGCGACCCCCTGAACATGGATGGAACAGATGGCGCAATGGGCGAGCGTGCACGCAAATTCGCCAGGCGCCTGCACGGACGGTTTGGCCACAAGGTGGAGATGGTTGATGAACGCCTCACGAGCTACGAGGCCAAGCAGGACTTGCAGGACCTGGGCCACCGGGGTGATTACAAGGCAAGCCCGGTGGACAGCTATGCCGCCGAGCTCATTCTGCAAACCTGGATGAGAGAAACCGGGCGGCTTTAGCGCCTGTGGTGACGCCCGGTATCCGTTTCGTCATAAGTTAAGTCGATATTGCCATCTACCGCGCGACCTTTTTCGAACATTTTTATCATCAACCGCACATCGTTGGAGGAGTCCGCGTAACGCACCGCGTCTTCCAGGGAGATATTGCCGTCTTTATAGTGTTGCACCAGAGACTGGTCCAGCGTTTGCATACCCAATTCATTGGACTTGGCTATCACCTCCTTGATCAGGTGAACCTCCCCTTTGCGAATATAGTCCGCAACCAGCGGCGTATTGAGTAGCACTTCAACCACGGGGATACGACCAACACCGGATTTTTTGGGCAACAGTTGCTGTGCAACCATCGCTTTCAGATTAAGCGACAGGTCCATCCATATCTGGGCGTGCTGATTCGGCGGGAAAAAGCTCTGGATGCGATCCAGTGCCTGGTTTGCATTATTCGCGTGCAGCGTGCACAGGCACAAATGGCCCGTTTCGGCGAAGGTCAGGGCCTGCGCCATGGTTTCCGCCGAACGTACCTCGCCAATCATTATGACGTCGGGTGCCTGCCGGAGCGTATTCTTGAGCGCCACGTCAAAAGATTCTGTATCCAGGCCGACTTCCCGCTGCGTTACGATGCAGCCGGCATGCTCGTGAATAAATTCGATCGGGTCCTCGACACTGATGATATGGCCGTGACTATTCCGATTGCGGAAACCCACCATCGCCGCCAGCGTCGTTGATTTACCCGTACCGGTAGCGCCAACGTAAATCACCAGGCCCCGCTTGGTCATGGCCAATTCGTTGATAATAGGCGGTAATTCCAGGGACTCTACCGTCGGTATTTCCGCCTCGATGCGGCGTATAACCATGCCGCACCTCTCGCGTTGTACAAATGCGCTTACCCTGAACCGACCCAGGTCCCCCCGGGTGATGGCGAAATTACATTCGTGGTGCTCCAGAAACTCTTCCTGCTGATCTTCTCGCATCACCGATAGGACCAGTGCTTTCGCCTCTTCCTCCGTGACCTTGCGGTCCGAGATGGGGTGTAATTCACCGTCAACTTTTATACTGGGGGCAGCCCCGGCCGAAATGAACCCGTCTGAGGCCTTTTCCTTGACCACCCGCTGGAGTAAATCATCAATATTCATTTACGCTCTCCCTGAATTTTCGCCCCAATATTTTTATTGAGTTAAAAGTTGTCCGGCATTCTTGCTTTCTCTTTCGCTGCCTCTCTGGAAATAATCCGTTTGTCCAGCATATCCGTCAAACACTGGTCCATGGTCTGCATACCCAGTGCGTGCCCCGTCTGGATAGCGGAGTACATCTGCGCCACTTTATCTTCCCTGATCAGGTTGCGGATGGCTGAGGTGCCCCGCATGATCTCGTGAGCCGCCACTCGACCCCCGGTCGTACGTTTTAGCAAAGTCTGGGAAATAACCGCCTGTAGCGATTCTGACAACATGGAGCGCACCATGGATTTTTCTTCTCCGGGGAAAACATCGACCACACGGTCAATCGTCTTGGCTGCCGAGGTCGTGTGCAATGTACCAAACACCAGGTGACCCGTTTCTGCAGCGGTTAACGCCAGCCTGATCGTCTCCAGATCGCGCATCTCGCCCACGAGAATAATATCGGGGTCTTCCCGTAACGCGGATCGCAGCGCCTCGGAAAAACCGAGCGTGTCCCGATGAACCTCACGTTGGTTTACCAGGCACTTCTTACTCTCGTGCACAAATTCGATGGGGTCTTCCACCGTCAGGATATGCTCGTATTTGTTATCGTTAATAAAATCGACCATTGCCGCAAGCGTCGTTGACTTGCCTGAACCTGTAGGCCCTGTCACCAGAACCAGGCCCCTTGGCATCATGGAGATATCCCGAAAAACCTGCCCCATTCCCAGGTCTTCCATGGTCAATACCTTGGAGGGAATCGTACGGAAAACGCCGCCGGCACCCCGGTTATGATTAAAGGCGTTAACACGGAAACGGGCAACACCGGGAACCTCAAAGGAGAAATCTGTCTCCATGAACTCCTCGTAGTCCTTGCGCTGTCGGTCGTTCATGATGTCGTAGATCAATTCATGAACCTGCTTATGCTCCATCGGCGGCAGGTTGATGCGACGGACATCGCCGTCGACCCTGATCATAGGTGGCAATCCTGCCGACAGGTGCAGGTCAGATGCCCCCTGTTTTGCGCTAAATGCCAGAAGTTCTGTTATATCCATGGTTTCCCCCTACCGAACATCCCATCCTGCGGCTTACGCATGGCAAGCGTAAAAATCCACTTGCTGAACTGCCCCGCGCCGCGTTTATTTTTTCTTCTAAGGCGTATAACTCGCGTTCAAAGCTGAGAATCAGCTAGAATCGCGCTCATGAGCAATCTCTCTGTTACCGCCAATATAGCAAAGCTACTTCAAAGAGTACGTCTCGCGGCGCAAAAAAGCCAGCGCAGCAATACCGACATTCGTATCCTTGCCGTCAGTAAAACCCAGTCAATACGGGCGATACGGGAGGCCTGCGATAGCGGACTGCGAGAATTTGGGGAAAATTACCTACAAGAAGCGGTCGAAAAGATCCTCCAACTGGACGATTTGGACCTGACCTGGCACTTCATTGGCCCCATACAGACCAACAAGACCCGCCTCATCGCACAGCATTTTAGTTGGGTACACAGCGTGGATAGGCTAAAAGTCGCCCGCAGACTGAACGACCAGCGGCCCCCGGAGTTACCGCCAATGCAGGTGTGCATCCAGGTGAATACGTCGGGTGAGGCAAGTAAATCAGGCGTCAGCCTGGAAATGCTTTCCGAGCTCGCAGGGGAGATCAACAAACTACCAAGACTCAATCTGCGCGGGCTGATGGCCATACCCGCCGCCACGAATGATCCGCAAGAACAACGGCGGGCCTTCGCCACGCTGCGACGTGCCCTGGAGGACCTCAAGGCTATTGCGCCCAACCTCGATACCCTGTCGATGGGAATGTCCGGAGATATGGAAGCCGCGATCGATGAGGGCTCGACATTGGTGAGAATAGGCACCGGGATTTTCGGACCAAGGAATACGTGATTTTGCCTTGCGGCGCCGTGTATACTGGGCGATTGAAAACGTTTGATACTCAATAGCACGGAAGACTCCTTGGAAAACCCACAAATAGCATTTATAGGCGCTGGCAACATGGCCAGCAGTATCATCGGCGGATTGATAGATAGTGGCCACCCGGCGGCAAAAATTTGCGCAGCCGACCCCTACCCGCCGAGCCTGGAACAACTCCAGGCCCTTGCCCCGATCAAAGTGTCAGATAATAACGCCGACGCCGTCGCGGGCGCCGATGTGATCATTCTGGCAGTAAAACCCCAGGTGATGGCCGATGCCACAGCCAGTATCGCAGAACCTGTGCGCGCCGCAGGTGCGGTCACAATATCCATCGCCGCCGGCGTCACAATTGCCAGCATGCAGCAGCGCTTGGGTACCGAGGCAGCCATTATCCGCTGTATGCCCAATACCCCCGCACTTGTGGGCTGTGGCGCCAGCGCGCTCTATGCCAATGAACAGGTAAACGACCAGCAACGGCAGTTTGCCGATGCCATCCTGTCTGCTGTGGGCATCACTGCCTGGGTAGACAGTGAAATCGAGCTCGATGCGATTACCGCACTTTCCGGCAGTGGCCCGGCATACTTCTTTCTGTTCATGGAGGCGATGATTGACGCCGGCGTGCATCTTGGCCTCACCACAGAAACCGCGAGCGCCATGGCCATTCAGACTGCGCTGGGTGCATCGCGTATGGCGATGGAGAGCGATGTTGACCTGGTCGAATTGCGACGCCGGGTTACCAGCCCCGCTGGCACCACCGAGCGCGCGGTACAGAGCTTTGAACAAGGCGATATTCGGGGTTTAGTCACAACCGCCATGCAAGCGGCCGCCGACAGGGCCGCAGAGATGGCAAAGGAGATGGGATAAATGGGCGCTTTAAACGAAATTATTGGCTATCTGGTACAGACCGTCGTCAGCCTGTATCTGGTGGCCATGCTACTGCGGTTTTTGCTGCAAGTCGTACGCGCAGATTTTTATAACCCCATTTGCCAATTCTTAGTCAAGGTGACAAACCCTCTGGTTGTGCCCTTGCGTCGGATAGTTCCCGGCTTTGGCGGCGTCGATATGGCCTCGTTGGTACTGGCCTTACTCCTGCAAATCCTGGCGATTGTTGTTCTTTTACTGGTCAATAGTCTGGGCATGCCCAACCCCTTCACAATCGTAATCTGGGCGGCACTGGGTGTTATCGGACTGCTGGTGAATATTTACTTCTTCTCCCTGTTGGCCATGATAATCCTCAGCTGGATAGCGCCTGGAAGCAATCACCCCGCTATTTATCTATTACATCAGATAACCGAGCCTGTCATGGCGCCTGTGCGTAAACTTCTGCCATCCATGGGCGGGTTGGATTTGTCGCCCATTCTGGTTTTTATTCTCATCAATGTCGTCCAGATCGCACTGCGCCATATGGCTGCGGCCAGCGGTTTGCACCCGGCTCTGGTCATTGGCCTCTAAGAGACTCCGAGATGAACGCTTCGGATGACAAGCACTCGGTCGGGATCGTCACCCCGCAGACTGCGGTTTTTGACCAGCCCCTGGCTCTGGCCTGCGGTCGAGAACTGGCCGCCTACGAATTGGTCTACGAAACCTATGGCAAACTCAATGACACAGCGTCCAATGCCGTACTGGTCTGCCATGCCCTCAGCGGCCACCACCACGCCGCTGGCTACCACAGTCCTGAAGACAAAAAGCCCGGCTGGTGGAATGAGTGCATAGGCCCGGGCAAGCCCATCGATACGGATCATTTTTTTGTCGTCAGCCTGAATAATCTGGGCGGCTGCCACGGCTCGACCGGCCCCAGTTCGATCAATACTGAAACGGGACAGCCCTGGGGGCCGGACTTCCCCCCGTTGCGAGCGCGGGATTGGGTCAACAGTCAGGCCAGACTGGCGGACCTGTTGGGAATAGGCAGCTGGGCCGCAGTCATCGGCGGTAGCCTGGGGGGAATGCAGGCAATGCGCTGGGCCTTAATGTACCCGGAGCGCGTTCGACACTGCGTGCTAATCGCCTCGGCCATGAAGTTAAGCGCACAAAATATCGCCTTCAACGAGATAGCAAGACAGGCCATTGCATCGGACCCAAACTTCAATGACGGCTTTTACCAGAGCAACAACACCATCCCTGACAAGGGTCTGGCCCTGGCCCGTATGGTCGGCCATATTACCTACTTGTCCGACCATGCCATGGCGCGTAAATTTGGTCGCGACCTGCGGTCTGGCACACTTGAAACCGGGACGGACGACAATGTCGAATTCCAGGTTGAAAGCTACCTGCGCCATCAGGGCAGCCAGTTTTCCGGTAGTTTTGACGCCAACACCTATATATTAATGACCCGGGCACTCGATTACTTTGACCTGGCCAGAGAGTATGGTCACGACCCGGTCAGCGCATTCAGTAATGCCCAGTGCAGCTTTCTGGTGCTCTCCTTCTCGACTGATTGGCGCTTTTCTCCCCAGCGATCACGGGAGATTGTGGATGCCCTGATCGCGGCCAGACGGCCGGTCAGCTATGCAGAAATTGAAGCCAGCGAGGGGCACGATGCTTTTCTCCTGCCTATCGAACGCTACCTGGATGTCTTTAATGCCTATATGGTCCGCGTGAGGGAAGAGAACTGATGCGCCTTGACCTCGCTCATATTCAACGCTGGATTGCGCCGGACTCACGGGTGCTCGACCTGGGCTGTGGTGATGGCGAGTTCTTGCAGCTGTTACAGCAGCAGCGCCAGGTAGAGGGCATAGGGCTGGAAATAGACCCACAGAATATTACCGCGGCCATTGCCCGTGGCCTCAATATCATTGAGCAAGACATGGACAAGAGCCTGGCAAACTTCCCGGACCAAAGCTTCGATACCGTGGTCATGGCCCATGCATTACAGGTGCTCCACCACCCCGACAGGGTACTGGATGACATGTTACGCATCGGTCGCGAATGTGTCGTCACCTTCCCCAACTTCGGACATTGGCGCTGCCGCTGGCACCTCGGTACCCGGGGTAGAATGCCACAATCAAAAATTTTGCCCTATAGCTGGTACGATACACCCAACATCCATTTCTGCACCGTCCAGGACTTCGAGGCACTCTGCGAAGAAAAGGACATCCGCATACTGGCGCGTGAAATGGTGGGTAATACCGACCGCAAACCCCTATTGGCCACGACCTGGCCCAACCTGTTTGCGACCACTGCCATCTACCGTATAAGCCGATAACATGAAACATTACCTGCTCTGGCCAATAATATCGCTTCTCGCTTTGCTATTCGCTGCGGGGCCCCAGGCGCAACAGTCTGAAACCTTCGGCCCCTATGAGCTTTACTACAGCGTGGTCAATACCACCTTTATTGAGCCCTCCGTGGCTGCCAACTACGGTATTACCCGGGGCGAAAAGCGCGCCATCCTCAATCTGGCGGTGCGAGAAAACCTGGCCGAGGGCAGTGAAGCGCGGACCATGCTGCTCAAAGGTAAAACCTGGGACCTTATTCAAAACCAGGAATTGGAATTCAAGGAAATACGCGAGGGCTCTGCCATCTACTACATTGCCGAACTCAAATTCATCAATGAGGAATGGCGCTTTTTCGAGGTTGATTTTCGGCCAGAGGGAGCGGACCAGAGCTATAAACTCAAATTCAAACACCAGCTCTATATTAACTAATGGTAACCCCGGGCTCCCCACAGACAGCGGTTCTTGCCAGTGGCAACGACGGCAAATTACGCGAGTTTAACCGCCTGCTTGCGCCCCTGGATATGCAGCTCCAGCCCCAATCTGCGTTTCAGGTACCTGAAGTCGCCGAGGACGGCCTGAGCTTTGTTGAAAACGCCATTATCAAGGCGCGGGCCGCTGCCAAACACACCGGCCTTCCCGCCCTGGCCGATGATTCGGGGCTGGAAGTGGATTACCTGCAGGGTGCTCCGGGGATCTATTCGGCCCGCTATGCCGGCAGCAGTGGTAGTGGGGC
Source organism: Halioglobus sp. (assembly GCA_036960305.1). Taxonomy (GTDB): domain Bacteria; phylum Pseudomonadota; class Gammaproteobacteria; order Pseudomonadales; family Halieaceae; genus JBALVT01. The sequence continues at coordinate 200,137 of JBALWA010000002.1, read as the reverse complement.
CGACGCCCGCAACAACAGCAAATTACTCTCTGAACTGGAGGGCGTCCCGCCGGATCGGCGCACCGCCCGCTTTCTCTGTGTATTGGTCTATATGCGCCACTGGCAGGACCCCACCCCCCTGATCTGCCAGGGCAGTTGGGAGGGGCAGATACTCCTCGCGCCCCGCGGTGCCAATGGTTTCGGTTACGACCCCCTGTTCTATCTCACTGAATACGATTGCAGCTCGGCTGAACTCGATCCGGGTGAAAAAAACCGTATCAGTCACAGGGCCCAGGCCAGCCAAAAGCTATTGGACGCACTTAAAGGGCGCTAATGACGCCTCCATCTATTAGAGAGGTAACTGCCATCACTGTTCAATCCCAGTCGCCTCTGAGCCTTTACGTTCACTACCCCTGGTGCGAACGCAAATGCCCCTATTGTGATTTTAACTCCCACGAGAGTGCAGAATTACCTGAAGGCGCGTATATAGATGCCCTGCTCCAGGACCTCCAGAATGATCTGCACTATGTAGAAGACCGCAGGGTCAACACAGTTTTTATCGGCGGTGGTACACCCAGCCTACTTTCAACAGGCGGCCTTGCCCGGCTCATGAGCGGCATCGCTGAACGGGTTGAATTGTCGACGGCGGTCGAGGTCACCATGGAAGCCAACCCGGGCAGTGCAGAGAGCGCCAAGTTTGAGGGTTTCCGGCAGGCCGGCGTAAACAGGCTGTCTCTGGGCATCCAGAGCTTTGACGACAGGCAATTACAGCAGCTGGGCCGGGTCCACAACAGTTCACAGGCTCACGCGGCCATTGAAATGGCCCAGAGTGCCGGATTCGATAACTTCAACCTGGATTTGATGCACGGCTTGCCGGGTCAATCGGTTGCCAGTGCCTGCGCTGACCTGACCACCGCGCTGCAATACTGCCCTCCACATTTATCCTGGTATCAACTGACCATCGAGCCCAACACGGTTTTTCACAAGCACCCTCCGGAACTCCCGGTGGAAGACAACCTGGCGGACATTCAGGAACAGGGAGAGCGCCTGCTGGAGCGCGCGGCACTGGCTCAATACGAAGTCTCAGCCTATAGCCAGTCGGGGAAAAATTGCCGTCACAACCTCAACTATTGGGGCTTCGGGGACTATCTGGGGATTGGAGCAGGCGCCCATGGCAAAGTTTCAATGTGCAACGGACGCATTCTTCGCTATTCGAAAAAGCGGCAGCCAAGCGAGTATATGGCCGGCCAATCGGGTGGTTATGTCGCCAATAGCCGGGCACTGGAAGAGGGTGAAATAGCCGGTGAATTTATGCTCAACGCCCTGCGCCTCAATCGCGGCTTTTCAATGACAGAGTTTAGGGCAAGCACCGGCCTGGCTGAAAGCGTACTGCAACCCCAGCTCCAGGAATTAACAGATAAGAATCTATTGAGAGTGTGTGGCCACCAGGTCAGCACTACCGCGCTGGGCAGGCGTTTCCTGGACAACGTAGTGGCCGAATTTTTTCCTGATTAAGCTGTGCGCTCGAACATTAAATCCCAGACGCCATGCCCCAGCCGCTCGCCTCTGCGTTCAAACTTGGTCAGGGGTCGATGATCAGGGCGTCGAGCGTACTGACCATCGCCCGAATGATTACTGAATCCCTCGGCTGCGCTCAACACGTCCATCATCTGCTGGGCGTAATGCTCCCAGTCCGTCGCGAGATGAATAAGACCACCCAGGCGTAATTTGGGCCGCAGCTGCTGTACAAATTCCGGCTGGATCAGGCGCCGTTTATTGTGCTTTTTTTTGTGCCAGGGGTCTGGGAAGAAAATTTGTAGGGTGTCCAGTGACCCATCCGGGATGCAATCACGCAAAATTTCAACCGCGTCATGGCAGTAAACCCTCAGGTTTTCTACACCGGATTCTTCAATGCCATGCAGTAACTTGCCTACTCCGGGCTTGTGGACCTCAATACCAATGAAGTTACTGTCCGGGTCTGCCACAGCCATCTCGACCAGTGACTGCCCCATACCAAAGCCGATTTCCAGTACCAGTGGCCCGCCGCGTGAAAAAACCGCTTCGCTGTCGATCATTCCGGCGCCGTACTCCAGCCCCCAATGACCCCAACCATTGTCAAAAGCTCGCTGCTGCCCGGGCGTCATACGCCCCGTTCTCAGCACATAGCTACGAATTGGGCGCCGTTTGAGCGTGGCCTCAGATTCTGCGGTCACACCAGAAACTTCCATCCGGCTGCGGCGAGGCAAGCCCAGCCACCCAAAAATGCCAGACCACCCAGGGGCGTCACCGCGCCAAGCCAACGTACGCCGGTCAGGCTGAGAAGGTACAGGCTGCCCGAGAAAATCAGCAGGCCAATAAAAAACAGCCAACCACTGCTTTTGAGAAGAACAGTCTGGGGCTGCGAGAGCGCAATGATACCCACCGCAAGTAGGGCAAAGCTGTGATAGAAATGATACTGAACAGCGGTTTCAAACACCCCCATAGAATAATCGTCCAGGCGGGCCTTAAGCGCATGTGCACCAAAAGCGCCAAACGCTACCGCGAGCATGCCACTGCAGGCGCCCAGGAGAATGAATATTTTTGCCATAGAGAACACCCTTCAGGTCACATTGAAGCAGGATTTGATAAAAGGATGTCTATTGTAATGCATTACGGGGCGACGATAAGCGCCCCGTGATGAGGAAATTACGGGGCGATCGCCGCTCGCAGCTTTTTCATAGCATTTTGTTCCAATTGCCTGATACGCTCCGCTGAAATCCCATACTCCGCTGCCAACTCGTGCAATGTGGATTTTTCCTCAGTCAACCACCGCTGGGCAAGGATATTGCGACTGCGCTCGTCGAGATCAGCCAGAGCATTGTGCAACTGCGCCTCGTTGTTTTGCTGCCAGTCCAACGACTCCAGCTGCTGTGCCGGATCCGAGACTTTATCTTCCAGAAAGTACTGGGGGGCGTGCCAGCTATTATCGTCATCGGAGTCCAGCGGGCTATCAAAAGCCACATCACGGCTAGTCAAACGGCCTTCCATTCTGTGGACTTCGCGCACGTCAACACCGAGGTCATCCGCCACCGCCTGCGCTTCTTCAGCGTTCAGCCAGGACAGGCCCTTTTTGGCACTGCGCAGATTAAAAAATAACTTGCGCTGGGATTTGGTAGTCGCGACCTTCACGATGCGCCAGTTGCGCAACACGAATTCGTGCATTTCGGCTTTGATCCAGTGCACCGCAAATGAAACCAGGCGAACACCCTTTTCAGGGTTAAATCGTTTGACGGCCTTCATCAGGCCCACGTTACCTTCCTGAATCAGGTCGGCCTCGGCCAATCCATAACCCGAATAGCTTCTGGCAATATGCACGACAAAACGCAAATGCGACATGACCAACTCACGCGCCGCTTCCAGGTTTTCATTGAAGTACAGGTCTTCAGCCAACTCGCGCTCGCGCTCTACGGTCAGCACCGGAATACCACCGACCGCCTGTATATAGGCAGGAAGATTGGCTCCAGGAACCATCTGATCGACAGGTAGTAAACTCTTACTCATGTGGGGTCTCCATTTCAGCGGCCAATATTAGCACTCTTTAAGTTAGAGTGCTAATTTCGGAAAAGTTCCTTTCCCACCCAAAATAGTCTGAAATTAATCATTTAAAACAATAACTTAGTTAGTCGTGAAAAGGTGCTTAGCGCGGCTCAATCTCGCTGAGGTGCCTGGATACGGCTAGCCAGGCACCCGCAAGCCCCAATAATCCACCCAGTATAATCAGGTTCAACCCCCCCATAATTCCCAGCCCCTGAATCTCAAAGCCGCTTTGGTAAAGCTGGGCAAGGGAGCGCGCCGCCCCCCCCATAAACCACAGGCCACCGCCAACCAACAGAGCCGCAATGAGGCCACCACCCACCCCATACCAAAGGCCGGTATACAGAAAGGGTCGACGCACAAAAGCATTGCTACCGCCCACCAGTTTAACAATCACAATTTCATCCCGGCGGTTTTCAATCGCCAGCCGTATGGTATTCCCCAGAATTAGAATAACCCCCATGACCAGCAGAGCACCCACCGCAAGTACAATTCGTCTGGCCAGTGCCATCATACTGCCCAGTCGTTGCACCCACTCCATATCCAGCACTGCCTGCTCAACCTCTGGCATAGCCTCCAGTGTGGCCTGCAGTTCAGCGATTGTGCCGGCTTCGGCCCCCTCGGCGGGGAACACGACAATAAGATGGGGCAGGGGATTTTTTTCCAGGCTATCCAGCAGCTCAGAAAAGCCCGACAGTTGGCGGAACTCCTCCAACGCGTCCTCACTGGACACGAATCTCGCCTCCTCAATATCTTCACGGCCAACCAATTGCCGATGCAGTTCCCGAGCGGGCTCCTGCTCCAGATCCGAGGCCAGAAACAGGGATATCTGTGCGGGCCGGTCCCAGTCAGTACTGACTGAACGGGCGTTTTCCAAAGCGACATTCATTCCCACAGGCAGGGCCATGGCGATAGCAATAACGAGCCAGGTAAGCAAACTCGACCAGGGCTTGTCCAATAGGCGATGCAGACTATCCGCGGCAGACATCCTGTGATGCCGCAACCATGCGTGCAAACGATCGTCCAGGCCTGTTCGGCTGTGTACTGCCCCTTCCCTACCGTTGGTACGAGCCATCAGTCCGAGGTCCCCGTTACCATGGTGCCATCGCGCAAGGTGATAATGCGATGTCGCAGCCGCGAAATAAGCGCCAGGTCGTGGCTGGCAATGAGCACCGTTACCCCGACTCGATTGAATTCCTCGAACAACTGCATAATTTCAGCAGAGAGGGCCGGATCGAGATTACCCGTGGGCTCATCGGCCAACAGGATATCGGGCTTACCGACCACCGCCCGGGCGATCCCAACACGCTGCTGCTCTCCTCCGGACAGGGTGACAGGCATAGACCCCTCTCGGCTCAGCAGGCCAACTTTATCGAGCGCTGCCCGCACTCTTCTGCCCACCTCCCTATGGTCATAGCCTCCAATAATCAGTGGGAGAGCCACATTGTCAAACACGCTACGATCAAACAACAGCTGGTGATTCTGGAACACCACGCCAATACTGCGTCGGTGGCCTGGGATCGCCCCGCGCCCCATGGACTGCAGGTCGCGACCGTTGACCTCTACCTGACCCCGGGTGGACCTTTCCATTAGCATAATCAAGCGCAGTAAGGTGCTTTTACCCGCACCTGAATGGCCGGTCAGGAACACCAGCTCGTCTTTTTCAATTGAAAAACTGACTTCCCGTAGCGCGTCCCGACTCTCCCCGTAACGCTTGGTAACCCGGTCAAATTTAATCATGCAGGCGGGCCAACCCGAGAAAACAACGCCTCAATAAACTGCTCCGCTTCAAAGGGGCGCAAATCCTCTGCCGCCTCCCCCACGCCAATAAACCGAATAGGAAGTTGCAGTTTTTTCGCGATAGCAAAAATCACTCCCCCCTTGGCCGTACCATCCAGCTTCGTCAGGGAGATACCGGATACGCCAACGGCCTGCTGAAAATGGCTCGCCTGAGCCAGGGCGTTTTGTCCTGTGCCCGCGTCCAGTACCAACATCACCTCATGGGGCGCCTCGGGGTCCAGCTTGGCCATAACCCGAACGACCTTCTTGAGCTCCTCCATGAGGTTGTCCTTGTTATGCAGCCTACCCGCGGTATCGGCAATGAGCACATCAACCCCTCGGGATTGCGCTGCCTGCAGGGCGTCGAACAAGACAGACGCACTGTCCGCCCCTGTGTGTTGAGCCACCACAGGCACAGCATTGCGCTCTCCCCAGACCTGCAACTGCTCCACTGCGGCCGCGCGAAAGGTGTCGCCCGCAGCCAGCATTACCGAGCGACCTTCCGCCTTATACCGCATGGCAAGCTTGCCAATGGTTGTCGTCTTACCTACCCCGTTGACCCCCACCATCAGGATCACGTAGGGCTTCTTCCCCGAGACCTCCAGAGGCTGCTGACAGGGCTTCAGTATAGTGAGTAACTCTTGCCGGAGTGCAGCCTGCAGGGCCTCCGGGTGTGTCAGCTCCTTGCGGGATACGCGCTGGGTCAGGCTCTCAATAATGCTCACTGTGGCATCCACCCCCACATCTGCCATCAGCAATCGTGACTCCAGTTCCTCCAATAGCTCGGCATCGATCTCCTTGCGACCCAGAAAAAGATTCCCTAGCCCCTGGAAGAGGCCATCGCCGGTGCGACTCAGGCCGCGCTTCATCCGTGTAAACAGGCCCGCTTCACCTTCGGTGCCTGCGTTCTCAACCGCTACAGGCTCATGACCCGGTGCCGGCGCGGGCTCCAAAACGGCATTCTCGACAGGCACCGGGGCAGGGACCGGTTCGGGTTCTATTTTAGGTTCAGATGTCGCCGATACCACTTCAACGTCATTATTGTGCTCAACAGGTGTTAGCGCTGGCTCAAGTGCACCGACAGTTGCCGTAGACCCTGGTTCTGCGGCCTCAACGGTTTCCGTTGCGGGCGCCGAACTAACAATGCCCTCAGCAGCAGCCACCTGCGGCAAAGAATCCGCGGGAACCGTGGCCTCGGTCGCTGGCTCTCCATCGCTAAAACTCAAACTGCGCTTGAGGCGAGAAAACAAACCCGGCTCCGCCGCAGACGCGGCGACAGGCTCGTCATGCTGAACAGGGTCAAGTGCAGGCGGCGACTCCTCCGCTGCGGAATCCTGTGCTACTTCGCCGTCCGTCGATGTGGGCTGCACTGTGGATTCCCCGGCCACTGGCACGGCAACAGGCACAACACCCTGACTCTCCATGGCCTGTTTTGGGTCGCCCGAAGCGGAACCCGGGATCTCCACCGAGGCCTCGAGTTGTTCAGGCTGGGGCCCGGGCTCTGCTACTTCGGGCTCAGCAGTGGGCTCTTCCGTCGATTTATTTCGTTTGAAAAACTTCATATATGTCTTAGAGTGTGCAGAAGGGCTTCTGCAAAAAACGCCTATCTTATCACCCTTGCGCGAAGCGAATAAATGGCAAGTTCCAAAAGCAAGCGGCAGGGCCTCAGCCAGCTGCGTATTATTGGTGGCAATTGGCGTAGTCGAAAGCTGGCATTTACCGCTGAAGAAGGCCTGAGACCGACCACCGACCGCATTCGCGAGACCCTTTTCAACTGGCTCGCCCCTGAAATTGCGGGAGCGAAATGTGCTGACCTATTTGCCGGCAGTGGCGCACTGGGGCTGGAAGCGCTTTCTCGGGGTGCGGCACATTGTGATTTCGTCGATCGTTCAGCGGCCGTCATTCAGCAAATAGCCGGCAATTTGGCCACTCTGGAGGCCAGCGAACTAGGCTATTGCCACCACGGCTCCTGGAGCCAGTATCTGGACGCGTCAGACACGCCTCTGGACATTGTTTTTATCGACCCACCCTTTGGCAAAGGGCTGACCCTACCGACCTGCCGGGCCCTGACAGCTTCGAAAAGGCTATCAGCTGAGGCCATGGTGTATGTAGAGCTGTCTTCGCAGGAAGCACGCGCCCACTTGCCTGAGGACTGGGCCGTTTATCGACAAAAAACCACAGGCGGTGTCACCTATGGGCTCTACCTACCGCCCCGGCCTTGAGCCCGTTGTACCCCCTGCACAAATTGTTTACCATCCACAGCTCGCACCTGCTCAGGCCATAGTATGAAAACCCATTCCGTAATCTATCCGGGCACATTCGACCCCATCACCAATGGACACATCGATTTAACGGAGCGGGCGGCCGGGCTATTCGACCGGGTGATCATTGCCATTGCCTACAGCGAAAAAAAGACGCCGCTGTTCAATCTCGAGCAGAGAATAGAATTGTGCGAGCAATCCTTGTCCCACCTGGACAATGTCGAGGTCATGGGCTTTAACAATTTGCTGGTTGATTTTGCCAAGAGCCAGGGTTCGCGTTGCGTTCTCAGGGGGCTTCGATCTGTCGTTGATTTTGAGTACGAGTATCAACTCGCCAATATGAACCGCGCCATGTACCCCGAGTTTGAAAGCATCTTTCTAACGCCCTCAGAACATCTATCTTATATTTCCTCATCCCTGGTCAGGGAAATTTCGGCCATGGGGGGAGATATTAACGCTTTTGTACCGGAACCCGTGGCCCGTGCGTTAAGCAATAAATTTAGCGCTTGAACATAGAGAGCGAAATCAACCCGCTCTCTACACTCATCAATACCTAACTCTCTGCCATCGCCTGGGCTTCAGATTGCTCCCGGGCCTTCCGCTCTTTCCGGGCATTATTCTTGTCGATGTCACGATAGCTGTAGCCCGGTTCTGTGCAACCCAGGCAACGTACGAAAGTATTGGCCGCCGGGCCAATCATCAGCTTCTCCGCTGCATCGCTGGCATTGCCTGCCAACAAGGTAAAAGGCAGGCTCACGACAAATGCCGCGGCACCCGCCACGGTCATTACAACGCCAATCGGTCTGGATATAACCAGGTCCGCTGCCATAACGCCTGCATGAGGACTTTCGTCAATCGAAGCTTGGCGCTGGGCCCACAAGGTTTGTGGTACCAACAGACATGCGACTATTAAGGCGGTAAATGCCCGGTGTGACTTTGCTTTTATTTTCATAATTTGACTCCCCTGTGCCCTATCTATTCTTTTTGCTTTTCTACAGTGTAGCCCCTTCAACGCTGACAGGCTATGCAAAAGACGGTCGCGCGCTGACCCAGGCTGCGACCCCGCAGGGGCTCACCACAGCCCCTGCAAGGGAGGCCCTCACGGCCATAAACCGCAAGCTGCTGAGCGAAATAGCCGGGCTTTCCATCACCCCCAACAAAGTCTCGCAGGGTCGTGCCACCCTGCTCTATAGCCGAAGTAAGTACTCGCTTTATTTCTGCAGCAAGGCGGCCATATCGCAGTTTGGAAATTCGGCCCGCAGCGCGATCCGGACGGATACCTGCCGCGTAGAGCGCCTCATTAGCGTAAATATTACCAACACCAACAACCACTTTTCCGTCCATAACAAAGCTCTTCACTGGACTTTTTCTGCCCCGGGACAGGCGGTATAGCAGGTCACCGTCAAATAGCGGCGACAAGGGTTCCGGGCCCAGTTCGCTCAACAGTGGGTGCAAATCGCCCTCGCCTTGCCACATAAAGCTGCCAAATCGCCTGGGGTCGTTAAAGCGTAGACAGCGCCCACCCTGTAGATGAAGATCGATATGATCGTGCTTCTGGCAGGGGTCGCTGCTCTGCATTACCCGCAAGGAGCCGGACATGCCCAGATGGACCAGAAGCGTGCCGACTGCGGTACGAAATAGCAGATATTTGGCCCGTCGCTCGACCGCGAGAATCTGCTGGCCCGCCAAGAGTGATGGCAAATCCTCCGGAACCGGCCATCGCAGTCGTGACTCCCTGACCTCCAGGCGACTGATTTTTTTGTTCAGGCTGTAGGGCTCGACACCGCGCCTGGTGGTTTCTACTTCGGGTAATTCTGGCATGGACGTATTTTAGTCGCTGCGGTGGGCTGGCGGGAAGTAAAACGCGACTGTGCGCTTCGAAATTAATACCGGGTGAATATAGGCCCCAGAAGGGGAAGCGAGATTACTTTTGTTGTCGTCTCCAGGCATTTGGGCTTGCCGGGGGTAAATATCTCCTTGGTGGCCTGGCACCCGACCGGGCACCTTTATGGCTCACCAAGGAGATATTTACCCCCGGCAAGCCCGCCCACTGTGCCATGAAAGCTGAGCTAGAAAAATTCGGGCAAAAAAAACCCCGGATAAAATCCGGGGTTTTTGTATGACAGTACAGCTGAAGCAATTACTTAATTTTGCTTTCCTTGTACATCACGTGCTTGCGCACGACAGGGTCATACTTCTTCATTTCCAGCTTATCTGGCGTCGTACGCTTGTTCTTGTCAGTGGTATAAAAATGCCCTGTACCCGCTGACGATACCATTTTCACTTTTTCTCTCATGATTCCTCTCCCTTCGGCCTGGCCGATTAAACCTTTTGGCCGCTACCGCGGATATCTTCAAGCACCTGCTCAATGCCCTTTTTGTCAATTATCCGCATTCCCTTACTGGAAACACGAAGGCTGACAAAACGTTTCTCGGATTCAATCCAAAAACGATGGTTGTGCAGGTTCGGTAAAAAACGGCGACGTGTGCGGTTTTTCGCGTGTGATACATTGTTTCCAGTTACCGGGCGTTTGCCGGTAACCTGACATACTCTAGCCATGATCTAGTCACTCTCACTAGTCTTTCCCAACCTAGGCGGGATAGTTAATATTTGTGCTGCTCGGGTGTCCTTACGGCCCCCAGCTTCGCGGAGCGCGACTTTATACCAGAACCCCCCCGCCATAGCAAGAAAAACCCAAATTCAGACGGGTCTAAAGTAGCCCCGACTCCGCAAATGAATACGCCCTGCTACCCCTACCCACGATAAAATGATCCAGCACCCGAATATCGAGCAGGGACAGGGCCGCCTGCAGGCGCTCGGTAATGCGTTTGTCTGCAGCACTGGGTTCGGCCACCCCGGAAGGGTGATTATGGGCGAAGATCACCGCAGCGGCGCTGTACTGAAGGGCGCGAACAGCCACCTCACGTGGATAAACGGCAGCCCCATCCAATGTGCCCAAAAACAGGTCCTCACAGCTGATAAGCTGATGCTGGCTGTCCAGGAAAATACAACTAAACACCTCCCTCATCCGGCCGCCGAGATGATGCTGCAAAAATAAGCGCGTTGCCTCCGGACTGGACAGCACATCCCTGCCGCTCATCTCGGCGAGGGCCTGTCGACGACCCAACTCCAGCGCCGCCCTGAGCTGTGCATATTTAGCCTCACCCATACCCGCAAACGACTGTAAACTCGCGCGATCAGCACCCAACACGCCGCGCAAACCCTCAAACCGGGACAGTAATTTCCCGGCTAATTGAACCGCATTACACCCCCTGTAGCCGCTGCCCAACAGAAGACCCAGCAATTCCGCGTCAGATAACACCTCCACGCCCTTGCACAGAAGCCTGTCCCGGGGCGACTCGCCCTCCACCCAGCCCGCAATACTCATTTCGCTCCTCCTTGAGCCAATTTTTCGCCCCGGTGTCAAATCGGGCTACCGAATGGTATCTTTCCCATCCTTATAGCTATTTTCCCCTTCAGGCGAGCTGAATGGCACATCTTTTTAATCGCAATGTGTTGCTGGGCGTAAGCGGTGGCATTGCCGCTTACAAAGCGGCAGAACTGGTCAGGCAACTGCAAGAGCAGGGGGCCAGTGTGCGGGTCGTCATGACACACGGCGCACAGGAGTTTATGACCCCCCTGACGCTGCAGGCCCTATCTGGTCACCCTGTGCACACCGAATTACTGGATGCAGAGGCCGAACTGGGCATGGGCCATATCGAACTGGCGCGCTGGGCAGACCTGCTACTTATCGCGCCGGCGACTGCTGACCTTATCGCCCGCCTCGCTGCGGGGCGAGCCGACGACCTATTGACGACGATTGCTCTGGCCACCGCCGCACCCAAGCTCGTCGCGCCGGCCATGAATCAACAGATGTGGCGGGATGATGCCACTGCCGCCAATATCAATACCCTTCTGAGTCGCGGTGTCTCCTTTGTAGGCCCAGCGGAAGGTGAGCAGGCCTGCGGCGATATAGGCCCGGGCCGCATGGAACAGCCTCACACGATCGCCGAACGCGCAGCCTCGATGTTCAGCAGTCGTGCCCTGGCAGGAAAGCGAGTGATCATAACCGCCGGACCAACCCGCGAGGCTCTGGATCCCGTGCGCTACATCTCAAACCACAGCTCGGGGAAAATGGGGTTTGCACTCGCCAGGGCGGCGGTTGATGCCGGCGCCATCACGACCCTCATTTGTGGCCCCGTGGATTTACCCACCCCAGAGCATGTCACGCGTTACAACGTGCAAAGCGCTGTGGAAATGCTTGAACAGTGCAGCGAACTGCTGCCCGAATGTGACATTTTTATCGCCTGTGCCGCGGTCGCAGATTATCGTCCGGCAAGTATCGAATCTCAAAAAATCAAAAAGGGGCCTGAGCAGCTGGCTATTGAGCTCGTTCGCAATCCGGATATCGTCGCCACCGTTGCCGCCAGCGAAACACGCCCCTTTACGGTGGGTTTCGCTGCTGAAACCAACGACGTTCTCAGCTATGCCCGGGAAAAAATGACTAAGAAAAACCTGGATATGATCATAGCGAACGATGTCTCCATTGAAGGTACCGGGTTTAACAGCGATGAAAACGAGGCTACGGTCCTTTGGTCCGATGGAGAGCAACACCTGGCAAGAGCATCAAAATCCGCCATAGCTGGGCAGATTATTGGGCTGGTTGCAGGCCGAGCGCCAAAACTTGAGGAAATATAACTTTCTTGCTCGTTTCGAAAATTTAGTCACCGTAATATTATTAGCCCAATAACCAGGACGAGTCTTTCACCGAAATGCTGAAACCGAAGAAAAAAACACCAAAGCCCGCGACAGCGCCGGGAATCAGCGCCTCAGGTAATGCGCTGGTACGTATCGTCGGAAGTGCAATCATCGTCGCGCTAGTGCCCGTGCTTTTGGGGTTTGCCTACCTGCTCACGGCCCGTGATCCCGGTTTGCAGGCCGAACAGATATCGCAGGTATCCAGTGCTTATGCGAACCAGCAATCAGTCAACGTACAACAGCTGGTCTCGCGTCTGAAAGCTCGCCTGGAGGGCGCTGCGAAATCTCCGCTTGCACTGTCCGCCATCGAAGGCGAACCCGGCGACCTGCCGCTTATCGAGCAAACAATGAAGGATTACTTCCCCGAGGTTGCCAGCATGCACATTTTGCCCATTGGCAAGATGGGAACTGCAGAATTTGAGCGAGGCAAACAGAGCTTACGCAACCATATCGAGGTTGATCTGGTTCGCCGTACCAGCATTGGCGAACCCACGTTACCGGAAGCCTATCAGATTGACGGCCGCTGGCTGACCTCCCTGGCGACTCTGGTGTCGCATCCGCAGATACTCGAGAGCCGCGCGGTTATCATCGCCACCATCGATAATCAACTGGTCACCGATGAGTTGAATGCTATGGACACCTCGCTGGGACGCTCTGCCTTGCAGCAGTTTTACCCCGCAGAGGCCAAAGAACGTATCGATGAAATAGCCACAGCGGGCACCGGCGCCATCACAAGCCAAACGCAGTACGCTGCCATAGAGAATACTAACTGGAACTTGGCATTCACCCCGTCGCAGCAGTTGCTGGACAAACTCGCTGTGAGCTCAATGCCCGTTATTTCCGTTTTCCTGGTTTTTCTGGTCGCGATCATCGCTGCTGCGGCCATTGTTCTATTGCTGTACCCCCGTGTTTTGGCTTCAGAGGTCGACAAGATCATTCAGGCCGCTGATCGTAAAACACCTCTGGTGCTAAAAGTTCCCGAGCTAATTGGCCTTGCGAAACAGCTCAGGCGAGCCACCTTGAGATCTCTGCGTCAAAGCGGCGCGCCAGCAGCGAGCCTGGAAACCACCACGGCGCCCCCGGCGGGGAGCCCCGACCTTAGCAACCCACTGACGACCAGCATACTCACAGAAGGTGAGGAAGTGCTGGAATTGGACATGGATGAGAGCAGTGAGAAGCTCGCAGCGGCTTTCCCGGACCACATTTTTCGTGCCTATGATATCCGCGGCATCGCAAAGACAGAACTACCGGATGAAATGGTGGCCAAAATTGGCGGCGCCATAGGACGCCTGGCCCAGAAACTTGATCAACAGGCAATCATTGTCGCCTGCGATGGCCGGGTCTCCAGCCCGAGAATAAAGACCGGGTTGATCAAGGCTCTGATGGAAAGCGGCAGGGATGTGATCGATATTGGCACAGTACCCACGCCGCTGCTTTACTTTGCAACACGATATCTCGACTGTAAGTCCGGGGTTATGGTTACCGGTAGTCACAACCCTGCGGACTTTAACGGCTTTAAAATTGTCCTCGAGGAGCAGACCATCGCTGCCGGCGGCATCCAGGAGATACGCACTCTGGCCAAAAGTGGCCAATTTACCGTCGGTAGCGGCCGCATCATACGTGAAGATGTTATGCCAGCCTATATTGAGGAAATAGTGAGCGATATTGCCATCGCGATACCGCTCAAAATCGTCTTCGACGCGGGCAATGGTGTCGCGGGGCTGGTGGCACCAGAGCTTTTTGAAGAGTTGGGCTGTGAAGTTATCCCCCTTTATTGTGATATTGACGGCCGATTCCCCAACCACCCGCCCGACACCTCAAACGAAGACAACCTGCAAGACCTGGTCGCTATGGTCAGGCAGGAGAAAGCGGACTTCGGTGTGGCATTTGACGGCGACGGCGACCGCCTGGCGGTTGTGACGTCCAGCGGTGAAATCGTTCGCTCCGATGTGTTATTGATGATCTATGCGCAGGATGTTGTCTCTCGCAACCCCGGTGCCGATGTCGTGTTTGACGTAAAATGCAGCCGCAATCTTTCGCAGCTAATAACGCGGCATGGCGGCAGGCCGGTGTTATGGAAGACCGGGCATGCATTTATGAAAGAAAAAATGCGGGAAACCGGCGCCCTGTTGGGTGGAGAATTTTCCGGGCATATGTTTTTTGGCGAGCGCTGGTACGGTTTTGACGACGGCATGTACGCCGCTGGCCGGCTAGCTGAAATCTTAAGTACTCGCGGCGCCAGTCTCGATGAGATCCTGGCGGAACTTCCCGAAAGCGTCGGTACGCCAGAGATTCTGATCCCCATAGAGGAATCCAGGAAGTTTTCTGTCATGGAGCGCATTGTCGCCAACGCCGATTTTTCTTCTGGTAAGATCAATACGCTTGATGGCATTCGGGTCGATTATAAGGATGGTTGGGGGCTGGTACGAGCCTCCAATACCAGCGCGGCCCTCACGGCCCGCTTTGAAGCGTCAAGCGAAGGAGGCCTTGAGATTATTAAGCAGGAATTTCGGGCCCAGATCGCTCTTGTAGAACCCGACCTTGATCTCGATTTCTAGCTAGACCACTCAACCGCCAGGCTAGAGCATTAGCAACTGTCCTGGCGACAACAACGGAAACAGTATGTCACTCAACCGCGAATCCGCCCTCAACATCGCCCAGGTTTTAACTGAGGCCCTACCGTATATCCAGCGTTTTATCGGTAAAACAGTGGTGGTAAAGTTTGGCGGTAACGCCATGACGGATGCCCAACTCCACGAGAGTTTCGCCAGAGATGTGGTATTGATGAAGCTGGTAGGCATGAACCCCGTTGTGGTCCACGGCGGTGGACCACAGATTGGAGCCCTGCTGGAAAAGCTCAACATCCAAACCGAGTTTGTCAACGGCATGCGTGTCACTGATGCCCAAACCATGGACGTGGTTGAAATGGTCCTGGGCGGCAGCGTCAACAAGGAGATCGTCTCCTCCATCAATCGGAACGGCGGCAAGGCCATAGGCGTTACCGGTAAAGATGGCCAACTCATTCGAGCGCGCAAGTTACAGGTCAATCGCTACAGCCCCGACCTCGGTGCCTCTGAAATTGTCGATATTGGGCATGTAGGCGAGGTCGACCAAATTGATACCGAGGTTCTCAATGTCATCCTCGATAGCAATTTCATCCCGGTCATTGCCCCCATAGGCGCGGACAATGACGGTCGTACCTACAACATTAATGCCGACCTGGTGGCCGGAAAAATCGCCGAGGTAATGGGCGCCGAGAAGCTCATGTTACTCACCAACGTGGCGGGACTTCTTGATAAGGAGGGCGCCATACTCACAGGCCTCAGCACCCGTCAGGTTGACGATTTGATATCCGACGGCACGATTAGCGGAGGCATGCTGCCCAAAATCGGCTGCGCCCTGGATGCCGTTAAAGGTGGTGTTGCCAGTGCCCATATCGTCGATGGCAGAATGCCGCACGCGGTTCTTCTGGAGATATTCACCGACGAGGGTGTGGGAACGCTCATCACCAACCGCAGATCATGACGTGGGAAAAAGCTGCGTCTATCCGGGTTATTTTTCAATCTAAGGCAAAAATCTACAGGATTCCGCCCCAGAAACATTGCAGGTCAGCAGCGTTATCGCTAGCATAACTCACTACGTGCTTTGAACTGGACTGACATGCCCCCCAAGAAATCCCAACGCCGTCAGCAAATCCTGGAAGCTCTGGCTCAAATGCTGGAGGCCAACCCATGCGACCGCATCACAACTGCGGGACTGGCCAGGCAAGTAGGCGTTTCTGAGGCCGCCCTGTATCGTCACTTCCCAAGCAAAGCCAAGATGTTTGAGGGCCTTATTGAGTTCATCGAGGAAACCCTGTTCACAAGAATCAGTATCATCCTCACTGAGGAGACAACCGCCGCGTCACGGTGTGAAAAAATGCTTATGTTGTTACTGGCATTTAGTGAGCGCAATCCGGGCATCACCCGCATACTGACCGGAGATGCTCTTGCGGGGGAAACGGAGCGTCTGCACCTTCGGGTTGCTCAACTATTTGATCGGTTTGAAACCCAGTTAAAGCAAGTTCTCCGGGAGGCTGAAGTACGAGAGGGGCTGCGCCCTGTTATCCCACTGACCGCAGCTTCCAACCTGTTGCTGGCCGCAGCAGAAGGGCGAATATCACAATTTGTTCGCAGTGGCTTCCGGCGCGCGCCAACCACCGACTGGCAACAGCAGTGGCAATTGATTATGAATGGGTTCTTTCGAGAAGCCGTCACACAGCCCGTTCATGGGCATGCGAGCTCAGTGATAAGCTGACACTACTTCATCGAGCGCCGTAGTGCTACGACATCCAGAAGCTGCTCAAAACGGTCAATATCCATCTGATATGCCGCTTTAACCTCCTCCGTTTCTTTGTTTCTTTCAACAATCGAGCGCTCTGTTGCCTGGATCTCGCCCTGCAAATCGTCAATGGCAGCCAACCGCTGGGGGTCCACTTCCCCGCCTCTGCGCTCTATATCAGCAGCCTGGGCCTGGTAGTTCTCAACCTGTTGCTTGAGTGAACGTGTATTGCTTCGCAAAATACTCACATTAATCAACAGTGAACTCATGGCCCGTTTACGTGCAGCTTCAATGTCTTCAACCGTACTGTATCGCAACAACAAGGATTCATCCCACAGGCGCAAACGCTCCTTCTCTGCCTCAGCTGCAGCGACCAGTGCTTCCTGGGCAGTGATATTTTCACGCTCTTCCTCTGTCAGTTCGCGAGGCACAACCTGTATAACAATGCCGTCCTCATTCAGAACCTCATACCCTTTTTTGACATCCGTGGTAGGCACCTGATAGCCCAAAACGACGTTGCCCTCATCATTGATATATCGATACATGTCTCCGGCCTGCACCAAAGACGGCGACAATAGCGACGGCAATAGTGCCATCAGGGAAATTATGTTAATTCTGGTCAAAGTCATACGCTAAATATATTGTGAATCTGGAATTTTGACAACATCAGACACCATATCGTTCACGATATTCTTGCATAGATGCCCTGGCGCTTTCGGAATCCCCACCCTGTGCCTCAAGATAGTCGATGATATGCCCCATCTGAATAATACTCAGTACCGGCACCGAGTAATGCCTCTCTATCTCCTGTATGGCCGACAGTTCACCCGAGCCCCGCTCCTGCCGATCCAGCCCAATCGCCACGCCAGCCAATTGGGCACCACAACCCTCTATCATGGCTATGACTTCCCTGACCGCCGTTCCAGCAGTAATCACATCGTCGATAACCAGCACTCGACCTTGTAATGGCGCCCCGACCAGCATGCCGCCCTCACCATGGCTTTTAGGTTCCTTGCGATTGTAGGCAAAGGGGATATCGATGCCATGGCCCTCCGCGAGAGCAACGGCCGTGGCTGCAGCCAGGGGTATCCCCTTGTAGGCTGGCCCCAGCAGCACATCAAACTGCAAACCGGAATCTACGATACTCTGTGCGTAACAACGCCCCAGTGTCGCCAGGGCACGGCCGCTCGAAAAAGCGCCTGCATTAAAGAAATAGGGGCTAATTCGACCCGATTTGAGCGTAAATTCGCCAAACTTAAGTACATTGTGTTCTCTCGCAAGATCGATAAATTCAGTTTGGTATGCGTGCATTAATTCGTCCAGTCAGGTGGGTTTAAGTTCCCCAAAATTGGAATATGTTGTATAACTGCGTCTGGTACTGTCGCTATCTCTAAAATACCCTGCCCTGCGCAGAGATAACCATTAGCGACGATAGCTACCAGATTCCAGGCATGGACGCCGGCAGAACCGGCTACAAACACAGTGTATTGCGTTGCAAAAAGCATCGGTATCATACACGCTCTGAAAATTAGGGGCTATTAATGAGGATCATCAGTTTCAGCGCTGACGGTATAAAGAACGCTGCGAAAAACGGATTTTATGACTGGCTGAAAGAACAGGATGCCGATTTTGTCTGCATCCAGGATTTGCAATGTTCTGAGTACGACTTGCAGGACAACACCTTCTTTCCCCCTGAGTACAATGCTTACTTCTTTGACGATGTGGGGGGTAAGGAGAACGGTGTCGCTATTTACTGCCGAGAATTGCCAAAAGCGATCATGACGGGCCTGGGCTTCGCTGATTTCGACATGGAAGGACGCTATATACAAGCCGACTTCGAAAACCTCAGTGTCGGCTGCCTGCTGGCGCCTAAGGCGGAAGAAGGCAACGAGGAACAACAGTCTCGTAAATCCGAATTTTACAATCTACTACAAGGCCACCTGCAAAAAGTTCGCAACAAACGGCGCGAGTTCATTATCTGCGGCAGCTGGAATCTCGCTCATACCGCGGGCGACCTGCAGGACACCGAAAAAAACAGCAACTCCTCAGGTTTTCTAGCTGAGGAGCGCCAGTGGATGGATGAACTGGTCGAATCAGGCTATGTCGACGCCTTCAGGGAGATAAACTCAGACCAGGACGAATTCAGCTGGTGGCCCGAGGGCGATCGCAGCAGCAATGGCTGGCGGTCTGATTTTCATGTTATTTCCAGCGGATTGAAGTATTCGGTCGATTACGGCGCGATCTATAAGAGCAAAGATTTTTCTTCTCACGCGCCGGTCATCATGGATTACGACATAGAGCTATAAAATCTTCAGCCTGCGGCCAGGGCCGCATGCTGTATTGCTACCAGCTGAGCCACACCATCACTGGCAAGGTCCAGCAAACTATTCAGCTCATCGCGGTCAAACGGGGCGCCTTCAGCGGTACCTTGTACCTCGATAAAGCTCCCGGACTCGCCCATAATGACATTCATGTCGGTATCAGCAGCGGAGTCCTCCGGATAATCGAGGTCCAGTACGGGCACACCTTGGTAAATACCCACCGAAACCGAGGCTATCATCTGCAGCAAAGGGTCGCCGCTAATCAATTTCTTCCGCTGCAGGTAGTTAATCGCATCGACCAGCGCCACACAGGCACCAGTAATGGCGGCGGTACGTGTGCCGCCATCAGCCTGAATGACATCACAATCTATCGTTATTGTATTTTCACCCAGCTTCGACAGATCCAGCGCGGCGCGCAGTGAGCGCCCGATCAACCGTTGAATCTCCACTGTACGCCCCCCCTGCTTGCCACGGCTGGCTTCACGCCCCATACGAGAGTCTGTGGAGCGAGGCAACATGCCGTATTCAGCCGTTACCCAACCCCGGCCCTTTCCTCTCATAAAGCGCGGTACGCCCTGCTCCACGCTCGCGGTACAGATAACTTTGGTATTACCAAAACACACCAAAACCGAACCCTCAGCGTGGCAGGTAAAGTTACGGGTGATGCTGATATCTCTCAATTGTGTCGGCTCACGGCCACTGGGACGCTGCATAAATATTCTCCGGATAAAATACTGGGGGCGCAGTATACGTTATCGCAGCCCGCGCTGCCCCCGACAATAGCACGCCCCCTCTGGGAGCAAAGCGGGCAAACTGGTACACTCACTCTCCACTGAAATAGGGGTTTTCAGAATGATTTGTAGCATGACCGCCTTTGCTCGAGAGAGCAGTGTGACAAGCCAGGGAGTGCTGACCGTCGAATTGCGGTCAGTGAACCATCGCTATCTCGATTGCAGTTTTAAGTTACCCGACAGCCTGCGCCAACTGGAGCCGCGTTTGCGCGAGGCCGCAACCAAAAAGCTCGCCAGAGGCAAACTGGACTGCATGATAAAGCTACAGTCCAACCCCGAGCAGACCAGCGAATTCGCCATCAACCACGAACAGCTGGAAAAACTGCTGGAGGCCAGCGCTGTCATCAAAGCACAGCTACCCGATTGTCAGCCCCTTAACCCGCTGGACGTTTTGCACTTCCCCGGTATCTGCCGCAGTAGCGTTCATTCCGATGATGAAATACTTAATGACGCCATGAAATTATTTGGCGAAGCCATAAGCTCACTACTTGAAAGTCGCAAGCGAGAAGGGGAAAAACTGGCCGCCATGGTGCTGGAGCGCCTGGAGCTGGTCTCGCAAGAAGTGCTCGCCACCCGGGCCATCATGCCGGACTTGATGCAGCAACAGCGCAATCGAGTCATTACCCGTATTCAGGAACTGGACATTGAGGTAGACAGCAACCGACTCGAACAGGAACTGGTTCACCTCGCCCAAAAAGCCGATGTAGACGAAGAGCTGGACCGCTTGCAAGCCCATGTATCGGAGGTCCGCCGTACGCTTAAGAAAGGCGGTCCCTGCGGCCGACGGCTGGACTTCCTGATGCAGGAACTTAATCGTGAGGCAAACACCCTGTCATCCAAATCAGTTTCCAGCAGCACAACACAGAATGCCGTAGAGTTGAAAGTTCTGATCGAACAAATGCGCGAGCAAATCCAGAATATCGAGTAAACACCGCGCTAACAGCTGCGTGCCCAGAGATAAAAACCGTAGGTAACAGGATCGAACATGAACAGTACAGGAACACTCTTCACCATTTCAGCGCCCAGCGGCGCCGGTAAAACCAGCCTGGTCAGTGCCCTGATAGACCGCTGTGAGGATTTGAAGGTATCGATATCCCATACCACCAGGCCCATGCGCCCCGGTGAGGAAGATGGTGTAAATTACCACTTTGTCAGTGAGCAGTCATTTTTGGCCATGCTGGATAAAACAGCGTTCCTGGAGCACGCCCAGGTCTTTGACAACCTCTACGGCACCTCTCAGCTGTGGGTGGAGGAACAGCTAACACAGGGGATAGACGTCATTCTTGAAATTGACTGGCAGGGCGCACAGCAGGTCAAGCGACTAATGCCTGACAGTCAGTCCATTTTTATCCTGCCCCCCTCCAAAGCAACGCTTGAGGAGCGCCTCACCAGCCGGGGCCAGGATGACGCCGACATCATCCGGCGCAGAATGTCCGAAGCTGTCGAAGAAATGTCTCATTATACGGAATCGGACTACCTGGTAATCAACGATACATTCCCGGTTGCCCTCTCTGACCTGGAAGCCGTTATCGTCAGCCAGCGTATGCGCACAGAAATCCGGCTTCCCGCCCTGGAGAAATTGCTGGCCGATCTACTCAATTGAACGTCCGATTGGCCACAGCCCCCGCCAGTTCTGGCATGAGCAATATTCACGCTGGAGGGAGAGGGGGTAAATGGGGTATAATTAACGGTTCTTCCGGCCCAGCACTGCTGCGCCGGCCTGGACACAGGGCGCCCCGGCCACGGATTTTCGCGGCACGGCTCCAATGATGACTACTAATGCCGCTGACAGATGCATGCGTCGGCGGACATTTACTATGGGAAGAAACGATAGATGGCACGTGTAACAGTTGAAGATTGTTTGGAAAATGTAGCGAATCGCTTTGAGTTGGTTATGGTAGCCAGTAAACGTGCACGCCAACTGGCAACCGGCGGGAAAGACCCTCTGGTAGAGGAAGAGTCCGATAAGCCCACTGTCATCGCGCTTCGCGAAATTGCCGACGGCCTGGTAGGCCCTGAAATCCTGACCCGTGAAGATGAACTGGAAGCGGAAGAAGAGCTGGCAGAAGTTATGGGAGCCATCGAGGCACTGTAAAACCCTATGGGCAACTTCGGTTACATAACAAGAGTCAGTTGATATGCAAACCGTTGATGCCCTGGACCCCACCCTAAGAAGTTACCTCAGTCCCGACCAGGCCAACAGCGTCAAGCGCGCCTACTACTTCGCTGAGCAGGCGCACTATGGACAGCTGCGTCGCAGTGGCGAACCCTATATCACCCATCCCCTCGCCGTAGCGAGCATCCTCGCTGAAATGCATATGGACCATCAGAGCCTGATGGCTGCCATGTTGCACGATGTGATTGAGGATACCGGGATAGAAAAGTCAGCTATTGGCGGCCAGTTTGGGCCAACTGTCGCTGAATTAGTTGATGGCGTTAGTAAGCTGACGCAGATTGAATTCAGTTCCCTGGCGGAGAAACAAGCCGAGAACTTCCAGAAGATGGCCCTCGCCATGGCCAAGGATATTCGGGTGATCCTGGTCAAACTGGCAGACCGCCTGCACAATATGCGCACCCTGGGCGTGCTGAAACCGGAGAAAAGCCGGCGTATCGCCCGAGAAACCCTGGAGATCTACGCCCCCATCGCCATGCGTCTGGGCATGAATACGGTGCGGATGGAATTCGAAAACCTGGGCTTCGGAGCGCTATACCCAATGCGTGCGCGACGGATCGAGGCCGCGCTACGCAAAGCCAGGGGAAACCGCAAAGAACTGGTCGACAAAATTAGCCACCAGATAGAAACCACCCTGGCCCAGGAAGGGCATGATGTTGAGGTCGTAGGACGGGAGAAGCACCTCTACAGCATTTACAAAAAAATGAAGACGAAGCGTAAATCATTCTCTGAAATTATGGATATCTACGCATTTCGTATCGTTGTCGATTCAGTTGACACTTGTTACCGGGTACTAGGCAGCGTACACAGCCTGTACAAACCCGTACCGGGCGAATTTAAGGACTACATCGCTATTCCCAAGGCTAACGGCTACCAATCCCTGCACACCGTGTTAATGGGTATGCATGGAGTCCCGATCGAAATCCAGATCCGTACGCAAGAGATGGAGGAGATGGCCAATAACGGTATTGCCGCGCACTGGTTGTACAAAAGCGATGGACAATCAGCGAATGGCAGCCACGCCCGGGCCAGACAGTGGGTTCAGGGTCTACTGGAAATGCAACAGCGCGCGGGCAATTCCCTGGAGTTCATTGAAAGCGTAAAAATTGACCTGTTTCCCGATGAAATCTACGTTTTTACCCCAAAAGGCCGAATTCTGGAACTCCCGCGCAACTCCACCGCGGTCGACTTTGCCTATGCAGTACATACGGATGTCGGCAACAGCTGTGTTGCCTGTCGCATTAACCGTCGCCTGGCGCCCCTGTCTGAGCCATTACAAAGTGGGCACACAGTAGAAATTCTTACAGCGCCAGGAGCGAGACCAAACCCCTCCTGGTTCAACTACGCGGTGACGGCAAAGGCCAGATCCAATATACGACACTTCCTGAAAAACCAAACCCGCGATGACTCTATCACTCTGGGGGAGCGACTGCTGGGAAAAGCACTGCAGGCTCTGGAGAGCAGCTTGGAAGACGTCTCCGGCGAGCAATTACCGGACTTCATGTCAGCCCACAATTACACGGATTTATCTGACCTGCTAGAAGATGTCGCACGGGGTAACCGGCTGCCAGGCATCACCGCCCAGCAAATATTGGGTGGGGCTATCTCTGGCCAGGAAGCAAGTGAGGGCAAAGCAATACAACCCGTCGCCATCCGCGGTACCGAAGGCTTTATGGTCAGCTACGCAAATTGCTGCCACCCCATCCCCGGCGATGCCATTGAGGGCTATTTAAGCTCTGAAAAGGGCATGGTGGTACACCGCGAAACCTGTAATAACCTTGCGGAAATGCGCGACAACACTGAGCGACTGGTCGCCCTGCGATGGGACAGCCTTGTTGAAGGCGAGTACGGTGCGGAGCTGCGTATCGAAGTTGAAAACCGGCGTGGGATGATTGCTGTCCTGGCAACCCGTATTAACAGCATGGACGTCAATATCGACAAAATTTCCACCGAAGACAAAGACTATCAGTTCACCTATGTAGACCTGGCTATGCAAGTCAAAAGCCGGGTACACCTCGCCAGAATCATGAAGCGCCTGCGAACCCTGAGCTCCGTCCGCAAGGTAACCAGAGTCACTAATTGAGCCCGGCTGCGGCGACGTTTAATTTTTAGGAGAAGACCATTGAGCAACCGTGCGGTTATATCAACACCCAATGCCCCCGAGGCCATAGGACCCTACTCACAGGCGATCAAAGTGGGAAATACCGTCTGGTTATCGGGCCAGATACCGCTTGTGCCGGAAACTATGCAGATCGTGGAGGGCGACATCTCTGCCCAGGCAAACCAGGTATTTAAAAACCTGGCGGCAGTTGCCAACGCCGCCGGAGGAACGCTTAACGATGCGGTCAAGATCAATATTTCCCTGACCGACCTGCAGGACTTTGTCGCAGTCAATGCCGTGATGGCTCAATACCTTGAAGCGCCCTACCCTGCCCGGGCCTGTGTCCAGGTTGCCGCCCTGCCAAAAGGTGTAGGCATAGAAGTAGAAGCCATATTGGCAGTTTGAACGCTCTCAGGGCGCCATAACTGCCCGATACCCCTCGCGGTACGATGGGTATAAAAACCGATAGCCGCTTGCCGTAATGAGTCGGTTGCTGCAGCGTTTGTGCCCCCGTGGGGCCTGCTCTACCGGGAGGGCATTCACGCCCATTTCATTTGCTAACCACCTCTCGACTTCATGCTGTGGTGCGGGCTCATTATCGACGCCGAGATAGAGTGGCGCCCGTTCGCAGTGGTCCAGGTTCAATAGGTGTACCAACATACCGGCACAATCATTCCGATGTATACGATTGCCATAACATGCGGGTTGCTCGGCGCGTATCTCCCCACCGCGCACACGGCTCAACAGCCGCCCATTCCGGTCGCCGTAAATACCTGCAAATCGAACGATACACGCCCGTAGCCCCGATGCCTGCAGCCTCTTCTCGGCCTCAACAATTGCCCTGGCCGCATAGCCCGATTCGGCTGCGGCGCTTTGCTCGTCAACCCAGGCACCCTTTTGCTCAGCCAGAGCCCGGGTGCTTGAAACCATGAAAATGCCTTTGGGGCGGTGTGCCCCCAAACCCGTGAGCAAATTGTCCATAGCCTCGGGAAAGCCGGCTTGATAACCCTTCGGGGATGCTTGCGCTGGTTTAAACGTGGTCAGCACATAGTCCGGCGCCAATTCTTCCAAAAACGCCAGGCTGCCGGGCAGGGTATAATCGGCATGGTACCGCCCGGTAAATAGCGGCGATAGCTGTTCGGGATGACGGCAAATGCCACCGATACTAAACCCCGAAGGATTGAGCAGGCCAGCCACCCGTTCACCCAGGTCACCACAACCAATGATTAAGATCGAATTTGGCTTCATAATAGAATCTCACTCTGGTTACACTATACCCGGACAAGCCAAAGACCTATCACTATGACACTAACGGAACTACGCTACGTTGTGGCCCTCTTCGAAACACGCCACTTTCGCAAAGCGGCTGAGCAGTGCAACGTAAGCCAACCGACCTTGAGCATAGCGATCAAAAAACTTGAAGACGAGCTGGGTGTCAGCCTGTTTGAACGCTCGCGACAGCGGATAATCGCCACAGCTATCGGGGAGAAAATCGTTGTACAGGCCCGCACAGTTTTACAGGAGAGCCGAAACCTCCTCAACATGGCCGACCTGGGTAAAGATCCCCTGGGCGCTGTCTTATCTATCGGCGCAATCTATACCGTAGGGCCCTATCTCTTCCCACGCCTGGTTAATCGGCTGCAGGATAGCGCCCCCGACATGCCCTTGTATATAGAAGAGAGCTACACCGCCAGTTTGCGCCAAAAGCTTAGCCGGGGTGACCTGGATGCGATTTTCATCGCACTGCCTTTTAACGAACCCGATGTAGTGACCCGCGCGGTATTCGACGAACCCTTTGTCGTGCTGATGCCCCCAGACCACCCGCTGGCGTCAGCAAAAAGTATCGACCCCGCTGCACTGGCCAGCCACCGGGTGTTGCTGATGGGAGAGGGGCATTGCTTTCGCGATCAGGTGCTGGAGGCCTGCCCCGGGCTACAGGACGCCATCAGCAACAATCACCGCAATGGCCAGGCCGTGCTGGAAGGTAGCTCTTTGGAGACCCTGAAATACATGGTCGCCAGTGGCCTGGGCATCACCATACTGCCGGCATCTGCAGCGACCGAGCGCCATTACGAAGCCGAGAACCTGGTTGTGCGACCTTTCCAGCAACCCGGACCCACGCGCACTGTGGCACTGGCCTGGCGAACCAGCTGTCCCCGGCACAAAGCTATCGACATGCTCACCGAAGCACTCAGGGATTAAGCCAGTATGACAGGGATAGCAGGGCTTCCGGTCAGGGAGCTGAGGGGCGTCGGCCCAAAATTAACGGAAAAACTGGCGGAGTGTGGCGTCCGTCAAGTCGAGGACTTATTGTTCCATCTGCCGCTGCGATATCAGGATCGCACCCGCGTCACCCCCATCGCCGCAGCCCGTGAAGGCGATGATTTGGTCATTGAAGGCGAAGTCCGGCTTGCAGACATCATTTTTGGCAGGCGGCGGAGCCTGGTGGCCCGAATCCAGGATGGCAGTGGCACTATCTCCCTGCGGTTTTTTCATTTCAGCGCCGCCCAAAAGAACAACCTGCAACCGGGAACACGGCTGCGTTGCTACGGGCAGGTACGCCGTGGCAGCGCCGGCTTTGAGATGTATCACCCGGAATATAGCCTGCTAACCGCTGGTGAATCGAGCCTGGAAGACCGGCTCACCCCGATCTACCCCACCGTCGCCGGCATTTCACAGAACCAGTGGCGCAAGCTGTGTGAGCAGGCAGTATCCTGGCTGAGGCGGGCAGAGCTCAGCGATTTACTGCCTTCCAACCAAGCCTACCCCTATGACTTGTCTGAGGCACTACAATACCTTCACGCACCTCCCCCGGATGCACCCCAGGAGCTGTTGCGCGAGGGCCGTCATCCCGCCCAATTACGACTGGCCCTGGAAGAACTGGTTGCTCATAACCTCTCTCTTCAGCGCCTGCGGGCTAAACACCAATTGGCTGGCGCCCCCCCACTATCGCGACAGCAGCCAGCCATGGATGCATTTATGGCAAGCCTGCCATTTTCGCCAACGGCTGCCCAGTCCCGTGTTATAGGCGAAATTGCCTCAGACCTGGAGCGCCCCTTCCCGATGCATCGCCTGCTGCAGGGTGATGTTGGTTCGGGGAAAACGCTGGTGGCGGCCTCTGCGGCAATTCAGGCGATCGGTAGTGGCTTTCAGGTTGCACTCATGGCCCCAACAGAAATCCTCGCCGAACAGCACTGGCAAAATTTCTCGGATTGGTTCGGTCCATTGGATATTACGATGGAGTGGCTAACAGGTAGGCTGAAGGGCAAAAAGCGAGAGCAAACCCTGGAGCGCATAGGGAGTGGGTCCGCTGCATTGGTCATCGGTACCCACGCGCTATTCCAGGCAGATGTTTCTTTTTCCCTGCTGGGGCTGGTCATCGTAGACGAGCAGCACAGGTTCGGCGTTCATCAGCGACTGTCGCTGACCGAGAAGGCCGATGCCGACGTAGGCAGGCCTCATCAGCTGGTCATGACCGCAACCCCAATTCCGAGAACCCTCTCCATGGTTGCCTATGCGGACCTGGACTGCTCGGTCATCGATGAGCTTCCTCCGGGACGCCAGCCCGTCGAGACGGTGCTCATTGACAGCAGCCGGCGCCCACAAATTGTTGAACGCGTAGCCTCTGCGTGTTTAAGCGGCCGCCAGGCCTATTGGGTGTGCACCCTGATTGAAGAGAGCGAGAGCCTGCAGGCACAGGCCGCCGAGGCTACTGCCACCGAGCTGGCCGCCCAATTACCCGATCTCGCGATTGGTTTGGTACATGGGCGACTAAAACCCGCCGAAAAACAGGCCGTAATGGCACAGTTCAAAGCCGGCGAATTGTCACTTCTCATCGCCACTACGGTCATTGAAGTTGGCGTAGATGTGCCGAATGCCAGCCTGATGATTATCGAAAATCCTGAGCGCCTGGGCCTCGCGCAACTTCACCAGCTCAGGGGCCGGGTCGGGCGGGGCTCACAGGCCAGCCACTGTGTCCTGCTCTACCAAACCCCCTTATCGCACACGGGAAAGCAGCGATTACAGGCCCTGCGGGAGAGCTCCGATGGCTTCTATATCGCGGAAAAGGATCTCGAATTACGGGGTCCTGGAGAGGTCCTGGGAACAAGGCAAACAGGGCTTATGACATTTCGTGTTGCCGAGCTTCCCGCTCACGACCATTTACTGGATCTGGTACAGGAACTGGCACAAACCACCCGGGACCAATATCCAGAGTTGGAAGAGCAGTTAATCGCGCGTTGGACCGGGAATTCCCAGGACTTCGCGCGGGTTTAAGTAACCCTGGTGTACCGTCATGCCTAATGTGACATTAGGAGTGGCGAGGTACACTGGGGCCATCATTCAATCAAATAGGAAGATGCATGAAAATCGGTATTATTTGCGGCAGTCACAGAAAGCAGTCCCAGACAGGGAAAGTCGGCCGACATATTGAAAAGGTGCTGTTACAACAGGGGCTCTGCGATTCGACCTGGCTTTACGACCTCGCGGACAACCCACTACCTCTCTGGGACGAAAGCATCTGGCAGGGGGATGATCAGTGGCAAAAGACCCTCGCACCCCTGAGTAAAGAGCTGCATGCCTGCGACGCCTTCGTTATCCTCTGCCCCGAATGGCATGGGATGGCCCCGGCAGGACTGAAGAATTTCTTCCTGATGTGGACGGCCGGTGAAGAACTGGCACACAAGCCCGCCTTGATCGTTGCCATCTCCAGTGCGGACGGCGGCTCCTATCCCATAGCAGAGCTGCGAATGAGCAGCTACAAGAACAGCCGAATCTGCTATTTACCGGAGCACCTGATCATTCGCTATGTGGAAACCATATTTAACGCCGACGCCGATAAGAATAAGCCGGACGCGCAGGAGTATTTCGACAAGCGACTGACCTATTGCCTGGAGATGCTAAGAGAGTACGCCCTGGGATTCCGCCTGATTCGCGACAGTGGCAAGGCATCGCTGGAAAACTACCCCAGTGGGATGTAGCCTGTGATTCCAGACAGACCGGAACCACAGACAACAGAGAATGCTGCCTAGCTGCCTGTCGCAGCCCGCTCTTTCGCTATCAGAAAATCGGCAATTTCAAGCATTTTAGCCTGACTACCCGCCTTGCGGGTGCTGATGCGGTACTTACCATTGACCATCATTTCCGGCGTGCCTGTTATTTTCGCCGCGCGCGCCCGGGATGAGGCTTGCTTCGACTGACTGGTGACGCCGAAAGAGCGCAGTGCCTTGTTAAAATCTTCTTCCGCCACGCCGTTAGCTACAAAGATCGCGGCTACCTCTGCATCGGTGGAAAGACGCTTTTTATCGACATTCATCGCTTGAAACAGCGCCGTGTGCAGGGTGTCTTTCACTCCCAGAACCTCGGCCACATAGTAGGCCTTGGCGTGCAGCTCCATCGGTTGGTTCCATACCGCCGGGGAACCGATGAAAACGACATCTTCGGCCAGTGATTTTTTCCACTGCCCGATCAGGGGTTCAAAGTTGTAGCAGTGACCACAGCCATACCAAAAGAACTCAACCACTTCTATTTTCGCCGGGTTGGCGGTTCTAACAGCAGGTGTGATGAGATCATAATCCGTACCCTCCACATAGCTTACGGCCTCGTCCTGTGCCATGACGGCCATCGGGGCAAGAATTAATAGTGACAGGGACAACAACAAACGCTTGATCATTCTTCTCTCCAAAAAAAACAAATTACCAAAATAAGACAACAAAATACCACCGGGGTTCGATTCTCTTTAGCTCAACACGCTGGGAATACATTGATAGCTAACGCCCTCTCTCTCGGCACCCGGGCTCATCGGGGGTAAACATCGACTTAGTGGCCTGACGCCCGACCGGGCGCCTTTATGGCTCACCAAGTCGATGTTTACCCCCGATGAGCCCTCCCACTGAGCAAAAAAAAGCGGCTAAAAGCCGCCTTTTACACTGCGCGCAGCCCGAACTACTTCAGGCCCGCAATATAACTGGAAACCGCCTGGATTTCCTTATCGCTGAGACCAAAGGCTGTGGTGCGCATGATTTTCGCGTCACCATCGTTAGTGCGCCCGGTTTCATCTTCGTAGCCCTTACGGTACATCGTCAGCTGAGTTGCTGTGTACTCGGCGTGTTGACCCGCTAGTGCCGGGAATCCAGCAGGCGCGTTACCTTTCCCGGTGGGGGAATGGCAGGCAGTGCACGCGGCCACGTTGCGTTCAGGGACACCGGCGCGATAAACCTTTTCGCCCAAAGCCAGTAACTCAGGGTCTGTTTTCCCGCCAGAAGCGGCCTGGGACGCATAGAACGCAGCGATATCAGCCAAATCCTGATCCGACTTACCATCCAGCTGGCCAGCCATCGTGGGGACGGGACGAGATCCGTCGCGAATATCCCGCATTTGCTTTTGCAAATAGCGCTCACCCTGCCCTGCCAGCTTGGGGAAACTTGGCACCGCACTATTACCGTCCGCGCCGTGACACGCTGAACAGCCGGCACTCTGACTTTCTCCTGCTGCTGCATCGCCACTCATAGGGGCATCTGCGGAATATACGGCTTGTGCTCCGCCCAATAAAAGGCCGAGCATAATGACTACTTTCTTCATGTTGATTCCAGTCTGGAAGTGGTGAAAAGCCCGCTTATTCTGCCGGCTTGGCCATAAATTCGATCATTGCCTGGTATTCTTCAGCGCTGCAATCGAAGCACATGCCCTTGGGTGGCATCGCATTCAAACCGCTTTCGACAGATTGCAACAATACGTCCATACCCTTTGCCATACGGGGCTCCCAGGCAGCGGCATCACCGGTTTTCGGGGCATTTGCAGCACCGGAGGCGTGACAAACAACACAGCTCTTGTTGTATTTTTCCATATTGACCTCTGCATATACGCTACCTGCAGACAACAGCAATAAAGCCGCAAACAAATTTTTCATGAGTAACCTCAATGTATTTCCCTGAATTTATCCAGCCTAACTATACAAGCTTTTGATAACTGGTTGAAAAAGCTGTGGCATTATATACGAGATGCTCACACCAAAAAAGGCAATACCTCTCAATGGATAATACAGATCAAGATATGATCGTAAAAGCGCCCAATTATCGTCAGGCGGAATTTCTGACCAGCGCAAGCAAAGTCACCCAATGTCCACCTGACCAGGGCTGGGAAGTTGCCTTCGCCGGCCGATCAAATGCAGGAAAATCGAGTGCAATCAATAGCTTAACTCAAAACAAAAAACTCGCAAGAACATCTAAAACCCCGGGGCGCACCCAGCTTTTAAACTTTTTTGCCCTCTCAGAAGAACAGAGACTGGTCGACTTACCTGGCTACGGTTTCGCCAAAGTGCCCAAGGCCGTAAAACTGGCCTGGATTAAGCAGCTGGAGGGCTACTTACAGCGCAGGGAGAGTTTGCGGGGATTAATACTGCTCATGGACACCCGCCACCCCATGCAACCATTTGATGAACAGATGCTGGGCTGGGCCATCGCTGCCAATATGCCCGTTCACATCCTCCTGACCAAAGCAGATAAGCTCAAAAAAGGGCCGGCAAAGGCTGCAATGCTACAAGTACGCGCACAGGTAAGCGAACACCGGGAGCTGGTGAGCGTACAGTTGTTCTCTGCGCTGAAACACACGGGACATGAGGAGTTAATCAGCGTGCTCAATGCCTGGCTAACGGATACCAGCGTCTACGAAAACGAAGAAGTCGCCGGGGAGGCAGTGGATCCTGAGTAGCAATAAAAAAGCCCGGCCGCTGAGGGGAAGTCAGCTGCCGGGCATGTAGTAGCCTCTGGGGAAGAGACATGCCCCGAATTACCCATGGAGAACAAGCAATTCGGGGTGTAGCAAACGCTACATACCTTATGACCGGCCCTTTACCAATGAGTTCCCTGCCAGGGTATAACTTCAAAAAAAACCTACCCTCGGCAGACAGAAAGCATTCCGGCCTGGTCCCCACTCAGTGGGCTTGATCCCAGTTGTCTCCCACCCCGGCTTCTACCAGCAGGGGAACAGACAGCTCAGCGGCAGCAGACATTAATTCGCAAAGACGCGCGCTTACCGACTCTACCTGGCTTTCCGCCACTTCCAGCACCAATTCATCATGTACCTGCATCACCATGCGGGCATCCACTTCGCTATCGCTCAACCAATGATCTACCGTCAACATCGCCTTCTTAATAATATCGGCAGCCGTTCCCTGCATGGGAGCGTTTATCGCCGTACGTTCCGCGGCCTGTACACGCATCTTATTACGGGCGTTGATCTCAGGTAGGTACAGTCGCCTGCCAAAGAGTGTCTCAACATAGCCCTGCTCTTTGGCGACAGCCCGGGTATTGTCCATATACGATTGCACGCCCGGATACCGCTCAAAATACCGATCGATGTATTGCTGAGCCTCATGCCGCCCCAGGTGCAGCTGCTTGGCAAGGCCAAAAGCGGACATTCCGTAAATGAGCCCGAAGTTGATTGCCTTGGCCTTTCGCCGCTGGTCCCCGGATACATCTTCCAAGGAAACGTCAAATACCTCTGCGGCGGTTGCCCGGTGCACATCCAGGCCCTCACTAAAGGCCTTAAGCAAGCCCGCGTCACCCGACAAGTGGGCCATAATTCTCAGTTCAATCTGGGAATAGTCCGCGGCGAGAATTTTATACCCCGGAGGGGCTATGAATGCCTGCCGGATACGCCTGCCCTCTTCCGAGCGAATCGGGATATTCTGTAAATTAGGATTGGAGGACGATAGGCGCCCAGTCGCGGTCACGGCCTGATGGTAAGAGGTATGCACTCTTCCCGTCGCCGGGTTAATCATCTCCGGCAGTTTATCGGTATAGGTTGATTTCAATTTGCTTAGACTGCGGTATTCCAATAATAACTTGGGCAACGGATAGTCCAGTGCGAGCTCTACCAGTACCTCCTCCGAGGTTGACGGCGCCCCTTTCGGGGTTTTCTTGATCACCGGCAACTCCAGCTTTTCAAACAGGATCTGCCCCAGTTGCTTGGGGGAACCGAGATTAAACTCCTGTCCTGCAAGTTCATAAGTCTCCGCTTCCAGCGCCTGCAGTCGCTTGCCCAGCTCACCGCTTTGCTCCACGAGTAACTCGCGGGAAATATAGGCGCCCTGCCGCTCTACCCGCGATAAAACAGGCACCAGTGGCAGCTCGATTTCTTCGAATACCGAACGCAATCCGGGTTCCGTCTCCAGCTGGGGCCACAGCTTTTGGTGCAGGCGTAGGGTAATATCTGCATCTTCCGCAGCATAGGGCCCCGCCTCCTCTACCGTTATCTGGTTGAACGTAAGCTGCTTGCTTCCTTTGCCCGCAATATCCTCGAAATGTATGGTGCTGCAGCCCAGGTATTTCAGGGCCAGACTGTCCATATCGTGCCGTGTCGCCGTGGAGTCCAGCACATAGGACTCCAGCATCGTGTCGAAGGCGATACCTCTCAGGACGATATTGTGATTAGCCAGCACACTGGCATCGTACTTCAGGTTCTGCCCGACCTTGCGCTGCTCAGGGTCTTCCAGTAGCGGTTTTAACTGCGCTAACACTTGCTCCCTATCCAGCTGTTCAGGTGCACCGAGATAGTCGTGGGCCAATGGCACGTAGGCTGCACTACCCGCTGTCACCGCAAAGGAAACCCCAACAATTCTGGCTTCCATATAATCCAGACTGGTTGTCTCTGTATCAAAGGCAAACACCTCCGCAGACTGTAACGCCTCCAGCCAGCTATCCAGACTAGCCTGGTCGGTCACAATATCGTAATCGGTTTCCAGCGCCTCCACCGGTGCCAGCTCCTCATCACCCAACAGCTCTTCTACCCAGGAGCGAAACTCCATGCGGGTAAACCACTCCAGCAAAACGGCTTGATCCGGGGTCTTGTTCTGCAATTCGGCGGGTGCCTGCTCCAGAGGAACATCTAGCCTGATCGTCGCCAAGTCATAAGACAACAGCGCCTTGTCCTTCTCCGCCTCCAGTTTGGCAGCCATATTCTTGGCTCCACGGAATTCCAAGGCTGCAACTTTATCAAGATTGGCATAGATATCGTCTACGCTGCCCAGGCCCTGCAACAGGGCCAGCGCAGTTTTCTCGCCCACACCAGCCACGCCTGGAATATTGTCCACCTTGTCCCCCATCAGGGCGAGAAAGTCGATAATCAGCCCCGGCGGAATGCCAAACTTATCCACTACGCCCTGCTCATCCATCACCGTTTCGGTCATGGTATTCACCAGGGTCGTATGGCTGTCGACCAGTTGGGCCATATCCTTGTCACCGGTGGAGATCAGTACATCCAGACCCTCCTGACTGGCTTGCTTGGCCAGAGTGCCAATGACGTCATCTGCCTCCACGCCAGGCGTACAGATATAGGGCAGGCCCATCGCCTTGACGATCTCATGGATAGGCTCGATCTGCTCTCGCAGCTCATCGGGCATGGGCGGTCGGTTGGCCTTGTACTGGGGGTAGATGTCGTCCCGGAATGTCTTGCCCTTGGCATCAAACACCACAGCGATGGGACTCTTCGGATAGTCCTTTTGTAAGCGTCGCAACATATTGATCACGCCTTTAACCGCCCCCGTGGCCTGCCCCTGGGAATTGGTCAGGGGCGGCAGCGCGTGAAACGCACGGTATACATAGGAGGAACCATCGACCAGGACAAGCGGAGCGGAAATTGAGGACATAGCGGGGATCTTGTTTGTGATGTGAAGTGAATGATGCAGCGATCATTGGGCTGAGGCAGATTAAAGCCCATCCGCTGGGAAATAGCTATGCGCGGCGGGGAGCACGCCAGAAGCATCGCAGAGGGGCCTATAGGTATCTACGCCTGCCTTCAGGGCAGCACGGGGTGCGAAATAGCGTGCGCTTACTTACTTTGTAGTTAGCTATATATAATGAGTTCTATTAAAGAATCATCTATCGGTCCCAGAGAAACCGAGCCGATCGATAGGTAACTTTCATCTTTGCCATATCCAGTGGTGCCTTGAAAAATCCGTGATAGTCACCGCGGGGATTTATCAGTACCACATTGGAACTATGGTCTACCTGATAGTCCTCTCCCTGGCCCGGCACTTTGCGAAAGGGCGTATTAAGCGCAGTGGCAACGCGGTGAATTTCGAGGAACTCGCCGGTAACACCCAGGAACGCGGAGTTAAAGTAGGGGACATAGGTCGCCAATTGCTCAACAGTATCCCTCGCAGGATCTACAGTGATCATCACTACCGAGGTATCTTCTACCTCCGTGCCTTCGAGTTGCCCTAGAAAGTCATTTAGAAACGTCATGGTCGTCGGGCAGACGTCAGGGCAACTGGTAAACCCAAAAAAGACGAGCGTCCACTGACCCAGCAAACGGGTTTGGTCAAAAACGTCGCCTTTATGGTCAATAAGCTGAAAATCGCCGATATTTCTCGGTGTTTCAAAGATATAGGCACCATTTATCTTCATTTCAGTCTCGGTCATAACCCGGGGCATCTGCACACGGTGAACGAAACCAGCGACAACAATGAAAATAAAGACCGCTATAGCCGCCACCGTAATTTTGATTCCCCGGGCCTGGGAGCTCGCCATATTGTCATTCATCCTACGACCGCCATTGTCTGGGGAAAGAGATAGTGATCCAGCAGCATGACGACAAACAAGGCCATGAGGTACACGATCGAATACCTGAAAGTCTCAATGGGTGCCCTGGGATTTTTATCCCTCAACAACTCCACCGCCCAATAGAGAAAGCCCAACCCCAGTACCACGGCACCCAACAAATACAGCGGCCCACTGAGCCGGGTGGCATAGGGCAGCAGTGTGACCAGAAACATCAGAACGGTGTAAAGCAGGATATGCAGCTTGGTGAATGCCACTCCATGAGTCACGGGTAACATAGGAATATCGACCGCTGCATATTCCTCTTTGCGATGGATCGCCAGCGCCCAGAAATGTGGCGGGGTCCAGGCAAAAATAATCAGGGCAAGCAACAGGGCGTGTCCGTGAATTTCTCCGGTGACCGCAACCCAGCCCAAAAGGGGAGGGGCCGCACCGGCCAGACCACCAATCACTATATTTTGCGGCGTTGCTCGTTTGAGAAACATCGTGTAAATAAAGGCATAGCCGACCAGCGAAGCAAGGGTCAGCCAGGCAGTCAGCGGATTAATCCAAATCAGCAAAATGGCCATGCCCACACCACCCAGCACAAACGCAAAAATACCCGCCTGCCAAGTGCTCAGTCGCCCCTGGGCTATTGGCCGATTGCGCGTGCGAGCCATGTGCTGGTCGACCTTTTGGTCGACCAGATGGTTAACTGCCGCTGCGGCTCCCGCCACCATGGCTATCCCCAGGTTGCCAAGTATGAGTGCATCCAGGGGCACCATCCCAGGCACCGCCATGAACATCCCGATCACGGACGTCAAAATCATCAGAGCGACCACATTTGGCTTGGTCAGTTCTTTGTAATCCCGCCAGCTCGCCCGGCTGCCTAGCTGATTGTCTGCCATCTCTAGCTCACTCACTGGAGTTCTTTAACAAAAATTTGAGGTCTGACATCACGCCCTTGTAATCCACATCGCTACTGTAGGACATCATAATCCAACCCGCAGGATCGACCAGATACCAGGTATCCGGCGCTTCATGATACTCGGCCAATAGCGCCCGATGCTCAGTGGGGGTAATGGTAAGCGTTTTCATCCCCTTGTGCTCAGTTGCCAGATACGCCTCAAAGGTAGAAGGGGCAGGGCGCTCATCACTCAGCTGCTCAAACTTAAGCCCTATATCCGAGATCGCCGTATCGCTGACGTAAAAGCGCCGTATACGATTGACCTCCTTACCCATGGCAATATGTATCTGACGGCTGGTATAGAGCATTTTTTCGCAGGTCACGTCGCACTGTGTACCCCCTGGAATCAGGAATGTCCACTTGGGGTCCAGCTCGGAATACGGGAACGGCAGGCTGCCTGGCTCACTCAAATCTATGTCGTCCAGTTGCCGGGGAGGCTGCACCAGGGTACCGCTATTGGAGGTACCCAACATGGCCACCAGGTCCAGATCACCCTCTACCACGTAATACCACAACCAGGTCGCGATGAGGATAACCGTCAGGGGGACACCTGCTATGAGAAGCAACACCATGCGGCTATTGCGCCTCTGCTTATTTGCTTCCATCTAGTCCGCTTGCCTCCTCTTACGCGACAATAACTGCCACAGATTACTGCTACGCAGTATATAAAATATGCCCAGTACCGCAGCCATGGTGAACCATTGCACCGCGTAGCCCCGGTGTTTTTCCGGGCTGACATTCACAATTTTCCAATCCACGGTTAAAGCCCCGGCCTGACCAATATCGGTTCGCACGGTATAAGGGTACACATCGCCTTTTGTGTGTGCCTCTATAAGCGGTGCCAACTTGTCCATTTCCACGGCCTGAATGCGTTTCGGCCATCCGCCCGACTCCAGTTCCTGTTCTGCCAGCAAATAGGGACTGCCGGGCGGCACATAAATGTGCCCTGAGACTGTCACAGCCTCAGGAACAGATGGGACCTCAGGTAAACTCAAGCGTGCGGCGTCTGCCTGTATCCACCCCCTGTTAAGCAGTACGCTAAGTGCCGTTCCCTGCAATCTGAATGGAGACAGGACCTCATAGCCAAATCGGCCGCCGTGTATCCGGTTGTCCAACAGGAAATATTTTTCCTGTTCGAAATGGCCGGTAAGCAGTACGGGGGTATACACCTGTTCTTCAGGGCCTATCCCCGCGAGCGCCTCAAGCTGCACGGGCGGCTGGTGTCGTCGCAGCTCCCAAGTTGTGGCCAAAACCGCTTTTTCATCGGCCCGTTGTAATTGCCAGAATCCCAATACCACGAGAAATGGCAGCAACACCGCCGTTAGCAGGCTAATGCGCCACTCCAGATCGAACCGCAGGCCTGTATCGGACATGTTACATTCCAGTGAGCTGCCTCTAGGGGCAAGGTAAATCGACTTCCGCCACCCCGACTGGTTTATACTGGCGCCGGGACGAACAGGAGATACCCTTTGTTAAAGATTGCAATAATGGTGCTGGTTTTGGCGTTATTCGTCAGCCTCGGAAGCGGCTTTTTCTTCCTTATGAAAGATCAGGGGGATAAATCTAAACGTGGAACCCTGAATTCCCTGGGGGTCAGGTTGGGTATCGGCTTGGCCCTGGCCGCACTGATAGTCTACAGCGTAGCCACGGGTAAAG
This sequence comes from Halioglobus sp., assembly GCA_036960305.1. Classification (GTDB taxonomy): domain Bacteria; phylum Pseudomonadota; class Gammaproteobacteria; order Pseudomonadales; family Halieaceae; genus JBALVT01. The sequence continues at coordinate 161,921 of JBALWA010000002.1, read as the reverse complement.
TGGGGAACCGTAATCCCTGGGACGGCGGGCCAAGCCCACAAACGTCCCAGCAACCCTAGTTCACCGGCCCCCTAAAGGATATAGACGAACAGGAACAGCATTACCCAAACCACATCGACAAAGTGCCAGTACCAGCTGGACGCTTCAAAGCCAAAGTGATCCTCGGCCGTAAAATGTCCACCGCGCACCGAGCGCAGCCACTGGATCAACAACATGGTCATCCCCATCGCCACGTGAAAACCGTGGAAACCGGTCAGCATAAAGAACGTCGAGCCATAAACCCCTGCGTGCAGCGTCAAACCAAACTCTACATAGGCTTCATGGTATTCCATGTACTGCAGGTAGAGAAAAACTATACCCAGTACTACCGACAGGCCAAGCCAAAAGTTAAATTTGGATTTGTTGCCCGCCAGGATGCCATTGTGCGCGATATGCACCGTCACACTGGAGGTAAGCAGTATCAGGGTATTCCACATCGGCAGCCAGGCATACCAGGCATGGGCATCAGCAAAAGCCATGCTGGTGTGGGGACTGGTGAAGGTGCCGTTATTCGCGATCGGTTGGGCCAGAGCCCCACCTACCGCTTCCTGCGGCGTCTCCATCATAGGCCAGGCATAGGAAAAACCCTCCCACAGCAGACCATTCATTCGACCACCTTCACCCTCACCACCCAGCCAGGGACCCACGAGGCTGCGCAAATAGAAGAGGGCGCCAAAAAAGCAGAAGAAGAACATCACCTCAGAAAATATGAACCAGAACATGCCCAATACATAGGATCTCTTGAGCTGGGCGCTGTTCATGCCAGCCATATTTTCCCTTATTGTGATACGGAACCAGGTAAACAGGGTCGCCACAAAGAAAAACAGACCGAACAGGAAAATAGACCAGGAATTGGTCGAAGCATCCGGGTCGCCGAAGGTCATATCGTTCATGATACTGGCTGCACCGAAGATGCTCAGTACCAGGCCGATCGTCGCACATAATGCCAGCTTGCTTTTTTCCGGTACGTAATACTTTTCGTACTCTTCGGAAGTCTGACTTGTCATTTTTGTCTCTCCGTATTGTTACGTTGGCCTCCCCGGGCCAACGCGTCAGCGAGCGGCTATCGCGCCGTTCGCCATATCTGTTACATCAAAAATAGTATAGGACAATGTGATGGTCTTTATGTCCCGTGGTAAATCCTGGTCAACAATAAATTGTAGCGGCATCTCTGCGGAGGTTTCACCCTCCAGAGGTTGCTGATTGAAGCAAAAACACTCTGTCTTGTGGAAGTACTCCGCCGCTCTTGCTGGGGAAATACTCGGGATAGCCTGGGCAACCATGGCATCCTGCAGCGGGTTCCTGGCCAGAAAGACCGTGTCGTTAACGGCGCCGGGGTTGATCTTCATCGCGGTGACACTGGGACCAAAATCCCAGGGCATGCCCTCGTTATTTGTCGCTACAAACTGCACCGTTACCACGCGGTCCAGGTCGACGCGACTGTCCACAGCAGTGTAAACCTGGCCACTGGTCTTACCATTGATACCAAGAACGTCACACAGCACATTGTACAAAGGCACCATGACCACAAAAACGAAAGCAAACATCAGCACCGACACCGCAACCAACTTGGTTACGGTATCGAGGATCGGATTATTGTTCAGTTTCACCATGGGTATCGTTACTTCACCTGCGGTGGAGTTTCAAAGGTGTGGTAGGGCGCCGGTGTGGGAATAGACCACTCCAGACCTTCCGCACCTTCCCAAACCTTCTCTTCACTGGTGGGCGTGCCGGCTACGATAGTCGCAATCACGTTATACAGGAACATAATCTGGGATGCCCCGTAAATGAATGCACCGATACTGGACATCATATTGAAGTCTGCAAACTGTAGGGCGTAGTCAGGAATACGACGGGGCATTCCAGCCAGACCCACGAAGTGCTGCGGGAAGAACGCCAGGTTGAAACCAATGAACGAGATCCAGAAATGTGTCTTACCCATGTTCTCGTTGTACATTTTGCCGCACCACTTGGGCAGCCAGTAGTACACCGCGGCCGTCATGCTGAATACCGCTCCGGCAACCATTACATAGTGGAAGTGGGCCACTACAAAGTAACTGTCGTGGTACTGGAAGTCGGCAGGCGCGATGGACAGCATCAGGCCGGTAAAACCACCAATAGTAAACAGAATCAGGAAGCCCATACTAAACAGCATGGGTGTCTCGAAGGTCATCGAGCCACGCCACATAGTGGAAACCCAGTTGAAGACCTTGACCCCGGTGGGCACCGCAATAAGCATCGTGGCGTACATGAAGAACAGCTCGCCAGCGACTGGCATACCCACGGTATACATGTGGTGAGCCCAGACGATAAACGACAGGAAGGCAATTGACGCCGTGGCGTAAACCATCGAGTCGTAACCAAACAGCGGCTTGCGGGCAAAAGCAGGAATAATCTGCGATACCACACCAAATGCCGGCAGAATGATGATGTAGACCTCCGGGTGACCGAAGAACCAGAACACGTGCTGGAACAGGACGGGGTCACCGCCACCGGCAGCCGAGAAGAAACTGGTACCAAAGTGGATATCCATCAACATCATGGTGACCGCACCTGCCAATACCGGCATGACCGCAACCAGCAAGAAGGCTGTAATCAACCAGGTCCACACGAACAACGGCATCTTCATATACGTCATACCCGGGGCGCGCATATTCATTACCGTGGCAATGATATTAATAGAACCCATGATAGATGACAGGCCCAGAATATGGACCGAGAAGATAAAGAATGTGACTGAAGGAGGCGCGTAAGTGGTAGACAGAGGGGCATAGAACGTCCAACCAAAGGCCGGTGCGCCGCCATCCACAAACAAAGTAGAGGCAAGCAACAGGAACGTCGGCGGAAGAATCCAGAAACTCCAGTTGTTCATCCGTGGCAGCGCCATATCCGGAGCCCCGATCATCATCGGAATCATCCAGTTAGCCAGGCCAACGAAAGAGGGCATGATCGCCCCGAAAACCATGATCAGTCCGTGCAGCGTGGTCATCTGGTTAAAAAATGCGGGCTCGATCAGCTGCATGCCCGGCTGAAACAGCTCGGCACGAATGATCATGGCAAATGCGCCACCCAAAATAAACATAGAGAATGAGAACCACAGGTACATGGTTCCAATGTCTTTGTGGTTGGTGGTAAAAAGCCACCGACTCAGGCCCTTGGCAGGACCGTGATGATGATCGCCCATCGTAAACTCCTCCTATTGGCCTTTTTTGTGATTGAAGACATCTATGGGCTGAACCATATCGCCCATATTATTGCCGAATGCATTGCGCTGATACGTTATCACTGCCGCCATATCCACATCGTTGAGCTGACCACCAAAGGCCTGCATCGCCGTGCCGGCCACACCGTTTATGCCGACCTCCAAGTGAGTACCCACTTCGCCGGTAGCCACTGGGCTTCCTGCGATTGGCAGGCCTACGCCGCCTTCGCCGTTGGCGCCGTGACAGGCCAGGCAACTGCGATCATAAACCCCTTTACCCCGGCTCATCTGCTCTTCAAGAGAGAAGGTCTGAGCCATTAATTCCTTGGTCTGAGCCGCATCTTTTTGCTTCGCTGACAGCCACTCTGAATATTCTTCTTTGCTCACCACATTGACCACGATCGGCATAAAACCGTGATCCTTGCCGCACAACTCAGCACACTGGCCGCGATAAACACCCTCTTTCGTGGGCAGCGTCCAGGTCTCATTGATAAATCCGGGAATAGCATCTTTCTTAACCGCCAGCTCAGGCACCCACCAGGAGTGGATCACATCGTTAGCCGTCACCAGGAAACGTACCTTGGTGTTCACAGGGATCACAACGGGCTCATCGACTTCGAGAAGATAATGCTCGCCCTTGGCTTCCGTGTTATATATTTCACTCTGCGGCGTTCTTAAGTTACTGAAAAACGCAACATTTTCACCGTTTTCATCCAGATACTCGTACTTCCACTTCCACTGGTAGCCGGTCACCATAATATCGAGCTCGGCATCTTCGAAATCGTAGATTTCCAGCAGCGTCGTGGTAGCGGGAACCGCCATGGCGATAAGGATGAAAAAAGGCACGACCGTCCAGGCAATCTCAACCGTGGTGCTTTCGTGGAAAGTCGCCGGCGTAACGCCGCGCGACTTGCGGTGATAGTAAATGGAGTAAAACATCACTCCAAATACCAGTAGACCAATAATTACGCAGATCCAAAGAATGATCATATGCAGGTCGTAAATACTTTGACCCACACTCGTTACACCAGCCGTCATATTGACTGTGCTAGCTTCGGCATCGTCAGCCCAGGCACCGGCACTGATCATGCTCATTAGCATCAGCACAGGACCAAGCGCCAGCTGGTACAGCCGTTTCGCTTCAAAACACATTCCCCGTGTCTCCATTATGTTGTAGTGATTATCCCCAAACTGACCAGCTCGCAATGAATGGGGCCCAATGTGAAAAAGGATACCCATCCAAAACCGGGCTTCAAGCACGGCAAACGGCAATGCAAGCTGGCCGTTGCTAAACACTAACAACTGGCTGGCTATACACTGCCTTAACTGGTCAATTGACTTCTTTAATGCCCTGCGACAATCCGTCGCAACGGCAAAGCGCGGCGATTATAGCGAAACTTGACTGTAAAAAACACTAAGATACTGTTTACTGGCAGTATGCACTGGCATTAATACGATGCAGAGCCCCCTCGAACACACCCCAAGAACTCAACATATGGCAAAAATAAGAAGCCTAAACCACCAAATATGGGATATCGCCTGGCCTGCAATTCTCTCAAACATTTCCATTCCTCTGCTGGGCCTGGTCGACACTGCCATACTGGGCCACCTTGGTAGCACCCAATATCTGGGTGCGGTAGCCATCGGTGGTGCCATTTTGTCGTTCCTTTATTGGGGGTTCAGCTTTCTTCGTATGGGCACCACGGGACTGGTGGCAAAAGCGATGGGGGCAGGGCAGGCCACTGCCGCCCTGCTGATCCTGGCGCAGTCCTGCGTGTTGGCTCTGGTCCTGGCCGTGCTTGTCATACTCCTTCACCCGCTGTGGCTACAATTTGGCTTCGCCTTGATGTCGCCCTCAGAGGGACTGGTCCCGATCGCCAAAAGCTACGCCACGATACGAATCTACAGCGCTCCGGCCGTATTGATGACATACGCCATCGTCGGCTGGTTTATCGGCCGGCAGAATACACGCTGGCCAATGGTTATTGTAGTGACGACAAATATCGCCAATATTGGCCTGGACTTCCTGCTTATCGTAGGCCTGGGGCTAAACAGCGATGGTGCAGCCATGGCGACGGTCATTGCTGAATACCTGGGCTGTATTCTCGCCCTTTATGCGGTGTGGCGACACCTGCCCCAGCGCCCTGACCCTACATTTTATCAACAGCTACTGCGATGGTCGGCCTATCGTCGCCTGTTAAAGAGCAATCGCCACCTGTTTGTGCGCACCACCTGCCTGTTGTTCAGCTTCGCCTTCTTTACCGCCATGGGAGATAAGCTGGGCACTGAGGTGCTCGCAGCGAATACCATCATGATGCAACTGCTGATGTTGGCCGCCTACGGTATGGATGGTTTTGCCTATGCAGCCGAGGCACTTACCGGGCACCGTATCGGTGGACGCGATCTGGAAGGCTTCTCAAGGGTAGTGCGCAACTGTAGTTTATGGTGCGCGGGGTCAGCGACCCTGATCAGCCTGCTGTTCCTGCTGTGGCGCATACCCTTGTTCGCCCTGTTTACCGATATCGATCAAATACAGCGGCTAATGGTGGAGTACCAGTGGTGGCTCGTCGTGCTACCACTTATTGCCGCACCCAGTTACCTTCTGGACGGAGTATTTATCGGCACGGCTGAAACCCGCTATATGATGCTCACCATGCTCTTCAGCACCCTGTTTGTATACCTGCCTGCCTGGTACCTGACACAAGCCTGGGGCAACCACGGCCTGTGGTTTGCTTTTGCACTGTTCAATGGAGCGAGAGGCCTTTCCCTGCAGCTGTGTTATTGGCGGTTGCACCGCCGGCAAGCCTGGCTGAAACAGCCAACCTCAACGAAAGAATGAAAGTACATTCGCGAATCCGGAGGAATGTACTAGCCTCTATCAATAGGCCAATACATTGAGATAGTCATCGGGTGCCCCATGACGACATCTGGTATCAAACAAACAATCGACGACGCCGTCCGACAAGAGCGGATTTCCGGGCAGTTGCGCGACCAGCTAAATAAGCGTTTGCCGCAGCTTGGAGAGAAGCTGTTGCTACCCCGTAACGACCCCCTGTCAGCCCTGATGGAATTTATTACCGGCTATATTGAGAGTGTTCCCAGCAGCCTCAATCTGGTCACTGCTGTCAGTAAACGGCTGGGCTTCCACAGCTATGCCGCACCCTTTTTACACCTCGCCGAAGACTATTTTCTGCAGCCTCCCGAAGCGATTGCCGATGCGCAAGGGCTAGGGGGGCTGTTGGATGAAGCGTTTCTCGCACATCGCTTGCTGGAGGAGGTTAACGACCATCACGTGCGTCACCTCCAGCAACCACTGCTACCCATCGATATGACTGAGGCCAATATCATTGTCCACCACCTGATCGGCGACACGCTTGCCGGTCAACTGGAAAACCTGGTGCAATACGCCGCCTCACAGCTGCTGGCAAAAGAACAGAGCTGGGAACAGGTACGCAATCTCCCAGGCTCAGATGAAGCCTTCGACAACCCGACGGCGGGTGAACAGCTGACATGGAGGCCCCAGCAGGTAAGGCTTCGATTAGCCTCCTGAAAAATGGTCAGAGGGGCTCATTACTCTCCTCATTCGCGGACGGATCCACCAGGGTGACTACCTGTTCCGGGGTATCAATCCGTCTGGCTGCCGCCCGACTCACACGAGTAGGCAGTTCTTTTGCATGAACCTCGGGACGTCCCTCGGAAAAGCCACAAGCCACGCATTCGCGCTGATCTGTATCCAGATCCACAATAATTTTGTCCATCGCCGAACAGCGAGGACAAACGGCCCCCGCTATAAACCGCCTGCGATTCATCGACATCTCCCGCTCACATCATCTTTCTCTATCCACAGGCAGAAAGGTACCCGCGCTAGCCATCGTTTCTCCGAGTGTCTATTGTAGCAGGGAGTATCAGCCCACATCAGGAATCTTAATGAAGCATTACAACCGCGCAAATATTCGCAGTTTCCAGGGTAAAACACCCTGCACAGGCGAGCGAGTTTTTATCGACCCCACCGCCGTTGTCCTGGGCGACGTCACCCTCGACGACGACGTGTCCATTTGGCCCCAGGTGGCTATTCGAGGCGACATGCACCGTATTCAGATTGGGGAACGAACCAGTGTTCAGGACGGCAGTGTCTTGCATATCACCCACGCCGGCCCCTACAACGATGGTGGCTGGCCACTTGTCATCGGGTCGGATGTCGCTATTGGTCACAACGCCACTCTCCACGGCTGCATCGTCGGCAATCGGGTTCTGGTCGGTATGGGCGCAACCGTAATGGACGGCGCTGTGGTGGCAGACGACGTGGTCATCGCCGCTGGAGCACTGGTTACGCCCGGCAAGCAATTGCCCAGCGGTTTTCTCTATGCAGGCTGTCCGGCCAGACAGGTGCGCGCCCTGTCCACCAAGGAAATGGAATACTTTTGTTACACCGCTGCCAATTACGTCAAACTGAAAAACCAGCACATCGAAGCCCTGGAATCCAGCTGAGCCCCTCTTAGGCAGCGGCCAGTGTATGTCTGATCTGACTGATCACCGGGCCCGTTTCTGGCCTGACTTCACGCCAGAGATAAAACGATTCGGCCGCCTGTTCTACCAACATTCCCAGACCATCGGCCACAGCCCACGCCGCGTGGTGGGCAGCCCAGCGCATAAAAACGGTAGGCTCCGCCCCATAGACCATATCGTAGCAACAGCTTCGCTCTGTCAGCAGAGAGCTCGGTAACTCTGGCATATCGCCTGTCAGGCTGCCGCTTGTGCCATTGATCACAAGATCAAACTGTCGCTGGCCTATCAGGGAATAGGCACCGCCTTCAATTTCCCCCAGATCGCCGAATTCATCGGCGAGATCCCTGGCGCGCTCCGGTGTGCGATTCACCACCAGCAAGGCCTTCGGCTGCTCGCGCAACAAGGGCTCCAGTACACCACGCACTGCGCCGCCGGCGCCAACAATCAGAACCCTGAGACCATTGACCGTCCAACCCAGATTCGCAATCATGTCTCGCACCAGGCCTATGCCATCCGTGTTATCGCCAACAATCAAGCCGTCTGGCTTTCGAATCAAGGTGTTCACAGCGCCAGCCCGCTTTGCCTTGTCGCTCACTTTATCGGCAAAGTCGAAGGCTTCACGCTTAAAGGGCACGGTAATATTGAGTCCCGCACCACCGTCCTCGAAGAAGCTTCCCGCCGCTTCAGAAAAGCCATCGAGGCTCACCCTTACCGCGCGGTAGCGCATCGGCTGGTCACACTGTTCAGCAAAAGCTGCGTGAATGACGGGGGACTTACTGTGTTTTATCGGGTTACCAAAGACTGCGTATTTATCATTATTAGTCATAGCTTCGCTTTCTGCATTTAGGGGTCGGCCAGCCAATCCCGGCCTTTAAGGTAAAAATCTGTCAGTTCATATTCAGCTGTGCCCACCTCGGGGTGATAGTCATACTCCCAGCGCACCAGTGGTGGCAACGACATAAGAATGGCCTCTGTCCGGCCACCAGATTGCAAACCAAACAAGGTACCTCTATCGAACACCAGGTTAAATTCCACATAGCGGCCCCGGCGGTATAATTGAAACTGCCGTTCCCGCTCCCCGTATTCGTCATTTTTTCGGCGCTGCACAATCGGTCTGTAGGCGGGTATAAACGAGTCGCCAATGGCCTGCATAAACGCAAAACAGGTGTCGAAATCCCAGCTGTTCAAGTCATCGTAAAAGAGACCACCGATTCCCCGGGGCTCGTCGCGATGCTTGAGGAAAAAATATTCATCGCACCACGCCTTATACCGGGGGTAGACATCAGAGCCAAAGGGCTCGCAGGCCTCGGCCGCCACCCGGTGCCAACTGACACAATCCTCTACATTTGCATAGTAGGGGGTCAGGTCGTAGCCTCCACCAAACCACCATACGGGCTCCTCTCCGGGCTTTTCAGCGACAAACAGGCGCACATTGGCGTGGGAAGTGGGTACGTAGGGGTTATGGGGGTGGATAACCAGGGAAACACCCATGGCCTGAAAACTGCGGCCTGCCAGTTCAGGCCGAGCTGCAGTTGCGGAGGGAGGGAGATTTTCACCGGCGACATGGGAGAAATTCACGCCGGCTTTTTCAAATACTGCGCCATCAGCGAGCACACGGCTGCGGCCCCCGCCGCCTTCGGGTCGCTGCCAATCTTCCTCCGTGAATGAGGCCTGCCCATCCTCTTCAGCTAACGCACTACAAATGCGATCCTGCAATCCCAGAAGATAAGACTTAAGCTGTTCAATCTGCATGTAAGGCTTTTCCGCAGTTGTCGACGGCGCAGCATTATACGCGCGATACTACATAAACAATACCGTTAGTGTACCTAGGGGCGGATAATTCGATCGTTGGCCAAATCACGTATCTGGGAGGGGCGTCCCGCCGCCCCCACAGCACCCGGCACCACAAAATCCAAACCGCTCGTAAAATAGCGTCTGACCTGATATTGATGAAGTGCTGCATTACAGCCCGCCCGGTTTGCCGAAGTTGAAACCATCACACCGTCCCAGGCATCACAGAGGGCCCGCACAACCGGATGGTCACTCACACGCACAGCGACGGTCTCGTGGTCACCGTGTATCCACGGCGGCACACGGCCCCTGTGTGGCAGCAGCCAGGTCACAGGGCCGGGCCAGGATTGACTGAGTCGCTGTCGCTGGTCGGCGCTCAGGTCCTCAAGCAACCATGCCAGTTGCGCCTCATCGCTGGCGACAAGAATCAACCCTTTATCAACAGGCCTTCGCTTTAATGAGAGCAGATGCCCGACCGCCGATTCATCGGCCGGATCACAGCCCAACCCCCAGACGGCCTCGGTGGGGTAGGCAATCACCCCCCCTCTGTGGAGCACAGAAACCGCGCGGGTAATCTGCAGCGAAGGCGGAGCAGGGCGCACAATCAAGCCTTCAGTGAGTCCTGTAATGCCGCATCCTTGGCCAAAATCACTTTGGCATTCTCGGCCCGCTCGGAGCGCAGCCTCTCACCTAAATCCGGATCTGCGACCGCCAGGATTTGCGCTGCCAGGTAGGCCGCATTTTTGGCTCCAGCCTTGCCAATTGCCACAGTCGCAACCGGAATCCCAGCGGGCATCTGCACCGTCGATAGCAGCGCGTCCAGGCCATCAAGAGAGGAGTTCATGGGAACACCAATGACGGGCTTTACCGTAGTGGCAGACACTGCTCCCGCCAGATGTGCTGCCATACCTGCCGCGGCAATAAAAACGGCACAACCCCGTGACTCCGCACCCACGACAAATTCCTTGGTATTTTCAGGTGTGCGATGCGCGGACGTAATACGCGCCTCAAATGGCACACCCAGCGATTTCAGTACCGCGAAGGTCGATTCCATGACTGGCAGGTCTGAATCAGAACCCATTACAATTCCTACGAAAGGCTTGCTCATATTAAATCTCCGGCTTAGTTTACGACCTGGAAGGGGCTACCTCCCGCAAGGAGGCGGATTCTAGCAATTCCCAAACCGCTGGCAAAGCCCCGAGTGGGGTGTCCTGTATAAAATGCCTATTCAGGGCCCTCAGGGAACTAAACTAGGACTGAATATATCCTCCAGCATCGCGCACAACCCTGCCTCCAATTTCCAGTGTAGATAACACCGCCAGTATCCGCGATACAGCCAAACCACTATGGCTCACCAGCTCATCAACGCTAACCGCCTCACTGCCAATCAGGTCAAGAACTCCGGATTCCGCTGCGCTCAGGCCGGTATCGGCGGCGGGTTCGCTGGCCGCTGGGTTCAAAGCCTCCCGCTGGCACTGATAAAGCGGGCCTAACTCCTCCAGGATATCCTCGACCCGCAACACCATTTTGACGCCGTCTTTTATCAGGCCAAGGCAGCCCTGACCCGGCGTATGAAACATTGACCAGGGCAGGGCGAAGACCTCCCGTCCCTGCTCCATCGCTGTGCGGGCGGTAATGAGCGAACCACTGCGCTGCGCTGCCTCCACAACCAACACCCCCAGTGACAAACCACTGATAACCCGGTTGCGCCTTGGAAAACGCTGCCGCAGGGGACGGCAGCCGGGGGGGAACTCCGACAGCAGACAACCGGATAAGGATATTTCCTCCGCCAGACCGCGATGACGGGCCGGGTATATAACGTCCAGCCCGGTAGCCATTACCGCCAGTGTCTTCCCTCCTGCATCAAGTGCACCGCGATGCGCGGCCTGGTCAATCCCTGCGGCCAGGCCGGAGCAAATATGCAAGCCGGCGTGAACCAGCTCCGCGGCCAAACTATGGGCTGCGCGCCTGCCATGAGAGCTGGCTTTGCGCGCGCCCACTATACCCACCTGGGCCTGCTGCAATAGTGAGTGCTCACCTCGAACGTATAATATTGGGGGTGGGTCATACAGTAACTGGAGTAATACCGGGTAACGAGGGTCGGTCAGGACGATCACCTCGGCATCGATTTCCCGAAGAAAGTTCAATTGTTGTTCGATCTTAGGCAGGTCCGACTTGCGGGCAACACCGCGTTGAACGTCTATCGCGGCATCGACCGTCGCTTGAGGTACACCCATCTGGGGCCAGGTTCGAGGGTCAGAATCCCATATTTTCCGGCTACAGCCATAATGGCGAAAAAGGCGGGCGAGGGGGAGATCTGCCAACCCGGGAAGACGGTGTAGCTGCAGGCACAGCCTGGCATCCATAACATTCATACATCATCCTTGACGTAATGTTTGGTTTTGAGTCGGGCGGCTGACAGTGGCCAAGGCCGCCCGAAGTGTTCCCGTTACCTCCTGGCAACGGTGGTAATAATCAGGGGTTTTTAACTTTATCCATTATCTGAAGCGGGCGACTTGCCTTCAGGACAATCCCGTAACTGGCCTTTTCAAAGGATTCAAACACCAATAACAAGCCAGCTCGCGAATCCGGCAAAGCCACATTACTTTTGGCGATCTTGTCGTAGACCACTTCCCCGGTCTGGTAAATCGCCAATACATCACCAATTTCCAGCCCGTCCCGCAGTCCCCGGTTAATGACGACAATATCGGATGATCCGATCTGGCTCACACCACCATCGACCGCAATCATAAAGCCATCGACAATCTCTTTCTTCGGCGCCCGGGGGTGAAAGGTAGCGTCGAGAATCCGCTCCTCGTTGGGCAGCAGACGATCAGGTATACGGACTTCTTCAGAGACACGCGTAACTTCCAATTCAACAACTTCGTCCTTGTTACTACTGAGTAACTGGGCGCTACCGACGTCCTGCGCCTGATAACCCAGTATTTCGCTGGTTATCGGGTCGCGATAGACGTCCCCGGGTCGAAAGATACCGTATGCCCGCTCGCCGTCAGGGAAATTCCCTCGGCCGTAAACCCGATCGCCCGGCGCACTGATAATATGGCGCTGGTCACCCGCAACGACGTACGCTGCGTTATTCAATTCGGAAGCATCGAGAATCCTGTGCCGCAGAAGAAAGGCGCCGATTTCGTCCAATGGAATCACTGGAATAGCCAGATCCAACGGTGTAACACGCATATTTGGCGTAAGCTTCACATTGCGACCCCGATTAACCCGTAAGCGCGGCTGTCCGTCAACCCACACCAGATGCAGTTCATCGCCGGGGAAAATAAGATGGGGGTTATCGATTTGCGGGTTTACGTCCCAAAGCTCGGGCCACAACCAGGGCTCTTTCAAATACATGCCCGAAATCGCCCAAAGTGTATCGCCCTTTTTGACGATATAGGTTTCCGGAAGGTTTTCTTTTAACTCCACTGATGCCTGTAGCAAGCTGCTAAACGTTAATGACACCAGCAACAAGAACACCGAGAATGATTTTATTTTCATTTTTATACCCTACGTCGCCCTGGTTCTTATTTGCCTGATTTTCTTTCAATCATAGCAGTATAATTTAAATTATTATCAGCGGGAGCCCCAATTACATCAATCCCGCCCAACAGCAACCACAACCGTCCTGCTGGGCAGCACGGCCACACTAACTGTATACTAACCACAGTTTGCGATGGCAAATTGGCGCTGGCAACCCCAAATGTTATTAATTCACGCACGCCAGACTGGTAACTAACAGCCTCCTGAAGAGCACATTAACCTCATGGCAGTACTCGAAATACTTGAATTCCCGGATTCCCGGCTTCGCACCAAAGCAAAGCCTGTGCTAAAAGTCTCCGATAAGACCCGATCCCTGATTACCGATATGCTCGAAACCATGTACGCGGCTCCGGGCATTGGCCTGGCCGCCACCCAGGTCAATGTTCACGAGCGTATTCTGGTTATCGATGTTTCCGAGGAGCAGAGCCAGCCACAGGTATTCATCAACCCTGAAGTGGAGATTCTTGACACCGAAGTAGGAGAGTACGATGAGGGCTGCCTGTCGGTTCCAGGCTTTTATGAGACTGTAAACCGACCTAAAAAAGTATCGGTTACCGCCCTGGATGACCAAGGCCAGGCCTTCACTCGCGAACTGGAGGGACTTCTGGCCATTTGCCTACAACATGAGATCGATCATTTGGATGGCAAATTATTTGTAGATTACATCTCCCCCCTGAAGCGCCAGCGAATTCGTAAGAAGCTGGAAAAAAGCCACCGCCAGCAGGCCTGACAAACGATGACCTCATCTTTGCGAGTTATCTTCGCCGGCACCCCTGGTTTCGCCGCCGAGCACCTGTCAAAACTTTTGACCAGTAAACACACGCTACTTGCCGTGCTCACCCAGCCCGACAGGCCTGCCGGGCGCGGCAAGAAGTTACAACCCAGCCCGGTCAAGGTGCTCGCTGAATCTGCCGGTATCCCAGTGCTGCAACCCGCCTCACTAAAAGATCAAATAGAACAACAAAAGCTGAAAGCATTGAATGCTGACGTGTTGATTGTCGTGGCCTACGGATTGATACTGCCACAGGCCGTACTGGATATTCCCAGGCTTGGCTGCATCAATGTTCACGCTTCTCTACTCCCTCGCTGGCGCGGCGCCGCCCCGATTCAGCGCGCAATAGCCTCCGGAGACGCCAACACGGGTGTAACCATTATGCAGATGGATGCAGGCCTGGACACCGGTGATATGCTCGCTGACCAAACAATACCCATCCATTCCAACGCCACAGCGGCCAGCCTCCACGATGAATTGGCGGCGGGTGGTTCTGAGCTTTTGCTTAAAGTACTCGCCGATCTACCTGCACACCAGGGCAATGCGCGAAAACAGGCGGACGCGGGTACCAGTTATGCACAGAAGATACTAAAGGCAGAGGCCGAAATAGACTGGACCGCAGATGCGGCTGCACTGGGCAGGCTGGTGCGCGCTTTTAACCCATTTCCCGTCTGCTTCACCACCCTGGGACCTGATCGGCTTAAGATTTGGGCCGCAACGGTGCTCCCGGATGCAGAGCTCGGACAGTCCCCGGGCACAATAGCGCAGGCAGACAAGGAGGGCATTGTGGTGAGCTGCGGTAGCGGCGGACTGCGCATCACCTCCCTGCAGTTACCGGGGGGCAAAGTCCTGTCTGCTGAGCAAATGCTGAATGCCAAAAGTGCCTTGTTCGCAGCGGGCACTGCTCTGGGGGCGAAATAGTGGCGCTGGATGCTCGCGCCGCGGCTGCTCGCATCGTCGGACAGGTTATAAACGGTAAATCGCTCAATCAGGCCATGCCAGTACTCCTTGAAAAGGTCACCGATCGGGACCGCGGACTGGTACAGCAATTGTGCTACGGCACCCTGCGCCAATACCCACGTTTGAAAGGCGTGCTGGACCAGCTTTTAGACAAGCCCCTGCGCAAGAAGGACAGCGATGTCACCGCATTACTGTTAGTCGGGCTTTACCAGCTGGACGGCATGCGCGTGCCAGATCACGCCGCAGTGGCCGCCACCGTCGATGCCACCAAAAGCCTGGGAAAACCCTGGGCAAAAGGGTTGGCGAACGCCTTGTTACGGCGCTACCTGCGGGAACGGGAAGACCTGAACAGCGCCCTGGATGAAGCCACAAGCAACGCCCACCCCCAGTGGCTATACGGAAAAATTCATAAGCAGTGGCCGGATGATGCGACTTCTATTATAGAGGCCAATAACGGACAACCCCCTATGTCGTTGCGGGTAAATACTCGCCGGGTCAACAGGGAAGACTATCTGGAACGGCTGGTCATCGCCGGAATTCCAGCCCGCGCCAGTACTTTGAGCCCCCAGGGTATCTGCTTACAGCAAGCGGTGGACGTCTCTGACTTACCTGGCTTTGCGGATGGCGATCTCAGTGTGCAGGACGAGGCCGCCCAACTGGCAGGCATCTTGCTGGCGGCCAGGCCAGGCGAGCGCATTCTCGATGCCTGCGCGGCGCCGGGGGGTAAAAGCTGCCACGTCCTTGAGCTGCAACCCGATCTGGAGTCGCTGACTGCAGCAGATATAGACGAGCAGCGCCTGCTGAAGGTTTCCGAAAACCTGCAGCGGCTGGGCCTTGAAGCAAGCCTACAGACCATGGACGCCACAACACCGGCCCCGCCCGAAGCCGGCGAAGGCTTTGATCGTATATTGGTAGATGCGCCATGCTCCGCTAGCGGGGTCATCCGCCGACATCCGGATGTAAAAACCCTGCGGCGGCCGGAAGACATAGGCCAACTGGCCGATCAACAACTGCGTATCTTGCAAGGGCTTTGGCCACGACTAAAGCCGGGCGGCACCATGCTCTATGCAACCTGCTCCATACTGCGGGAGGAAAACAGCCAGGTCATCGCCAAATTCCTCGCGCTGCAAACCGATGCCAGTCACCGGGTACCCGAGGGCAGTTGGGGGCAGGCTACCGACTTTGGACGACAGTTATTACCCTCCCCGGACGGTGCTGACGGCCTGTTTTATTCCATTCTGACCAAGGCCGGCTAGAGTCCAGCGCTCAGCGGCAATGTGTACAATTTCCTGTAGTAGGCACTTACAATCCCCAGGGGATTTCTTTATGGTGCTCAAGTATTCACCACAGTTGCACGGTCCATGAAGATCATCATTCTTGGCGCAGGTCAGGTAGGCGGTACCCTGGCAGAAAACCTGGCCGACGAACAGAACGATATCACGATTGTAGATACCGATGGCGACAGGCTGCGCTCGCTACAGGACAAGCTTGATATTGGCATCGTCATTGGAGAAGCTTCGCACCCCAGCACGCTGTACAGGGCCGGGGCTGATGACGCAGAAATGCTGATCGCCGTCACCAACAGCGATGAAATCAATATGATGGCCTGCCAAGTCGCCCATACCCTGTTTAACACGCCCACAAAAATCTCCCGGGTGCGCTCCCCCAACTACCTTGCCTACCAGGAAAAGTTGTTCAACAGTGACCATATCCCAGTGGATGTCATCATCGGCCCGGAACAACTGGTAACCAAAAGCATTCGCCAGCTCATCGCCAACCCGGGCGCGCTGCAAGTGCTCGATTTTGCAGAGGGTAAAGCACAGCTGGTTGCGGTAAGAGCCTATTACGGCGGCCCGATCGTCGGCCAGGAGCTGCAGGAAATTCGGCATCACATGCCCGACGTCGATACCCGGGTAGCCGCCATTTTTCGCCATGACCGCCCCATAATCCCCCAGGGGGATACCGTTGTTGAAGCCGACGATGAAGTGTTTTTCATCGCGGCAAAAGAAAATATTCGCGCGGTGATGTCCGAGCTGCGCAAAGTGGACAAGCCCTATAAGCGCGTCATGATAGCCGGTGGCGGCAACATAGGCGCGACACTGGCGCAGTCAATTGAAGACCAGTATCAGGTAAAGGTCATAGAGAAATCCTACGGCCGTTGCAGGGTCTTGTCTGAACGCTTGAAGCATAGCATTGTACTCAACGGCAGCGCCTCAGAACCGGGCCTGCTGTCATCGGAAAATATCGAGTCCACCGACGTTTTTTGCGCGCTCACCAATAATGATGAATCCAATATCATGATGTCCATGCTGGCGAAGCGCATGGGCGCAAAGAAAGTTATCACCCTGATTGCCAATCCGGCCTACGCTGATCTCGTGGGTGGCGAAATCGATATTGCCATATCCCCACAACAAATCACGATAGGTAGCCTGCTAACGCATGTCAGAAGAGGCGATATCAGTAACGTGCATTCCCTGCGCCGGGGTGCTGCTGAAGCGATCGAGGTCACGGCGCACGGCGATGCCTATTCTTCGAAAGTCGTGGGCCGACGACTGGACGAGATTTCCCTGCCCGATGGCGTCACCATAGGCGCTATTGTGCGCAATGAAGATGTACTGATTGCCCACAGCCATATCGTCGTGGAAACCGATGATCACGTTATTTTGTTTTTAGTCGATAGCCGCAAAATTTCCCAGGTGGAAAAATTGTTCGCTGTTGGATTCGGGTTTTTCTCCTAGCACATGCATCTTTCCATCTCTATGCGCGTACTGGGCCTGCTGTTGATGCTGTTTAGTAGCGCCATGTTGGCGCCACTGGTGATGGCCCTGTTGGCGGATGACAACACCATCACCGGATTTCTTTCGGCTCTTGCGATCACCTTTTTCTCCGGCCTGTTGCTCTGGGCGCCGGTGCGAAACGCCCGCCACGAACTGCGAATACGGGACGGGTTTCTTATTACCTCCCTCTTCTGGACGGTGCTGGGCATTTACGGTGCCTTGCCTTTTGCCCTGACAGAGGCTTTGGAGCTGACGCCGACAGAAGCCATATTCGAATCCATTTCTGGCTTGACGACTACCGGCGCCACGGTGATCGTCGGGCTAGACAACCTGCCACAATCCATTCTGATTTACCGACAAATACTCCAGTGGATGGGGGGAATCGGCATTGTCGTTGTCGCCGTGGCGGTACTACCGATGCTTGGAATCGGGGGAATGCAGTTATATCGGGCTGAAACACCGGGCCCCTCCAAAGACAGTAAACTCACCCCCAGGATCACCGAAACCGCCAAGGCGCTGTTCACGGTCTACGTAGCCATTACGATCACCTGCAGCCTGGCCTATTATGCGGCCGGCATGAGCGGTTTTGATGCCATCTGCCACGCGTTTTCCACCGTGGCTATAGGAGGGTTCTCCACCCACGACGCCAGCATGGGCTATTTCGAAAGCGACCTGATTTTAATGATTTGCACCGTCTTCATGGTCATCTCTGCAATCAATTTTGGCCTACACTTCGTCGCCTGGCGCCGGCGGTCTATCGGCGTCTACCGCAAGGACTCCGAAACCAAATTTTTCTTCAGTGTATTACTGCTCGGAATCATCATTACCTGTGGCTATCTCTACTTAAGCCAGACCTTTGATGCCAGAGAGAGCCTTGCCCACGGATTATTTCAAGCCGTCTCGATCGCGACCACGACAGGGTTTGCCACTCGCGATTTTGCTGCCTGGCCCACGTTCTTACCCATCATGCTACTCATGTTCTCCTTCATGGGCGGCTGCGTGGGCTCTACCGGTGGTGGCATGAAGGCGATGCGGCTCATGTTGATTTACAAACAGGGCATCAGGGAACTAAAACAGTTGGTGCACCCCCAGGCAGTCATTCCATTAAAAGTGGGAAAGCGGCGTGTAGACGCAGCGGTCGTCAGTGCGGTATGGAGCTTTTTTGCGGTTTACATGATGGCATTCGTCACCATACTTCTGGCATTAATGGCCACAGGCCTGGATTTTACAACCGCTTTTTCTGCGGTCGTCGCCTCCCTTAATAACCTCGGGCCCGGGCTGGGAGAGGTTACCAGTAACTACAGCACGATTAACGAGCCGGCAAAGGGGATTTTGTGTTTTGCCATGCTCTTGGGCCGGCTGGAAGTGTTCACACTACTGGTTCTGTTTACACCGATGTTCTGGCGTCTGTAAGTAGCGCACCTTGTAGCTAGCGCGCACCAGCCCGCTGTTTGCGAACCATCTCGTAGGCCGACTGAATTTCCTGGGATTTCTCCGTCGCGATCTTGATCATATCCTCTGGTACACCTTTGGCAATCAGCTTATCCGGGTGATTCTGGCTCATTAGTCTTCTATAGGCGCGCTTCAGTTCTTTGTCAGTGACCCCCTCATCCACACCCAGAGCCACATAGGCATCACTCAAGCTGATACCGCTGGAACTGGCAGCACCGGATCGACTGTGAAATTGTTCCTGGGCCTGGGCCATTCGTAGCAGCTGTTGCAGCTGCCCGGCGCTAAAGCCCATTAGCGACGCAATTCGTTGCAGGGCCGCCTGCTCACTGTCGACTATCGTGTGATCATCGGCAAGCGCGAGAGAGATTAAAAACAGCAACAGGGTTTGCTGCAGCTGCTTTTGCGCACCGCAGGTCTGGTTGAAGGCAGATATCACCGACTCCAACTGAAAGTCCTGAGCCGAACCCTGTTGGAAAAGCTCGATAGCCCGCTTTCGTTGCTGCCCGTCCAGCCCCATCTGGGTAATAATCAGCTCTGTGTGATCCACCTCCTGTTGCGATATTCGTCCATCGGCCTTCGCGAGATGCCCCAGCAATAGAAAGGTCGTCTCGAAAAAATTGGTCTTTATACGAGCGATATTTTCCGGTGAGGCAAACCCGAAGGTCCGCACCAGTCCTTTGTCAAAGCTGTGTCCAATGAAAATACCAAAGATGAGGCCAATGGGCCCGGCAACCAGCAGGCCGATAAGACCAGCGATTATTTTCCCGTAAAACATGTTGTTCCTTTTGATTTAAACACTTCAGTGCAGCGGGTCGCAAAGCGGCCAAACGCACTTACATTTTGTCGTAGACGCCCTTGCCAATCCGGGGTCTTACCCGAAAGCGCTTGTACTCCCACTGGTATTGTTCGACACAGGAGCGAATACATTGTTCCACACCGCGGTTCATTGCGGCCAGGGAGACGGCGGTATCCTTGTCATAAATGTCATCTTCAGCCAACTCATACCGGACCTCAAACCCACCGGGCACCCGTTTGGCGTAAACAAAAACCGCCAGCGCACCGGTGCGTCGGATCATATTGCTGGCTAAAGTGCCGGTAAAACAGGGCACGCCGATGAACAGGCTATTTTCACCAGAGCTCAGGTCTGCCGGCACCTGATCAGGTAGGATGCCCGAAAGCCCACCGTTTTTCACACTGCGAAGCAACTTGGCGAGGCCGCGGCTGTCCGTCGGCACCAGGGTTGCACCACTGGCCTGACGTGCCTGTTCGATAATAGGCCCCAGGCCTTCAATTTTCGGTGGCTGGTAAAGGGAAACCACACTGCCCAGAGTCGCGGCATGCAAACCCACCACCTCCCAATTGCCCATGTGCGGCGCCAACAATATCACCCCCCGGCCACCGGCCAGTGCCGCCAGAACAGGGTCGGTCCCGTGGGTTTCCAAAATCAGGCTCTGTACATGGCTCCAGGGTTTCAGCCAGATATGTCCCATTTCAGTAAAAAGCTCTGCAGTCGCGGCAATACTCGCTTTCGCTAGCTTGCGCTGCTCTGTTTGTGGCATATCGGGGAAAGCCAGCGCCAGATTGATCTCGGTAACCTTACGGCTGCGCGCACCAAAGGGCCAGTACAGCTTTGCCATCAGCCTTCCCAGTCCTCGGGCCCAGGACAATGGCAGTAGGGCGCTGAACTGCAGCAGGCCCTTTATCAGTACTAATTGAATGTTCTTCATGGGCAAATTGGTCGAATTCCACTTTCGAGGGAGTCTGGGCGAATGCGCGTATTATGCCGACAAAAGAGCCTGTATAATAGCCGACTTTTTGCAATCAGTAGACGGGTGGAATGGTGTCTCAAGCCAAACAAGAAATACTTACATTTCAAGAGCTTATCATGAAGCTCCAGCAATTTTGGGCCGATAGGGGTTGTGTGGTATTGCAGCCGTTGGATTTGGAAGTAGGCGCGGGTACCTTTCACCCGGCAACATTTCTCCGTGCCGTGGGCCCTGAAACCTGGAACGCGGCCTATGTTCAGCCCTGCCGCCGCCCCACCGACGGTCGCTACGGTGAGAACCCCAATCGCCTGCAGCATTACTACCAGTTTCAAGTTGTGATGAAACCTTCACCTATCGATATTCAGCAATTGTATCTCGATTCCCTCAACGCCCTGGGCGTCGATACCGCAGTACACGACGTCCGTTTCGTTGAAGATAATTGGGAGTCTCCCACCCTGGGCGCCTGGGGCCTGGGCTGGGAAGTTTGGCTCAATGGTATGGAAGTCACCCAATTTACCTACTTCCAACAAGTCGGGGGACTGGAGTGCTTCCCTGTAACAGGAGAAATCACCTATGGCCTGGAGCGTATCGCCATGTACCTTCAGGGGGTGGACAGTATTTACGACCTGATCTGGGCGCGAGGCCCTGAGGGAAATGTTACCTACGGTGATGTTTTTCACCAAAATGAAGTAGAAATGTCACGCTACAACTTCGAAGAAGCTGACACTGAACAGCTGTTCTCCAGCTTTGATCACTACGAGCGCGAAGCCATGCGCCTGATCGAAAAAGAACTAGCACTGCCGTCATATGAAATGGTAATGAAGGCCTCTCATACCTTTAACCTGCTGGACGCCAGGCACGCGATTTCCGTTACCGAGCGGCAGCGGTTTATTTTGCGTGTACGCGCGCTCTCCAGAGCGGTAGCTGAAGCCTATTTCAATACCCGTGCCGGGCTGGGATTTCCCCTGGCCAGCGATGACCTGAGGCAGGCAGCGCTCGAAAAAATTCAAAAGCAGGAGAAGTAGAATATGAATACCGAAACCCTGCTGGTGGAAATTGGCACCGAAGAGCTGCCACCAAAAGCCCTAAAGACTCTAGGCCTTTCTTTTCGGGATGGCGTTCTGGTTGGGCTGGAACAACGCGAGCTGAGTTTCGGGGAGGTTCAATGGTTCGCATCTCCGCGCAGGCTGGCTGTACTGATTTCGGACGTCCAGCTAGAAGCGGCCGACAAACAGGTTGAAGCACTGGGGCCCCCGGCCGACAGAGCACGCGACGCCGATGGCAACTGGACCCCTGCTGCAGCGGGGTTTGCAAAAAAACAGGGGGTTGAGCCCGGAGATTTACAGGCGATCGAAACCACCAAGGGTGTGCGGCTGGGTGTACGCAGCAGCGTACCGGGCGCGGTAACCGAGAAGTGCCTGGCAGATATTATCAATGAGAGCATCCAGCAGCTCCCCATTCCAAAGCGTATGCGCTGGGGTGCAAATCGCATCGAATTTGTACGCCCGGTGCAATGGGTTGTCGCTATGTTAGGACAAAAAAGTGATTTCGGCACCATTTTGGGCCAAACCACAGCTGCGGTCACTCAGGGCCACCGCTTTCATAGCTCGGGGCCGCTCACACTGTCCCATCCCGAGGAATACGAAGCCACACTGAAGTCAGCCAGGGTGATAGCGTCCTTTGATCAGCGTCAATCTATCATTCGGGAGCAGGTAGAGAGGGCCGCGAAAGACCTGAATGCCACCGCCGTCATCGATCAGGATCTACTCGATGAAGTCACCGGCCTGGTAGAGTGGCCTGTCGCGTTAGCCGGATCCTTCGAAGAGCGTTTCCTGGAAGTACCTGCCGAAGCCCTGATACTTTCTATGAAAGAGCACCAGAAGTACTTCCACCTGGTAGACGACAAGGGCACGCTGAAACCAAACTTTATCACGGTCAGTAATATCGAAAGCACCGACCCCAGCCAGGTCATTAAGGGTAACGAGCGCGTAATAAGACCCCGTTTAAGTGACGCAGCATTCTTTTTTGAGACCGACAAGCAGACGCCTTTGGCGGAACGGGTGGAAAAGCTCAAATCGATTGTCTTTCAGCAGAAATTGGGAACGCTTTTCGATAAAACCCAAAGGGTCGAGAGACTAGCAGGCGCACTGGCGGCAAAAATTGGCGCCCCGGTGGAGTTGGCTGAGCGGGCCGCCCTACTGTCCAAAACAGACCTCCTCAGCGATATGGTACTGGAGTTCTCTGACATGCAGGGTATTGCAGGCTCCTACTACGCCCAGCACGATGGCGAGGATCCTGAAGTAGCAACTGCGCTGACACAGCAATATTGGCCGAAGTACTCGGGCGATCAACTGCCGCAGACAAAGACAGCCTGTGTCCTGGCATTGGCGGACCGACTGGATACCCTTTGCGGCATTTTTGGCATAAATCAGGCCCCAACCGGCTCCAAAGATCCCTTTGCACTGCGACGAGCTTCACTCGCCGTCCTACGTATTATCGTTGGCAGGGAGCTGGACCTGGATCTGAGGGAATGCCTTGCGCTGGCCGAGGCTCAATATCCCGATGGCGTCATCGCTGTTGACAGTATGGATCAGGTATTCGCCTACATAATAGAGCGCTTCCGCGCCTGGTACGAAGATGAGGGTATTTCAGCAGAGGTTTTTAAGTCTGTTAGCAGCAAGGGTGTATCCCAGCCACTGGACTTCCAACAGCGCGTTCATGCTGTCAATGCCTTCACCCGACTGCCTGAAGCGGCGGCCCTGGCGGCGGCCAATAAACGGGTCTCCAATATTCTGGCCAAACTGCCATCCGACCACGTGTTCTCAGGTGTAAGCACTGACTTACTTGTTGATCCACAGGAAGAGGCCTTATACAAGCAGCTGGGGCAAGTGAGGGCATTGAGTGACGCTCTGGTAGAGCAGGGAACCTACACTGAGGCTCTCGCGACATTGGCCGCACTACGCGAGCCTGTTGATGCGTTCTTCGATGACGTAATGGTCAATGCAGAAGACGAGGCACTGCGCAACAACAGGCTTAATTTGCTCGAGACACTGCGCGACCTTTTCACACAGGTGGCAGATATCTCGCAATTGGTCGTGGGAAAGTAGGGGCTCACAGCATGCCGCTTCTGATTCTGGACCGCGATGGAGTTATCAACGAGGATTCGGACAATTACATACGCAAGCTGGAAGACTGGCGGCCCATTGCCGGCAGCATAGAGGCCATCGCTGAGCTTTCCCGGGCTGGCTTTAGAATCGCTATTGCCACAAACCAATCCGGGCTGGGCAGGGGGTATTTTGATCTCGATGACCTGGAATCAATTCACAGTAAACTCTGTTCCCTGGTAGAGGAGCACGGCGGGAAGATTGACGGCATATTCTACTGTCCGCACCTGCCGGACGCCGGGTGTGACTGCAGGAAACCCCGCACCGGTCTACTGGCGTCCATTGAACGGGAACTGGGGCTGCCGGCAAAGGGGGCCATTTTCATAGGCGACAGCCTGAAAGACCTCCAGGCTGCCAGGGCGTTTGGTTGTAAACCCATGTTGGTTCAATCAGGTAAGGGCGAACAGACATTGTCCGTATTGCAAAGTGACACGCCCGGCGTGGAACGGCCGTCGGAAATACCGGTTTATGTCAATCTGGCAGCAGCGAGCCTGGCTATTCTTACTAAAAACCTCAACTAAGCCGGTAGTTGTAAAAAGCCACCCTTACTCTGGACCGGAAACCGGCGCTTCCAGAAACTCCCCACCTTCTATTACCTAGCCCCCGAAGATTGTGAGCGCTCACTAACACTGCCATCAAAAACGAAGGCGGTTAACCGCAGCTGCCTGGATGAAAATCGAAGCCACCCCGACTATCTGGACTTTTCTCCGGTTTTTTGTTGCTGAAAGTACTTGCTCTTTGCAAAGCTATCACTTCGAAAACCCGAAACAACAGTGTGGTCGCTATGAAAAAAACAATTGTCCGTTGCCTGCTAACAGTGAGCGTTGGTTACTCTGCCCTCGCATTTGTAAACAATGCATCAGCCGTTGGCGCCGATTTCCGGATGCTGGGCCTGGCTATGCATCAGGAAACCGGACGGAATATTTATCTTGGTGCCATTCACCTGGATAAAGACACCGCCGCGCCGGATAATTTGACTATGATCTCCTCGGCAAAAGTAATGGAGTATCGGGTTGTAGCCCGGCGCACCAGTATCCGAAGCCTACTGGGGAATATGCTTCTCCAGAGCGAGGTTGCCAACCAAGGCCCGCCCAGCGCCGCGACAATTGAATTTGCAGACCAATTACTCTCTGCAGTGCAAGGCAGCCTCTATTCGGGCGATTCACTGGAGATCGCACACGAAGAAAGCAAGCAAATTACGGCATCCCTTAATGGTGTAGAACTGGTGCGCCGAGAGGACGACGGAATATTTGACTACCTGTTTTTGGGTTGGGTAGGTGAGAGCGGGCCCTCAACCTCATTTCGAAGTAGCATTATGGGTACCAGTATTGACGATTCCATGATGTCAGCCTATAGCGCACATATCCCATCAGATGAACGCTTGGCCATGATCACCGGCTGGATAGAGCCCACCGAGGCCACCGATGCCGGCCTGGAGCCCAGCAGGGCCGCACCGGCCGCAGCCGTTGCGGTCGCCGTGATACCCGCCGCCACCAAGACAGCCCCGAGCGCTGCCATACCAGACAAATCAGCCACAGCGAGCCCGGCCGCAGTGGCCGCGGCGGCAGAGCCTACTCCGAAACCTGTGGACGAGGCCAGCAAGGAAACTATAGAGCCCGTTGCGGAGCAGGTGGCAGTACTGACTACCGAGCCCGCTCAACAACCGACCCAAAAAAGCATTGTGGAAGAGGTTGTTGACTCCGCTGACATTCGCGCCCTGGATGTCACCGAATATTCTCACCGCTTGGCCGGCTTTAATACCGCAGTGATGAAACTGGTGTACTCCAAAATTCAATATCCACGCCGCGCCGTTCGTCGCTCGCTTCAGGGCGCATTAGAGCTGGATATCACCCTGCAAGCGGATGGCAGCCTGGTCGAAGTCGCCGTAGCGACATCTTCTGGCCACACTATTCTGGACGGCGCAGCTGTATCCGCCGCGGAAAAGGCCCTCAAAGGCACGTCGCTTGGGTCAATCGATCCAGTGGCTATTGCTGAATATGGCAGTGGCGACCACGTGGTCATCCCCGTGCCAGTAAACTTTATTCTCCAGTAAGCAGTCAAAGTACTGGTCAAACAACGTTAACAACCGGATCTGAAACATGTCAGAATTTCAACTCTCCCACATAGCCCTGGTAGGCGCGCGCCTATCAGCATTTAACGACTTCGGTATCACCAGCCGCAACGAGCTGAAGACGCGCAGGATCGCGCCGCACAGCGACGCAACTGGCATAAATCATAGTCAGAGACGAGAAGAGTTTGCCGCCCAGCTTCCGGTTTGGGTCCACAACATCATCACTGACCCGGACTTCCCCAAGCGAAAGAAGCTGCTCATGCCCCTGCGACGTTTTGAGGGGGAGCTGAAAGACAAGAAAGATGATGAGGTTGTTTCAGCCGTCATGAGCGCAGGCTTTAAAGACGAAACATTCGACCCACTGGACCTACCCAAAACCATGCCGATGCAACAGCGCTGCTCTATAGTAGCCCACATTGGTATTTGGCAAGAAGCCTATGAAAGGCTGGAGGAAGAACTGGTGGAGATTATGGCCAGCGAGGATTCAGCGGTATCACAGTGGTGTGAATTGGCGCGCCGGCCAGGCCACACGATAGTCGAGTAGCCCTGACACAGAAACAGAAAAAAGCGGGATGGGTGTAAGCCTACACCTCATCCGCTGCACATCGATTTCCATCCTTATTAATAATCCGAACCGTACGCTGGCAAGTTTCCAACCAGGGTGTCTTGGTTTCAGTTTTTAGCGCTCTTACAAAGCCCCTGTCTAAACGACAGGCGATGCTGGTCTTATTTGGCGTCCAGTCACCCTCTTTGGGACGAGGCTTGCGCGTGCTGTAGAACCAGAGGCCACGCCTGTCCTGCATCACATAATTGGCGTCTGCAGGAAGAAAGACCTTCTTTCCCTCGATCACAGCAAATACTTCAAGTTCATCCTGCGGGTTTGTTTCTAACATGGCTGTTGGTGTAATAGTCAGCATAATAATTCCCTACCTTTTTTTAAGTTATCCCTGGGTAGGCGCTGTACTTACTTCAGATCGCTCAACCCATTTGTTCACTGCATTCGTGTGCGTGAGAACTCTTTATAGGTCAGAGAATGTACTGAAACAACGAAAAGACAGCCATTATTTTCGTAAATATAAAAAAAGGGCTGTTTTGGTGCCATTTTTTTACTATTTTTTTAACAAATTGAGATAACAGCGGGCTTTTCGTGCCAAATTTTTTACTGAATGTGCAGCTACTAGTTGCGAATCAGCTTCAGATCTGGGGGGGATCCCGGCTCGGGAAGGAGGCTTTTGAGGTTTTCTGGCTCTAGATCAAGCGGAATATTGGCGGCGTCTTCTACCGAGCTCATAAGGATGTGGAGAGACAGTGCAGCCCGTCCCTCTCTCGTACCCACCTGCTTCGAGTAGGCGTCGATACGCCTCTCCGGCAGAAAACCAAGGATGACCGCGTTGGTCAGGTAGATTCTGATGATCTGTCGATTGGCCTGATCATCCAGATAATCCTGGTAGCCCAAATCACCAAAGACGCGCTGAAGCACCTCGGTATCCGTCGGCGTTAGCCGTCGAGCGGAAAATGGCAACTCCTCTCCGAGAGAGTGATCTATGCGCTCTATAAGTTCATCTATTTTCA
The DNA here is from genome assembly GCA_036960305.1 of Halioglobus sp. Taxonomy (GTDB): domain Bacteria; phylum Pseudomonadota; class Gammaproteobacteria; order Pseudomonadales; family Halieaceae; genus JBALVT01. Next base: position 134,300 of record JBALWA010000002.1, on the reverse strand, counting down.
ACTGATCCACAGTATCTCCAAATCTGATTATTTCCTGGCCGGAAATTAGAATGTAAGAATGCCGGGACGAGGGCTTGTCGATATCCTGACTCCACCCCACCCCGAATAGGCATTAACACCGTACTTGTCACTAGGGATTCAAGCAGCAGCGCAGCTCATTCCAGCCTGTTTTTGCAATTCCTGCAGGTCGGGTACCTGATAGACCACATTCTGTAACTCGAAGGCGGCGGTTGACCTCTCGAGCTTACCGTCCGGCAGATCCAGTATCTGCTCGGTGGAAATATTGCGAACCGAGAGTCCGTCTCCCCGTAAAGCGACAGCCCAGTAATCATACCCCTCGCCCTTAAGCCCCAGGATGACCGCTATTCTGCCGGTCTCACCCCTAAGGTCACGCCAATGCGCTTCGCCTTTTTCGTCGATGTCCAACACGGGCACATCCTGCCCGCGCCAGGAGATCACCTCGGGCGGAACCTCTCCCACTTCCTGCAGGGTGACGATTTCCGCCAAACACTTTTGGGGGATAGCCCAGATCTCCTCCTTGGAGCAGGGAAGGAATACACACCACTGCGAATCGTTATTGCTCATTCTGTATCCTCAAGATAATTGGAATTTGTTGTTAGTTAAGGTTCCGATCTGTTCAACCAGCTTAGGGAAGTTAAACGGCTTACCCATGTAACCATTACAGCCAGCCTCTTCCGCCAGAGCACGGTGCTTCGCTCCCGTACGAGACGTAACCATAATGACTGGGAGGTCCTGGTACCGCGTTGATTTACGGATCTCACGCAAGGTCTGAATACCGTCTTTTACGGGCATTTCAATATCGAGTAAGACAACGTCCGGGAGCCTATGCGTCGTATTAAGCAGGTCGATCGCCACCAGGCCATTCTCAGCGGTGATTGTTTCGACTCCCAGGGTATCAAACTGACTGGTAGCCACCATTCTCTGGGTTCTGGAATCGTCAACCACCAGAACCAGCATCCGCTCATCCGCTTCTGTGCGAACAGCAACCGGGGAGGCTTCCTCAGAAGCGACACTTTCGACCAGTATATTAAGATCAAGCGCGACAATGGACTGACCGTCGGCGGTGGTTGCACCCCCCGCCAGACCTGGAATCATAGCGAACTGTGCACCCAGCGAACGAATAACCAATTCCAGCGCCTGCTTCACATCATCAATCGCGATCGCCATGTAACGCTGGGCCGTTCCGGCTATGATGACCGGCACCGTCTGATTCCAGGCGCTGCGCTCAGGCAGACTATCACCGTGACAGATTGTCGCGAGATAGGCCGGCTCACACTCCATACCAAACAGTGAGAGCTTTGTGCCCTGTTCAATGGCTTTATAGAAAGTAGAGACAGGAACATGCTCTACGGCAATCAGGCCATCTAGTGGAATTGCGTAGGACACATCCGCTGCTGATACCAGCAAAGCGCCGTTAACTGTGACGTTCGAGGGAATTTTGACCCTGAAAGTAGTGCCTTCCCCAACGGTAGAGCTGATCTCAATATCACCCCCAATGTGCTGGAGTTCACTCAAGACGATATCCATGCCTACACCGCGACCGGAAATTTCACTCACAGCGCTGGCAGTTGTGAAGCCCTTGTGGAAAATCAGACGGACGGCCTCTTCATCGCTCAGCGCATCAACGTCTATATCCAGACCTTTTTCGTAGGCCGTATCTCGCATTGCTTCGGGATCTATTCCCTTGCCATCGTCCTTAAGGGTAATGATGTAGTCAGAGCCCTGCTTACTCGCATCAATGCTGATATTACCGGTGGCACTTTTTCCCGCCGCAATACGCAGTTCGGGCTTCTCAATACCGTGGTCCAAAGCATTTCGAACCATGTGCTCCAAAATTATCTGGCACCGGGCGTAGTTATCTCGGTCCAACTTTCCGACTTCATTCAGCACGTTGAAAGATACCGCTTTGCCCAAGTCCGCACCTACGGTGCGCACTATTCGACGTAAGCCAGGCATCAGGCGTGACATCGGTACTACACGGGCTTCCTGGATCGACGTACCAAGAGAGGAAATAACGGAGGCCTGTTGCTTGAGCAATGCCTCAGCAACCGTATTCTGGCGGCTGGACAGATGAATAAGATCATCCAGATCCTCAACGCCTTCTCTAAGAATATTTGCCGCCTCCTGTAATTCGGAGTACTGGTCCATTTCCAGGGCGTCCATCTCGGAACTCGACCCACCTTTCGCCGTAACTTTAAGCAACGTTCGGTCGGCAATTGAAGAAACATGTGATCGAACAGAGGACAGCCTGGCCAGCAGTTCGGCCGCCGCTCGCTTGCTGCGAACGGTACTTTGTGAAGACCGCACGCCTAACTGCTGAGCTTCGTTGGTCAGACTCAACAAACGGTCAAGCGCATCCGGCGTCATACGGATAGTCTGTTGCGCAGCGAGCACCTTGGCGCCCTCATCTGCCAGTTGTTTCTCTTTGCCCTTGTCCTGTTGGGTCGCCTGAGGTTTTGGTGTTGTATCAGTCTCGGCGATTGCCTTTTCGGACTCTGTCTTTTCCTGATCTAATACAGGCGCTTTGCTTGGTGCCGGGAACTCACTCTCGATATCAGCTCGCACTGCCTGGATATGATCGAAGCCTTTAACGGCCGCATCCAACCAGGCATTCACAATACTGAAGTATGCTCCGTCCTGACCGGCAACGGGAGCAGGCAGTTTTTCCAGCAGGGTTTCGAAGTTATGAACCAAAGTGCCGTAGCGCTGCAGCCCAACTCCCTTGGCAATCCCTTTAAGAGTATGAAGAACACGTGGCACTGGCTCGTAGGCTACCGAGGAAGAAACATCCTTCTCCCACTCGCCAATCGCGCCTTCCAGTTTCCCCAGCTCCGACTCAGCTTCTTCGATGAAGGCATCAAGAAACTCTGTAAACACTTCTACAGCGCCCTGGTTGGAATAGCTGAACTTAATATTTTCAGGGATGCACCATGCGGTGTCCCCTTCAATCGTTGTGGACTCCGCAGCCACTGCCGGCACTGCAACCGGGGGCTCTTCAACAGGAGCGGCTTCGACTGCCAGCTCTGCTTCGTCGTCGCTAAACGCTTCAAATGACACGCCACATATTTCGTCTATATCAGCTTCGGCATCTACCAGGCTATCAAACAATGACTCCACATCGCTGTCTGATGCTGAAAGTTCATCGGACACGTCGGATGCAAAAATATCTTCTTCGAAAATCATGCTGACATCTTCCAACTCGCCAACACTCGCGACGAGTTCGTCGCTAAGCTGATCCCCTGAGACAAGAAGCTCTTCAGTGTTGGTAGAAGCAGGCACTTCGTCTGAAATATCCAGGGCGAATATGTCGTCGTCAAAAATGGCTCCGGCTGTACCATCCTCATCTGCCAACAACGCCGCGCCCTCAAAATCGGAGGTATCCAGTAGACTGTCAGTATCATCACCCAGAAAGTCATCACCCGAAGATAGCTCATCGGAAATATCGTCGGAGAAGATGTCGTCATCAAACACTGCGCTTATAGCATCACTAGAGTCTTGTAGCTCAGCGTCGACGTCTGATTTAGTACCATCTGGCGAAACAAAATCGTCCGCAAAAAGTTCATTCCAGCTGGTTACGCCATCGACGCCAGATAAGCGAATAAAGATGGTATCAACATCAGCTTGCTCAAGCCTGGACACGACTTCCAGCTTGTTCCCGCCAAATTCAAGAACAGGCAAGTATCCTTCCGCACGACACAAGGCCACTGAATCGGCATCGCATCCCAGCTGCATTTGTATATTAACGGTGTCTGCTGCCAGAGACATATTTTCGAGCCTGGCGGCGACAGCGCTAGAAAACGCCTCCATCACCTCGGCAATGACAGCGGTAATGGCTGCCATTGAACCGTGACTGTGTTCCTCAACCGCGCAAAAATCTTCATGAAAATCGATCGGCGAATCAACACTGGGATCGACAGAAGCGATGCCCTCAGTAGGATCGACTATCAAGCCTTCAACATTCGAATCACGTTCCTCGTAATGTTCGCCGCGCAGCAGAAATTCATCAAACGCCTCATCATCTGCAGGCGTTTCGTTTGCCGCAACGTAGTCAAAGACATCCATAGCATCGGGAGATACTGGCCCTTGAGCCTCTACAATCTCTTCTGTAGAGATGTCGAACTCAGCGTTTTCATCAGAGGAACCAGAGAGGTTTCCCCCGAACGCCGGCAACTCAAAGGAAACATCAAGGTCATCCTCAAGTGTTATTTCACCAACTGGCGCGCTCAAAAATGAGTCCTCTAAATCCGGGGTAGATATCTCTACCTGGATTTTGTCTTCACTTATTTTTTCAGCCGCAGGCTTGGTTTTTGTCTTAGCCTTAGTCTTGGCTTTAGTCTGAGTCTTGATTTTCGTTTTCGTTTTGGCCTGCGTATTTTCACTATTTTGCATGACAACAAATCGTTCACCAATACTATCCTCGTCGTCCAAACCAAGAATATCGGCATCCGCATTGAATTCGTTTGCCGGCTCATCGCGCTGTGATGTTTGTCTCATGGAGTGATCAATCGCCATGCTGCCGCGAGCGGGCTCCACGATAGCACCCTGCGATACCGAGGCAGTAGCAGCGAAAATGTCCCCGCCTTCTCCCGGGGCCGTCATCACAATCTCTTCTCCGACGAAGGAAGAGAGATCATCTGCACTCGCCTTGCCGCCGAACATCGGTCGATTGGCTACCGCTGTTTCATATGCAGAGAGGCTCTCCGTGCTGTGTTCCTCCATAGGAACGCTGAACACTTTCTCCGAGCTCTCGGCATAGTCCTGATCCAGTAACCATTGCATGGTTTTTTCTTGCTGGTCATCATTCACAGTCATCTGTGTGTCTTCTGCTGTGGCGCTATAGTCGTTGTCAGATTGCACGATATATCTCCATTTTTCCTATTCGGTCACGCTGCCTTATAACTACTGGCTTATTGTCTGCGTATTGTTTGATTCGGTGACTTCTCTTACGGGTTTGATTACGGCGCTGACAGAATCCGGTAACTCTTCTGCTAAATCGCCTTCACATGAATTTGCCAAACGGAAACACTTGTTCGTCAGTTCCCGTGCGCTCCCCAGGTCGTTGTCCCCAGGATTTTTGTAGGACATCACCAGGTCGGGAAGGGCTTTAATTACATCCTCCAGCACCGCCTGTACATTGTCACCAGGAGCAAGATCTCCATCCAGAACACGATCCAACATATCCTGTGCTGCCCAACCCAGCTCTCCCAGTACATTGGCGCCTACGGCACGACCATTACCCTTAAAGGTATGAAAGTGCCTTCGCATTTCGCGGAGATTTTCGTTTTTCTCAGGCTCCAAAGACCATACCTTTCCCAGACGAGTAAGCTCACAAACAATCTCTTCAGATTCTTCGATAAACACCTCACGGAACTCCGGGGGTATGTCCGCATCCTGAACATAATTGGACTTTTCAAGCTCTGCTGGTACGACAACATCCGCTCCAGTCGAAAGTTTGCTGGACCATTCTGCCAACTCAACTGCTCGCTGCTCTGCAAACTCCAGCATGTGAGAAGTGTCATCCAGTGGATCCACCAACGAACGCTGTAAATGAAGCTCTACCTGAGCGAAGATATCCGCCAGGCATCGGAAGGCTTCATCTTCGCGTACACTGCCTGCTTTGGAAGCAGCAGAAAGCCAATCATGGCATTGCTCAATAAGGTCTGCCTCACGCTCCATTCCCGCAAACCCGAGCGCGCCGACAATTTCATCCAGTAATTCCAGAGAAGAGCGAACTGCCTGACGCTCCGGCGTGCCGTCCAACTGGTTAAGGAAATCAACGGCCAGAGAGTACAGTTCTTCGACGTCGGCTTCACCGTTGTCAGCAGCACGAACTGCTGCACGTAGCTCTGTGTGCCCCTGGTCTGTCTTATTGAGGTAACGATGCAAGGCAAACGTCAGCTTAAGCGTACTATCAAGTCCAGAAGGCTTTTCAGTCAGAGCACCCGATAAAGCTTTGCGACGAAGAATCTCATGTAGCTGGTTTTCTACCATGGACATTTGAGTGAATGTTGCAGAAACAACACTTTCACGAAGCTCAAACTCCCTGCTAGAGAAAGAGCTGCATACACCGTGCTCGAGCTTGTATTCTATGTCGAGTTTCACATCGACAATGCCGCGTACGATACCTGAAATTGCGTTTTCTGCAGAAGCCGTATCCTTGCTGTAAGCGCCAGAATAGAGCTTCTCCAATTTACTGTAGACAGAATCCAGTGAATCTACATGGGGCATTTGACCCGCTGCGTTCAATCTTTGTTGGGCGCCGTCTATGCCATCCAGGGCAATGGTATCCGCAGGTTCAGTACCTTCTTTGCCCTCTTTGGCTGCCTCCAACATGTCGTTGTCGGAAATATAGGCGACGACACCATTCAATTGCGCGAGCGCTCCATCTAAAGCGGTAACCAGTGCATCCATGTGCACCAATCCGCGTCGGGAATTCTCTATCGTGTCGTCATCAACCCCGAAAACTTCCCTGATATTGGCGATATGTACGGGCTTGGCACGACAGGACGCAATATAGAACAGCATCTGCTGCAAGTAGCTGTCATAGTCGATGCTTGCATCAACTTTGCTGCCGTTTTCGCGGGCATACTTAATTACAAATGCGCCCGTCTTAAACACCTGGGCAATACATTCATCCGGCACAATCAGTCCGCCAGCAATACCTTCACACAGGCCCACCTGAGTCATCCAAAAGCGTTCAGGCACCGTCCCGGTAAACAGCATCTGCATTTTGCGAGAAATTCGAGCAACCGTTTTCATGCTCTCTCTGACGTTGCGCTTACGTAACGCGGATTTTGCCATCTCTAGATAAAGAGCCAGCATCACGTTCGCACGGCTTTTTATTTCATCGTCGGAAGCGGGATGTCCATCGGCAGTAATGCCCGTAGTTTCGTCTATATCCATATGGAAAAAGAAAGCCTGGGGGCGGGGCCTTTCTCCCGACCACCGGCGCAAATCATTAACGTATTGCTCCAGGCCTCGACCAGAATCTTCACGGTCATTCTGCACGTGAGCCAGGTAGGCAGGCAGAATTTTCAAAGCCTGCATCAACCCACCCATAGTTAATTTTCTGCGCTCACCGTTAATACTGTCCTTATAGATCGCGTTAAGACTGCGCTCCATTTCGATAGTGAGCATTTCACCCTTCTTGATACCTAGCGCACGCAGCGTAGAGGTAATCTGGTGTACAGCCCACATGCATTGAAGCAACGGCTTTTTCTGCGTAGGGTCTTTACTGAACTCAATCAAAGACGTCTCTGCGTTATCAGCCTGCTTGTTCATCAGGCCGATAACCCACTTGAGAGAAACGATATCAGTTTTAGTAGCCACTAGTTAAACCTCCAATTTTTTATATGCACAGACGCCTGACCAACCAGCTCGCTGCATTTTTGAGTTTGTCCAACGGACGTCCTCACCTGCACCCAGTACGAGTAGGCCGCCTTTTTTAAGACGATCAACAAGCTGATTAATAATCCAAATCTGCGTCTCGTGCTCAAAATAGATCAATACGTTTTGACAGAAAATCACATCAAAATCAGAAAACGGCGTGCTGTTTACCTGCAGCAAATTACTGTGAAAGAAATTCGCTCTCGCACGTATGTTCTCTGAAATTTCCCATTCATCTGCTGATACTTTGCTAACAAATGGGTGCCGATACTTTACCGGTATAGTCTGAATATCACTCTCGCTATAGCGGCCACGCTGAGCTTCCGTTATCGCCTGGAAGCTTATATCTGTTCCTATGCCATACCACTCTGACCAGGGCTTCTGCTGACCAAAAATCGACTCTACCACCATAGCGATAGAGTAGAGTTCCTGTCCGCCAGAGCAGCCTGCACTCCAGAAGGAAAAATCTGGAGCCACGGTGCTTTGGTCCATAAGGCTTTCTATATACCCGGCAAGACCCTCTAATGCTTCAGCCTGCCTGAAGAATCGAGTTTCTTTCACTGTCAGCAGATCGATCAGGGCCAACCACTCGGCTCGCGCACTGATACTGTCATCAAACACTGACATATAAGCACTAAAGTCATCAATCCCGAGTGCGCTCATCCGGTTGCGGATGTGGCCCTCAATCACTGGCTGGGGACTTTCAATCTTGATACCAGCCTGAGCCCTAAGCTGCTCCATAAGCATCACGACCTGTTTGCCAGTGATTGATTGATGACGATTTAGTGCTGCGTGTCTCATACTGACAACCTTTCCTCTTCATCAGATTCCAGGGCGCTCATTTCTTCTTCGCCGTATACCTTGGTAGCGCTTTGCAGGCTTTCTATGGAATCCCGATCTGCCGGTGCAGGATCAGCTTTCAGATCGTCATCTCCAATACGGAACTGGCTAAGGTTCTCGGCCACATCACGCATGGAAGTCTGCAGGCTACTTACACCCTCCTGGGTATACTCACTGTACTCACTGATATCCAGGTTACGCTCACTAATCCGGGACATGGAGCTGTTCATGTGCAGCGCACTGTTGGCTGATTGTCCCGCCGCGTCATCCACCGAGGTAATGATTGAGGTAATCGCAGAAGAACCTTCGTTAATTTCCTCAAGCGAGCTGTCCAGCCGGTCAATATATTCGAGAATTGTTACAACGGTGCCCACGGTGTTTTCCATACTGCCAAGGTTCTCAGCAGACATGTTTTGCAGCATGCGTACCTCGGAAATAATTTTCCGTCCCTCTTCTTCCGCTTCGCGCAGAAGGTCACCAATCGCCTCGGCAATACCCAGGAACGGACGACCATGCTCACCAGCCTTCTCGGCCTCAATCCGGGTGTTAATCGCAACAACCGAGATCTTGGTGTTCAGAGACTGAATATATTCTGCAGCTGTTGTTACAGACTGAATCAGCTCACCCTGTCGCTTGGCAGACTTGGAGGTTTCCTGTACCGACTCACGTACGTCAACCGATGCCTTTGACATATCCTGGGTCAGTTCGTACCCGCGAGCTACCTGCTTACGGTTTTTCTCGGTCGTTTTTGCTGCCTCTACAGTAGAGCTCTTGATCTCCTCACTGGTTCTCACCATCTCTGTTGCAGCGGTAGTAGAGTCGACAACAGATCGTGTCAGTTCCTTACCCTTGTCCACCTGCCCCTGCGCGGTCTCACCAATCTTGCCAATCTCCTTCACTGACACCTCAAAAGGTGTGCGAATGTTTCGGATCAATTCTCGCTGGCGACCTGTGGAAGCATTAATCTCCCGGGCAATATCGCGAGTAACCGAGTTGCCTTCTGGAACTTGTACTGTCAGATCACCTTCCGCAATCTTAACCAGGGCGCCGTTAATTTCTGCAACACCGGCCTCCGTGTAGATCACGCGACGTCTTTGACTTCTGTACATGAAAATCAACAGACCTACAGCAAGCACGGCTGGGGCACCAAACAGAACCATCAGAGTACCGCGATCAAACAACCTGCCAGTGTTTAAGCTGTCAATCGCTGGCTTCAGCGCAAGGACAGCATCAGAGAGCTGTGCGCTGGAATCCGAGATTGACTGGCGTGCCGCAGCAGCAGCACGAAGCTCGGGCGATGCGGACGCAATCTGATCAATAGATGTTGATACAACCAGGAACATGTTTGAAGCAGCTGTAATAGACTCTATGGCATCAGCATCTTTCAGCTTTTGCACACCCATTACCTTGTTGCCCCTTTGCAGTGCCTCAACGATTCGGATAAAGCTCGCCGCGTCACTGCGAAATTCATCTGCCGCAACTTGGCTCTCACTCTCACCGGTAAGAATCTTGTCAATATTTCTGGCAATTCGCTCTGTCAACCAAAGGGTTTTCTGAGCAGCAGCAATCGTATCCGAAGAGACGTTTTCGTCCCGGACTATGTCAACCACACTGGCAAACTCGCTTTGGATTGGGCGAATGTTCTCTTCCAGTTCCTTGGATACACCGTGAATAAACTCGATACGAGGGGCGGTGGTAATCAAGGTCTGTGCTGCCTCCTGTACAGGCTGCCACTGTGTTTTAATGGCGCTCACCTCATTGTCCAGACCAGTGCCATCCAACAGAGCCAGCTGGCTGTTGAAACTTTCAACGCCTGCCGCAAGTTCTTTTGCCTTACTTGCATCACCGCGGCCTGTCTCACGAGACTTAACAACAACCTCCTGCGAAGTCAGACGTAGGTCATTTGCAAGAATACGGCTCTGCCCTTCCTGCCCTGCCTCCTGTTGAATCATGATGAATGTGTAAACTACCCCGCCAAGACACGCCAGGATCCCGAACGTAATGGCTGTAGTCCAGAATGTTGAATTACCGCTCTTATTTGATTTACTCATTGGTTGCCTTCCTCTGTTGAATCCCCTGCAGTAACCGACGCATTCGCAAAATCTCCGTCGCCTACCAATTTGTCTATATCCAGTACCGCTAAAACCTGCCCCTCGTGCTTGAAACCACCCAGGGACAGTTCAGCAAAGTCTGGGTCGATCTTGCAAGACATGTCTCTTTGTTCAATTGGGATTTTCAAATCACGTTCAATTGAACTAATGGTTAAACCGAAGTCGAACCCGGGGCGACGAATCACTACGCAATATTCCCTGGGGCGACCGGAGTACGGTATTTTTCTAAAAAAGGCGTCGCCGCTAAAAATCGGCAGCAAACTTCCCTTGTGCGTCGCAACACCCAGTACCCAGGACTTCGTTCCTGGAATTGGTGTAACGGCGGGAGTTTCGATCACTTCATCAATCTCGCCCTCACCGACAAGTAAAGGTACACCTGCAATACTTAACGAGGTGCCCACCCACAGCATGACCTGCTGATCGTCTTCCGGTGCAGCAATGGCTTCCCGAGCGTAAATACGCTCTAGCAGTTGCAGGGACTGTAATGCGGTTGCAGACATGACTTAAGCCGCCTTACGCATTTTGGTGTGGTTGTAGATCAATTGACGCAACACGCTCTCAGGTGGAATCTTGGTCACGTGCGCGGTAGCACCTCTGGCCTGGCCTTTCGCAATATCAAAAATGCCATCAGAAGATGACAGCATTACTACAGGCGTATCCTTGGTACTTTCGGCATTTCGAATCAAGGTACAGGTCTGGTAGCCGTCCAGCTCAGGCATCGTAATATCCAGGAATATCAAATCCGGCTTGAAGCGCCGTAACATTCCCAGTGCCTTATAGCCATCTTCAGCACACTCAACCTCACACCCCATACCTTTTAATGTATGGGACATCATCATTCGAATGGTTTTTGCATCATCGACAATTGCGACTTTGATACCGCGTATATCGAACTCTTCGTTTAAGTCAGTCATTTTCGCCCTCACTTTGTTTCACGCTGTGAACTGCTTCACACTTCTAAGTAACAATCACAGTATTTGTTTTGAGGGAATATGCTTCAACCAAAAATAGGAGAAAAGTCCAGAAACACGGCTCTCACCAGGTAAAACGGTGAAAAAAGGGGGGCAGACCCACGAAAATCAGGGGTCACATCAAGAATTTAGCGTGGATATTGAGAGGTCAAATGCCTGAAAAAGGTAATCAGAGGCACATTTTTTTAGTTATATAGTTGCTCTAGAGCCAAAGCTAGCAGTGCTGCATCGCCAGTTTGACGTACCAACCCACTCTGAATTGCGCTGCGAGGCATACTGTCGCAGATTGCACTGGCGGGTGATTGGGCCCAGATATGTGCTCCTGCCTTGTCAAGCGCGGGCAGTGCCGCCGAGCCATCTGAGCCCATGCCGCTAAAAATAATCACCCCGGAGGAGGTCAGTTGAGCTTCAGCCAACAGCATGAATAGCTCATCGATATTGGGAGTGAAGTGACCGCTCCACGGGTCAGGGCTAATGGACAGCCTGCCATCGCATTCAAATTGGACTTTTCGGCTAGGCGGCACCATCACTACGCGCCCGGGAGCCAAGCTCTGGCATCCATCTGGCACCGCCATCGAAAAAAGAGGGTTCTCCGGGGTTAGCTGGCTCAATTGCTGCTCATCTACTGAAAAATGTTGGGCATAAAGAAACGCCACAGGGGGAATTTTACGAAATGCATTAAGGAACGCTTGTACCGCAGTGCTGGCCCCGGCCGAGCCGGCCAGCACCCATACGGCTTTTACTTCAGTCCCAAAACTGCTGCTAACTGTCTTGCCGGTATTGTCCGGTGAATTACTCACTTGGGAATAGGTAGTTTTTGAAAGGCTCCATATGACCCGGCTGAAAGTCCCGGAGCTCATAAATATTGAATTTCTGCATCAGGGTCAAGCAGCGCTGAAAGACCGCGTCAGCCTGGTAGGCGGATGGCGGTATTTCATAGATGTCGGTGATTTGTGCAAATATCATAGAGGCGATATCGCGTCGAATCTGGTCCTGCCGATACATCGCGCTGTCCACGGGAGAGGCCACTACGGGCGAACCATAAATGAGAAAAGCCTCCCATCGGCGTATATCGTGTTGGCCTGGCAGCTGGGAGACCAGAAACTTCACCATATTTCGCAACTCTATAGGAGGCGGCAGGGTATCCTTCTGTAGCCACTTTCGAACATCAGCTTCTCGCCAGGTGTTATTAATACCCAGCACACTGATAACCCTACCCTCCGTCTGGGGAGGAGCCGCACCGGCCAGGTCCCACAACATATTCAGCCTGGCCGAAAACCCGAGACATGGAGGTAGCTCCTCTTCCATTGTCTGCTGATATTCAAGCGCATACTGCTCTACTGTTTTTCGCTTGAGTATCGGAAGAGCGTCGTTTTTTTCCGGCTGTTCATCTTGCATCATCGTGTATTCCACATCATAAGCCCGGCGACAAAGCCAAGCGGTTTACTGCTGCTGCACCCGTTTTTGATAGGTAGGGACTGACACCCCCATGATCCTGGCCCGAATCGCTATTTTCTCTGCGGAGCACTGTCTGGTCACATGGGCAAGAAGCATATTCTGTAGTAATTGCTGGGGTGGCTCTGATAAATAGGGCGTTTCTCTCACCCATTCTCCAATCAAGCGTCTTGGCGTCCGCCAAACCGAGGCCGAGTTGCGCTGCTCTTGCCTCTCCTTGATTTTGGGCGACCAGCGACTAATATTTCTGGGCTTGGTATGTAGAAACTCCGCAGACAGCTTCAAGTCCCCTTGATAGCGATCAGTCACAGCCAACACTAGCTCGTCCTCCAACCATGCACCTAGCGGTGCAGCACTTTTCTCCTGTGCCACACGATTTACCGCTTCGCCAAAGGCGAGGTCCAAATCTTCCAATACCGTGGGTGTATATTCTTCATCGCCCGCCTGCCCTTTGTCCAAAACGGTGAGGAAAGGCTCATGGTCTTGCGAAGTGGCCGAGCCCTCGGGTGTTATCCCCTGAAAAATCCCTAGATCAACGGGGGTTATCCATTCATTATCCGACCGCTCCAGCGCGCCGATAATACACTGCCGCATCTCACTGATGTTCCCCGTCCAGCTATGGCACAACATGGCCTGCTCCGCATCAGGCGTGAACCCCTTAACAGGCCGATCACGGGCAAGACTCTCCTGCCCCAGGATTTTGTGCGCCCATCGCAATACTGCCTGTTTGCGATCCTTTACCGGCGGGACATTGATTGGATAGCCGGCAAAAACACTGGCCAGCTTTTCCGACAGCCCAGCGTGCTGTATAAGCCTTTCCAGAGTATCGGGGAAAAGTGCCACGTATTTAGCCCCGGGGAGGTACCTGGCCGGCTTAACATCGGCCAGTGTTCGTGTACTTATCTGCTTCGCAAGCTTGAGTTGCGCATCTGGTGCCATTAATTGGGGCGACTTGAAAACCAGTGTTTTTCCTTCAGATTGCTCCAGTATCTTGCTAATACGTACATTGGCCTCATCTCGATTACGAAATTCTCGGCAATCAATTTGCTCCATCATACCCTCGGCGCCACCCGACTCCTGGTGCACAATTTTGGCAATATACATTTTACCGGTACCGCGTGGTCCAACGATCGCCACAGGAATATCCAGCTTTGCGAGAAACGTTGCCTGATCGACCGCGCCCTCCATGTTGTCGACAACATAGCCTTCAATTTCGGTGTCCAGAAGTGATCCGGCCCGCGCGATTTCCTGGCTTGGGAGGTTCGGCGCATCGGCGCCTTCACTCAGGTGAGGCAGCAAGTTCACCAGTAATTGCAGGGCAATCATGTCCAATGAAAAACGCACGACACCGGCAGGTCCTGAGTTTTCATACTCAAGCGCCAAATACCCCAAAACGACGTTTCGATATTTCAACGGTTGAATCACCGTGCTCTGATTCGGAAAAACACCTTGTTCCGGATCCACTACGCCAATCTTCAAGCGGCTCGTTTCAAGTAAAAAAGTACGCGGTAGCGCTTCCTCTACAAAGGCGTTATAAGAACCAGCGCCACTTTCACCGCCACCCAAATATCGATATTGACCATCTTTGCGGGCACCGTAAAGCGCCATCTTGGCGACACCCGGTTGCTCCAGCAGTAAATTCAATACAAGCGCAAGATTCCGCTCGGGCTCATCGGTTTGCATTTCCAGAGACTGAAGCCTCATCAGAAAAGATAAATAGTCCGCGGCATACCCTTTGTCAGTGAAAATTCCCTCGCTGCAAAAGAGGCTACCCGTCAATTGGGTTCTGTCCCACTGGGAGGCGATCTTGATACGCTGTGGCATGGAGGACAGTTGGGCGCAAAAAAGTGCGTTATTTGCAGCGACTATAGTCTGTAAACTGGACTGTCCGACACTCTGTTGCGATAGGCCCACACTCAGGCGGGCATCCCCGGCATTCGGCCCATAATAGCCAGGCACCGCGCTCAAGTGGGATAAAAAGGCCGTACTAACATCCACGGCATCTTCCAAGCCTATATCACGCAATAAAATCGCAATGTAGTTACCTTGGGGTAAAGATACCAGGTCATCATTCCTGACAATCTCCAAAAGACAGGCCCAAAGGTCCATCATCAAGCAGCGGGTTTCACTGGCCCGCCAATCGGCGCCATAGTTCACTTGATCAATACCCAAAATTGCTACTGTGTCGGTTTCAGATAAAGCGCCGGAAATATCACCGAGACCAGCAAGCTCCAGCTCGTGTAAAACCAACACACACACATCCCGTCCCTGTCTTAGCTGTGGTGTTATCTGGCCGGTAACAATCGTTTCCCTGCCACCCTCTACGGTAAGCGGCAGCGGTGGGAGAACGAGGCGGGTCCCCGCCTCAAGCGCGTAACTGAAAGGGCTTCCATTTTGAGTGTCGGAACCAAGGACCCGCCACCATTCTTTCTTATCCAGTACAGAGCTATCTATAGCCAGAAGCTCAGCGGCAACACTATTGCAGGCACAAACCGTCTTAGACTGCCTATCAATACAGATTACCGCCGTCCCCAAACCCGCCAATACCTGAGTGAGCTGGAGACCGCCCAGGCCTCCATGCAAAAAGGGTTCAAGGTCGTCAGGAGGCATCAGTTAGTTTGCTTCTGCATAAGAGAAGCACAGCGGAATTCCAGGCCAGCGCGAGAGATGTTACAGGCCACGGCGTACCTCGATAGGGTGTTCGATTTTGCATGATATTTGCCCAAATATAGGGATTCGCACTTTATTTGCCACGCAAAAATAAATCCTTAAATATCAATGAGTTAAAATGCCATAGAAGCCTGCTATGTGCAAGCGGCTTAGCCGAAAGAAGAACGCCTGCCGCGCCTGTCTGTTAACAAAATACGTGGGGGTCTTTGCTCAGTTCCAGGATTGCTGGACCATCAAGGATAGAGCTGTGTGACATACGGAGGTGCTGTTAAGTGCAAATTGGAATGATCGGCGGTATAGGACCTGCGGCAACAGATTACTACTACCGCCACTAATCGCAGAATTCGCCAGTAGGAAAGTGCCGCTGGAACTAACGATTGTTCATACTGATACTCCTACTCTACTGCGTAACCTCGAGTACAACGATGTAGATGCGCAAATCAAAATCTACAACCGACTAGCTGCCAGGCTCGTATCTGCAGGAGCGGAATGCGAGGCGAAGGTCGAAGCCATCATGCTAGGGGGACTGATCTTGCACTGGTTTATAAGGAGCGGCCAGTGTGAACGGCCATGGGAGCTTGCCGAAAAAGAGCATTTTGAAAATGTTCAGGAACAGTTCGATTCATATTGCGCAAACTAGTTCTTACGGTGCTGAACTTCAGCTCAAATACTATCAGCGCCCTCTACAGGCGCTGTCTTTTCACGGGCCGAGCAGAGACCGACCTTTAGATATCCAGGTTTGACACTGAAAGTGCGTTTTCCTCAATGAACTCCCGTCGCGGCTCCACATGGTCACCCATCAGCGTGGTAAAGATCTGATCAGCGGCTATGCCATCTTCGATGGTCACTCGCAACATACGGCGAACCTCCGGATCCATTGTCGTTTCCCACAGCTGACCGGGGTTCATTTCCCCTAGCCCCTTGTAACGCTGAATACTGAACCCGCGTCGTGCCTCGGTCATCAGCCAATTCAAGCCCTCAGCGAAACTCTGGGTCTCCAGCACTTTCTCTCCGCGTTTGAAAAACCCATTTTCATCGATGAGGTTATTCAAAGTCTCTCCCAAGGCTACCAGGGAGCTGTACTCAGATGATGAGAAAAACTCGTGAGGGTATTCAGTTTCTGACTCAACACCATGGGCCAGGAGTTTGACCACAGGGAAATATGTCTGCCGCTCTTGATCCTTACGCACCACGGTAGAGTAGCTGCTGCCCTTGGGTGACACGGTTTGTAAGCGCTCACTTATCTGTTCAGCGTAGCGGGTCACAGCCTGCTCGTCCGACATATCGTCTAGCGCCAGGACGTCACCATACACCATCTCCCAGAGAACAATGTCTGAGTAGAGGCGGTTCAGGCGATCAATCGTTGCTTCCACTTTACGATACTCAGTCACCAAACCCTGTAAGCCACTACCTGTGATCGGTGGCGAGTCCGGGTTGATGTATATTCCCGCGTTGTCCAAAGCGCCCTGGGTCAAGTACTCGTTCAGCGCTTCGTCATCCTTGAGATACTGGCTTTGTTTACCTTTGGCAATTTTGTAGAGCGGGGGCTGAGCAATAAAGATATGGCCGCGCTCTAGCAGCTCTCGCATCTGGCGAAAAAAGAAGGTCAACAACAAGGTCCTAATGTGAGAGCCGTCAACATCGGCATCCGTCATAATAATGACACTGTGATAACGCAGTTTGTCTGCATTGAACTCGTCCTTGCCAATACCACAACCCAGGGCAGTAACAATGGTGCCGACTTCTGCTGAGCCTAGCATTTTATCAAATCGGGCTTTTTCAACATTCAGAATTTTACCTTTCAGCGGTAAAATAGCCTGATACTTACGATTCCGGCCTTGCTTGGCGGACCCACCAGCCGAATCGCCCTCTACCAGGTATATCTCTGACAAGGCAGGGTCTTTCTCCTGGCAATCAGCCAGTTTTCCGGGAAGCCCAGCGATATCCAAAGCACCCTTACGGCGAGTCATCTCCCTTGCTTTACGCGCCGCTTCTCTAGCACGTGCTGCGTCAAGCATCTTACCTATAATGAGCTTGGCTTCCTGAGGGTTCTCCATTAAATATTCCTGGAACCTCTTCCCCATAACCTGCTCGACAGCCGTCTTCACCTCCGAAGAGACGAGTTTATCCTTGGTTTGCGAAGAGAACTTGGGGTCAGGCACCTTGACCGATACGATAGCCGTCAGGCCTTCTCTCGCGTCATCACCCGTCGTCGCGACTTTTTCCTTTTTCGCCAGGCCTTCCTTCTCTATATACCCGTTGAGACTGCGTGTTAATGCCGCTCGAAAGCCCGCGAGGTGCGTTCCACCATCACGTTGAGGGATGTTATTTGTATAACAAAAGAGGTTTTCCTGGAAGGAATCATTCCACTGCAAAGCAACTTCGACACCGATGCCATCATCAGTTTCTATATTGAAGTGGAAGGCTTTGTTTACCGGTGTTTTGTTCTGATTGAGGTAGGCAACAAAAGCTTGGAGCCCCCCTTCATAGTTATAGGTCTCCTCTTTGCCACTTCGTTCATCCTTGAGGTTTATATAAACACCGGAGTTCAGGAAAGCCAACTCCCTGAGGCGTTTGGCTAACTGCTCAAAATGGAATTCAATATTGGTAAACGTTTCACCTGAGGGCGTGAATCGCACTTCTGTACCAGAGCTTTCAGTGGTTCCGATTTCCGCGAGCGGTGCTACAGGCACACCGTGCCTGTAGGTTTGCTCGTAGCGCTTACCCGCTCTACGGATAGTCAGAACAAGCTCGGAGGACAGGGCATTGACCACGGAGACACCCACACCGTGCAGCCCCCCCGAGACCTTATAGGTATTGTCATCGAACTTTCCGCCCGCGTGCAGGACCGTCATGATCACTTCCGCTGCAGATACGCCCTCTTCGTGCATTTCGGTAGGTATGCCACGACCGTCATCACTGACAGAGACCGATTCGTCTGGGTGGATTACAATATTGATTTGATTACAGTGCCCAGCCAACGCCTCGTCAATCGAGTTATCAACCAATTCGAACACCATGTGATGCAGTCCAGTACCATCATCTGTATCCCCAATATACATCCCCGGACGTTTACGGACAGCATCCAGCCCTTTTAGGACCTTAATACTGGAGGAGTCGTAACTTTGCTGATCTTCGCTCATAAATTTACTCAATATTACATTTATCAAATATTATTTTTGTATGACTTCTACCTGAACAACCGCTACTACCCAGGGGAAATCACACCATGTTCCACGTGGAACAACCCTAAATCCTGCTTATTTGGCCAAAAATCCGTTATATCCGCCCGATCTATACAGGTGATAAAAACCTGTGCTCCTATCGAAGCCAACACCTCACAAACTCTCTGGCAGTGCTCAGAGTCCAACTCTGAAGGCAAATCATCGACCAGGTAGGTACAAACATTACCATTGAGCTCCGCCATCACCATGCCCTGGGCGAGCTTTAGGCCTATCACCACCAGTTTCTGTTGGCCTCTAGACAAGGTCTCTGCAGCTGAATAGCCCTCAGTGTGCACTTTCAGGTCAGCCCTGTGGGGCCCAACAAGCGTATAGCCCCGCTCCTTATCAGCGGATAAGCTGGACTCCAGAGCGGAGCTTAACTCCATAGCCTTATCCCAACCCCGCCGAAACCTTAGCTGCAGGCCGTTTGCCAGGTCCGGTGCTAGTTTTCCCATGACGAACTCAAACTTGGGAATTAACCTCTCCATGTAGTCCATTCTGAAGTGATTAATCGCTACTCCCGAGGATGCCAAGTCCCGAGTCCACACAGACAGCTCGTTGTCGTGCATTTTACCATGACGGAGCAACACATTGCGCTGTTTTATGCACCGCTGATAGCGCTGCCACTCCCCAAAAAATCTATGTTCCACGTGGAACACACCCCAATTTAGGAATTGGCGCCTGGTGTTAGGCGGGCCCGCCAGTAAATCGAAGCTAGTGCTGTTTATGAGCTGCAATGGCAAATGCTCAACCAATTGAGCAACCGACCTGACGGGAACACCCGCTACCTTAATTAATGACGTACCCGCCCTCAACCGTTGCACGCCCAGAGATTGGATGAGTCCTTGTGAGACCCCCTGCGTCTCGCCAAACACGGTGCAGCTCTCTTCATTATGACTAATTAGTGACTTGATACTGGCGCCTCTAAAAGACCTCGCCATACCCAATATATGAATAGCCTCCAGAACACTCGTTTTTCCACTACCATTATGCCCGTAGAAAATGTTCACTTGCTGAAAGTTAGCCAGTTTGACAGCTGCAAGATTGCGCACATTACTAATTTGTAAGCGGGAGAGAGTCAAAGGAATAGGCTGGTATTAGGGCACCGCAACAAAAGAAGCGGCAGAGCCCCTGCAAAGGGGCGTAGACTTAAACAAAGGAGCGCCTAGAGACGCATCGGCATAACAACATAGAGCGAATCCCCATCGTCAGATTCTTCTACCAATGCACTGCTATTGGGGTCTGACAGTGAAAACTTTATCTTTGTGCCGCTCAATACGCCCAACACATCCAACAGATAGCTCACATTGAAACCTACTTCAAGCGTGTCACCTTCGTAGTCAACGGACACAACTTCCTCTGCTTCCTCTTGTTCAGGGTTGTTGGCGACTATTTTCAAACTTCCAGGCGAGACAAGTAAACGGACTCCACGGTATTTTTCGTTCGATAGAATTGCCGTTCGGGTAAAAGCCTGTCGCAGTTCCAGTCGGTCTCCCATAACAATTTTATCCGCTGCCCTGGGAAGAACACGCTGGTAGTCAGGGAATTTTCCGTCGACCAACTTGGAAGTGAAGGTAAACTCTTCGGTTGTTGCACGAATATGATTGCCGCCGATTACAACGGCAATATCCTCATCTTCTTCCAGTAACAAGCGAGATAGCTCAATTACCCCTTTTCGCGGCAATATTATCTGGGTGTCTTCTTTCACATCCAGGGTAGAAGGGAGCGTGCACATCGCAAGCCGGTGGCCATCAGTGGCCACCACTCGCAGCCGCCCTTCCTTTAGCTCCCATAGCATGCCATTTAAGTAATAACGTACATCCTGTTGGGCCATGGCGAAGCCGGTACGATCGATGAGGCGCTTTAGCTGCCCCTGCTTAACGACAAACTGATGAGTGCCCATGCTGTCTTCAACGTTAGGAAACTCCCTGGGGGGTAGCGTAGACAGTGTGAAGCGGCTTCGTCCCGACTTTACGGTAACCTTATTCTCATCAGAGCTAAGCTCGATATCACAGCCCTCAGGGAGGGACTTGCATATATCGACTAACTTACGAGCCGGGACTGTAATTTCGCCGGGCTCTCCGGCTGAGGGAAGCTGTACCCTTCCAACCAGCTCAACCTCCAGGTCGGTTCCCGTTAGAGATAGCCTGTCTCCTTCAAGGACAAGAAGAACATTCGCTAAAATCGGCAGCGTCTGACGCCGCTCCACAACACCTGCAACCAAATTCAAGGGTTTAAGTAAGGCAGCCCGCGAAATGACAAACTTCATATAAATATCTTCCCTTTCTCACAATCAATGGTGACGGTGTCACAATCACACTTGGGCATCACTTTGTTAGATCCCCTGGCGACCAAATAACACCATTTGAAAAATCATGCCTCTCAGCCACACCAGAGCGCAGCCAGTTGCTTTTTATATTTATAAAACTAAATTTTACAAAATCCTGACGATCAGGTAGTGAGTGATCTCAACAGGTTCTTGTAATCTTCGCTTATATCCGAGTTGGTTTCACGAAGTTCCTTGATTTTACGGCATCCGTGGAGAACTGTCGTGTGATCTCTACCACCAAAGCTATCACCAATTTCAGGCAAGCTGTGATTAGTTAGCTCTTTGGAAAGCGCCATGGCAACCTGCCGGGGCCTGGCAACAGATCGACTCCGTCGCCTGGACATCAAATCGGCTACTTTTATCTTGTAATACTCTGCTACCGTGCGCTGAATATTGTCCATGCTCACCTGCTTGTCCTGCAGCGCCAACAAGTCCTTCAAGCTATCCTTAATAAGATCAATATCGATAGGGCGCGAGGTGAAGTGAGCGTTCGCTATCACCCTTTTAAGTGCGCCTTCGAGCTCCCTAACATTAGAGCGAATACGTTGTGCAATAAAGAAAGCCGCATCAGGCGGTAAATCTATCTTCGCTTGACTCGCTTTGGTCATCAAGATGGCTACCCGGGTTTCCAACTCTGGCGGTTCGACAGCCACCGTTAGGCCCCAGCCGAAACGGGACTTCAAACGCTCTTCCAGACCGTCAATTTCCTTGGGGTAGCGATCACAGGTCAGGATCATTTGCTGACCCCCCTCCAGCAAGGCATTAAAAGTATGAAAAAACTCTTCTTGTGAACGCTCTTTGCGTGCGAAAAACTGTATATCATCAATCAAAAGGGCATCGACCGAGCGATAATAGCGCTTAAAGTCGGTGATGGCATTCAACTGCAGTGCTTTTACCATGTCGGCAACAAAGCGCTCGGAATGCAGATAAACAACTTTTGCAGCTGGGTTGTGGATTTTCAGCGCATTACCCACAGCATGCATCAAGTGGGTTTTACCCAAACCAACACCACCGTACAAAAACAGGGGGTTGTAAGATTCACCTGGGTTTTCGGCAACTTGTCGGGCTGCTGCCAATGCCAGCTGGTTTGACTTGCCCTCTACAAAGGTATCGAAAGTGTAGTTTTCCACCAGATGGTGTTGATGATTAAGTGTTCCCTCAACCTCAACCCGACGTTTTCTCTCTGCAGGCGTATTTACTATTGGAGAAGGCGTATCGCGCAGTGCCGCAATATCGGTGTTCGCATAGCCGTTACCGATAGCCTGCCCGGATACTCCCGGCGGCATTCTATCGAATTTGGGCTCGAGTTTCGGCGCCGCACTGACTCTAGCCACAACCGGCGGCGCAGCCGCGACCCTGCCAGATCCAATTTCCAGGGATACATTCAGAGCAGAACCAAGCTCAAATTCCTTCACCAACTCAGCGATTCGCCCAGAATACTTATCTGAAACAAAATCTCTTATAAACCGATTGGGAGCGAAAAGCGTAAGGATGGTTTCATCCTGGCTCGCTTGCAGTGGTCGTATCCAGGTGTTGAACTGTTGCGAAGGTAACTCCTCCTGCAGGCGATCAACACATTTTTGCCAAACAACATCAGGCAAAATCATCCCCTCAAGACCAATACAAAGCTGGCCTTTACAAAAAATAACTAGTGATAATAACTTTATTGGTTATTCGGCCCAATCAGAGAGGGCAGAGGACGAATCATACGCTCCAAATTTCGAGTTATCCACAAATAAGATCAAAAATAACAAAAAAATTTTATCTATATATATCAGGTAGATAAGCTATATTTGATCATTATTTAACCAACAGGATAAAAAACCGAAGTGGATAAGGTTTTCTGTGGATAAGCTGTGGTTATCTTATGGAAAATATGTGTATTAGCTGTTGAAAGAGGCAAGAGGGCTTATTCCCTGACGATCTATAGGCCCCTGTGGGCCTCCCGTACCAAGCAGCTTTTGCCGTAACAACCCGGCCTCATGAAAAATACCTCAAAGGTGATTGAATTAGTAAGCGCATTTCAATAGAATACACCACCTTTTTTCAGGCCTGAACCTGTCGGGGCGAAAGAATACAGGAATCTCTGTTACACCTTCGTCTTGTCGGCAATAGCCTCTACTATATTTAATTTGGAAGAATCTCATGAAAAGAACTTTTCAGCCCAGCGTCCTGAAACGCAAACGTACTCACGGCTTCCGATCACGTATGGCCACCAAAGGCGGAAAGGCTGTCTTGAATCGCCGCCGTGCCAAAGGTCGCAAGCGCCTCGCAGCCTAATGGAGGCTGCACTGAGTGATCAGTGCTACTTCCAGGAAGTGCCCAGCCGCCGCATTTACCAAGGCTAAGCGCTTACTCAACGCTAAAGACTATAGCCGGGTATTTGACGGCTCTGAGGCGAGAGCCTCTCACAAGCACTTATTGCTACTGGCAAAGACCAACAACGGACCCGGGCATCGCCTGGGTTTAGTCATAGCCAAAAAAAATGTCCGTCTCGCAGTACAGAGAAACCGGATCAAACGTGTCGCCAGGGAGTTTTTCCGCACTTTACCTGCTGGTGGGACTCATATGGACGTCGTCCTGCTTACGCGCCGAGGTATGGATCAATTGGATAACGCAGAGCTATCCTCTATATTACAGCGGCAATGGCAGAAACTGGAGAACCAGGCTGCCAAAATGAACCAGCCCCAGAACCCGGAATCCTGATGCGCCGCTTATTTGTTTTCCTCATTCAGTGCTACAAAACAGCTTTGAGCCCATTTTTGGGAAATCACTGCCGGTTCTACCCTAGTTGCTCTACTTATACGCAGGAAGCTATAGCAACACATGGTGTTTTGAAAGGAAGTAAATTGGCCGCACAACGATTGGCTAAATGTCACCCCTGGCATGAGGGCGGAGTTGATCTCGTACCCCCTTGCTCGCATTCACACTAAGAACTGATTTAAGACTATGGATTTGCAACGCTCATTGCTCATTGGTGCTATCGCCGTACTTTCCTTCATGTTGCTCACTGAGTGGGTATCTTTTAAAGAAGAGAAAACTGCGGCCGTCGCTGAAACTACCAACCGGATAATCTCAAACGGTCCTGGCAGCCTGTCGGAAATACCCGATGCCCCAGCTACTGTTTCATCAGACCAAACTACAGCTGAGGACATTCCTCAGGATCTGGAAATCGGTAGCGCCAACGAAGCTTCAACGATTGAGACCCCGCAGGTAAACAGCCAAATTATCCAAATTCACACCGATGTCCTGCAATTGGCCATCGACCTGAAAGGCGGCGACATTATCGAGGCGGCTCTACCCGCATTTCTGGAAAAGCTCGATAACCCGGATGTTCCCTTTGTTCTGCTGGAAAAGAACAAGCAGCGCCAGTATGTTGCTCAAAGCGGTTTGATCGGTAGCAACGGAATCGATAAAGGCGAGCGCGCGGTATTTAGCACAAGTTCCGCTCAGTACAAGCTAGACGCAGGCCAGGATGCTCTGGAAGTAGACCTGGTTTGGCAAAACGATGACGGTGTCTCGATCATCAAGCGTTTTACACTACAGCGCGGCGAATACCTGATCAAAATTGAATACCTTGTAAACAATGCCAGCTCTGCCCCGTGGCAGGCGAACATGTTTGGCCAGATCAAGCGCGACAGCAGCGAAGACTCCTCTTCATCAGGCGGGCAGGGTTTAGCGCCGTTCCTGGGTGCCGCACTCACCCAGCCCGACGAACGATTTACCAAATTTGACTTTGATGATATGGCAGAAGAGCCCTTCAAAGCCCAGTTGCCCGGCGGCTGGATCGCGATGATACAGCACTATTTTCTCAGTGCCTGGATTCCAAACCCCGATCAGACGCATACCTATACCACCCGAGTCACTAAGAGCGGATTCAATATCGCCGGCTTTACCAGTCCCGCTCTAAGCCTGGATCCGGGTATGAAAGGGGCAGTATCAGCGCAGTTTTATGCCGGGCCCAAAGATCAGTACCGCCTCAAGGAAATCTCGCCCTATCTTGAACTCAGTGTGGACTATGGCTGGTTGTGGTGGATTGCCCAGCCGTTGTTCTGGTTGTTGACCAATATTCATTCACTCGTTGGTAATTGGGGGCTCTCAATTATATTGCTGACAGTGTTGATCAAGGCCGGTTTCTTCAAACTGTCTGCGACCAGTTACCGCTCTATGGCGAACATGCGCCGTGTACAACCCAAAATGGCCGATATTCGTGAACAGTACGCGGAGGACAAGCAAAAACAGTCCCAGGCCATGATGGAACTGTATAAAAAGGAAAAAATTAACCCTATGGGTGGCTGTTTACCCGTACTGGTTCAAATGCCCGTATTCATCGCTCTCTACTGGACACTGATGGAGAGCGTCGAACTGCGCCATGCGCCCTTTATGCTCTGGATTCATGATTTATCTGTGATGGACCCCTATTTCGTCCTGCCATTAATGATGGGGGCCAGTATGTGGTTCATGCAGAAACTAAACCCACCACCACCGGATCCCATGCAGGCAAAAATCATGCAGTGGATGCCTGTGATGTTTACCTTCTTTTTCCTCTGGTTCCCAGCAGGACTGGTACTGTACTGGGTAGTTAATAACCTGTTATCCATGGCGCAGCAATACGTCATTACCCGGCAGATTGAATCGGCTGCGGCCAACAGCTAGGTTTCAAACTCCCAGCGCTTTTAGCGCCTGGGAGTATACTGAGACTATGAGCACATACTCAGAACTAGAAAGTGACACCATCGCCGCTATAGCCACTGCGCCAGGTCGCGGTGGCGTGGGTATTATTCGCTTATCTGGAGACCGCTCCAAGGCTATAGCCGAAGCGCTCACAACAACACTCCTCAACCCTCGCTTTGCCCACTTCGCGCATTTTCGTGATAATACTGGCCAGGTACTGGATTCGGGCATAGCACTTTTCTTTCCCGGGCCGGCCTCTTTCACGGGAGAAGATGTCGCTGAATTGCAGGCACACGGAGGCCCTGTAATATTGGACCTGCTATTAAAGGCGTGCTGCCACAGAGGCGCCAGACTAGCCAGACCCGGAGAATTTTCAGAACGTGCCTATCTAAACGACAAGATTGATCTGGCCCAGGCAGAAGCCATTGCAGACCTGATTAACAGCACCACAGAACGAGCGGCACTCAACGCTAGCCAATCGCTGCAGGGGGCTTTTTCTTCAAAAATCAATAGCTTGGTCGATGCAGTTACTCAGTTAAGGATTTACGTTGAAGCCGCAATCGACTTTCCAGAAGAGGAAATTGACTTTCTGGGCGACGGAAAAGTAAAAACCAAATTGTTAACTATCATCGAGCAATTAGCTGAAGTTGAACACCAGGCCAGACAGGGCAGTTTGATGCAGGAGGGCATGAAACTGGTAATCGCGGGCAAACCCAATGCGGGTAAGTCCAGTCTGTTGAATGCTCTCTCTGGGCAGGACACAGCCATTGTTACCCCTATCGAAGGTACAACCCGGGATGTACTACGTGAACACATACAGATAGATGGCATGCCCCTGCACATCGTAGACACTGCTGGATTAAGAGACAGTGGCGATGTAATCGAACAAGAGGGAATCCGGCGAGCCTGGCAGGAAATGGAGTCTGCAGACCGCATCATATTGGTGGTCGATAGCAGTACTGATGGCGCAGCAGCGAAAGATCCGAATACTATTTGGCCACAGCGAAAAGAATTTCTACAGCGAGAAATACCCATCACAATCGTCCACAACAAGTGCGACCTATCTGGAACACCCGCCGGGGTGGACAGTGATGAAGAAAACCCTGTTATTCACCTCTCTGCTAAAAAGGGCGAAGGCATAGATCTCCTCAAGGAACATCTCAAAGTCTGTATGGGCTATTCAGAACAGGGTGAAGGACAGTTTAGTGCCAGGCGACGGCATTTACAGTCATTGCGCGAGGCCTCTGACTATCTGGCAGTAGGATTGCAGCAGTTAGAGGAAGCTGGAGCAGGTGAATTACTGGCAGAAGACCTCAGAGAATGTCAAAACAGCCTGGGCGAAATCACTGGGACCCTAAGCAGTGATGAACTACTAGGGGAGATATTCTCCAGCTTCTGTATAGGCAAGTAATCTTCTGGCCTGTCGCCTTATACAAACTTAACAACAACTTCTACAACACTTATCCAACGCAAAGAGGAAAATAAATTTTCTTAGCACTCCTGTGTATATCTTTTGTATTAGTCCTGAATCTGGCTTGAATGCAGGTCGTATAAAAAGCCCTCAAAATTACGACGTTTTTTCTATCCACAATTCAGGGCCAGTTCTCCACACCTGAACCACTGCTTCTTAAGCCTTAAATCAGGGTTTATATGCCTGCTTATCATTGCCATAAGCTATTGTTTAATATAGGAAAAAGAAGCTTATACCAAGAAATATAGGTCACTAATAACAATAACAACAATAATCCTATATATATAAATACATATAAATAATATTTATTAAATATAAACCCAGAGAAATCTACAGAAAACGGAAAGAACATTTTTTGTACAGTCGCTCATGTACACGTATAATCGCGCCCCCGACACGCTCCAAGGAATACAGAGGCACTAACAGTGGATTACCAGACAGATTATGAAGTGATCGTGGTTGGCGGTGGCCACGCTGGTACTGAAGCCGCTTTAGCCGCTGCGCGGATGGGTTGCCGTACGCTATTGCTTACTCATAGTATTGATACCCTTGGACAAATGTCCTGTAATCCTGCGATCGGCGGCATTGGAAAAAGTCATCTTGTTAGAGAAGTTGATGCACTGGGTGGCGCAATGGGCCTGGCGACAGACCTGGCCGGCATTCAATTTCGTGTATTAAACGCCCGCAAAGGTCCTGCCGTAAGAGCAACACGAGCCCAGGCAGACCGGGTGCTTTATAAAAACGCTATACGCCAAATGCTGGAATCACAGGAAAATTTATCAATTTTTCAACAGGGCGTGGATGATCTGATCATTGAGGGGGGGCGAGCAACCGGCGTTGTCACTCAAATGGGTTTGCGTTTTACGGCGCCACGGGTTGTATTAACCACAGGCACATTTCTTGGCGGTAAAATTCATATTGGCTTGGAAAACAGTGCAGGTGGCCGGGCTGGGGATGCGCCCTCAATAGCACTTGCCCACAGACTGAGAGAAATGCCTTTCAGAGTCGAACGTCTAAAAACAGGCACTCCCCCACGAATAGACGCCAGAACAGTGGATTACAGTCAATTGCAGGAACAATGGGGCGATCAGCCACTTCCTGTGATGTCATTTCTTGGCTCAGTAGATGACCATCCTGAACAGCGTTGTTGCTGGATTACTTACACAAATGAGAAAACCCACGAGATTATTCGTAATGGCCTGGATCGGTCACCGTTGTATTCTGGTGTTATCGAAGGTGTTGGGCCGCGTTATTGTCCCAGTGTAGAAGATAAAATCCATCGCTTTGCAGACAAGAATTCGCACCAGATTTTTATTGAGCCGGAAGGCCTTACGACCAATGAACTTTACCCGAACGGTATATCGACCAGTTTGCCCTATGATGTTCAATTTGAACTCGTTCGCTCCATCGTTGGCTTTGAGAACGCCCATATTACGAGGCCAGGCTATGCGATAGAGTACGACTTTTTCGATCCCAGAGATCTGAAGTACTCTCTGGAAACCGCCGCCGTACCTGGGCTTTACTTTGCTGGCCAGATAAATGGCACAACCGGTTATGAAGAGGCGGCAGCACAGGGGTTGCTGGCGGGAATAAATGCTGCGTTGGCAGTGAAAGGAGAACAACCCTGGTGTCCGCGTCGAGATGAAGCTTACATAGGTGTTCTGGTTGATGACTTGATTACGATGGGAACACTCGAACCCTACCGAATGTTTACATCCCGAGCGGAGTATCGCCTGATGTTGCGCGAAGATAACGCTGATTTG
This sequence comes from Halioglobus sp., assembly GCA_036960305.1. GTDB lineage: Bacteria > Pseudomonadota > Gammaproteobacteria > Pseudomonadales > Halieaceae > JBALVT01. The sequence continues at coordinate 105,385 of JBALWA010000002.1, read as the reverse complement.
CGACTCACTGAACAGGGTCGAAAAATGGGCCTTGTTGATGACGCTCGCTGGCAACGCTTTAGCGAAAAGCGAGACGCTATCGACCTGGAAACCCAGCGCCTGTCTTCCACCTGGATTCACCCTAATACACCTCAGGCTGAGGAACTCTCTAGTAAGCTGAAAGACCCGATAACAAGAGAGTATTCTCTGGCAGACCTGCTAAAACGGCCGGAATTGCAATATTGCGATGTGGCAAATCTCAAAGGCAGCGCGACAGAAGACGAGCAGGCGGCGGAACAAGTTGCCGTTCAGGCCAAATATGCCGGGTACATCGATCGCCAGCAGGAAGAAATTGATCGTCTTCGGCGCTACGAGAACATGTTGCTACCCGTAGATCTCGATTATGAAATTGTCGATGGCTTGTCAAACGAAGTAAAATATAAGCTCGGAGAAGCAAGACCTGAATCTCTGGCGCGAGCGGGGCGAATTCCCGGCGTAACCCCTGCCGCCGTCTCATTACTGCTAATCTATCTGAAAAAGCGCGGTGCTTTGGAACATCCTGACCCCAGTCTGAAAAGCGCCTGAGTTGGATAAGGAACTCGCCAACCGTCTGAAGCGTGGTAGTTTAGCGCTGGCAATTGATTTGACCGAGAATCAACAGGCAGCGATGATGGAATACGTCTATCTTTTGTTAAAATGGAATAGGGCCTATAACCTAACGGCTGTTCGTGACCCTGCGCAGATGATATCGCGTCATTTGCTGGACAGTTTAGCTATTGCGAAGCATTGTACGGGTGAGCGTCTGCTGGATGTGGGAACGGGGGCGGGGTTACCGGGAGTGCCGCTGGCTATTTTATACCCGGATCGGGAGTTTCACCTCCTCGATAGCAACGGTAAGAAGACCCGATTTCTTTTTCAGGTGAAAACTGCTCTTGGCTTAGATAATATGACGGTTCACCATGCCAGAGTAGAATCTTTTCGGCCGACCGCGCTGTTTGATGTGATTTTATCCAGAGCGTTTGCTTCCCTGTTAGATATGGTGAAAGGTTGCCGTCACCTGGTTGGCGCAGAGGGCTATTTTTTGGCTATGAAGGGTAGTTTTCCAGAACAAGAGCTCCTGGCTATAGAAAACCTATGCCAGGTGCAGTCTGTGATGGGAATATCGGTACCGGATCTGGCTGAACAACGGCATTTGGTAGCAATGACGCTCCGTTAGATCGGCTTTTAACTTATTCCAGAGGCACAACATTGGCTAGAATTCTCGCTATAGCGAACCAGAAAGGTGGGGTCGGTAAGACGACAACCTGTGTCAACCTGGCAGCTTCATTAGCTGCAATGAAAAAGCGCGTATTGCTGGTAGACCTTGATCCACAGGGTAATGCCACAACGGGTAGTGGGGTTGATAAATACGAGGTTGAACAGAGTACCTACGATGTTCTGGTCGACGGTACGCCGATTTCACAGGTTATCCAGAGAGCAGAAGAAGCAAATTTCGATGTTCTACCTGCCAATAGCGATCTCACAGCCGCAGAAGTGGAATTACTTGAAATAGAAAACAAGGAACGGCGCTTACAAACGGCGCTAAAAGCAATTATTGCAAACTACGATTACGTGCTGGTGGATTGCCCACCTTCCCTCAATATGTTGACGCTGAATGCCCTGGTTGCCGCCGATGGTGTGGTGATTGCTATGCAGTGTGAGTATTTTGCACTCGAGGGTCTATCCGCGTTAGTCGGTACAATTAATAAAGTGACCGAAACCGTTAACCCTGAATTGCAAATCGAGGGGATACTGCGCACGATGTATGATCCTCGCAATAGCCTGACAAATGAAGTTTCAGCGCAATTGGAAAGCCATTTTGGGGACAAGCTTTATCGTACGGTTGTCCCTCGAAATGTACGACTCGCCGAGGCGCCAAGCTATGGCTTGCCCATTATGCACTACGATAGTAAATCTCGTGGTGCTAAGGCTTACCTGGCGCTGGCGGGTGAAATCGTTAGGCGTGAGGAGTTGCTCGCTGAAAAACCAGGTCCTGCTACATCAGAAACCAGCGATTCTGATTCGGTAGATAACAAGGATGGAGTACATTTATGGCGGTGAAAAAGCGTGGATTAGGCAGAGGCCTGGACGCACTGTTGGGGGCCAGTACAGCGGCAGAAAAAAGCGCTGTTAAGCAGGCGGAAACAGAATCTTCCGAGAACGTCGAGTCTGACGCTTCTGTAGTCAAAAATATGCGAGAGCTACCCGTTGATCTGATTCAGCGCGGCAAATACCAACCACGGCGAGACATGGACCCGGAGTCACTTCAGGAACTTGCCGACAGTATCCGTGCGCAAGGTGTGATGCAGCCGATTGTCGTACGACCAATTTCTGACAAAAAATATGAAATCATTGCCGGCGAGCGTCGTTGGCGAGCCACGCAGTTAGCGGGCTTGGATGCAATTCCGGTGGTCATTAAGGATGTTTCGGATGAAGCTGCTATCGCGATGGCACTTATTGAAAATATCCAGCGAGAGGACCTTAATCCTATTGAGGAGGCAGCGTCATTACAGCGTTTACAGCAGGAATTTGAACTGACACAACAGGAAGTAGCGACAGCAGTGGGCAAGTCGCGCTCGACGGTTGCCAATCTTTTACGGCTTATGAGTCTTCAGGAGGATGTGCGTTTGCTTCTGGAACACGGTGATTTGGAGATGGGACATGCCAGAGCGCTCCTGGGGCTAGAGGATATGGACCAGTCCCAGGCTGCACGCATTGTCGTTGGGAAAGGGTTTTCGGTTCGTCAGACTGAGGCTTTGGTCAGGAATATGCTGGAGACCAAAGAAAACCCAGCTGAACCTCGTCAACTGGATCCGAATATCCGCTCGCTGCAAGATGACTTGTCGCAGAAAATTGGGGCGAAAGTTCAAATTCAGCATACCGCCAAAGGGAAGGGGAAACTGGTGCTAAGTTACAACAGCCTGGATGAATTGGACGGTATTCTGGGCCACATTAAATAGTTTTGTTGAATACGGCTGATATCACACTATCTAGTAGTTTATGGCTACAAATAACACAATATATACTATGGGGTGGAGAAAGCAGGTACAATTCACGCTATCGTGCCGGCATCTTGCCGGTAACTCCAGACTATACGATTGCTAATTACCGCTATAAGTCGGTTGAACCTGACTATTAATCAACCTATAATGCGGCCGCCTGAAACGAGGAAGAAACCCGAGACGCCAATGAACGGCGCCGAGATTAAACGGCCTCCAATCCATCGCATCACGATAGCGCAGCTGGCCATTCTTATGCCGCTGTGCATGTTACTGTTGAGCGAAGATCAGGTGCGAGCATACTCTCTACTGTGTGGTGGGCTGATAGCCATTTTACCACAGGCTTATTTTGCGGCCAGGGTGTTCAGGCGAACTGGGGCGCAGTCAGCTCAAGCGATAGCCCGAGCAAGTTACTCGGGGGAAATAGGAAAATTTGCATTAACCGCAGCGGGGTTCGCTGTCGTTTTTGCTGCAGTCAGCCCGGTTGATGGGCTGTCAGTATTTATCGGTTATCTGATTATGCTGGCGATACAAATTACTGGAAGTTGGCTGTTGTTGAGAATGTAGCAACAGGCAACGGGAATAGACGGAATCAAGAGTTGATATAGATGGCTGGCGAAAACCCCACAATTTCAGAATATATTGTTCACCACCTGACCAATCTTACTTATGGTCAGTTGCCGGGCGGCTATGCACGTGAAGATGGCAGTGTTATCGCCGAAGGTGGTCAGTGGGTCATGGCTCACGGTGGCGAAGAAGCGTCAGCCATGGGCTTTAATGCTGTTCACGTCGATTCCCTGGGTTGGTCCATTGCCCTGGGTGTTCTTTTTTGCTGGATGTTTCGAAGAGTCGCAAAAAAGGCCGAAACTGGCGTACCCAGTGGTTTTGTGAATATCGCTGAAATGATCGTTGAGTTTGTTGATAATACCGTTCGCGATACATTCCACGGACACAACAAGATGGTAGCCCCCCTGGCACTGACGATTTTTGTCTGGGTTTTCCTGATGAACTTTATGGATATCATTCCCGTGGACTTGATACCCACGATAATGGGCTGGATGGGTGTGCATTATCAGAAGGTCGTACCTTCAACTGACCCCAATATCACTATGGGTATGGCGCTGGGCATCTTTATCCTGATGTTTTACTACTCAATAAAGGTTAAGGGTTTTGGTTTTGTTAAAGAATTGACCATGAACCCTTTCAATCATCCCCTGTTTATTCCAATAAACCTCTTCATGGAAGTTGTTGGCCTATTGGCCAAGCCTTTCTCACTCGGTTTACGACTGTTCGGCAATATGTATGCCGGCGAAATGATTTTTATCCTGATAGCTGCGCTGTTCAGCGCTGGTATAGCCTGGGCTCTGCCTGCAGGATTATTGCAAGTAGGTTGGGCGATTTTCCATATTTTGGTCATCACCCTGCAAGCCTTTATATTCATGGTCCTGACGATTGTTTATCTCAGCATGGCCCATGAAGACCATTAATTAACACACTTTTTAAGTTATTAACGCTAGGAGAAAAAAATGCCTGAATTAATCTACGTTGCTGCTGCCATCATGATGGGTCTCGGTGGACTTGGAGCCGCTATCGGTGTTGGCTTGCTGGGCGGCAAGTTAATCGAAGGTTCTGCTCGTCAGCCTGAATTGGCGCCGAAACTGCAGGTTACCTTCTTTCTGGGCGCAGGCCTGGTTGATGCGATTCCCATTATTGGTGTCGGTATCGCTATGTACCTGATTTTCGTTGTTGCTGGTTAATTTAAACAACAACAGAGCAAAGGGGTCGCTTTGATAGCGGCCTGTAATATTCTGTGAGGAGCAAGGCGTGAATCTTAATCTAACGCTTATCGGGCAGATGGTGGCATTTGTCTGCTTTGTCATGTTCTGCATGAAGTATGTGTGGCCGCCAATTATCGCTGCCATGCAAGAGCGCGCAGACAAAATTGCTGACGGTCTGGCAGCGGCAGACAGAGCAAGCCACGATCTTGAATTAGCCCAAGAGAAAGCTGTTGAGCGTCTCAAGGAAGCTAAGGTTGAAGCGGCTGGTATCGTAGACGCTGCGAACAAGCGTGCAGGTCAGATTGTCGAGGAAGCCAAAGATACTGCGGTCGTTGAAAGCGATCGGGTCAAGCTTTCAGCACAAGCTGAGATAGAGCAGGAAATGAATCGTGCTCGTGAACAGCTACGTGGTCAGGTTGCAAGCCTGGCTATTGCTGGCGCTGAAAAGGTTCTGGCTGCTGAAATTGACCAAGCGGCTCACGCCGAATTGGTTGATCAACTAGCTGCAGAGCTCTAGGGCGAGGAAGCTATGGCTGAATTAAGCACATTAGCGCGTCCGTATGCCAAGGCGGCATTTGAGTACGCCAGGGACAAGAATGCTTTGACCGAATGGTTCGAGCAGCTTGCCACCGCGGCAGCGGTAACAATGGATAGCACTATGGAAGCGGTGTTGAACAACCCTTCCATGACGGCGGAACAACAAGCACACACTGTCAGTGAGGTTTGTGGTGACGCTTTGTCGCCAGAGGTAGGTAATTTTATTGCCATTCTGGCCTCCAATAAGCGCTTGGCATTGCTGCCGGAGATTTACTCTCTGTTTGAACAGTACAAAGCTAACCAGGAAAAATCTGTCAATGTGGAAGTTGTCTCTGCGTTTGAATTGGCAGATGCGACAAAAGACAAATTGGCAGACGTGCTAAAGAAGAAACTTGAACGCGAAGTAAAGGTAAGCACCTCTACGGACAATGACCTATTAGGTGGCGTTTTGATCAGGGCCGGTGATCTAGTGATCGACGGTTCCGTGCGCGGCAGGCTAAACAAGCTTGCTGAAGCAATGAATTCCTAGTTTTCTAGGAGTAGGATTTGAGGAACATAGAATGCAGCAGCTGAATCCAAGCGAGATTAGCGAGATTATCAAGCAGCGCATCGACCAGCTCGATGTGACTAGTGAAGCTCGCAACGAAGGCACCGTGGTATCTGTAACAGACGGTATTATCCGTATTCACGGTCTAACCGACGTTATGTACGGTGAGATGATTGAATTTGACGGCGGCATCTACGGTATGGCGCTTAACCTGGAGCGCGACTCTGTAGGTGCAGTTATTCTGGGTGACTACAAGGGGCTGGCTGAAGGCCAAACCTGTCGCTGTACAGGCCGAATTCTTGAAGTGCCTGTTGGACCGGAACTGCAGGGACGTGTTGTTGATGCGCTGGGTAGTCCAATTGATGGCAAGGGTCCTGTCAACGCGGAAATGACCGACGCATTGGAGAAAGTTGCCCCCGGTGTAATTGCCAGGCAGTCGGTTGATCAGCCGGTTCAAATCGGTCTGAAAGCAATTGATGCGATGGTACCTATCGGTAGAGGTCAGCGTGAGTTGATTATTGGTGACCGCCAGATTGGTAAGACAGCGATCGCAGTTGATGCGATTATCAACCAGAAAGGCACAGGTATTAAGTGTGTTTACGTAGCGGTAGGGCAAAAGGCATCATCCGTTGCCGCGGTTGTTCGTAAGCTGGAAGAACACGGTGCGATGGACCACACAATTATCGTCGCAGCGACCGCTTCCGATCCTGCTTCCATGCAGTATCTGGCGCCTTTTGCCGGTTGCACAATGGGTGAGTACTATCGTGATCGCGGTGAAGATGCGCTGATTATCTATGATGATTTGACCAAACAGGCATGGGCTTATCGCCAGATCTCCCTGTTGTTGCGTAGACCTCCCGGACGTGAAGCCTATCCTGGTGATGTATTTTATCTCCACTCTCGTTTGCTGGAGCGCGCTGCGCGAGTTAACACGACCTACGTAGAGAATTTCACCAACGGTGAAGTGAAAGGAAAAACGGGATCACTGACAGCGCTGCCAATAATTGAAACACAGGCCGGTGACGTTTCAGCATTCGTACCGACTAACGTGATTTCGATTACCGACGGGCAGATCTTCCTTGAAGCTGATATGTTTAACGCGGGCGTACGTCCGGCGATGAACGCCGGTGTTTCTGTATCCCGAGTGGGTGGTGCAGCCCAGACAAAAATCATCAAAAAGCTGGCCGGTGGTATTCGTACGGCTTTGGCACAGTATCGTGAGCTGGCGGCGTTTTCCCAGTTTGCCTCTGATCTTGATGATGCTACCCGGGCCCAGTTGGACCACGGTGAGCGGGTCACAGAATTGATGAAACAGAAGCAGTACTCACCACAAAGCATTGCTGAAATGGGTGTGTTGTTGTATGCAGCTAACGAGGGTTACCTCAGCGATATTGAAGTCAACAAAATTGGCGACTTTGAAAGCGCACTGCTGTCTTACATGCATGCAGAAAACAGTGAACTGATGTCCAGTATCGTTGAAAGCGGAAATTATGACGATGAGATTGGGGCGGCGTTTAAAGCTTCAATCGAGAAGTTTATCGCTACTCAAACCTGGTAAGGTCGAGGACCAGTAAATGGCAGCCGGAAAAGAAATTCGGACGCAGATAAGCAGTATCCAGAGCACCCAGAAAATCACCAGTGCGATGGAGATGGTAGCTGCTAGTAAAATGCGTAAAGCGCAGGAACGTATGCAGTTGGGCAAGCCCTACGCCAGGCGTATCCGTTCTGTTGTCGGTCATATTGCTAACGCAGCGCCGGAGTATCGGCACATGTTTATGCAAGAGCGGGCAGTCCAGCGGGTGGGTTACATTATCGTTTCTACCGATCGTGGTTTGTGCGGTGGTCTCAATATTAACCTGTTCAAGAAGACCGTTAAGTCCATGAAAGAATGGGCCGACCAGGGTGTCGATATCGAATTGTGCCTTATTGGTGCGAAATCCGCCGCGTTTTTTAACAGCTACGGCGGTAATGTGACGGCAGCTGTGCGTGATATTGGCGAAGAGCCGGCAATAGCCGACTTGATCGGATCAGTGAAGACCATGCTTGATGCATACTCTGAAGGCAAGATCGACAAGTTGTTTTTGGTAAGTAACCAGTTTGTAAATACCATGACGCAAGATCCCGCCGTTGAACAACTGTTACCTCTGGTTGCAGAAGACAGCGATGAGATGAGCCATCACTGGGACTATATTTACGAGCCTGAAGCCAAGGATTTGTTGGAGGGTTTGTTAACCCGTTATATCGAATCCCAGGTTTATCAGGCCGTAGTAGAAAACGGTGCCTGTGAACAGGCGTCACGTATGCTGGCGATGAAGAGCGCTACCGATAATGCTGGCGATTTGATTGACGACTTGCAGCTGATTTACAACAAGGCCAGGCAGGCAGCGATCACACAGGAACTATCCGAAATTGTAAGCGGTGCGGCTGCTATCAGTTAGTGAGTAGTTTGCTTACAGCACTATGAGTAATCATTCGGCGAAGGGTATTAATCCTAGCCAGACAGAATTGAATTTTGATCTAGAGGACCCGAAGATGAGCAGCGGACGAATCGTACAAATTATTGGCGCGGTAATCGACGTGGAATTTCCCCGTGAAGATGTACCCAAGGTATACGATGCCCTGAAAGTCACAGAAAAAGACCTGACGCTGGAAGTCCAGCAGCAGCTGGGTGACGGTGTTGTGCGAACTATTGCGATGGGTGCATCCGAAGGCGTGAGCCGCGGCCTGTCCGTGGAAAACACAAAGGCACCTATTGCTGTACCGGTAGGCATTGAAACACTAGGCCGCATCATGGATGTTCTTGGTAACCCCATTGATGAGTGTGGACCTATTGGTGAAAAGGAGCGTGCTTCTATTCACCGCAAGGCACCTGCCTATGATCAGCTGTCAGCATCTGATGAGTTGTTGGAGACGGGCATTAAGGTTATCGACCTGGTTTGTCCTTTTGCAAAGGGTGGTAAGGTTGGACTGTTCGGTGGTGCGGGTGTTGGTAAAACTGTAAATATGATGGAGTTGATTAACAACATCGCTACAGAGCACTCAGGTTTATCCGTTTTTGCAGGTGTAGGGGAGCGTACTCGAGAGGGTAACGATTTCTACTACGAGATGCAGGAATCCAAGGTTGTTGATGTAGAGAACTTCAGCAACTCGAAAGTGGCCATGGTATACGGCCAGATGAATGAGCCTCCTGGAAACCGTCTGCGTGTTGCTTTGACTGGCCTGACAATGGCCGAGAAGTTTCGTGATGAGGGCCGCGACGTTCTTTTGTTTATCGATAACATCTATCGTTATACCTTGGCGGGAACCGAAGTGTCAGCACTTCTGGGCCGTATGCCTTCAGCGGTAGGTTACCAGCCGACTCTCGCTGAAGAGATGGGTGTATTGCAGGAGCGTATTACCTCTACTAAAGTGGGCTCTATTACCTCAATTCAGGCGGTATACGTACCGGCGGATGACTTGACTGACCCCTCGCCTGCGACAACGTTTGCTCACCTCGACTCGACGGTTGTACTGAGCCGCGATATTGCTTCTAAAGGTATTTACCCAGCGGTAGACCCTCTGGATTCAACCTCTCGCCAGCTTGACCCGCTGATTATTGGTAGCGAGCATTATGAAGTTGCTCGTGGTGTGCAGTCAGTACTGCAGCGCTACAAGGAACTGAAAGATATTATCGCTATCCTGGGTATGGATGAATTGTCAGAAGAAGACAAGCAGACGGTTAATCGTGCTCGTAAGATCGAAAAATTCCTGTCACAGCCATTCCACGTAGCGGAGATATTTACGGGCTCTCCCGGTAAGTATGTTTCCCTGAAAGATACTATTGCTGGATTTAGAGGCATTCTGGCTGGTGAGTACGATCACCTGCCTGAGCAAGCTTTTTATATGGTTGGCAGTATTGATGAAGCTGTTGAAAAAGCCCAGAGCGAGTAAGCTGAAGAGGCCTGTTAAATGTCTATGACAATACATTGTGACATTGTTAGCGCTGAAGAAGAGATTTTCTCAGGGCTGGTAGAGATGTTGGTAGCCAACGGTGAAATTGGTGAGCTGGGCGTAAGCTACGGTCATGCACCTCTGTTAACTTCACTGGTTCCCGGCCCGGTCCGCATTGTTACGCAAGGCGGCGACGAAGAAATCTTCTACGTATCGGGTGGCTTTCTGGAAGTTCAGCCGGGGGTAGTTTCAATACTTGCCGACACCGCTTTGCGGGCAGCCGATATGGACGAGGCTGCGGCTGAAGAAGCCCGAAAAGAAGCCGAACAGGCTTTGGCTAATCAATCAGGAGATTTCGATTACGGACGCGCTTCTGCACGTCTTGCAGAGGCGGCTGCCCAGTTGGCAACCCTGCGTAAAATGCGTAATCGCGCCACCCGCTAGCTGTACCAAGGCGCTCTATAGTTGCTCAAAGCCACGGCATTATGTCCAGGGATGGACGGTACGTCGCGGTAGCCATGGATGGCGAGAGCGACGGCCATGGTCTGCTCCACCCGAAATTAATACCCCAGGGTATCGTAGCCTGCGCAAATACGTCCGTACGGTAGATCGCAGCAGCGATCATTTTTGTCATAACAACTTCCACAGCGTATCAAACAAAATCTTCTGTGTTGAAGCAATCGCAGCGGAATCGATGATAACGACAACCGGGTAGTTTTTGTCTGCGAGTGTAATCATCGCGACCTTCGGTGGATAAATCGCAATATAGGAGGCGTCTGTAGTGTCGTCTGCAGGCAACCACTTACGTTCAGCTAACTCCGCGTCGTCGCCTCCCTCACCGACAGCGATCACACGAACATTGATTCCTCGCGCAACGCGTTGGCGGGTGAAGTTGGGAAAGGGCCGGTACAGGTGCTCGCGTAAGGTTTTAGTCGAGATAACGGAATAGCCGTGTTGCGGCTCATGCGCCGTGCTGTCCAGTATGTCTCGTAGTACCAACTCAACCCCGTCATCGCCCTCATAAAAGCGCACGTTTCCTGGAGAAAATTCGGTTTTTGTTAGTTTTAAGGCAGGAATGATTTCCTTGCGCAACTGCTCCATTGCGCCCGTGAGGGCCTGTTGTTTACTTTCGCCCAGGCTGAGAAGTCTTTCAGGGTCTTCTGCCTGAAACATCCGACGTTTACCCTTTGGGAAATAACTGACCAGGCCCTTTGTGACCAATTGCTTAAGGGTTTCGTAGGTGCTCCCACGGTTAACATCGGCCTCCGCCGCGATATCCCTGATTGAGGCCGGGCCCAGTTTCAGCAGTGCCTGATAAATATTGATCTGGCGATCACTGAGGTCCAGCTGGCGCAGGCTTTCAACTCTAGTTGTTGTCATTTTTTTTGTGACAATTTATGTTGTTTTGAGGAACTCACTGGTTAATATGTTCCATTCTATAGTCCGATGTCAAAAAAAACATGACATTTAGCTGTGTTCCAGTGTTTACCATGAGTTAATCATAATGAATCTAGAAGTTATTATTCTTGCCGCAGGCCAGGGTACGCGGATGAAATCCCTGTTGCCAAAAGTACTGCACTCCGTCGCCGGAACACCCATGTTGGAGCATGTGGTGAAGACCGCACAAGCACTTGAGCCTACCGCTATTCACGTCGTTGTAGGCCACGGCAGCGAACAGGTACAGAGCGCATTGTCTGCCTATTCACTGGACTGGGTATTACAAAAGGAGCAGAAGGGCACTGGGCACGCCGTATTGCAGGTGTTGCCGAAACTTGATCGCTCAAGCGTCGTACTGGTCATGTATGGCGATGTGCCCTTGATAGAGCTTGATACCTTAAAGTCTCTGGTGACACTGGCTTCTGCGTCTCCCGCCTTACTGACAGCCCGGTTGGGAAACTCCCATGGCTATGGCAGGATCTTGCGAGATGATACCGGGTTGTTGTTGGGCGTTGTTGAAGAGAAAGATGCCACGGACGCCCAGCGCGGTATCAAGGAAATCAATACGGGTGTATTGGCAGCGCCCGCTGAAGATCTTCTGCAGTACATACCTTTAGTAAAAAATGAGAACAGCCAGGCCGAATATTATTTGCCCGATATCCTGGCTCTGGCGGTTGAAGCCAAGAAGACGATCAGCTCCGTGGAAGCGGGTTCTGAGTTGGAAATACAGGGGGTTAATGACCGTGTACAACTGAATCGGGTGGAACGAGAGTTCCAGCTTCGTCAGGCAGAGCAACTTATGCGGCAAGGCGTATCGATAGCCGATGCAAATCGCGTGGATATACGAGGCGCATTGGTGTGCGGAGAGGATGTAAAGCTGGATATTAATACGCTGTTTGAAGGGTCCGTTACCTTGGGTAACGGCGTGATCATCGGCCCCAACTGCGTATTGAAGAATGTTTCAGTTGGAGACGGCGCCACCATTCACGCCATGAGCCATTTAGAGGATGCTGTGGTGGGCGATCGGTGTTCTGTGGGTCCCTACGCCAGACTTCGCCCCGGCACTCAGATGGCAGAAGACTCTCGCGTTGGTAATTTTGTGGAGACCAAGAAGGCTAAAATCGGCAGAGGCAGTAAGGTCAATCACCTGAGTTACATCGGCGACTGCATTATGGGCTCTGGCGTTAATATTGGCGCGGGTACGATAACCTGTAACTATGATGGCGTTAATAAATTTACAACGGAGCTTGGAGACGGCGTATTTGTCGGCTCTAATAGTACATTGGTGGCGCCTTTAACGGTTGCCGAAAATGGCTTCACCGCTGCCGGCTCAACGATTACCAAGTCTGTGGACAAAGACGAGTTGGCAGTGACACGAGCTAAACAACGGAATGTGAAGGGGTGGCAGCGCCCGCAAAAAATTGAGAACAAGGACTGAATTATGTGTGGAATTGTGGCGGCCGCTGCGCGGCGAGAAGTGTCAGAAATACTGATGGAAGGTTTGCGCCGGCTAGAATACCGTGGCTACGACTCAGCAGGTATGGCGCTGATCGATAACGAAAACAACCTGTTACTGCACAAGAAAGTCGGCAAGGTTGAAGAGCTGGAAAAGTCCCAGGCTATGAATCCGCATTATGGCTGTTCTGGCGTAGCCCACACGCGCTGGGCCACCCATGGAGAGCCCTCCGCCACTAACTCGCATCCCCATATTTCAGGGCAGCGACTTGCTCTGGTTCACAATGGCATTATCGAGAATCATGGGGAATTACGGGCAGAGCTAGAGGAAAAGGGCTACGAATTTATATCTGCAACGGACAGTGAGGTGGTCGCTCACATGTTGCACTTGAATCTTCTTACTGGAGATACATTGCTTGGCGCAATGCAAAAGACCATTACGCGGTTGGACGGTGCCTATGCATTGGCAGCGATCGATATTGAGCATCCCGACCAGGTTGTTGCAGCCCGTGTCGGCAGCCCTCTGGTTGTCGGTGTGGGTATCGGTGAAAATTTCCTGGCTTCTGACCAGCTTGCGCTACGACAAGTCACCGACCGTTTCATCTATCTTGAAGAGGGTGATGTTGTCTATATGACAGCTTCCGAGCTAAAGATTTTTGGCCCGAACGGCCTCGAGGTTCAACGCGAACAAACACGCTTGTCGGATGTGGTTGAAACAGCCGATCGCGGTGCCTACGATCACTATATGTTAAAGGAGATACACGAGCAGCCGCGAGCTCTGGCGGCAACATTCAATTCATCGAATAATCAATCTGTAGACGATGAATCATTTGGCGCGAACGCAGGCGCTGTATTTGATCAAGTAAAGGCGGTACAGATTGTCGCCTGCGGCACCAGCTATCACTCGGGAATGGTCGCCCGTTATTGGCTGGAGGAGCTGGCCGGGATACCCTGCCAGGTTGAAGTGGCATCTGAATTTCGTTATCGCAAGCGGGTACAGCACCCCGGGAGCCTGTTGGTCACTGTGTCGCAATCTGGAGAAACAGCAGACACACTGGCGGCGTTGAGGAATATCGAAGAGGGTGAGTTTATCGGCAGTCTTGTTATTGCCAACGTGGACAATAGTTCTTTGGTGCGCGAGAGCGACCTGGTCTTTTTGACCAAGGCCGGAATGGAGATTGGTGTCGCGTCTACCAAGGCGTTCACTACACAATTGGTCGCTTTCCTTATGCTGACAATCGCTCTTGGGCGGAGAAAGTCTCTCTCCCAAGAGACGCAACAAGAATTGCTGGGCGCGCTTCACGACCTGCCAGACTATGTTAGGCAGACGCTGGAGTTGGACCCCGCGATAGAGCAGCTTTCCCATGCGTTTATACCCAAGCATCACGCGCTTTTCCTGGGTAGGGGAATTCAGTACCCGGTCGCTATGGAGGGGGCTCTAAAGCTCAAAGAAATTTCCTACATACATGCTGAAGCGTATCCCGCTGGAGAGCTTAAGCACGGCCCTCTTGCCCTGGTTGATGCCGAGATGCCGGTGGTTGCGGTCGCCCCCAATGGCGACCTGCTCGAAAAATTGAAATCCAACCTGGAAGAGGTCAGGTCCAGAGGTGGAGAGCTGTACGTTTTCGCAGACAGCGAGTCAGGGTTTAGCAGTGAGCCTCGTGTCAATGTGCTGGCAATGCCCAGTTGCCCGGATGTACTCAAGCCCATAGTGTATACGGTGGCGTTGCAACTCCTGTCGTACCATGTAGCGGTACAGAAGGGTACGGATGTCGATAAGCCTCGAAACCTGGCCAAGTCGGTCACCGTGGAGTGACACCGTTTGATCTACTGAAAGCGGTACACATGATTTGTGCTTTTTTGTCTTTGGGCGGATTCGCATTACGCGGGTACTGGATGGCGGTGGATAAACCGATCATGAGTCACAGAGTTGTAAAAACACTGCCTCACGTCCTTGATACCCTGCTGCTCAGTAGTGCTTTGGGTATGCTGTATATCTGGCAGCTTTCGCCCTTTGAGACCACCTGGATCACCGCGAAAATACTGGCCTTGCTGGTGTATATTGCCCTGGGGATGGTCGCGATGCGATTTGGTAAAACCAAAAAAATACGCATAGCCGCCTGGTTGGCGGCTATGGTGACAGTCATTTATATCGTTTCAGTAGCGTTTACCAAATCGCCCTGGGGGCTATTCGCCTGGTAGTGACGAGACGCACTAACCAGGGTTGGCTGCTTTGTACTCCCGGATTTCCGTGTTGAATTGCCCGGCGACCTCTTCTTCCTTAGAGACCGCGCTATTGTATTCATTATTCGCTTCTGTAAAAGCAGCCTCGGCGGCAGCCTTGTCTTCATCTGAACCTTCCTGGCCAGCGGCCTCGGCGGCAGCGATGACTTTTTCCAGACAGCCCATATATTCGATATTTGCAGCCTGAAATTCTTTCACTGCAGTCTGCCCGGCAATCATATCCTGCATAGTAGAACTGGTGCCATCCGGTAGCGAAGGCGCTTCTGGGCCTACACACTCTGCTATGCCCAGGGGGCTGCCGAGTACCAGTGAGAGGGTTAATACTGATTTAATATTCATTGTCGTTTCCTTTGTTGCCTTTGTTGTTCCCAGTAAAAAGATAGCAGGCCCTGTGGCGCCTGCCAAATTGTGACAGCGATTATATTGTGTTGGTCTCTATTGTCGACCAATCCATAATTTGGTCAGGTCATGCTCCCGTTCCAGGGCTCGTGCTATTTTTTCGGCCTGTTCTTTGCTGTCCAGGTCTATTACTCGTACTCGATAGAAGGTTGTGCCATTTTTTTCCCCGGAAAGTACGACAACGGATCCGCCGGCAGGAGCCAGGCGTCCAGCCCAGGAGTTGGCGGTTGCTTTCTTCTGGTAGGAGCCGAAGTTGACGAACCAACCCTGAGCAGCGGCTTGCGTTGCCTTTTTGGCTGGGGCCGGTTTCGGAGCAGCGGGTTTGGCGGCAGCGACAGGCTTGGCTACTTTCTTCGCTTCCTTTTCTACTTCCTGTACTCTTGATTGCGCAAGGGTTAACTGGGCCTCAAGACCTCTTGCGGTATCACGCAGTGAGCTGACTTCCCTCTCCAGGTCTGCAACAGCGTCCTCCAATTCGCGATTGCGCTCCTCCAATACACTCTGTGTTTGATTGCTCGCTGAGATTTCATCCGGGCTTGCCGAGGTAGCCATCGCTGCCTGCAGGGTGCGAATTTCCTCCTGCATTGCAGCGCGCTGTTGCATGACGCCGTAGCCGCCGGCTCCCAGCAATAACAGGGCGAAGACGGCAACGATAATTAGGCCAACAGGCCAGTGTCCCCGGGTATCATCTTCTTCAGTATCGTAATAGGGGGTTTCCTGCCGCCATTCCGAGGTGTCGTCCTGTTCTGGGTCGAGGTTGGGCTCCGGATCTGATTCCAGGGGGCGCTGGAGCTCCGGCTTCAGCCCTTCGCCTTGCCAATCGGCAAGTGCCTCAGTCGGCTCGCCTGTGGGTTCTTCATCCATCAAGCTCTCTGGATCCATGTCATAGTCAATACTGTCTTCTTCATAGTCCGGGTTATAGCGAGAATCTTCGAAAGAATCATCCTGGGAATCGTCGTAGCTGGCCTCTTCCGATTCTGTCAGCTCAAAGTCAGCAAATACAGGCTCCAGTCGGCGAGGCTCCTCGTCAAAGGCATCTTTTGCCGAGTCGAATTGTTCCTCGTTCTCGTCAGGAGAGGTATTTTGCCCGTTATTGTCATCTTGATTCATTGCCGGCCCCGGGAGTTGATGGTTGCTTGCCGGAATATTACCAGACGCTGGGAGCAATTGCTTAATCGATAGTACGAAGTGATTGCAGGCCCTTGTTCAGCTTAATGAGGTGACGATCGACTTCCGCACCTTTCGTTTTGGAAACACCCACTGCGAGAATGTCTATAACCGCAAGGTGGGCGATCCGTGAGGGCAGGGGGCTATAGCTATCATCGCTCGCCTGCTCCACATCAATCGGAATGGGGAGCGTGCAACGTTCGATGATTGGTGTATTCCCTGGTGCCAGACCGATGACGACAGCTCCGGCGTCTCTCACATGATCTATCGCCTCCAGCAGGGAGGTGGTTCTCCCTGATTGAGAGATGGCTACGACGACATCTCCGGGACTTAGCGACATGGCCGACATGGCCTGAATATGTGGATCGGAGTGCGCCGCGCTTGCGATTTGTAAGCGAAAGAATTTGTGCTGTGCATCAATGGCGACCGGGCTGGAGGCGCCAAAGCCGTAAAACTCAACCCGCTTGGCGTTACACAATGCGTCCACGGCGACCTCGATCGCGTCCGGGTCCAGTGTATTGCGGACGCGTTGGAGTGTTTTCATGGTGGCGTCGAATACTTTGTAGGTATAGTCCCGAGCGGTATCCAGTTCGCTGAGGGTGAAGGGCTCCTGGGCTGGGTTTTGAGCGGTGCTTTGCGCCAGCGCGAGCTTGAAGTTCTGAAACCCTTCGCAGTCGATAGCCCGACAAAAACGCACGACGGTGGGTTCGCTGACGTCCGCAGCTGCCGCGAGGTCAACGATACGCATGTGTATCACCTGCTCGGGATTTGCCAGCACAAAATCCGCCACCTTGCGCTCTGAACGTCGCAATTGGCTTAGCTGCTCGCCAATTTCCTTGAGGATGGGTCTCGCTACCAGGGCCACTGCTTTGCACCATTGTTGATATTGATGGAATTTATTATACATTTGTCCTCGTCTCAGGTCAGGCTATCGTGAGGCGGAGCTTTATATCCGTTACACTAGCGCGATGGACGTATCCGATATTCTTTCCCCCCTAAATGATGCTCAGCGCGAGGCTGTAGCGTCAGAAAGTGACAACCTACTGGTACTGGCCGGCGCCGGCAGCGGTAAGACCCGTGTGCTGGTTCACCGCATAGCCTGGTTGATCCGAGCCCGGAATTTCTCGCCACACTCTATTCTGGCGGTGACTTTCACCAACAAAGCCGCCAGGGAGATGCGCAATCGTATTGAGGAGATGCTACACATCCCCTCCCATGGACTGTGGGTAGGGACTTTTCATGGCTTGACTCACCGGCTTCTGAAAGCGCACTGGCGTGAAGCTAGTCTGCCGCAGAATTTCCAGATTCTGGACAGCGATGACCAATTGCGGCTCGTAAAGCGGGTCTGCAAGGAGCTGGAGCTTGATGATGCCCAGTGGCCGCCAAAACAGGCCCAGTGGTATATCAACAGTCAAAAAGACGAGGGCCTGCGAGCAAAACATATTGATGCACCCATGGGAGATCTTCATGCGCAGACCATGCTGAGGGTTTACCGGAGTTACGAAAGTGCCTGTGAGCGCAGCGGCATGGTTGATTTTGCAGAACTATTGCTGCGGGCACACGAACTGTGGCTGCGTAACCCCGATGTCCTGGCGCATTATCAGGGGCGCTTCCGGCAAATCATGGTGGACGAATTCCAGGACACCAATACCATTCAGTACGCCTGGCTACGGGTGCTGGCGGGAGACAAAATTCCTGTGGTGGCCGTGGGGGATGATGACCAGTCAATTTATGGTTGGCGGGGCGCGAAAATTGAGAATATCCAGCGTTTTGTCCAGGACTTTGGCGGCGCAAAAACGGTTCGTCTGGAACAAAATTATCGATCAACCGAGACCATTTTGCAGGCGGCAAACGGCGTTATTAGCAACAATTTTGGCCGTCTGGGCAAGGAGCTGTGGACCGCGGGGGATCGGGGTGATCCGATAAGTCTCTACGCGGGCTTTAATGAGCAAGATGAAGCGCGTTTCATTGTTGAGCAGATAGAAGATTGGTATGAGCAGGGTAATAATCGTGCTACGGCCGCTATCCTGTATCGCTCCAATGCCCAGTCCAGGGTATTGGAGGAGGCACTGATTCGCTCGGCGATACCCTATCGCATATACGGCGGTCAGCGATTTTATGAGCGACTGGAGATCCGGAATGCCCTGGCTTACCTGAGACTTCTAGCGAATCGTAGTGATGACGCCGCGGTTGAACGGGTCATTAACACGCCCCCCCGGGGAATCGGCAGCAAAACGCTGGATTGTGTGCGCGAGTGCGCCCGCAATCGAGAGTTGTCGATGTGGGAGGCAATGAGGGCGGTAATTACTGAAAAACACCTGCCCGCGCGAGCCACATCTGCTCTGCAGGGCTTCCAGGCCTTGATCGATGATTTGGACGCGGGTACTCGTGAGTTGACGCTGGAGGAGGTGGTAGACCACGTTATTCAAGTGGGTGGGTTGATTGAGTATTACAAGAAGGAAAAAGGCGAAAAGGGCCAGGCGAGAATAGAGAACCTTGAGGAGTTGGTTACCGCGGCCAGGCAGTTTGGTCCCGAGGATGAAGCGCTGACGCCACTGCAGCAGTTTTTAGACAGCGCTGCTCTGGATGCGGGCGATGCCCAGGCCGATGAGCACGAGGATAGCGTCCAGCTAATGACATTACACTCTGCCAAAGGGTTGGAGTTTCCCCTGGTATTTCTAGCGGGAATGGAAGAGAACCTGTTTCCTCATCGCATGTCCCTGGAAGAGCCAGGCCGCCTGGAAGAGGAGCGCAGGCTCTGTTATGTCGGCATTACCAGAGGTATGGAAAAGCTGGTCATCACCTACGCTGAAACGCGGCGTATGTATGGAAACGAGAGCTTTAATGCCCCCTCGCGCTTTATTCGGGAGATTCCGGCTGAGCTACTACAGGAGGTCCGTTTACACACGGCAATAGCCAGGCCTGTCAGTTCCCTTGCACATGTAGAAGTCCCCGATACCGGTATCAGTTTGGGTCAGCGGGTTTACCACCAAATTTTTGGTGAAGGGGTTGTACTCAATTTCGAAGGCCGCGGCAGTAATGCCCGGGTAGAGGTTAATTTCGATTCCGAGGGCAGCAAGTGGCTGGTAGTGCAGTATGCGAAGCTTCAGTTGCTCTAACAGGACACCACACAAGAGTAGGAACAAAGCAGGATGACAGAATCAAGCGAACGACGTTATGCACCGCTCATTATCTTGTTATTGGTAGCAGCGCTTGTGGCGGTGGTGGGTCTGTGGGCCGCTGACAGGGTGTCGCGCGGGGCCGCAATAGTAGCTGTTGAGAGTAGCACTGGAGACAGTTCGGGGCGCAAATACCATTGGAAGATTGTGACGACCTGGCCCAAAAATTTTCCAGGCCTGGGGACTGCTGCGGAGAACTTCTCCCGCATGGTCGATGAAATGAGTGCCGGTCGATTAACAGCCAAAGTCTATGGCGCCGGCGAAATCGTTCCCGCTTTCGAGGTCTTTGATGCGGTCTCTCAAGGGGTCGCTGACGCCGGCCATGGGGCAGCATACTACTGGAAGGGCAAGATCCCCTCCTCAGTATTTTTTACGGCGGTGCCCTTTGGTCTGACAGCCCAGGAAATCAATGGTTGGCTGCATCACGGTGGCGGCCTTGAGCTGTGGCGCGAGGCGTATGCTCCCTCCAACCTTATTCCTATGGCGGGCGGTAATACCGGCGTACAGATGGCGGGTTGGTTCAACAAGGAAATTAATTCGATCGAGGACATGAAGGGGCTGAAAATGCGAATCCCGGGCCTGGCTGGCGAGGTATTTGCAGCTGTGGGCGGGTCGCCGATTCGAATTCCAGGCGGAGAACTTTATACCTCTTTGCAGACGGGCGTGATTGACGCCGTGGAATGGGTGGGGCCTTACAATGACCTGGCCCTGGGGCTTCACGAAGTGGCCGAATATTATTACTACCCCGGCTGGCATGAACCTGGCGCCATGCTGGAATTTATTGTCAACAAGCAGTCTTTTGAATCCCTGCCTGCGGATTTACAGGCGGTTGTTACTGTTGCGTCTCGGGCTGCAAATCAGGAAATGCTGGATGAGTACACGGCCCGCAACAATAATGCGCTGCGGCAATTGGTTGATCAGCACGGCGTCAAATTGAGGCGTTTGCCCGATGATGTGCTGGCAGCGCTGTACCGCAGTAGCCTGGATGTGATGCAGGACCTGGTGGACAAAGACCCGATGGCAGCCAAGGTCTATCGCTCCTATAAAACATTTTATGACGGGGTGCGCGCCTACCATCATATTTCAGAGCAGGCCTATATTAACGCCCGTGATGAGGTATTGGACCTTGAATAAATGGGCGGTGCTGGGTACAGCGGCCATACCCAATGACGGTGGGGAGCTCAAGTTGTCCCAGCGGGGTGAGGAGTTCTCCATTCGACTCTCGGGTATACGCGGTGAGTTGATGAACAGTCGAGTCCATGGGTCTGAAGAGGCATTGGCGGAACTGGGCTGTTCCCGCCTGGGAGGGGTAGCAGACAGCCGGGTACTGGTCGGTGGCCTGGGGATGGGTTACACCCTCGCGGCGGCCTTGAAGTCAGTGGCAGAGACTGCAACAGTCACGGTGGCCGAGCTTGTACCCGCTGTGGTGGAGTGGAATCGGGGCCCTTTGGGCGAATGCGCGGGACGCCCGTTGGAGGACAGCAGAACGAAGGTGCATACTGGCGATGTGGCCGACCTCCTGAGCGCAGGTAAACCATTGTTTGACGCGATACTACTGGACGTGGATAACGGCCCGGAGGGCCTTACCCAATCCGATAACAACTGGTTGTATTCCGGGGCGGGCCTGCAGGCGCTCTATGGGGCTTTGCGGCCCGAGGGCACACTCGCTATCTGGTCTGCGGGCCCGGACCCCGTATTTCTCATTCGCCTTAAAAAAGCGAGGTTCAAAGCGTCGGTGCGTTCAGTGAGGGCGCGCCCAGGCAAGGGCAGTCACCACAGTATTTTTCTTGCGCAAAAAGGTCCGGTCCTGCGCTGAAAGCTGCGGGGCTTACGGCTTGATGTTACGCGTTCGGCCGTTTTCATCGATGGCTACGAAAACGAAGGTGCCCTCGGTGACTTTAATAGGCTCGCCATCGTGTCGGGAATTAATCCACACCTCGACGATAATTCTTATGGAGCTACCCCCTACATCCAGGATGTCGGCATAACAGCTGACGGCTGCCCCCACATGGACCGGAGTCAAAAAGGCCATGCCTTCCACTGCAACGGTGGCGACTCTGCCACTCGCTATTTCGCGTGCGGTAACCGAACCGGCCATATCCATCTGGGACAATAACCAACCGCCAGAAATGTCCCCGTCGGCATTGATATCTCCGGGCATGGCGATTGTTCGTAGGGCAAGTTCACCCTGGGGAGCAGGTGCGGAGTCTATGTCTTTCATATTTACTGGCCCTGAGTCACCGTGAGCGAGCGACTAGTTCTTCATTAACTGGGGCAGCCAGGTCGCTAGAGCCGGCCACAGCCAGAGTGCTGTTAACACCAATAACTGGATGAGTATAAAGGGAATAACCCCTCGGTAGATAGCGCTTGTTGCCAGTGAAGACGGCGCTACACCGCGAAGGTAAAAAAGTGCAAAACCAAAGGGTGGGGTGAGAAAAGAGGTTTGTAAGTTCAGGGCTATCATGATGCCCAACCAGACGGGGTCTACCCCCATGGCCAACAGGATGGGGCCCACAATTGGCACGACCACGAACGTGATTTCAATAAAGTCCAGGATAAACCCGAGCAGGAAGATGGTAAGCATTACCACCAGTGTCGCACTGGTTACGCCACCGGGAAGTTGCTCAAAAAAGTGACTGATAAGCTCTTCACCGCCAAAGCCGCGAAATACCAGCGAAAACACAGCGGCTCCAATGAGAATCATAAAGACCATGGCGGTGATTTGCAGGGTATTAAGGACGATTTCCGACAGGCGCTGCCAGTCCATTTGCTGTTTCAATAATGCCAGGATCAGGGCGCCTACGGCACCGACGCCGGCAGCCTCTGTCGGAGTGGCCGCCCCCCCAATAATTGACCCAAGTACGATGGTGATTAATACCAGGGGTGGAATCAGGCTGCGCAGCAGTTCACTGCGACCAAGGCGCTCGGTGCTGGCTGGGGGTGCTACTTCTGGCTTTAACCAGGCATAAATCAACAGGTAAGCGATATAGAGGGCAACCAACAGCAAGCCGGGAATAACCGCCCCAATAAAGAGGTCGCCGACGGAGACTGTCTTGGGAGTAAAAATATTCATATCCAGCTGCGCGCGCTGGTAGGCATTGGAGATAATGTCTCCCAGCAATACCAGGGCAATAGAGGGCGGGATAATCTGACCCAGTGTTCCGGTTGCACAGATCGTACCCGCTGCGAGGGAGGGGCTATACCCTGTGCGCAGCATACTGGGCAGTGACAACAGACCCATTGTCACCACGGTGGCCCCCACGATACCCGTACTGGCTGCCAGCAACATGCCGACAACGACAACCGAAATGCCCAGTCCCGCCCGTAGTCCGCCGAAGAGTTTTGCCATGCTTCCCAGCAACTCTTCCGCGACTTTGGATTTTTCCAGTATGACGCCCATGAGGATGAACAGGGGTACGGCGATCAGTGTACTGTTACCTATGGTGCCAAAGAGGCGGCCCGGCAGCGCGGCCAGGAATGCGGGGTCAAATTGCCCCAGTATTATCCCCCCGGCCGCGAAAGCCAGCGCAGTACCCGCCAGCGTGAAAGCAACCGGATAACCCAACAATAAAAACCCGCAGACCACCAGAAACATATAAAGGGACGTATAGGCACCCATCAGTCTGATTCCCCCATCAATATCAGAGTGTTGCGCAGGGTTTCCGCAGTGCCCTGCAAGAGCAGGTTAAGCGCCATTAGCGGCAGTAGGGTTTTCAGCAGAAAAACGGCAGGAATTCCCCCTGGCTCAGGAGAGTGCTCTCTTATGGCCCAGGACTCTGTTACATAAGACCAGCTGATACCGACGATGAAAATGCACAGTGGCAGTAAAAAGACGATTCCGCCCAGGCTATTCACCCATGCACGGGTGCGAGTATTGAAGCGCTGATAAAAGATGTCGACCCGCACATGGCGGTCGGTTTTCAGGGTATAGGCAGCACCGAGCATGAAAAGGCAGCCGTGCATGTACGTGACAGCTTCCTGGGAGGTGATGGAGCCCACGTTAAAGCCATATCGCAGTAACACAATAATTGCCGTGAGCAGTGCCATCGCCAGGCTCAACCACGCGAGCAGGCGCCCACTGCGTTCTGTAAAGGCATCAATGAAGCGCACAGTCGCGTGCATAATTTGCATGTAGAAGGAGTCTTTTTGATTATCCTGCAGCAGGGTATCATAGGGCGTTAACTGGGGTGAAAAAGTAATTCCACTAAACCCTTATGATCTGGATATCGCTAGATGCTGACTGTAATTTCTCCCGCCAAGACCCTGGATTTTGAGACCCCCCCGGGGACGAAAAAAACGACTGTGCCGCAGTTACTGGATCGCTCTGCTGAGTTGGTCGAAGATATGCAGGCCCTCAGTCCAGACGATATTCGCGCACTGATGGGGGTGAGTGAAAAAATTGCCGATCTCAATCACCACCGGTTTATGAACTGGAGTCGCCCCTTCGACCTGGATAATGCGAAACAGTCCATTCTGGCCTTTAAGGGTGATGTCTATACCGGACTGGAAGCGGAGACCTTGGGAACCGCACAACTGAATTTTGCTCAACAGCACCTGCGAATACTATCGGGACTTTACGGAGTGCTTCGGCCGCTTGACCTGATGCAGCCTTATCGACTGGAAATGGGGGTCAAATTTGCTAATCGCGGGGGGAAAAACCTCTATGAATTCTGGGGTGATGAGATAACCCGGGGCCTGAATGTACAGCTGAAAAAGATAAAGTCTGACGTTTTGGTGAACCTGGCTTCCAACGAGTATTTTAAATCGGTGCAGGCGGGTAAATTGAATGCAGACATAGTTACGCCTGTCTTCAAGGACCTGAAGTCGGGGAAGTACAAGATAATCAGCTTTTACGCCAAAAAGGCTCGGGGCCAGATGGCCCGGTATATTATCGATAATCAGCTGGAAGATCCCGCTGCCCTTAAGAAATTTGACATCAATGGCTATCAGTACAATAGCAGTCAGTCTACCGCAAGAGAGCTGGTCTTTACTCGCGATGCGCCACCGTCGGGAAATTAAGCGTGTCCACCGAAGCTACGCTGCCTTTTTCCCAGGCATGTGAGAACAATAAAAGGCCAATTCTGACCGTGCTGGAGCAGGTGTTTGCCGACCGGCGGGTCGTGCTTGAGCTGGGTTCCGGCAGCGGCCAACACGCGACATGGTTTGCTGACCACATGCCCTGGCTGCGGTGGCAGCCCACGGATGTCGCGGCCAATGTGCCTGGCCTAAGACCACGCTGTGAAGCTTACGGTGGTGACAATCTGTTGCCTGTACAGACCCTGGATGTCAGCCACTCTACCTGGCCAGTCTCAGTTCCCGATGCGGTCTTTACTGCAAATAGCCTCCATATTATGCCGTTTTCAGCGGTGCAGGGGTTGTTCACTGCTCTGGCAAGCCGGGCTGAAGCGGATACCGTGCTGGTGATATATGGACCGTTTAATTATGCTGGCGCTTATAGCAGCGAGAGTAATGCCCGGTTTGATCAGTGGCTGAGCCAGCAGCACCCGCTGAGCGCGATCAGGCATTTTGAAGAGGTGGATGGATTGGCTGAGGCTGCCGGTTTTTGCCTGCAACATGACCATGCCATGCCGGCGAACAACCGTTTACTGGTCTGGCGGAAAACTCTTTGAGTGCGCTGCGGCTTTAAACGGTAATAGCGTGCTGGCCTGGGCCATATAGTGGTCGATCTGGCCCTGTTCCTGACGAGTGAAATCCGCTACGGCAGCCGATAGTCGTGGGTCCGCTATCCAGTGGTTGGAATAAGTCTTCACAGGCCTGAAACCCCGCTGGATTTTGTGCTCTCCCTGAGCCCCCGGGTCAAATCGCTGCAGGCCATTGGCGATACAATATTCTATGCCCTGGTAATAGCAGGCCTCAAAGTGCAGGCAATCGAACTCTTTTTCCGCGCCCCAATAGCGCCCAAAGAGCGTATCCGAGGATCTGAAATACAGGGCACCAGCAACCGCCTGCGGCCCCTCGTAAGCCAGTACCATAATGACCTGCTTGCCCATACTCGCGGCAGTTTCCGTGAAGAATTCCCGATTCAGGTAGCCTCCATGACCGCTGCGCTTTGCGTAGGTGAGCTGATAAAACCGATAAAACTGTTCCCACTGCTGTTCGCTAATCTCATTGCCAACCAGTGTTTCTAGCCTGATACCCTGTTCTGCGACCCGGGCTCTCTCGCGCCGTAGGCTTTTCCGCTTGCGACTGTTGAAGGTCGCCAGAAAGTCCTCGAAGCAGTCAAAACCCTCGTTAAACCAGTGGAACTGCGCGGCGACACGCAGATGTGTTTTAAGCCCGGTCATCGTCTCGGCGACATCGGCTTCCGGGAATAGCAGGTGCCAGGAGGAGATATCCCGCCGCTGGGCCAATTGCCGAATCCCCTCTAACAGCGCGCCGTAAGCGGTTGCGCTGTCCTGCCCCTTGGCAAGGCAAATTCGCGGCCCGGTGGCCGGGGTAAACGGGATGGCGCTCACCAGCTTCGGATAGTAGTCAAGGCCTAGTTGGCGCCACGCATCGGCCCAGGCCCAGTCAAAAACATATTCTCCGTAGGAGTGCGACTTGAGGTACAGCGGCATAACAGCAACAAGCTGTTGCCCGTCTCTAAGCACAGCATGGCAGGGCTGCCAGCCTGATTCAGCGGTGGTGCAGCCAGTTTGCTCCAGCCCCCATAAAAACTTGTGTTGCAAAAACGGGTAGTCACTATTTGTGACCCCATCCCATTCGGCAGCGGCGATATTGTCGAGGCTGGGCAAGAATTCGACTGACAGTGCGGTTGTCATTTCCATCAAGGGTCGCTAGGTGCCTGGGCCAAACTGGTAGTGCAGGGCAATGCCAGTAAAGATAACGAGCCCTACCCAGTTGTTGTGTTTGAAAGCTCTAAAGCAGGCATCGGGCTTGCGTTCCTTGATCAGGTGCTGGTGATACAGGAAGAGTCCGGCGGCGATTATCAGCGAGCCGTTGTAATAATAGCCCAGTTCAAAATTGGCGCCGGCGAGGTAGAGGGCCAACAGGCACAGCACTTGCAGGCAAGCTATGACGGCCCGGTCGGCATCGCCAAACAGAATGGCAGTAGACCGTACCCCCATCTTCAAATCATCTTCCCTGTCGACCATGGCGTATTTGGTGTCGTAGACCACGGTCCACAACAGGTTGCCGGTATAGAGGAGCCACAATGCGGTGGGTAATGTCTCGCTTTGCGCAGCGAAGGCCATGGGGATGCCCCAGGAAAACGCCGCGCCCAGAATAATTTGCGGCAGATTGGTAAACCGCTTCATGAAGGGGTAGATGGCGGCGAGGAGTACCGCCACCAGTGACAGGCCAATGGTGAGAGGGTTGGTGAATAGCACAAGGACGAAAGCGACCATGCACAGGGCGGCGCAGAGGATGAGCGCTTCGTTCACAGTAACGGCGCCGGTAACAAGAGGGCGGTGCTGTGTGCGCGCGACACCGCCGTCCAGGTGTCGATCCGCGAGATCATTGACAATGCAACCAGCGGATCGCATCAAAAAGGTACCGACGACAAAAATGACGAGAATTGTCGGGTCGGGAACACCTTCCGCTGCTATCCACAGCGCCCAGAGGGTTGGCCATAGCAGCAACAGGGTACCGATGGGCTTGTCAAAACGTATGAGCTGCAATAAAGCGCTAAATTTGGACTGTGGTGGCATTGCGCATCCGATCGCGATAGGGGGTAGCCAAGCTTACTGTTTTGTCGCTACATTTGCAGCGCTTACCTTTCCCCTTTGCGTGCGATGTACAGGTGAGCCTGCGCTCCACGGGCTGAAGTCCTGCAAAAAAACCTCGCTGACCATCAAAGATTTTCCAGCAACCGTAAATCTCGAACGGCGTCCCCAGGCGGGAGCGGACTGCTGTAGCCCTGAGGGTAGATAATGGCTATTGCCGGGCATAAAAGAGAGCTCAAAAGGGTTGCGGTGCATACCGGGGTGTTTGAACAGAATGGAGCCCAGGGACTGGCTCTGGAGTTTTCTCAGGTGCCTGAGGCTGCCAGACAGGCAGGCAAGAGGGAAGACACTGCGGGCGAAGACCACGGGCTGCCCGGAAATACAGAGTGAAACTTCACGAATCAGGGCGAGTTCTCTTGGTGGAAGCTCCAGTAATTTTCGTTCAGATGCGCTCGGCACCTGCCAACCCTGATAAAGGCGCTGAACCTGGAAGTCCCCGTTACCTGCTGCACTCAGTCGATTGGTCAAGGAGCCATCATCCAGGAGCCAGTATCGGTAGCGTTGGGGAAGCTGTGCGGCGGTGAAGCGTTCTACCGACCGCCAAACAGGCTCAGAAATTTGAAGCGGACAATGCTGCATTAGAGACAAGGGTACCTGGTGGAATTGAGGCGGATGCCGAGCGGCTGGACACGCATATTGTAACATTCAGCGAGTCTTCGAAGGCTGGCTTATTTTGACATACTGTGTGGCGCATAAAAGCCTTGCACAATTTTCATACAGATCTATAGTGTTCCGTCTCAAAATCTATCTATTTAAGCCACTGATCCCGGCTGAGTGCTGGGATTATTTCAGTATTTGGAGTGAGTTTTATCATGAGCAAGTGGGAATGTATTGTCTGCGGTCTGGTTTACGATGAAAAAGAAGGCTGGCCGGATGACGGCATAGCCGCGGGCACCAAGTGGGAAGACGTACCTGAAGACTGGTTGTGCCCGGATTGTGGTGTTGGCAAGGAAGATTTTGAGCTGATAGAGGAGGCGGCGGTTGACGATGTGCCCCACCACGAGGAACCCGTGGTCGACAAGGTGCACCCGCCAGTAGTCATTCTGGGCACAGGGCTGGCTGGTTATGGTCTCGCCAAGGAGTTTCGCAAGCACGATAGCGATACCCCGCTGATCCTGATTACCTCGGATGACGGGCGGTCATACTCCAAGCCTATGCTGTCTACGGGTTACACCAAGGATACCAGTGCCGATGATCTCGCACAGCTGGATGCCGGCAGTATGGCCAGGCAGCTGAAAGCCAGTGTTTGGACCATGACCAAGGTCAACGAAATCGACACGGCCAACCAACTGATCAAGGTCGGTGACTCGGAGACGGCCATCCACTACGGCAAGCTTGTTATTGCAATCGGTGCCGACGTTATCCGTCCACCCATTGAAGGCGACGGCCTTGAGAAAGTCTATACGGTCAATGATCTATTGGACTACGATGACTTTCGCACAGCGGTGAAGAAGAACGATGTGAAAAAAGTTTGTATCATTGGTGGCGGCTTGATTGGCTGTGAGTTTACCAATGACCTGATCAATGGTGGCTTTGAGGTGGAGGCGGTAGATCCCCTGGCCTACTGTCTGCCTACGCTACTGCCGGAGGCTGCAGGCAAAGCTGTGCAGTCGGCTCTTGAAGAGAAGGGCGCAAAGTTCCATTTTGGTCCTCTGGTGACCGCCGTCAATCACCGTGAGCAGGGGGTGGCTGTTAGCCTGAATAATGGCGAGACCATTGAGGCTGACATGGTGATATCTGCTGTTGGCGTTCGCGCCCGTATCGACCTGGCCAAGGCCTCCGGTATCGAAACCAACCGGGGCATTGTGACCAACCGCCTGCTGGAGACCAGTGCGCCCAATGTCTATGCTTTGGGCGATTGTGCGGAGGTTGCCGGCCACGTTCTGGTTTACGTTGCGCCCTTGATGGCAGCGGCACGGGCCTTGGGCAAGACGCTCTCCGGCGAGCCTACACAGGTGAGTTATCCGGCGATGCCTGTGTCGATTAAAACACCGGCCTGTCCGGTCGTGGTTGCTCCCCCTGCACTCAACGCAGAGGGTGAATGGACGATAGAAGCGGATGGCAACAATGTCCGGGGCGAGTTCCGCGATGCCAGTGGCCAGTTACTTGGTTTCGCCCTGACCGGTGATGCCACTAAAGGTAAAATGGCCTTACAGAAGGAATTGCCTGCCATACTGGCCTGATAGCATGGCTCAGCATGAAGAGCATATTCGAGCCTGGTTGGCGTCTTTCGTCATCGGGCTCGATCTTTGTCCTTTCGCCAAACCCCTGGAGCATAGCGATAAGCTGCGCATCCGTGTTTCAGACGCTGTTGCGCCAGAAGCCTTGCGCAGTGCTTTTCTTCGGGAACTGGATTTACTTCAATCCAGCACCGAGGAAGAGATTGCCACCATTTTGCTCGCGTTCCCCTTTACGCTGTCGTCTTTTGACGACTATCTGGATTTTCTCGATGAGGCGCAGGCGCTAGTCGTCGCTGCGGGTCTGGAAGACCTGGTCCAACTGGCGAGCTTTCACCCCGATTACCAGTTCGAAGGCGAGCCTGCCGATGCGCCAGGTAATTTCAGCAACCGCTCCCCCTACCCGATGATACATCTGCTGCGTGAAAATATGCTGACGCGTGTGTTGGCCGAATTTCAGGCACCCGAACAAATCCCGCAACAAAATATTCGGACCCTGGAAGCCCTTGGCCTGGCAGAGCTAAGGCGCCGCTGGCAGGGTCTTTTTGATTCCTAGCGTACTGTCACGTTAAAGCAACTCTAGATAGCAAGCCACTCTGGTACAGGCAGACCTTTATTCTCAAGGAATACCGGATTAAAGAGTTTGCTCTGGTAGCGGTTACCGTAGTCACACAAGATGGTGACGATGGTGTGTCCTGGCCCCAGGTGTTTTGCCAGGCGAACTGCGCCCGCAATATTGATGGCGGAGGAGCCTCCCAGGCACAGGCCTTCATGCCGCAATAGGTCGAATATATAGGGGAGAGCCTCGCTATCACTGATATTGAAGGACTGGTCCACTTTTGCCTGGGCCAGGTTGTCGGTCACATGATTTATGCCGATACCTTCGATAATGGAGCTGCCCTCGGTGGCATTCAGGCTGCCATTGCGAAAGTAGTCATGGAGGGAGGCACCATCGGGGTCGGCTATGGCAATACTGACATTGGCATTGTTCTCCTTGAGTGTGGCCGATACACCTGCCAGTGTGCCACCCGTGCCCACGGCACAGACGAAGCCGTCGACTTTGCCATCGGTTTGCGCCCATATTTCACTGCCGGTTGTTCTGGCGTGAATGTCCATATTGGCCAGATTGTCGAACTGGCGGGCCCAGACAGCCCCCCGGGGCTCTTTGGCAGCATACTTATTGGCCAGCCGCTCAGCGGTATGGATGTAGTGCTTGGTGTCGCTGTATGAGGTGGCGTTTACCAGATGAAGATCAGCCCCCAGCAGTTCAAGGGAGTCGATCTTCTCCTTGCTCTGTGTAATGGGCATGACAACAGAGCTGCTGTAACCCAGGGCGTTAGCCAACAGGGTAAGGCCAATGCCAGTGTTGCCTGCAGTTCCTTCTACAATGCGCCCGCCCGGTTGCAACTCACCAGACTGTTCAGCGGCCCGTATGATGCCCAATGCGGTGCGGTCCTTGACGGAGCCGCCCGGGTTTAGAAATTCCGCCTTGCCCAGAATGGTACAGCCGGTCTCTTCCGAGACTTGTTTGAGGTGGAGTAGGGGCGTATTGCCAATGAGCTGTGTGACATCGCTAGCAGTGTGCAAAGGGCTTTCTCCGTTATAGGCTGAGCTGTTGAGTATGCCACAGGCGATGTGCCCGGGTCAGCGACAAGCGGTTCGATAAACTCGTCTGGCCAGGAGGAGGCTGAGAAAGGATATCAGAACCATGGCGATAATCATGGGCCGCGGGGTGGTAGTAAGAAACAGGCCGATCAGTGCGCTTGCCACCGCTGAAAGGGACATTTGGATGAAGCCCAGAAGAGAGGAAGCCGTTGCAGCAATGTGGGTAAAAGGCTGCAGTGCGACCGCCATGGCGTGAGGCAATATCAGGCCCATAGCGGCAGTGAATACCGTCATGGGTAACACCAGGGCGAGCACGCTGGCGGGAAACAACTCCGATGCCGCCCACATGGACAGGATCGCACCAAAAGACACCGCGGAGCCGATGAGTACCAGTGACTCAGACCCCCGGGAGCTGGAAAGTTTCGCACTGATAGCGCTGCCAGCCATATAGCCCAGGACTGTAGTGAGGAAAATGGGCCCATAATATTGTACGGGGACGCCAAGCATGTCGATGTAGACAAAGCTTGAAGAGGCCAGATAGGTCAGCATGGTTGCGTAGGTCAAACCGCCGGCCAGCGTTACCGTCAGGTACTGGGGATCGGCCAGTAGTTCTTTGTAGTTGCGCAAAATGGCCGCCGGATGCAGACTCTGGGGTGCAGGCAGTGATTCGGGCACGTAGCGCCGGGTCAATACAATCATCAGGGCGCCGTAACAGGCAAGAAAAACGAAGATACCGGGCCAGGGTAGTACGAGGAGCATTAGCCCGCCAAGCGTCGGTGCTATGGCGGGGGCCAGCGCCATCAGCATGGCGATGATTGAGAGTGCCCTTGCCGCCCGGGTAGGGCCGAAAATATCCCTTGCGATGGTGCGCGCGAGCGTCGGTCCAACGCAGGCCCCAATCCCCTGGGCAAACCGCCACAGCCACAATTCCTCAACCGTCTCGGACAGGCTACAGCCCAGGCACGCGGCCATGAATAACAAGGTTCCTCCCAGCAGAATCGGCTTGCGCCCATAGCGGTCGGCCAGCGGGCCACACAGCAGGTGGAACAGCGAAAAGCCGATAAGGTAAGCACTTACTGTGAAGTGCATACTACTGATATCAGTATGAAGGGCCGCCTGCATGGCGGGCATGGCGGGCAGGTACATGTCTATGCTGAGTGGCCCAAGTGCGACCAGTCCGGCCAGCAATACCAGCAGCCAGGGCGATTCAGGGTGTAGGTATTGGGAGCTCATGGGCTGGCGATGCTAGCACAGCCCGGTGTTTAAAGTGGCTACTTCTCGAAATTCATCACAACTTTCCACCACAGCTTCGGCAACAGGGCGTGCCAAAGGAGCAGTAGTTTTGCCTCGCCCGGGTAAATAATATCCTTGCCCTTGGCAACACCCTTGTCGATGGCGTCGACTATTTTTTGTGGGTCCGCCAGACGACCATTTTTCTTCGCTTCCAGCATACTGCCGGGTGAATCTGTCGCCAGCGATTGCTCTATGAGGGGCGTGTTGACAGCCGGTGGGCACACCAGGTGGCAGTGTACGCCAGAACCACGGATTTCATTTTGCAGCACTTCCATATACGTGTTCACAGCGGCTTTGGTTGCACAGTAGGCCCCCATGTTGGGAACCAGAGCGTGGCCGGCGATAGAGCCAAAAACAATGATACGGCCTGCCTTACGTTCCAGCATCGAGGGCAATACGGTCCTCACCATATAGGTTGTGCCGAAGTAGTTAATAGCGAATAAGCGCGCCATGCCCTCATGGGTCTGGTCGAGAATCTTATGGCTGGGCATCAGAGCCGCCGCGTGTACCAGGTGGTCTACTGGCCCCAGACTATCGGCCACGGCGGCCACTTTGGCCTCCACATCGCCCAGGTCGGATATATCACAGTGAAACGGGGTGATGCCCTCGGCCTCGGCGGCGGTAGCTGCCAAGCCTTCGTCATTCACGTCGAAAATAGCAACTTTGGCACCGCGTTTCGCCAGGCGTAGGGCAATAATACGGCCCATACCGCTGGCGCCGCCCGTTACCAGGGCAATCTTCCCGACCATATCTGTCATGTTTTTTCCAATGTTTGTTTGTTGGGGAGTCGCCATACTGGGACCTGGCCAAATTCCCCACAAGCGTCGAATCGGCCACGAAAACTGGCGCTTTTTACCAGCGTAGAATGCACCTGGGGCGCGGTTAACCCTGAATGTGTTCCAGGGGCAATGCCGTGCGCTGTACCACCCGGCGCAATTCGAAGCTGGAATGGACGCCGGTCACGCCTTCGATGCGGGTCAATTTACCGAGTAGGAATTTCTCGTAGTACTCCATATCCGGCACAACCGCCTTGAGCAGATAATCTGCTGACTGGCCCGTTACCACATTGCACTCCATGACTTCAGGAAACGCTATTACCTTCTGTTCGAAAGCTTCGAAGCGGTCTGGCGTATGGCGATCCATGGTAATGCCGATATAGGCGGTGAGCTTGAGCCCCAGCATCGATTGATTGAGAAGGGTCACATGCCCTTTAATCAGGCCAGACTCTTCCAGACGTTTCACACGTCGGGAGCAGGGCGTGGGGGACAGGCCCACCCGTTCGGCGAGCTCCAGGTTGCTGATTCTGCCATTTTCCTGCATGGCGGTGAGTATTTTGCGGTCGGTCCGATCCAGTTTCACGTTTATACCTCGGTGTGTTGTGCCGCTGCCAGCAAACAACTTGTTCGCGATGGCGGCACAGTTATTCAACTGTAAAACCCCCTATTCAAGGTAATATTAGTGACTATAGCTAATATTTCAATATAAATAGTGATTTATAGCGTATTCATGTGAATATTAGATGATATTTGCACTCTTTCCCTCACAACTACAGCGTATACTGCGTATCTGGCTGAGAACTTCACCTGTAGTTGAGGCGGGCCGTCGGAGTATCACTCCGCCGGCACGTCCGCATGCCCCACGAGGGTAGATGCCCCAAATTCGGGCAGGTGAATAGCCTACAATCAATAAATACTGTTTTTCCAGGTGAATGATCATGAGTAACTTCGACCATCGCAAATACCAGGCTTTTCCGCCGATTAAAATGACGGGCCGGCGTTGGCCTGACCGTGTCATCGACAAGGCACCGCACTGGTGTAGTGTGGATCTGCGCGATGGTAACCAGGCTCTGATCGAGCCGATGACGGCCAGCCAGAAGTCGCGACTGTACGACCAGTTACTGAAAATTGGCTTCAAAGAGATTGAGGTCGGCTTTCCGGCAGCCTCCAGCCATGATTTCGCTTTTGTTCGCCAATTGATTGAAGAGGACAGGATTCCTGAGGACGTGACCGTGCAGGTGCTGACACAGGCCCGGCCGGATTTGATTGAAAAGACCTTTGCCGCCCTCAAGGGGGTGAGGCGTGCCATAGTCCATGTCTACAATTCGACTTCTACGGTACAGCGTGAGCAGGTATTTGGCCTCGACCGTCAAGGTATCATCGATATAGCGGTCAAGGGTGCGAAGCTGGTTCAGGAGCATGCAGACAAGAACCCCGAGACAGAGTGGGTATTTGAATATTCCCCTGAGAGCTTTACAGGTACCGAGCTGGATTTTGCGGTGGAGGTGTGCAATGCCGTAACCGCCGTGTGGCAGCCGACGCCTGAGCATCCGGTCATTCTCAACCTGCCGGCCACCGTAGAGGAGAGTACTGCCAATGTGTACGCAGACCAGATCGAGTGGTTCTGCGACCGGGTAGAAAGACGCGACAGCGTGCTCATTTCCCTGCATACCCACAATGATCGCGGCTGCGCTGTCGCAGCGGCAGAGCTTGGTGTGATGGCAGGTGCCGACCGGGTAGAGGGCACGCTTATGGGCAACGGTGAGCGCACGGGCAATATGGACATTATTACCATGGCAATGAACCTGTACAGCCAGGGCGTAGATCCTCGGCTGAACCTGGGTCATATGGATGAAATAATTCAGACAGTGAAGGACTGTACCCAGCTTCCGGTGCACCCACGGCACCCTTATGCAGGTGAGTTAGTATTCACTGCGTTTTCTGGGAGTCACCAGGATGCGATCAAGAAATGCCTCGACAAACGCGATGAAAATGAGCCCTGGGAGGTCGCTTACCTGCCCATTGACCCCAGGGATATTGGCCGTTCTTACCAAGAGGTCATCCGTATTAACAGCCAATCTGGCAAGGGCGGTATCGCCTATGTTCTGGATCGGGAGTACGGCCTCGCGTTGCCCCGTTGGCTGCAGATCGACTTCAGTACGGCCGTGCAGGCCTACGCGGAAGAGAGCAAAAGCGAGGTCGATGCGGGCGTCATTTTTCAGATATTTGAGCAGACCTATTTATCGGCAACAGGCGAGTGGCACCTGGGTAACTATCAGGTATCCAGAGAGGGTAAGGCAGATGAGCTGGTCGCGGAACTGGTTGCTGGCGCACAAATCCACAAATTGAGCGGCAGCGGTTCCGGGGTTGTCGCCTCTTTTGTCGATGCGATGGAGCGTTTTACCGGACAGAAAATTGTATTGGTGGAGTATTCTGAACACGCACTAAGTAAGAGCGCTGATGCAGAGGCGATTTGCTACATTCAGCTCAACATCAATGGCGACCGCTACTGCGGCGTGGGCCGTAGTCACGATATTATCCAGGCTTCTCTGGACGGCATACTCGGGGCGATTAATAGCGCCCAGGAACGTAATCGCGTTGTGGCGGCCTAGAGGTGTTGACGGCTCCGGGCCTGGAAGATATCCGGTCGGCACAGCAGCGTATTGCGCCCCACGTGCACAAGACACCGGTCTATACCAGCGAGCTATTGGATGCACACTGTGCTGCCACGTTGTTCTTCAAATGCGAAAACCTACAGAAGGTGGGTGCATTCAAGGCCCGCGGCGCGAGTAATGCAGTCTTTAGTTTGAGTGACGCTGAAGCGGCAGGCGGTGTTGCAACCCACTCGTCGGGTAATCACGGCGCCGCTCTGGCGATGGCCGCTGCACGTCGCGGGATTGCAGCACACATCGTGATGCCCTCGAACGCACCAGCTACCAAAAAGACGGCGGTAGCCGCTTATGGCGGTATTATTGTCGAATGCGAGCCCACACTGGCAGCGCGAGAACAGGGTTTGGAGGAGCTTGTTGCTCGCACCGGGGCCCACGTTGTACACCCCTACCATGATGGGCGCGTGATAGCGGGGCAGGGCACTGTTGCACTTGAGATTTTGGAGCAGGTGAGTGAACTGGATGCAATCGTTGTCCCGGTAGGCGGTGGAGGCCTGCTAGCGGGTGTCGCCCTGGCCGCAAAAAACATTAATCCAAAAATTGAAGTCATTGCCGTAGAGCCAGCGGGCGCCGACGATGCCTTCCGCTCCTTTGGCATGGGGCGCCTGATTCCCCAGACCAATCCGCAGACCATTGCGGATGGCTTGCGCTCCAGCCTTGGGGCACTGAATTTCGAGATCATACAGAAAAACGTCGATACCATTCTTACTGTGGAGGAATCTACCATCGTAGAGGCGATGCGATTGCAGTGGAGTCGTCTCAAGTCTGTGGTTGAGCCTTCTGGCGCGGTCAGTTTCGCGGGGGTGCTGGAGCATGGTGAGCGCTTCCGCGGGCGCAGGGTTGCAGTGGTCATCAGTGGTGGTAACCTCGACCTGGATAATCTGCCCTGGTGATGGGCCCCTGATTGCGAGGGGGCTGCCCGGTCCAGAGCCCTGGAGGGGCTGAAGGGAATGAAGCGACACTTCACTCGATATGGATTGATTGCCTGCCTGTTGCTGCTGGGAGCCTGCAGCAGTACGACATTTATTTACAATCGCCTCGATTTTCTCCTGCCCTGGTATTTGGGCGATTACATGGAACTCAGTCGCCCGCAGAAGAAATTACTGGATGACCTGCTGGAGCCCTATCTGTATTGGCACCGTTCAGAGGAACTGCCCCGGTATCTGGAGATTGTTGAAAAGATTGATGACAGCCTGGATCAACCGCTACAGCTGGCGGATGTTGAGGCCGTTTCTGACATGTTCGAGGCGGCCTGGGGAAGGCTGGAGGAAACCGGCCTCACCTGGATTTTGGAGCTGGGTGCGAACATGAGCGATGAACAGATCGCCGCCTTTCTTATTAAATTGCAGGAGCAGCAGGGCGAGTATGAAGAAAAGTACCTGACCCGCAGTGAGCAAGAGTATCGGGAGGAAACCTATGAGAGCCTGCTGGATAGCTTTACGGATTATCTTGGCAGGCTGGACGCGAGCCAGAAGCTGGCCTTAAAAGATACCAGTGCAGCAATGCAGCGCTCGGATACTGCCTGGCTGGAGGAGCGAGCAGCCTGGATGTTGAGGCTTGAGGTGCTGCTGCAAAGAGCGCCCGGCTGGGAGCAGGGGATACGAGATGCGCTGGCCGAACGCGATGAGAATGCTTCGCCGGAGTATCGGCAGATGTATACGCACAATATCCTCCAGATCCAACAGGCTATCGTGTCTGTCACAAACAGCCGTACTGACAAACAGGATCGTCGCTTGCGCAAAAAGCTGAATAACTTGAGGGAGGACCTGCAGACCCTGATTGAACAGGGTCGCGAGTCGGCAGGCGCTGGCTTTTAGTCCAGCAGTGACAGGTCCCGGACCGCACCTTTGTCGGCACTGGTGACCATTTTGGCGTATACCTTGAGTGCTGGCGTGACCTTTCTGGGCCGTGATTCCTGGGGCTGCCAGGCCTTATTTCCCAGGGCCTCCATGGCCGCCCTGCGCTGTTCCAATTCACCCTCACCGAGTGCGACATTAATGCTGCGGTTGGGAATATTGATTTCTATGATATCCCCCTGTTGCACCAGGCCAATAGCGCCACCTGCTGCAGCTTCCGGGGAGGCATGGCCGATCGAGAGCCCCGATGTGCCACCGGAGAACCTGCCGTCGGTCAGCAGCGCGCAGGCTTTACCCAGGCCCTTCGATTTCAGATAGCTGGTGGGATACAGCATTTCCTGCATGCCCGGCCCGCCTCTGGGGCCCTCGTAGCGGATGATCACGACATCGCCCGCTTTGACTTTGTCTGCGAGAATGTCTTCAACTGCTTTGTCCTGGCTCTCACAGATGTAGGCCGGCCCGGAAAATACCAGGCTGCCTTCATCGACGCCCGAGGTTTTCACCACGCAGCCGTCCTCGGCTATATTGCCAAACAACACGGCCAGGCCGCCCTCGAGTGAGTAGGCGTGTTCCAGCGCGCGAATACAGCCATTTTCGCGATCGTCATCCAGGCTGGGCCAGCGAGTATTCTGGCTGAATGCAGTCTGGGTCGGGATTCCCGCGGGGCCGGCGCTATAATACTTCTGCACATCGGGGTCGTCGGTGCGGCTGATATCCCATTTGTCCAGTGCCTCGCCCATGGTCGCACTGTAAATGGTCGGGTTGTCGGTATGTAACAGGCCGGCGAGGTCTAGCTGGCCCAGGATTCCCATTACCCCCCCGGCACGGTGAACATCTTCCATATGGTACAGGGGCGTATTGGGCGCGACTTTACACAGTTGGGGTACTTTTCTGGACAGACGGTCGATATCGGCCAGGGTAAAATCGAGTTCGGCTTCCTGTGCTGCCGCCAGCAGGTGCAAGATAGTGTTGGTAGAGCCCCCCATGGCAATATCGAGGTTCATGGCATTTTCGAAGGCCTGGAAGTTGCCAATGGCCCGCGGTAAAACGGATGCGTCATCCTGCTCGTAGTAGCGTTGGCAAAGCTCAACGATCAGTCGCCCCGCCCGCAGGAACAGCTGTTCGCGGTCCGCATGGGTGGCCAGCATGGAGCCGTTGCCAGGCAAGCTGAGGCCCAGTGCCTCGGTAAGGCAATTCATGGAATTGGCGGTGAACATGCCGGAGCAGGACCCACAGGTAGGGCACGCGGAGCGCTCGATCTCGGCGACATCTTCATCGCTGACATCGCTATCTGCCGCAATGACCATGGCATCGACCAGGTCCAGTTTGTGCTCGGACAGGCGGGTTTTGCCTGCTTCCATCGGTCCACCGGAAACAAATACCACGGGTATATTGAGTCGCATGGCCGCATTCAGCATACCGGGGGTGATTTTGTCGCAATTGGATATACAGACCATGGCGTCGGCACAGTGCGCATTGACCATATATTCGACGGAATCGGAAATAATATCCCGGGAGGGCAGGCTGTAGAGCATGCCGTCGTGGCCCATGGCAATACCATCGTCGACAGCGATGGTGTTGAACTCTTTGGCGACACCGCCAGCGGCCTCAATTTCCCGGGCAACCAGCTGCCCCATGTCTTTCAGGTGCACGTGACCCGGAACAAACTGGGTGAAGGAGTTGACGACGGCGATAATCGGCTTCTGGAAGTCGCCGTCCTTCATGCCAGTGGCGCGCCACAGGGCACGGGCTCCGGCCATATTGCGGCCGTGGGTGGAGGTTTTCGAACGATAATCAGGCATGGGGGTATTCCGTTTACTTGGTCGGCAACGCAGGGCGTTTACCGGTGTGGATCGAATGGCTTGGAACAGCAGCGCAGGATAGCAAAATTTTGGCTTTTCGTCAGATCATGATTTTGCGGTACTCACCGCACGCCATTCAAGGCCTCGCCTGCCCTCAGGGCGTGCGTAGGGTCTTGAATAATACCTTAGAGTTTCGCTGCAGGTTGTACAGAGGCTGCTTCTGGTCAGGCAGTGCTTCACGGCCTGTTTCCTTGAAGCCCTGTTCGATAAACCAGTGCGTGGTCTGGGTGGTAAGCACAAAAACCTTGTTCAGCCCCAGGTGCCTGGCTTCCTGCTCGAGCTCGTGCAGCAGGCGTTGTCCGCGCTGCCCGCCGCGGTAGTCCGGGTGCGAGACGATGCAGGCGACCTCACCACAGTCGGTACCGGGGAAGGGGTAGAGTGCAGCACAGGCAATAATGCGACCGTCGCGCTCCAGCAGGCGGAACTGGCGAATCTCGGTTTCCAGGACTTCGCGGGAACGCTTTAGCAAAATACCTTTTTGCTCCAGCGGCGCGATCAGTTCGAGAATGCCGCCGACGTCGTCGATATTGGCTTCACGAGACTGTTCATAATCGTCATTGGCGATCAGGGTACCGCTGCCGTCGTGGGTAAACAGCTCCTCCAGCAGGGCACAGTCGGCCTGGTAACTGATAATCTGACACCTGGCGACGCCCGCTGCACAGGCACGTTTGGCCGTTTCCAGCAAAGAAGATTGTTCGCTATCGACAACATTGATACCCGCGATTTCACCCACTGCACACTGCCTGATTAGCTCTCCCCCAGCATTGGTGATGCCTGCGGCCGTGCCAAAGAGCATAAGTTTGTCTGCGCCGATGGCGGAGGCGCAGTGCACGGCAATGTCTTCCAGGGCGAGGTTGAAAATTTCGCCTGTGGGGGAGTAGCCCAAAGGGGAAAGCAGGACAATGGCACCGTCATTGAGTTGTTGTTGTATCGCAGCCGCATCAATACGGCGCACTTTACCCGTATGGTGAAATTCCACACCATCCAGAACGCCTATGGGCCTGGCCGTGACAAAGTTGCCGCTGCATACCCTTATCTTGGCGCCCTGCATGGGCGAGTTTGGCAGCCCCATGGACAGCAGGGCCTCGAACTGGGTGCGCAGAGATCCCGCAGCATCTTTCACGTGCTCCATCGCCGCGGTATCAGTGATTCGCTTGTTGTCGTAAAACTCGGTTTTAAGGCCAGCGGTGGTCAGCCGCTGGTCTATTTGCGGTCTCGACCCGTGAACCAGGACAAGTTTGACGCCCAGACTATTGAGCAGGGCTATGTCGTGAATAATGTTGGCGAAGTTTTCGTGCTGCGCAACCTCACCCCCAAGCATCAATACAAAGGTCTTGTCTCTATGGCTGTTGATGTAGGGCGCAGTGTTCCTGAACCAGCGAATATGCGCCCGGCTCGATGTCGTCACTTTACCGGCTAAGCTCTTGATAATTAAAGACTGTTAAGAGTACCCAAAGCTGGGCTGATTACCTAGTGGCAATAATGCACACTGTCACGGGGGCAGTTTACAGGCAGTAGTGGCGGATACAGTTCTGGAGTAACGTGATGCAGGGCTCGATCTGCTCCAGTTCCAGGTATTCATCTGGCTGATGGGCGCGATCGATGGAGCCCGGTCCCATGACAATAGTTTCCATGCCTAGCTGCTGGAGGAAGGGTGCCTCTGTCGCAAAGGCGGCAGCCTCCGCCTGGTGTCCGGTCAGCTGCTCAGCGGTTTTTACCAGCTCGCAGTCCGCTATCTGTTCAAAGGGGGCAACGTCCTTGATCAGGGGCTGCATCGCGATATCCACAGCGTGTTGTTGGGCCAGGTGTTCCATCCGTGCTGCCAGTTCGCCGCGAACGCTGGCGTTGTTGCCCCCGGGCGTCATACGCAAATCAAAGTGCAGTTCTGTTTTGCCACAAATCCGGTTGGGGCTGTCTCCGCCGTGTATACAGCCCAGATTGAGGGTTGGGTAGGCAACCTGGAACAACTCGTCACTGTAGCGGTCTTTCAGTTGCTGGCGAAAACCGATGAGGTCGCCCATGACGGCATGCATGGCCTCGAGTGCACTGTTACCGAGGTCGGGGTTGGAGGAGTGCCCGGATTGGCCTGTTATCCGCACAGACTCCATCATAATGCCCTTGTGCATTCGAATGGGCACCAGACCGGTGGGTTCGCCGATAATCGCGGCCCGCGCCTTTGGGCGGCCGGATTTTGCCAGGGCTCTGGCGCCATTCATAGAGCTCTCTTCATCCGCGGTGGCCAGGATAATGAGCGGCTGCTTCAAGGGCGTATCCACAAAGGCGCTGGCTGCGGCGATGGCGAGGGGGAAAAACCCTTTCATGTCGGTACTGCCCAGGCCATAGAGGCGATGGTCTCTTTCTGTGATGGCCAGGGGGTTGGATTTCCACAGCCCTTCATCGTAGGGCACGGTATCGGTGTGGCCGGAGAGTACCAGGCCGCCGGGGCCAGTCCCCAGGGTGGCAATCAGGTTAGCTTTGGCGCCGTCCGGCGTAATATCGATGATTTCGCATCGAAAGCCCAGATCGGATAGCCAGCTGGCCAATAACTCGACGACCGCGCGATTGCCCTGGTCCCAACCCGGGTCAGTTGAGCTAACAGAGGGCGTGCTGACCAGCTGCTGGAGCTGGCCGATAATGGTTTTGCTGTTGTGGGACATGGCTTGCCTCCCGGGCGTTTAGCCAAAGATACCCTTGAACAGGAAGAAGAAAATGATCGCCAATCCGGCGCCGGCGGGCAGGGTGATAACCCAGGACATGAAGATCGAACTTACAACTCTCAGGTTCAACGCGGCGATGCCTCGCGCCATACCGACACCCAATACAGCGCCCACTAGTGTGTGCGTGGTGGAGATCGGCAGGCCTGTCGCCGAAGCGACCACGACGGTGGAGGCGGCGCCCAGTTCGGCAGCAAATCCCCTGCTGGGGGTAAGCTCAGTGATCTTGCGGCCAACGGTGGATATGACTTTCCAGCCATAGGTTGCCAGACCCACGACAATGCCCAGGCCGCCAATCAGCAGGATCCACCAGGGCATGGCTGATTTGGCAGCGATCTCACCGGTTGCCACGGTGCTGGCGATAGCGGCCAGCGGCCCCACAGCATTGGCCACATCATTGGAGCCGTGGGCGAAGGCCATGGAGCAGGCGGTGAAAATCATCAGGATGGCGAAGACCCGTTCTACATCATCGAAGCGGTTGGCAGCATTCGGTACCTCTTTGACCCTTCTCATCAGCAGGGCACCCAGGGCGGCAACGGCTAAGCCTATTACAGCAGCTACTGGCGCGGCATTCATGAACTTGGATTCGAAACCCAGGTCAATTTCCACTCCCACGTGTTTCAGGCCTTTTAGCAGCGTGACCATGGCGATCATGAAACCCACCATCCACATATAGATGGGTATGTACTTCTTGGCCCGGTGAAAGGGATCATCGGTGTCCAGAATGAGCACTTTCACACTCATGAACAGACCGAAGGACAGGGTTCCAGCAATCACCGGAGAGACGACCCAGCTCGCTACGATGGAACCCACTTTGCCCCAGTAGACGGCGTCCGCGGAGATACCCACGGCGGCAAATCCGACGATGGCCCCGACAATAGTGTGGGTGGTGGAGACGGGCCAGCCCTTGAAGCTTGCGATCATTAACCAGGTGCCCGCCGCTAACAGGGCCGAGAGCATGCCATAAATCATTAATTCCGGATTGTCGCTGAGGACCGTCG
Organism: Halioglobus sp.; assembly: GCA_036960305.1. GTDB lineage: Bacteria > Pseudomonadota > Gammaproteobacteria > Pseudomonadales > Halieaceae > JBALVT01. The sequence continues at coordinate 61,997 of JBALWA010000002.1, read as the reverse complement.
GGTCGATAATTCCCTTGCGTATGGTTGAGGTGACCTCTCCCCCCGCAAGATAGGCACCCATGAACTCGAATACCATGGCAATCAGGATGGCTTGTTTTATGGTCAGTGCCCTGGCACCTACGGAGGTGCCCATGGCATTGGCGACATCATTGGCGCCAATGCCCCAGGCCATGAAAAACCCGAAACAACAGGCGAGAATCAGAAAAAGACTGCCGTGCTCAGCAATTATATCCATGGTCCAGTGTCCCTTATCTGGCGATCAGTATTTGCAGTCGGTCGCCGACTTGTTCTGCGGAGTCAGCGAGTGACCCCAGCAGGCCAATCACCTGGTAATAAAACATGACGTCTACGGGCGGCAGTTGGGCTTCCAGTTTGAACAGCTTCCCCCTGAGGGCGATGGCCTGTTTGTCCGTGCGCCCTTCCAGTTTATCCAGCTCCTTGATCATATTTTCAACCAGCTTGACTTCTCTTCCGGTGAAGCCGACCTCCAATAGTTCATCCAGTTGCTGAATGGCGGCCAGCGCCTGGGCAGACGTGGCACTACAGGTCTCGGTGAATTCCATTAGGGTTTTATGCAGTTTTTCCGGAAACTGCATCTTTCGACCCAGAATAATGCCGGCAGTATCCTTGGCGTAATTGGCCACTTGATCCTGAATAGAGACCAGCTCCAGTAAATCGGTTCGGGGGACCGGCAGGAACAGACTTTTTGGGAGATGTTTTCGCACAGAGCGCTTGAGTTTGTCGGCTTCGTGCTCTATTTCAGAAATTTCCTGATACAGCTCACTCGCGCGGTCCCAGTCATCATCGATATTGGCCTGCAGATAGGCCGGCAATAGCTGTGCGGCCTGGTTCGCGACCTGCATATGCTGTTGAATCGGCGTAATTGGGGATCTGCCAAACAGATTGCCGAAAGGGTTGCCAGTTGCCATTGCTAAACTCCTAACCAAGAAGCGCGAAGTATAGGTGCATTATTTGGTGATGTCACAAAAAAAACCGAGATCGACCTTGCGTGGGGCCTGTGTAGGGATGAATAAATCCGGCCGCAGTGTGTTAGCATGATTTGGTATCAATAACCCTACAAAAGCACATGCTATGTCGACACATTTTGGCGAGAGGTTGATGGAACAAAAGCTATCCCTGCCCTCCCTGGCCCAGGATTTACACGCTGATGGCAGGTTGTCCCAGGAGAAACTTAAAAGCCTTACGAATGCTTCGATCGGGACCGTGCACCCCCTGGTTTATCTGGCCGAACAGAGGCTCGAGGACGCGGCAAATCCCGGCGCAGCGCTGAATATGGATGCACTGTTGGCCTGGTTAAGCGACAAGACCGGGCAGCCGGTTTACCAGATTGATCCCCTGAAGATTAATCTGGGGGAAATTGCAGACGTGATGTCGCTGGCCTTTGCCCAGCGTCATCGTATATTGGCTCTTGAAGTGCGGGATGAGGACGTCATCATTGCCAGTGTCGAACCCTATGTCCATTCTTGGGAAGGTAACCTGGAGCATGTCTTGCGCAAACCCATCAGGCGGGTATTGGCCGACCCCAGGGACATCGCGAAGCACACGACCGAGTTTTACTCGATGGCGGGCTCCGTGCGCGGTGCCCGCGGCGCCGGTAAGGTTGACAGCACTGCGGGTGTTAATAACCTGGAGCAAATGCTCGAGCTGGGTTCTATTCAAGAACCGGACGCCAACGACCAGCACATTGTCAAGATTGTCGACTGGCTGTTGCAATATGCTTTTGAGCAGCGCGCGAGTGATATTCATATTGAGCCGCGACGTGATGTCGGTAACGTACGTTTTCGTATCGACGGAGTGCTTTATAACGTCTACGAATTACCCCAGCAGGTAGGGGCGGCGGTTACCAGCCGTATCAAGATTCTTGGGCGTATGGATGTCGCGGAGAAACGCCGCCCCCAGGATGGACGTCTCAAGACGCGCACGCCACAGGGTAATGAGGTGGAGCTGCGGTTGGCCACATTGCCCACCGCGTTTGGGGAAAAGTTGGTTATGCGTATCTTTGACCCGGAAGTGCTGCAGAAATCTTTTGCGGAGCTGGGCCTGGCTGACCGGGATCTGGAGAGCTGGAATGCAATGACCCTGGCCGGAAACGGGATTGTGCTGGTGACGGGCCCAACCGGTTCCGGGAAAACCACCACCCTGTATTCGACATTGCGAAAGCTGGCCACATCTGAGGTGAATGTTTGCACGATTGAGGATCCTATCGAGATGGTTGAGGGGGCTTTCAACCAGATGCAGGTCAATCACAACATAGACCTGGATTTTTCTTCCGGCGTCAGGGCGCTGATGCGACAGGACCCGGATATTATAATGGTCGGTGAGATACGTGACCTTGAAACAGCTAACATGGCGGTGCAGGCGGCGCTCACCGGCCATATGGTTATATCGACACTGCATACGAATGATTCGCCCAGCTCTATATCGCGGCTGCTGGAGCTTGGCGTCCCCTCCTATCTGATTAAAGCCACTGTACGCGGCATTATGTCTCAGCGCCTGGTACGTATACTTTGCTCCCACTGTAAAATTTCCACAGAGACCGACCTGGTTGCCTGGCGGGAACTGACCCAGCCCTGGGATATGCCGGCGCCGGGAAAAATAGCAAAACCGGTGGGCTGTAAGCATTGCCGAGACACGGGTTATTCTGGTCGGCAGGGGATTTACGAGGTACTGGTAAATACCCCGGCCGTGCAGGAGGAAATATTGCCGCAGATCGATACGGTGAAAATTCGCCAGAAGGCGATGGCCGAGGGGATGCACACACTCCGGCTCAGTGGAGCGACCCGGGTTGCCATGGGGCAAACCACGATTGAAGAAGTGATGCGTGTTGCCCCGATGTTGGATGCCTGAGCTGCTCTAGCTATTTGCCATTGCCCCCAAGCGATAGACCCTGACCTTACAATTGAGTGACACCATCATGACCCCGCTCGAAACAAAATTGCCGCCAGAATTAGCTGCTGAGGCCCAAAGCGCGTGGCAGCGTATCCTTGAGTTTTGCTCGCCGGATATGGCCGCTGCGCTGACAGCTGAACTGGATAATAGCGTTTCTGTGCAGCTCTCGCGGGTGTTGGCCTGCAGTCCTTTTGTCGCCGACCTCGTTAAGCGCAAGCCCGATGTTCTGCTGGATTTATTGCGAGGCGGGACATTGCAGGCTCATCTGGACGAGAAGGTGTTTCAGTCAGACCTGGGAGAACGCCTGGCCCAGGAGGGCGCCGAACTGGCTCCGGTGCTGAGACGTTATCGCGCAGAGCATATGTTGCGCATCGTGTGGCGTGATTTTTGCCGACTAGCGGATACGCTGGAAACGGTGAGAGATACCTCACTACTGGCTGAAGCCTGTATCAATGAAGCACTGATCCATTGTCAGTTGGGCCTGGAGCAACGTTTTGGCCGGCCCATGGGCCGAGACAGCGGAGCACACCAGCAGCTCATTGTGCTGGCCATGGGCAAATTAGGGGCAAGAGAGCTGAATGTCTCTTCGGATATCGACCTGATATTTGCCTACCCCGAAGCGGGTCAGACTGACAGCGAAAGCAAGCCTATCAGCAACGAGCAGTTTTTTACCAAGGTTGGTCAAGCGCTGATTACAGCACTGGACCAGAACACGGTTGATGGTTTTGTTTTCCGGGTGGATATGCGTTTGCGGCCCTATGGTGACAGTGGCGCGTTGGCGCATAATTTCAACGCGCTGGAGGAGTACTACCAGGATCAGGGGCGCGATTGGGAACGCTATGCGCTAATCAAGGCCAGGCCAGTAACCGGTGGGGAGGAAGAGGCGGCCCAGCTGATGGAATCTCTTCGTCCTTTCGTGTTCAGGCGTTATATCGATTTCGGCATCATCGAAAGCCTGCGCGGGATGAAACAGATGATAATGGCTGAGGTGCGGCGCAGGGGCTTGCAGCAGGATGTGAAGCTGGGGCATGGGGGCATTCGGGAGGTGGAGTTTATTGCCCAGTGTTTCCAGCTCATTCGCGGCGGTCGTGACCTTGGTCTTCAGCAAAGAGAGTTATTGGCCGTCTTGCAGGAGTGCGCAACGCTGGGTTGTTTGCCCGTCACGGTCACGGAAGAATTGCGGACAGCCTACCTGTTTCTACGGGACAGTGAACACGCTATCCAGGGTTATCAGGACAAACAAACACAGGCGCTGCCGACTGAGGCCTTGCATCAGTCGGCGATGGCAACCGTTATGGGCTTTGCAAGCTGGGAGGGATACCTCGCTGAGTTGGCGCGCCACAGAGAAATAGTGGCTGGTCATTTCAAGGACCTGATCGCCAGTCCAGATGATGAGAGCGATGCTGAAGAGGCGGTGGCGCCCTGGAACGAGGAGTTGAGTGAGGAACTTCTCGCGGGATTGGGCTTCAGTGCCTGTGCGGAGTCCCTGGGTCTATTGGAGGAGTTACAGGCCAGTCCTCGCGTGATGACCCTGCAGTCTGAGGGCAAGCAACGCCTTGAGGAGTTCATGCCGCAGCTTCTGCGCGCCTGCGCAGAGGCCGACATGCCGGATTTATCGCTGCAGCGTGTCTTGCCCCTGGTGGTCGCGGTAGTGCGTCGCAGCGCCTATCTGGTCTTGTTACTGGAAAACCCCCAGGCATTGCGAGAGCTGGTTGTGCTGTGTGCAGCCAGCCCTTGGATAGCCGAGCAGTTAGCGCGGCATCCGGTATTGTTGGACGAGCTGCTGGACAGGGAAAACCTCTATTCGGCACCGGATAAAGCCCTGTTGCAGGATGAGTTACGACAGCAGGTCGCCAGGCTGGGCGAGGATGACCTGGAAGCACAAATGGATGCTTTACGTTATTACAAGGAAGCTCATGTGCTGCGTGTAGCAGCGAGCGAAGTGGGTGGTCACTTACCGCTGATGCAGGTCAGCGACAAGCTCACCTGGATTGCCGAAGTCATCCTCGAGCAGGTCCTGGCTGTTGCCTGGGCCGACCTGACGTCCAAGTATGGAGAGCCCGACAGAGAGAGCGGCGGCTCCGGCTTTGCGGTATTTGGCTATGGCAAGCTGGGCGGCATTGAGCTGGGCTACAGTTCAGATCTGGACCTTGTCTTTATCTACGATGCGGCTCGCCAAGGGGTAACGACGGGGCCGCGCAGTATCGACAACACCGTTTTTTATACCCGCCTGGGGCAGCGGATGATCCACATTCTCGACACGCGCATGGCCCTGGGGCAGCTCTATGAAGTGGATATGAGGCTGCGGCCATCCGGAGACTCAGGGATGCTGGTGACCACGGCGGCGGGGTTTGGCAGTTATCAGCGAGAGTCTGCCTGGACCTGGGAGCACCAGGCCCTGGTCAGGGCCCGTTTTGTTGCGGGTGATCCGTCGGTTGCCGAGCAGGTGGCCGCTGTGCGCCATGAAGTTTTGTGCCGGCCTCGGGACCAGGCCGAATTGGCGCGAGAGGTTCAGGCCATGCGGAATAAGATGCGTGAACACTTACTAACTGAAGAGCTAGCGGAAAATAGGGAATTTCACCTAAAACAGGGTGCCGGAGGTATCGTAGATATTGAATTTATGGTGCAATATGCGGTCTTGGCTTGGTCCCATCAGATTCCGGGGCTGACACAGTGGTCTGACAACGTAAGAATTCTCGAGACCCTGGGCCGGGAAGGCTTGTTTGAGCAGCACGTGTGCGACACCCTCACTGAAGCGTATCTCGCCTACCGTTCTGCTGCCCACCAGCTCTCCCTGCAACAATTGCCGGGAATTGTGGCCGCTGACCGGTTCGCAGATCTCAGGGCTTCAGTAGAGGTGGCCTGGCAGCAGCTCTTTGTTGGCAGTGGCACAGGCGATGTAGAACATTTGAGTGATCTGAAATAAATAGGAGTAGGGCAATGAGTTTCGCCGACCGCGATGGCGTAATCTGGATGGACGGAGAGATGGTTCCCTGGCGTGATGCCAAGGTCCATGTGCTGACACATACTTTTCACTACGGACTGGGTGTCTTTGAGGGTGTGCGTGCTTATAAGACTGCTGAGGATGGCACCTGTATCTTTCGTTTGCAGGACCACACAGATCGCCTGTTTCGTTCAGCCCACATACTGACCATGGATATGCCCTTTGATAAGGAGACGCTGAACCAGGCACAGAGAGACGTGGTCAGGGAAAACGGCCTGGAAGAAGGCTATTTACGGCCTATGTGCTTCTATGGCTCAGAGGGCATGGGGCTGCGAGCGGACAATCTGCAAACCCACGTCATGGTGGCGGCCTGGGAATGGCCATCGTATATGGATCCCGAGGCCATGCACCGCGGCATTAAGGTCCGTACGTCTTCCTATACGCGACACCATGTCAATATCACCATGTGTAAGGCCAAAGCCAATGGCAACTATATCAACTCCATGCTTGCCCTGAAGGAGGCTTTGGAAAGCGGTGCCGAGGAGGCCTTGCTACTGGACAACGAAGGTTATGTCGCAGAGGGCAGTGGCGAGAATGTCTTTATTGTTCGGGATGATAAAATCTACACCCCGGACCTGACTTCCTGTCTGGACGGGATTACCCGGGCAACAGTGTTTGCCCTGGCCGAGGAGCTGGGCTACCAGATTCACGAGAAGCGCATCACCCGGGATGAAGTTTACGTCGCTGACGAGGCCTTCTTTACGGGTACGGCCGCTGAAATTGTGCCGATTCGCGAGGTCGACGGACGCACTATTGGTGCAGGGGTTCGTGGCCCATTAACGGAGAAGTTGCAGTCCATGTATTTTGATTCGGTACGGGGTAATCGAAGCCAGAACCGGGAGTGGCTGGCGCCCGTGGTCTGAGTGCTCCCCTGGCGGGCGCGCCCTGCCATTGCGATGCATTCTGGCCGTGACTTTTCGCTATGAGCCCTGAATTGGAAAAGATACTTGTCGTCGGCCCGGCCTGGGTTGGCGACATGGTGATGTCCCAGTCGCTTTACATTTTTCTAAAGAACACCCGTCCCAATGTTTCTATTGATGTACTCGCCCCGGCCTGGAGTGAGCCGCTGATCGCGCGTATGCCGGAGGTGAATCAGGCCATCGTCAAACCGATTGGCCACGGCGAACTGGGTCTGGGCAGACGACACAAATTGGGCAAGAAGCTGCGTGCGGCCGCTTACGACCAGGCTATACTTCTGCCGAACTCCTTTAAATCAGCGCTGGCACCCTTTGCCGCGAGAATCCCCAGACGCACGGGTTGGCGTGGCGAGATGCGCTATGGCCTGCTCAATGACCTGCGGATTCTGGAGGAAGATCGACTACCGCTTATGGTGCAGCGATTCGTCGCTCTGGGGCTGGAACCGAACGCGGTCCTGCCGGAGCATTTACCGCCCCCGCGCCTGGTTTCCGATCCGGTGCAGGCCGGCTTGTGCGGAGCGAAATTTCAACTGGACAGGAGCAGGCCTATATTGGCACTGTGCCCAGGCGCAGAATTTGGCGCTGCCAAGCGCTGGCCGGTAGAGTATTACGCTGAAATAGCCCGCCGGTATCTCGCCCGGGGCTGGCAGGTCGCACTGTACGGCTCTGCAAAGGATAAAGAGGTGACAGCGGAGATTGTCGCCGAATGTAACGGGCACGTTGATTGCCGGGACCTGGCCGGCCGCACTGAGTTGGCAGAAGCGGTGGACTTGCTGTCTTTATCGACCGCCGTGGTTAGTAATGACTCCGGTTTGATGCACATAGCAGCGGCCCTGCAGCGGCCGGTACTGGTTGTTTACGGTGCCACATCGCCGGATTTCACCCCACCTTTGAGTCCGGGTGCACAAATACTGGTGTCAGATATCGATTGTGCTCCCTGCTTCCAGCGTGAGTGCCCCCTGGGTCATCACCGGTGTATGCGAGATACATCGCCTGACCAGGTTGCTGCTAAACTGGATTTACTGTTGGCCGGGAGCGAGAGCAGTTGAGAGTTCTGGTAGTCAAAATGTCTTCACTGGGCGATGTCATTCACACGCTGCCTGCCCTTAGCGATGCCGCGGCGGCGATTCCCGGTATCCGTTTTGACTGGGTGGTAGAGGAGGCATTCGCAGAGATTCCCGCATGGCACCCTGCGGTTGATAAAGTGATTCCCATTGCGCTGCGACGTTGGCGCAAGAGCCCCCTGAAGAGTTTTTCTGGTCCAGAGTGGAAAAGCTTTCGCACCGCACTGGATCGTCGCCAGTACGATGCGGTTATCGATGCCCAGGGCCTGCTAAAAAGTGCTTTCGTTTCACGCCTGGTGCGTGCGCCGCGGTTTGGCATGGACAAACAGTCACTGCGAGAGCCCCTGGCGAGGTTTTTTTATCACCACAACATTTCTGTGCCCCTGCAGATGCATGCGGTCGAGCGTATTCGCAGGCTATTTTCCCAGGCACTGAACTACCCTTTGTCGTCGGGTTCGGGTGATTACGGTGTGCGTGCAAACCTTAAGTCCAGTGCCGATAAATTGCCCGCAAGTCTTCTTTTCTTTCACGGTACAGCGAGAGACGAAAAGTTGTGGCCGGAAGGTCACTGGGTGGAACTTGCCGGCTTGGCGATGGAACGCGGCTACCAGGTCTGGTTACCCTGGGGTAATCAACCGGAGCGCGATCGAGCGCAGCGTATTGCGGAGCGTGCGAGCAATGCGCAGGTACTTCCCCGGCTGGATTTATTGGGACTTGCCAGCATGCTGATGGAGGTGGATGGCGCGGTTGCAGTGGATACGGGATTGGCACATTTGAGTGCTGCCCTGGATGTCCCAACTGTTTCGCTTTACGGTCCTACCAGTATCGACCTGATCGGTGCCTATGGTCGCAACCAGATACATATTCCTTCGCCTGTTGGGGCCGATGATACGGATGACCCCCTCGCCATGATGCGTTCCATCAGCGCACAACAGGTCTGGGACGAATTGGCCACACTGTTGCCGGCGGGAGCCTGACCGTGCGGCTGGCTTTTCTACTGTACAAATATTTTCCCTATGGCGGTATGCAGCGTGACTTTCGACGTTTTGTCGAGGAGAGCCGCAAGCGCGGGCATCAGTGCAGAGTCTATTATATTTCCTGGCAGGGTGATGTATTACCCGATACCGAGTTGCGGCGTGTCCCGGTCCGTGCCCTGAGCAATCCTAGGCGCAATACACTTTACTACCAGTGGGTGCAGGAGGATTTGGCAAGGGATCCAGTCGATGGTGTGATTGGCTTCAATAAAATGCCGGGACTCGATGTCTACTATGCCGCCGACTCCTGTTATCTGGATAAAGCGCTCAATGAGCGGGGGTGGCTGTACCGGCGCGGTGCGCGATATCGTCATTTTGCGGACTACGAACGAGCGGTATTTTCGCCTGAAAGCGATACTGAAATTTTGTTGATTTCCGATACCGAGCGGCTAAAGTTTGAGAACCATTACGCAACGCCGGCCAGTCGCCTGCATATGTTGCCGCCGGGAATATCACCCGACAGGCGTGAGCCGGCCGATGCTCCGGCGCGGCGTAAAGCGATACGGCGTGAGCTGGGGATAGAACCCGGCGATCATGTCATGTTGTTTGTCGGTTCTGGTTTTATCAAGAAGGGACTGGATCGGGCTATTCAGGCCCTGGCCAATATTGCTGAAGATCAACCTTCAGTTCGTATGCGCTTGCTGGTTGTCGGCCAGGATAAGCCGCGCCGGTTCCAGCGCCTTTGCAGACGGCTTGGCGTCGCCGATGCCGTGACTTTTCTGGGCGGTAGGGACGATGTCCCGGACCTGTTGCTGGGCGCAGATACCCTGGTGCACCCCGCGCTGGATGAGGCGGCCGGCATTGTATTACTGGAGGCCCTGGTGGCTGGTTTACCCATTGTCGTGACGGATGTATGCGGTTATGCCCACCATATAGCGCAGGCCGGGGCGGGGCTGGTATTACCCTCTCCCTTTCAGCAAGTCGAACTGGACGAGGCCATTATGCGTATGTTGGATGGCTTCTATAGGGTACGCTGTAAAGAGAGCGCCCTGAAATATGCGCAGGAGACAGACCTTTACTCCATGCACAGCTCAGGGGCGAAGCTGATAGAAGAATTCATCGCGAACAAGTTGGAGCGCAGCAGTGACTGACTACTATCTGCGAGCAGACCTCGCATCAGACCCCGCTGTAAAAGACCAAACTCCCGGCGCGCTGGTGCGTTGGGCCAGTACTGTCGCTGAAGAAGCCTCGCCAGCTGATGTCTATCGAAATAAAGAAGGCCGAAAAACCCTGCGGTTTGAGCGCAGCGACAACCCCTATTTCCTCAAATTGCACCTGGGCATAGGCTGGGGCGAGATTTTCAAGAACCTGTTTAAGCTGAGGCTGCCGGTGCTTGGGGCGTCGAATGAGTACCACGCGGTGAATGAATTGCAGCGACTGGGCGTGGATACTATGTCGGTAGCGGCCTACGCCAGCGAGGGGTTTAATCCGGCGGCCATTCGCTCGCTGATCGTTACCGATGAGTTGGTGGGAACTGTCAGCCTGGAAGATTATTGCATGCACTGGGGGGAATCTCCGCCAGACCCCCGTGTCAAAATGCGCTTGATCGCCAAAGTGGCAGATAGCGCACGTCGTATGCACCGGGCCGGGATTAATCACCGGGACTTCTACCTCTGTCATTTCCATCTGGATGAGGAAACCCTGCAACAGGCTGAGATACGGTGTCACCTTATCGACTTACATCGTGCACAGCTGCGCTCGAAGGTGCCCGTGCGTTGGCAGATAAAAGATTTGGCAGGCTTGTTTTTCTCGGCCATGGATTGTGGCTTGAGCCAGAGAGACCTGCTGCGATTTGTTTCCCACTATAACGAAGGTGGACTGCGCAATGCCTTTGGCAGGGATGCGCACTTGTGGCGTTCCGTTCAGTCCAGGGCGACAAAACTGTATATCAGGGAGCGCGGTGTTGAACCGCCCGCGCTGCGATCACCGATAACGGTCCGATGATGCGTATACAGCGAGGTGACAGCTGGGCTGAAAAACTGCGCCAGTTGCTGCTCGCGGCCTCCACCGATGTACCGACCTGGATGAAAAAGCATACCACCGTGCTAAAGCAGGATACCTATAGCCAGGTGGGTTTGTTGGATCTGGATGGCCGGCTGTGTTACCTCAAATACTATGCTGCCAAGTCTTCCCTGCAGCGGTTGTTTCTCGGCCTCGGTTATGGTCGCGGCGTTAAGAGCTTCGACGCTGCGCGTGCATTATCTGCCGCGGGAATTTCTGTGCCAGAGCCATTGGCCTGCCTGGCGATATCAGGCGGCGTGCTGCTGCTGACAGAGGGCGTTACTGCAAGCACTGACCTCAAGTCCTACTGGACGCAGCACGCTGGAGACAACACAGTGCAGGAAGATCTGGCCTGCAAGGCTGGCCTGCTCATGGCCGATTTGCATCGCGCCGGTTTTGCCCATGGTGATTTCAAGTGGAGTAATTTACTTTTGAGCCGGGGAGCATTTTACCTGGTTGACCTGGAGGCCGTGGGCCGGGCGAAAGTCGGCGACGGGAAGACCGCCAGGGATATCGCGCGATTTACGCTGAACGCAGAGGATATGGCGATGCAAGCCCCGGCATTCGAATTGTTTTTAGTTTCTTATCAGCGGCGTAGCGGGCTGTCTCGTCCGGACCTGTTAAAGGGTGTTGGGCCTATTCTGAGACAGCTGCGAGCACGGCACGTGGCAAAGTACGGCGAGCGAGGACACTGCTTGTTGGAATGTTAATGTTCTTGACGCTTATTCCGCTGGCAGTCTGGACAGGTAACGTCGCGACTTCAGCCAGACCCTGATCGCTTTCTCGAATTCTTTCAGATACGGGCGCCTCTCCGGATAGCGACAGGGGAAATCCTGTGGCTCTACTGCGGCCAACAGCTCCAGCCACGACTTGTTTTGTTCGTAATCCAGGCGTATAAGGTCGTCGGCCAATGCCGGGTGTCTTTGTAACTGTTCCGCGATTCTCGGCAAGTGTTGATGCCATTTTTTCAGGCTGTCGGAATTGACGTTTCGCAGGCCATTCATCGCTTTTTGGGACGCGTTGGAGGGTTCGGCAAATTGCTGGTATTGACTGAACAGATGTTGCTGCGCCAGGAAGGGGAATTGCTGGCTGATGATCGTCTGGGTCTGGTCCGGATCCGTCACGAGGTCCTCGTAACGCAATGACAGGAACCTGGCTTCATGTTGAAACTGCATCGCCGCTTTGTCGCACTCACTCCAGACGCGATAGTTACAAAAGTACTGATCGGGACTCTCGCGGTGTTTGCTGGTAATGACCGCACGCGGATCCCGCCCCAGGTAAATCACATACAGCGCCGGGTCTGCGGGAAAGATATGCTGTATTTGCTTGATGTCATTGGGCTGTTTACTGAAGTAGACCCCGTCATGGTGTTCGACCGTCTCGAAAATACTGATCTCGTGTTCGCAGAAACCCCCGCTGGCATAGCAGGTGGAAATAAGCTCCATGAGCAGGGTGGTGCCACTGCGCGGGCAGCCTACAATATGTAGTCGTTTCACAGCTTGCCCTTGGCTTTCAGGCGGCGACAGGCCCATTGGTAGGCTTGTATCGCCAGAAGTTCGGCCTCGGTGTCGGTGTGACTGCGCATTTGGCTGCGCCAGGAATTAAAAAAACGCATGCGGTCACTGCGGGTCAGGTCTGTCGGCAGTAACATATTTAACTGCATCAAGTTTTTCAGTAGGTGTTTGCCGGCGGGGGGTATTTGCTGGACGTTGCGTTCATTGTCGATCAGTGAAAACTGGAACCGCTGGGCATGCTTGGCCGCCAGCACATTACTGGGGCGAAGGTCGCCGTGAATAAAGCCGGTTGCGTGCAACCTGCCGATAAAAATCCCCAGTTCCCGCAGCAGCTGTCGCCGTTGATCAAGGCTGGCCGGGTCACGATCGGTCAGGGTGTAACGCAGCCATTGTGTTATCCCGGCCCCCGCCACTGCATGGGTAAAAAGATACTCTCTCCCGCCCGCCAGCTTGCCCCAGGCGATGTTAACGGGGGCGTCGAAACCCGCCAGCAGTAATGCCTCGCTATGCAACCGTGCGCGGGTGGCGCGACTTCCCTTCACCAGCGCCTTGAGCTTCTCCAGGGGGCTGCGTGGCAGGAACTCCTTGTAATAGATGTTATCGCCTTTATGGCAGGCGACTCTGGCCATGCCAGAGCTGGCGACCAACTCCCAACCGGTGGGCAATTGTTGATCTGCCAATTGCTGTGCGCATTGATGCAGGGCATCCTGAGACGGGGGGGGATGATTGATAACGACACCTCTGCAGCAGTAAACAGTCGTGCTATTCTACGATGTGAATAGCGCTTCGTCTGCACCGGCGCAAAAGTAAGCAATATAACAGGAGGGGAACGTCATGGGGGCGGCCCGGGACAGCGTGGGTAAATTCAGGTATTGGCATCGCACCTTGCGAGAGCGCCACCTCAGGCCCTACGTGTTTATTCATATTAACAAGACCGGCGGGAGTAGTATCGAGAAGGCGCTGGGGGCGGGACTTGATCACAGTACGGCCCTGGAGAAATATCAGCAGCTGGGGGCGCGTGCCTGGCGGGACAAGTTTGTTTTTACGATAGTGCGCAACCCCTGGGATAAAGTGGTCAGTCACTACCATTATCGGGTGAAGACCAACCAGACCGGCCTGGGGGACAATGCCCTGCCGTTTCGAGACTGGCTGTTACGTTGCTATGTCGAGCGCGACCCCAGGTACTATGACCAGCCCCGTATGTTCATGCCCCAGCGCGATTGGTTGACCGATGAGCACGGTGAGTTGCTGGTGGACTATGTTGGGAAATTCGAAAACCTGCAGCAGGATTTTGCTACAATATGCGCGCGACTTTCGGTTACAGCCGAGCTGGGCCATGCCAAACCTTCCGACAGAGCCAGCTATCGCGATTACTACGATGCGGAGACGGAGCTATTGATCGCCGAGCATTTTGCAGTGGATCTAGAGGCGTTTGCTTACAGTTTTTAATGTGTATTTACCAGAGGGAAGGTTTTTGAAAGGAAAGGTACTTATTGTCGGCGCAGGTGGCCAGCTGGGTCAGGAGCTACAGCTCAGTGCGCCTCCAGGTGTGGATTGTGTCGCGGTTACCCGGGCGCAGCTGGACATAGGCGATGCCGCGGCTGTTTCGGCCTTAATTGGGAAAGAGAAACCCCATCTGGTGATTAATGCGGCAGCCTACACGGCCGTAGATAAAGCGGAATCCGAACCGGAAGCGGCTACCCGGGTCAATGCTGTGGGCCCCGAAAATTTGGCGCGCGCCTGTCGGGACAGTGGTGCCCGGCTGGTTCACGTGTCCACCGACTTCGTTTTTGATGGTCACGCCAGTAGCCCTTACCGTGCGGATAGCCCGACGTCACCGCTCAGCGAATACGGTCGAGGAAAATTGCAGGGTGAGCTTGCAGTCCAACAGCTGTTGCCGGATGCGTTGATCATTCGTACGGGCTGGGTTTATTCCCGTTTTGGCGGTAATTTTGTCAAAACCATGTTGCGATTGATGGCTGAGAGGGAGGAACTGTCTGTGGTGGTGGACCAGGTGGGGACGCCGACCTGGGCCAATGGTCTGGCGAGGGCAATTTGGGCCGCTGCTGGCCTAAGCGGGCTCAATGGCATTTACCACTGGTCGGACGCCGGCGTTTGTAGTTGGTATGACTTTGCTGTTGCGATAAGCGAGGAGGCCTCGGCCTTGGGTCTACTTGCCAGGGCCGCGAAGGTGTTACCGATTCCCGGTTCCAGCTACCCGACGCCCGCCGTGAGGCCGGAGTTTAGCGTTTTGGATAAAGCGTCCAGCTGGCAGGATTTTCAATTGGAGGGAGTGCACTGGCGCGCCCAGCTACGATTAATGTTGCAGGACTTGAAGGATCATGACTATGAGTAAGAGACTCCTGGTTACCGGAGCCGCTGGCTTCATCGGCGCCAACTTTGCACACTACTGGGCGGCCAATCACCCGCAGGACCACCTGGTTGCTTATGATGCCCTCACCTATGCGGGCAACCTGGAGAATCTGGCTTCCTTGCAGGGCTCGGCCAATTTCACATTTGTCGAAGCAGACATTTGCGATACTGAGCGAGTCGAGTCGACACTGCGTGAATATCAGATTGATACCATTGTGCATTTTGCTGCCGAGAGTCATGTAGACCGGTCTATCACCGGCCCCGGGGCCTTCATCGAGACGAATGTGGTGGGCACTCACAGTTTGCTGCAGGCCGCGAGTGCCGTGTGGCTGTCCACTGAAACCCCTGTGCCGCACCGCTTTCATCATGTCTCAACCGATGAAGTTTACGGGTCACTCACCACGGACGCCCCGGGCTTTCACGAAGAGCAAAAGTACGAGCCCAACTCGCCCTATTCTGCCAGCAAGGCGGCTTCGGATCATTTGGTCAGGGCCTATCTCCATACCTATGGCCTGCAGGTGACAACGAGCAACTGCTCCAACAATTATGGCCCCTATCACTTCCCTGAAAAGCTGATACCCCTGTGTATTACCAACATTCTGCGCGGACAGCCACTGCCTGTCTACGGAGACGGGAGCAATATCCGGGACTGGTTATATGTTGAAGACCACTGCCGGGGTATAGAACTTATCCTGCAGCAAGGTGTTGTGGGGGAGGTTTACAACATCGGTGGAAATAACGAGTGGAACAACCTGGCGATCGTCAATTTACTGTGCGAACAATTGGATGCCCGGTTTGCCGCCGACCCGCAATTGCGAGAGCGTTTTCCGGACGCTCCCGGTGCCAGGGGCGCGAGTGCAAGCGATCTGATCGAGTTTGTAACGGATAGGGCGGGGCATGACTGGCGTTATGCCATTGATGCCAGCAAGATTACCGCTGAATTGGGCTACGATCCTCACGAGACCTTTGAAACGGGGCTGGCTAAAACCCTGGACTGGTACCTGACCGGAGAGGATTGGTGGCGCCCTTTATTGCCGGGCCAAGCACGCTAATCGAATAGCGGGAGGTCGCCCCAGGCCATCCCCTGCGCATCTTTGCCGGATAGCTGCGGAGACTCTCCTTTAGGCAGCGGCCACTTTATACCCACAGTGGGGTCGTCCCATGCCAGGGATACCTCGCTACTCGGGTGATATAAATCGGTGCATTTGTACTGGAAGTCAGCGTACTCCGAGCAGACATAAAATCCGTGGGCGAAGCCCGGGGGCACCCACAGCATTTTGTGGTTACTGGCGCTCAGTATCACACCGAACCACTGGCCAACAGTGGGCGAGCTTTGTCGCAGATCTACGGCAACATCGAACACTTCGCCGGAACTCACCCGGACCAGTTTGCCCTGGGTCTGTTCTGTCTGGTAATGCATGCCCCGCAAAATACCATGGGCCGAACGGCTGTGGTTGTCCTGCACGAAGTCAAGGTCCAGCCCCGCGTCGCGAAAGGTGTTGCTGTTCCAGGTTTCCATGAAAAAACCGCGTTCGTCACCGAAAACGCTGGGTTCGAGCAGGAATACGTCTTTTAACGGGGTCTCTTCAAACTTCATCCAATACTACACCATCATCATTGAGCAGGTTTTTTAGGTAGTGCCCGTAGCCACTTTTCTCAAGTGGGGCGGCCAGGGCCAGCAACTCGTCGGCGGTGATATAGCCCATGCGATAGGCCACTTCTTCCGGGCAGGCTATCTTTAAGCCCTGTCGTTCCTCCACGACCCGAATAAAATTGGCCGCATCGAGCAGGGAGTTGTGGGTGCCTGTGTCCAGCCAGGCGGTACCGCGACTCATGAGTTCGACTTTGAGGTCACCCCGCTCCAGATACACCTTGTTGATATCGGTGATCTCCAGCTCCCCCCGGGGTGAGGGTTTGATCTCTTTGGCAATATCCACCACGTCGTTATCGTAGAAATAAAGGCCAGTTACGGCATAGTGTGACTTTGGAGCGACGGGTTTTTCCTCTATATCCAGAGCGATACCCTGGCCGTCGAAGTTAACCACCCCGTAGCGCTCTGGATCCTGGACGTAATAGGCAAATACCGAGGCACCGCTGTCGCGACTGGCGGCGCTCTGGAGTTTTTTACTGAAGCCGCCACCGTAAAAGATGTTATCGCCCAGTACCAGGCTTGCGGGCGATCGACCGATGAAGTCCTCACCCAATATAAAAGCCTGCGCGAGCCCGTCGGGGCTGGGCTGGATGGTGTAACTGATATTGACGCCCCAGCGGCTGCCGTCGCCCAGAAGGTCGCTGAAGGCCTGCTGGTCTCTGGGGGTGGTAATGATCAGAATATCGCGAATACCCGCCAACATGAGTGTTGCCAGGGGGTAATAAATCATGGGTTTGTCGTATATCGGCATCAATTGCTTGCTAACGGTACTGGTCAGCGGGTGTAGCCGGGTTCCCGATCCACCTGCCAATATGATGCCCTTGTAGGGTGCGGGGGACATTTAGCGGTATCCAAAGTTGTGAAGAGGCCAGCATTATAAGCTCGAACTGATGAAAATCACGATATTAACGACTTTTTCTGTCATTTCTGCTGGCCGATGAAGGACTGGCTTTTTTTTCACCAACTGATTAAAATCTAGCCCCTTTTATCAGGTGTTTGGCACGACTGAACATCGTGTGTGCCCATCTGCTCGCATGAATTCTATTCCCCAGACCCATAGCGAACACTAGAGGACGCCCCCATTCGTCACCCTGAAACCAACCAGACGGCCCCAGCGCTGGCTGTAGAGACCGACTTGCCTCATGCTTCCGGCCCCAACGGGGAGAAAGTAGCTCGACGGTCACTGCGAATCGCGCTGTTAGGATATCGCAGCCAGCCCTATGGCGGCGGTCAGGGGGTGTACCTTAAATACCTTAGCAAGGCCCTGGTGGAGGCCGGCCACAAGGTGGACGTTATCTCTGGTCCCCCTTATCCCCACCTGGATCCACGCGTGCCATTGATCAAGTTGCCCAGCCTGGACTTATTTGAGAATGGACTTACTTCACTGCGGCCAAGACATCTTCGATCAATGACCAATATTATCGAATGGACCAGCAAGCTCACCGGTGGCTTTTCGGAGCCCTATACCTTTGGCCGCAGGGCGGTGAAGTACCTGAAGCAGCATGGGCATAACTACGACTTGATCCACGACAACCAGAGCCTGAGCTTCGGGATGCTGCAGTTGCAGGAGCTTGGTTTCCCCCTGGTGACTACACTGCACCACCCCATAACCAGTGACCAGCGCATAGCCTTGAGTGCAGCCGGCAACTGGTACGAGCGTTTATTGGTTCGCAGGTGGCACTCTTTCCTGTCCATGCAAAAGAAGGTGGTCAAGCAATTACACAACATCGTGACAGTATCTGATTGTTCCAGGCAGGATATCGCCGCTGACTTCGGTATTCAGCCCTCGGGCATCAGCCTGGTCCACAATGGCATCGACATTGGGACATTCAGGCCCATGCCCGAAATCAAGCGTCAGCCGCGTTCGCTGATGGCGACTGCCTCTGCCGATGCGCCCCTGAAAGGGTTGCGGTATCTGCTGAAGGCTTATGCCCAGTTGTTGACTCAATACCCAGATCTGGAGCTCTTACTGGTCAGTAAGCCTCAGCCGGGTGGTAAAACGGAGCGATTGGTGAAGGCTCTTGGTCTCACTGAGCGGGTCAAATTCGTCAATGGAATCAGTACAGAGCAGATGGTGCGTTATTACGCCGAGGCCACCATCGCCGTAGTGCCGTCTGTCTACGAGGGCTTCGGCCTCCCGGCGGGTGAGGCTATGGCTTGTGGCGTGCCTGTGGTGTCCACGGATGGCGGTGCCCTACCGGAGGTCGTCGGTGATGCGGGTGTGATTGTACCCACCAAAAATGTTGATGCACTGGTGGCCGCTATTTCCGGACTGCTTGACGATCCGGAGTTGCGCGACCAACTGGCAGAAAGAGGTAGAGAGCGTATTTGCGATCAATTTTGTTGGCAGGTATGTGCGGATCAGATGACAGAGTACTACGAAAAGGTTTTGGCAAATGCAAACGGTTGATTTTCGATATTTCCCCCTGGATGCCGGGGATGTGGTGCTCGATTTGGGCTGTGGCGAAGGCCGACATGTTATCTCGGCCTACATAGAGGGCGAGGTGCAATCCGTGGGCGTGGATTTGTCACTGGATGACTTACAGACGACCCGAGAGAAGTTTTCGGACTTTAACGAGCCGGACAATGTGGCCAAGTCCTTTGGCCTGTCCTCAGCCAATGCCCTGGCCCTGCCTTTTGCCGATAACAGTTTTGATAAGGTGATTTGTAGCGAGGTGCTGGAGCACATTCCCGATTACCAGGGTGCACTGCTGGAGATTCAGCGTGTCCTGAAGCCTGGCGGCCTGTTTTGCGCCAGTGTGCCGCGTACCTGGCCGGAGAAAATTTGCTGGGCACTTAGCGATGCCTACCATCAGGTAGTGGGCGGCCACTTGCGGATATTTCGAGCCAGAAACCTGCGTGGAGAAATTGAGGGGCTGGGTTTTAACCACCTTCACAGGCACTGGGCGCACGCCCTGCATGCGCCCTACTGGTGGCTGCAGTGCCTTTTCTGGGACACCAGGGAAGACAATTGGCTGGTGGCCCAGTATCACCGCTTCCTGGTGTGGGATTTAATGGACAGACCGGTATTTACGCGCACGCTGGAGCGTGTATTAAATCCTGTTATGGGGAAGAGTGTGGTGATGTATTTTCAGAAGGAGGTGGTGTCGTGAGTGGGATCTATCTCAGTCGAGGTTTGTTTCCCGCAGACTTTTTGCGGCCGACCGTACAGTTTATTTTGGACACACAGCAAGCATCGGGTGAAATTCCCTGGTTCGAGGGTGGCTATACAGATCCCTGGGACCATGCCGAAGCGGCGATGGGGCTGTCCATCGGCGGTGAATACGATGCTGCCAGGCGGGCCTATGAGTGGCTTTATGATATGCAGTTGGTGGATGGTAGCTGGTGGGCAGCATACCGGGGCCAGGCAGTTGACAATAAAGAGCGTCGAGAAAGCAATTTTGTCGCCTATATTGCCACCGGTGTGTGGCATCACTTTTTAGTATCCGGTGACCGTGATTTTCTGCGCGCCATGTGGCCTATGGTTGATCGGGCGATAGGTTTTGTACTCTCCCTGCAAACAGAGCATGGTGAAATTCACTGGGCGGTCGATGAGCAGGGTGTACCGAAAGAAGATGCGCTGGTGACCGGCTGCAGTTCTATCTACAAGAGTCTCGAGTGTGCCCACAATATCGCTGTGACGCTGGATGAGTCACGCCCCGGCTGGCTGAAGGCGAGAGATCGGCTGGGCAATGCACTCAGGAATAAGCCGGAGCGTTTTGACCGCACCTGGGAGCCCAAATCGCGCTATTCAATGGACTGGTTTTACCCGGTGCTGACCGGCGTACTGTCAGAGGCAGACTCCCGGGCTCGTCTCGCAGCGAGATGGGATGAGTTTGTAGAAGATAAGCTGGGTTGTCGCTGTGAAAAACAGGAGCCCTGGGTCACCATTGCCGAATCCTGTGAGTTGGTCATGGCTTTACTGGCCGCCGGCGACCATGCCCGGGCCGTTGAGGTCTATAGCTGGCTGCATCAGTGGCGCACCAGTGATGGCTCCTACTGGACCGGTTACCAGATGGTTGAGGACCTACTGTGGCCTGATGAGAAGCCAACCTGGACAGCAGGCGCTATTTTGCTGGCCGCAGATGCGCTTACCGAACACACCGCGGCCTCGGGTTTATTTACCAGCGTGCAACTGTTGGACGTGGCGGCATCTGAAGAATCCGGAGAGCGTCGCGCCCTGGTTGATTGATCGCCTGCTCAGAAGTGGTCAGAGACGCCGTAACAGGCCCAGGCTGTCCACTCTAGCGATGAGCTCAAACAACCCCGAAGCGAGTGCCATCTTGTATATGGCATTGGGAGCTTGCCCGCCCTTGAAAGGGTCGGGATAGATGTCGTGTATGGCCAGGATCCCGCCGCGCTTCAGGTGAGGCGTCCAGCAGCGGTAATCGGTCAGGGCGGCATCCAGGCTGTGTCCGCCGTCGATAAAGACCATACCGAGTGGCGTTTGCCAGCAGCGGGCAGCCGCCTCGGAGCCGGCGACGACTGGAACCACAGTATCATCCAGACCGGCACCGCGAATATTCCTGCGAAACTCCCGAAATGTGTCCATCAGACCGGAACCCTGGTCATAGAGGTCCGGGTCATGGAAAAACTCGCCTAGCTGGTGTTCCTCCGACCCCCGGTGGTGGTCCAGAGCGAAGACGGTGCTGTTGTTCTCGCGACAGGCCAGGCCCAGGTAAAGGGTAGACTTACCGCAGTAACTTCCGATTTCAAGTACTGGCCCCAGCGCACTGACGGCCAGCGCGTGCTCGTACAGCGCCTGAGCCTCATCTTCCTCCAGAAAACCTTTTATAGAGTCTATATTTGCAGGTAGGCCTGGAATCATGATGTGCCGCTATGTCGTCAGTTTGGGGGGTGGGAAAGTAGCTTTTTTGGGGCGCAATGGCAAGGGGCACGTGCCCTTGGGCCGTTCGCGAAGCGCCGTGTTATGATAAAAACCGAAGCATCCCCACAGGGGAAGGTAGCACTATTTAATGAGGTATTCCGGACGATGAAACTGAGTATGCCCCGCTTTGATCGAGCGAAGGTTTTGGTATTGGGTGACATTATGCTGGATCGCTACTGGCAGGGAGCGACCTCGCGTATCTCGCCGGAAGCACCGGTGCCGGTGGTCAAGGTGGACCAGATAAAGGACAGGCCCGGGGGGGCTGGTAACGTCGCCCTTAATATCGCCGCACTGGGTGCGGGGGCTACCTTACGGGGCTTTACCGGCGATGACGAAATGGCTGATTCTCTGCAGGATATGCTACAGGGTGCCGGAGTGGACTGTGCATTTCATCGCGTGGCAGGGCATCCCACGATTACCAAGTTGCGTGTGATCAGCCGACAGCAGCAACTGATTCGACTCGATTTCGAGGACGCGGACCTATCGGGTGCCGGCTCACACCTTGAGGAGAATTTAGCCAATCACCTGGGGGAGTGCGGGGCGCTGGTCTTGTCCGACTATGCCAAGGGCGCTTTATCTGCGCCCCAGCAACTGATCGCCGCAGCCGTGAGCGCAGGGGTGCCGGTATTGGTTGATCCCAAGGGCACCGACTTTTCACGCTATCGAGGTGCCACGCTGATGACACCGAACTTACATGAGTTTGAGGCCGTGGTGGGCCACTGTGCCAATGAGCAGGAGCTGGTGGAAAAAGGAGAGAGACTCATGTCAGAGCTCGATCTCAGTGCGCTACTGGTAACCCGGGGTGAGCACGGTATGACACTGCTGCGCCCGGGCGAAGAGGAGTTTCATTTACCCGCGCGTGCCCGGGAGGTGTTTGATGTTACCGGTGCCGGGGATACGGTGATTGCGGTGCTGGCCGCGGCAGTGGCGGCAGGAGAAGCCCTGCCCCAGGCGGTGGCATTGGCAAATACTGCGGCCAGTATTGTCGTGGGGCAGTTGGGAACCGCTGCGGTTAGTGCGCCGGAATTACGCCGGGCCATCCAGGTCGACCAGGGGTCGGAGCGGGGAGCCCTCACCCTGGGCCAATTACAGATTGCTGTCGCCGATGCTCGCAGTCATGGCGAGCGGGTGGTATTCACCAACGGTTGTTTCGATATCATCCACGCCGGCCATGTGGGTTATCTGGAGCAGGCTAGAGAGTTGGGTGACCGTTTGATTGTCGCGGTTAACAGCGACAAGTCGGTGCGCAAGCTCAAGGGTAAGGGTAGGCCGATTAATCCACAGGATCGAAGAATGGCGGTGTTGGCCGGGCTTGAGGCGGTCGATTGGGTGGTATGTTTTGAGGACGATACCCCGGAGCCGCTATTGCACGCGCTGAAGCCGGACATTCTGGTGAAAGGCGGCGATTACGATAAAAAAGGCGTTGTCGGTTGGGAAATCGTCGAGAGTTACGGCGGTGAGGTGCGTCCGCTGGATTTTGTTGATGATCTGTCCACTACTGCCATTGTGGAAAAAATTCAGCGCGAGGGTGACTAAACTTATTTTTTAGGTCCAGCGGGCTATAGCGCCCCTAGCGCCTGCTTGGCAGCCAGTACATTGGCCTCCAGATGCGCGGGTGAAATCGTGCCAATAATGGCCGAACTGGTGGCGGGATGAGAAAAAATCAGTTCCATGCTGGCCTGCACCGGGTTTTCAATATTTGTTTGTAAATGTCCGCTGGCCAGGGCCTTTTTGATCAGTGCGCCAGTGTTGTGTGTGTTGCAGGCGTCCAGAACTGCAACCTCCTCTCGTTGCGCCAGATTGTAGGTCAGCATGACGACATCGCATTGGGAAGCAGCGGCTACGCCGCCTTCGACAGTTTTAGTTGAGATACCGTAAGCCCTGATCAACCCGCGGCGCTTAAGGTCGCCCAGGGCTTGCAGTGTGCCCAACTCGTTTACGATGCGCAGGTCGTCGCCATCTGAGTGGATTAGTACCAGGTCGATGACATCGGTTTGCAGCCGGCGCAAGCTTCGCTCTACCGAACTTGCCGTGTGCTCCGGGCTAAAGTCGAACCGGGATTGACCGTTCTCAAACTCTTCACCCACTTTGCTACAGACGATCCAACGGTCGCGCTGGCCTGCCAGCAGGTGGCCCAGACGCTGTTCGCTGTTGCCATAGGCGGGCGCGGTGTCAATCAGGTTTACGCCGAGCTCGCTTGCTTGCGCCAGCAGCGCTGCAGCTGCGCGATCATCCGGGATGGTAAATCTATCCGGGTATTTTACGCCCTCGTCCCGTCCCAGCTTGACGGTGCCCAACCCCAGGGCGCTGACGGCGAGGCCAGTATCGCCCAGTGGTTTTAGCCAGCTCACAGGAACAGGGTATCCCAGCACGGGGATGCGACTTCGGGTGTGCCCAGCCGCAACGCCAGCTGCGCTAAATCCGTCGGGTGCTTCGGCACAATGCCATCGCGGGCTAGCTCCACCTCAATCTCATCCGCCAGGTGAGGGCTGAGTGTGAGCTTGGTGGGCCAGGCAGTGAGCACATTGTTCAGGCTGTCGGATCTGCCGACGAAGGACTGATCGGGACGCAATAATCCCGCTTGCCTGGGTTCTGCACGATCCAGTTTTATCGTACACCACTCGGTTTTACCAAAGTCTACCCAGGGCAGTAGCTCTCCCAGTTCCCGTCTGGCCTTGTCGATGAGTTTATCGGGCGAGTCATCCGTGCCCTCGGTTGCCAGGTCCCCACCCAAATACCAGACCGGTTCGTCTTGCCGTGTGCGGTGGCTGGAAATGGTGAGCCTTGGCGAAGCATTGCCGCCCATGCAGTGGGCGTATAAGGATTCGCGATACTCATGTTTCACCAGCACCTGTTGTAAGGGGCGCCGCTGCATGGCCGGCGTCTCGCTTCCCAGCGCCGCCAGCAGGGCCTCATTCCCGGTGCCCGCAGTCAGAATAATGCGCTGGGCCTGGAGTCGCATTTGCGGCAGTTCAATACTGGCTGTGCCATCGCGCTGCACCAGCTGGGCCTTGTTCCAGTCTATCTTGAAAATGGCCTCCCGATGTTGCTCCGCCAGGGCTTTCACCAGAGAGGGCATGTCCATCACCAGGTCCACCAGGCGGTAAACCTGGCCACGAAATCCGGGGTTGCGAAAAGGGACGGGATATTCGTCTTCGTTCAGCTTGTCCACTCTCCCTCGCAACATCTTGCTGGCAAAAAAAGAGCTCAGCCTGGATTGCAGGCTTGAGCTGGACCACAGATAAAAGTCCTTGCTGAGAACGGTACTGGCGCGCAGGTCTACCTTGCCTTCTCCGTGAAGGCACTGGCGCCAGATATCGGGCATGCTGGAAATCGCCTCGGATCCGCCACTTAGGGCGCCCCCCAGGGCGTACTTTATACCACCGTGAATCATGCCTTGGGAGCCAATGGTCTGGTAGCTGCCCAGGGATTCCTGTTCGAACAACACCGCATTGTAACCCTTGTTACGGAGTTGATTCAGAGTCCATAATCCGGCGATACCGCCGCCAATAATAGCGATGTCTGTCTGCAGTTCGCTAGCCGTCATTGAAGTTAACCGAGGAGAATAAAAGGCGATTATAGCCTTAATCTTGCTGGAATAGTCGCCGTGATGGCTGGTCAGCACGTGTGGCTGTCGCTATGCTGTTTTCCATTCGAGCTGGTTTGCCTCTCTGGAGATAAAAATGCGCTACCTCTACAGCGCTCTGCTTTACTGTTTACTGCCGTTCATCCTGCTAAGGATGCTGTTGCGGTCTCGGCGTGCCCCCGCCTATCGCCGAAGATTGGCGGAGCGATTTGGTGTCTTGCCGGTAGATCCACAGCGAGGGGAGCGTCCCGCTATCTGGGTTCATGCAGTCTCTGTGGGGGAGGCGTTGGCAGCGGCCCCGATTATAGAGAGCCTACTGGAGCGCTACCCGGACTGCCGTTTGGTGGTTACGACAACAACACCCACAGGGTCGGAACGGATACAGGCGTTGTTTACCGATCGGGTATTTCACGTCTATGCACCCTGGGATTTGCCGGGTGCAGTCGGACGCTTTATGAAGCGGGTAAAACCAGAGCTTTTGCTAATTCTGGAGACCGAGCTGTGGCCGAATATGCTGCATCATTGCCGCCGCCGGGGGTGCCGCGTTGTGCTCGCGAATGCGCGAATGTCAGCGCGCTCCGCCGCTGGATACCAACGCTTTGCCGGGCTCAGTCGTGTGATGCTTGAGTCGGTGAATATGGTTGCCTGCCAGTCCGTGGCTGACAGTGAGCGCTTGCTAACACTGGGGTTGCCGGCGAGTCAGCTAGCGGTGACAGGCAGCATCAAGTTTGACCTGGAGCTCGATGCCCTATTGCGTTCAGAGGCGCAGGCACTGCAATCAGCCTGGGCCGTTGGGGGCCGCAGTATACTGGTTGCCGCCAGTACGCACCCGGGAGAGGATGAGCAGATCCTGGCGGCCTTTAAGCAGCTGCGCCAGCGCGTTGATAACTGTTTGTTGGTGTTGGTTCCCAGGCACCCCGAGCGGTTTGATGCTGTATTTGATTTGTGCGGGGAGGCGGGCTGGCGTGTGCTCCGGCGGTCGGAGGGACGGGTTCCGGCGGCGGATGTGGATATTGTGGTCGGGGACACCATGGGCGAATTGTTGTTGTTGCTAAGCCCCGCTAGCGTGGCGGTGATTGGCGGTAGTTTAGTTGAGCACGGCGGACACAATGTTCTCGAGGCCTCTGCCTGGGGTGTTCCGGTGGTGACCGGGCCTCATATGTTCAATTTTGCTGAAATCAGCGATATGTTGACCGAGGCCGGCGGCATGGTCCAACTGGAGGACCCCGCGACCCTGGGGGCCTGTCTGATTGAACTATTTACCGATCAGCAGCGACGTGAACAGATGGGTGCGATTGGGCAGCAGGTCGTTGCTGATAACCGGGGCGCCAAGAAACGCCTGCTGGCACTTATTGACGCACAGCTCCGGGCTGGTAGGGCGAATTGAGACTGTCGTTGTTTACTTGCTGCCTGCGGCAGTTGGTGCAGCGGGCGCTTCAAGATAGGAGTCCAACTTGTAGACGTCATCGGGGCTCAGTAAGCCGGCCTGCTCCTTCAGCTTGAGCATATCGAGGATGTAGTCGTAGCGGCTGTTAGCGTAATCGCGTTTAGATAAGAACAGGGTGTTTTGGGCGTTGAGGACATCGACGACATTCCGCGTACCGACCTCGTAGCCTGCCTGGGTTGCATCCAGCGCACTGCGAGAGGAGACGATACTCTGTTTACGGGCGGCGACCCGGGACACATCGCTCACCACGGTCATGTGCAGTGAGCGTGCATTGGTCACGGTATTGCGACCGAGGTTGATCCGGTTTTCTTTCGCTGCATTGAAATCCTGCGCTGCTCGCCGTCTGTTTGCACTGATGGCGCCACCGGAATACAGGGGTAAATCCAGCCGAATCTGCCAGACATTCGCTTCTACGTCCTGATCTGGAGAAGTGTCGAAGACGGTTTCAGGCTTGCGATTAAGTTCACCTTCGGTACTGTAATCCGAATAGGCATAGCTGCCGCTCACTCTGGGTGCGTGCGCCGATTTGTTAGACTTTGCGGTCTGTCGGGCCGCTTCTTCAGCGTAGCGTGCGGCTTGCAGGTTGAAGTTGTTTTCCAGTGCAAAGTCTACCCAGGCCGCCCGGTCCAGTGGCTCTGGCTTCAGGATGTCAAAGTCCTCTTGCAACACATTCAGGTTGCTGTGACGCTGGCCGGTGAGCACCGACAGTCGCTCAAGCGCGACCGACACATTATTTTCGTCGACGATGCGATTAACCTGCGAGAGGTCATAGGCAGCCTGGGCTTCGTAGACATCCGTAATGGCGATAAGCCCCACTTCAAAACGCTGCTGAGTCTGCTCAAGCTGTCGCTCAAACGCGCGTTCCTGCGCTTGGGATGAGAGCAGGTTGTCCTGGGCGCGCAGTACCAACAAGTAGGCTTCTACCGTTCGCACTACCAGGTTCTGTTGATTGGCGGCAAATATGGCTTCGGCTTGCTTGGATAGTTCTTTTCCTGACTTGAACGAGAACCAGGCTGGCATGTCAAACAGGGCCTGGTTCAGCGATATCTGGTAGCCCTCACGGTCCACATCCACATTAGTGAAGGTGTCTATGGTGCCAATGCCGGTGTCGAAGTCTACGCTTTCCGCATCCGTGTCCTGGTCAGTGTCGGTATAGTCATAGTTGGCATTCACCTGGGGCAGTAATTTGGACAGGCCCAGATTTTCTGTCTCGAGATTTGACAGGTACTGTGCTTCTTCGGCCTTCAGCTGGGCATCATTTTCTAGCGCGAGTTCGTAGATATCTCTCAGCGACTCCGCATACAGAGCGGTTGAACCCAGTGACAATGTCAGCGCCAGCAGCGCGACTCCAGACCTTTTCATGCATTAAACCCTTGTCTTTTGACTGTGTATTCTTGATACAGGAGTTTACCAGCCTAAGACGGCCAGCGCATATAAATAGCTGATAGTAAAAGGTGCAAATTGAAGGTAGTTTATGTCATCGTAGATGCTAGACTCAGATTATGAGTCCGCGAAGCACCGTTTTTTGGATTGTTGGTTTAGCGCCGGAACCGTGTTTAGTTGCTGGGAGATTGCGTTGCAGGTTATCGGAAAAAGAGGGTATAAGCTGGATTTATCAGGCCTCCATGCGGTTTGTGAGGCCAATTATGCGCGTCTATTGCGCTTGTTCCCGGATTACGAGACCTGTAATTCGAGAGAATTTACTCTGGATAAAGCCCGGGTTGTTTTTGAGGTATCAGAGCGTTGCAGGTATACGACATTTTTTCGCCTGAGCCAGCACCAGCCAGACCAACGACTATTAGGGCAATTGCGTATTGAAGTGCGTGCCTATCACGATGCCCGTATGCTGGAAGTGGGCACCTTTCAATCACACCGCCGCGTTGACGCTCGCTACGAGTATCCCAATAAGGGCATGTATCAGCAGGATGAAAAATCCCAGCAGAACCACTTTCTGGCGGATTGGCTGGAGCATTGCCAGCTCAATGGCCGTATGACTTCCCATTTGACCAGTGACGGCTTTGTGTCGTGATATGAGCCGGATGCAGCTGTGAATCATAGCCTGAAACCTCCAGTAGAACGATTGCCACATCACGGCGGGGTGATCAGGCTGGTACAGGTAACTGATACCCATCTTTCCGAAAACCCCGGTGGCATGCTGCTGGGGATGGATACAGATCAATCTTTACAACACGTAATTGACCGGGTTAAGGAGGAGCGGGGAACCCCCGATGTGCTCCTGCTGACGGGGGACCTGTCAGATCATGGCTCGGCTTCCGCCTATACTCGAATGGACAGCTACAGTCGGCAATTGTCTGATGTCAGTTTTTGGTTGCCCGGGAATCACGATGATTTTGCAAGCATGTCCGAGACGCTTGCAGGTACCGCCTGCATGAGTAGTGATATCCAGATAGGCAACTGGCAGATCATCATGCTTGATTCCCAGGTGCCAGGCCAGGCCGGCGGAGCGCTGGGAGCAGGTCAGCTGGCGTTGCTGAAAGCCGCTCTGCAGCGGGCATCAGAGGTGGGCTTGTTCACCCTGGTTTGCCTGCATCATCACCCGGTAAAGATTGGCTGCGCTTGGCTGGACGAGCAAATGGTTGCGGACGCGGCGGCATTTTTTGAAATTCTGGATGGCTACAGCGGGGTAAAAGCCGTTCTGTGGGGGCATGTCCACCAGCGCGTTGATAAGGTCCGCAATGGGGTGGCATTGATGGGGTCACCTTCAAGCTGCGTTCAGTTTGCGCCGGGCAGTGAACAGTTCAAAGCGGATGATTCACCTCCAGGCTACCGGTGGCTTGATCTGCTGGCTGATGGATCTATCGACACCGATGTGTCCAGAGTTGAAGGTGTCCAGTTTATCGTTGACCTGGACTCCGACGGTTATCTCTAGATCAGCCGTGTGAGCACGTTGGTGTTTGGCAGGGGGCTAGCCGCTGCCGCCGTACAGTTTTTCTCTCTGTCGCTGTAACTCCTTTACTTTAGCGAGCCATAGGCCCATTTCCTCATGTACAATGAGGGCTATCAAATAACAAGTATTTTTGGGAAGTAAGTCACTGGAATGAGCGAATATACCGCTGAAGATATTGAAGTCCTAACCGGACTGGAACCGGTGCGAAAGCGCCCCGGTATGTACACAGATACCACCCGACCCAATCACCTGGCCCAGGAAGTCATCGACAACAGTGTCGATGAAGCTCTGGCGGGCCATGCCGACCAGATTGATGTGATTTTGCATAAAAACGGCTCGGTCACGGTGACCGATAATGGCCGCGGCATGCCCGTTGATATTCATCCCGAGCAGGGCAAGCCCGGTGTAGAGGTTATTCTCAGTACCTTGCATGCCGGCGGCAAATTCTCAGGTAAAAACTACCAGTTCAGTGGCGGACTTCACGGTGTGGGTGTCTCGGTCGTGAATGCCCTGTCCAAAGAGCTTGTGATTACAATACGTCGAGATGGACAAGTTCACCGCATGAGCTTTCAAGGGGGTGAAAAGGCCACCGACCTCGAGGTGATCGATACCTGTGGTAAACGCAATACGGGGACCGCGGTGAGCTTTACACCGGACCCAGGCTACTTTGATTCCGCCAATTTTTCCGTGATACGGTTGCGGCACGTGCTGCGAGCAAAGGCTGTTCTGTGCCCCGGTCTGCGCGTCAAGTTCACCGATGAAGCCAAGGGCGACGTTGACGAGTGGTATTACGAAGACGGTTTGAGAGACTACCTGATTGGCTCTACGATCGATTTTATCTGTGTGCCAGCTACACCCTTCACCGGCAGCTTCAGCGGTAGTAACGAGGGCGTTGACTGGGCCGTTCAGTGGCTGCCGGAGGGCGGTGAACTGGTCACTGAAAGCTATGTGAACCTGATTCCCACTGCCCAGGGCGGTACCCACGTCAATGGCATGCGTACCGGCTTGCTGGATGCCCTGCGTGATTTCTGTGAGCTGCGTAATTTGTTGCCACGGGGTATCAAGCTGGCACCTGATGACATATGGGAGCGCTGTGCTTATGTGCTCTCATCCAAATTGCAGGATCCGCAGTTCTCCGGTCAGACCAAAGAGCGACTGTCCTCCCGGGAGGCGGCGGCGTTTGTGTCCGGCGTGGCCAAGGATGCGTTTAGTCTGTGGTTGAACCAGCATACGGAAGAGGCGGAGCAACTGGCGGAAATGTGCATTAGCAATGCACAGGGGCGGTTGCGAGCATCAAAGAAAGTCGCCAGGAAAAAGGTCACTTCGGGGCCTGCGTTACCCGGGAAATTGGCAGATTGCTCCGGGCAGGATACTGCCCGGAGTGAACTGTTTCTGGTGGAGGGCGATTCAGCCGGGGGTTCGGCAAAACAGGCCAGAAACAGAGAGTTCCAGGCGATTTTGCCGCTGCGCGGAAAGATACTGAATACCTGGGAGGTCGATTCCCAGGAGATTCTGGCATCCCAGGAGGTGCATAATATTTCCGTGGCGCTGGGTGTCGATCCAGCCAGCGATGATCTGACCGGCTTGCGTTACGGGAGAGTCTGCATTCTCGCCGATGCGGATTCTGACGGATTGCATATCGCCACACTGATATGCGCGCTATTTGTTCGTCACTTTCGCCCCCTGGTGTCTGCCGGCCATATTTACGTGGCGATGCCTCCGCTATACCGCATCGACATCGGTAAAGAGGTGTTCTATGCCCTTGATGAGGGAGAGAAACAAGGTGTGCTGGATCGGATTGAAGCGGAGAAAAAGCGGGGCAAGGTAAACGTCCAGCGCTTCAAGGGGCTGGGGGAAATGAATCCTCTGCAGCTGCGAGAGACAACCATGGACCCCGACACCCGCCGGCTGGTCCGTTTGGTGCTGGACGCAGGTGATGGCACCAACAACATGCTGGATATGTTACTGGCAAAAAAACGCGCTTCGGATCGCAGGGCCTGGCTTGAGACAAAGGGCGATCTGGCGGAAGTCGTTGCCTGAGCGGCGCATGGCCATAATTATGGGGAGATGGAAGCAGTGAAATATTTGTCGATTGTCAGCAACTTTATTGCTGTGATGGTATTGGCTGGGCTGGCGAATTCGGCGTTTGCCCAGTGGGCGCTGAATGCAGAGAGCTCCGCCGTTCGGTTTATTACTACAAAAAATAATGCGATTGCCGAAAGCCATGAATTTGGCTCCTTGTCGGGCTCGATCAGTGCCGAGGGCGATGTGCAGGTGGCGATTGCGTTAGATAGTGTCGAGACTCTGGTGCCGATTCGCAATCAGCGTATGCGAGAATTGCTATTTGAGACGGCCAATTTCCCGCAGGCCAAAATTGTCGCCAGTGTTGACCGCAACGTCATTGATGTCGCTGCGAAAGGTGGTGTGTTACTGACAGAAATACCCATTACCTTGTCGTTGCACGGTTATGATAAGGCGCTAACAGTACCCGTTTTATTGGTAGGGACGTCCGGCGGCAATTTACTGGTGCAGACATCCCGCCCGATACTCGTCAAGGCGGCTGACTTCGGCCTGGAAAAGGGCGTGAGCTTATTGCGCGAAGCTGCAGGGCTCAGTTCAATCAGCACCGCCGTCCCGGTTTCTTTTCAGCTGCTGTTTGTGCCGTCAGTCTAGGCTTTTACCTGGCCCGGTAGCACCCGCCTGAATCGAACGCATTTGAAATGGTGAGATCCATGGCCTGTACCCACATCCAAATTCCCAACGGCGAGATTGATCTTCATGTAGTAAGCGAGGGTCAGGGGCCATTGATTGTCATGTGCCATGGTTTTCCCGGCCTCTGGTATAGCTGGCGTCACCAGCTTCCCGTGCTTGCCGCGGCTGGGTTCCAGGCGGTCGCTATGGATATGCGCGGCTATGGGCGCAGCTCGCGCCCTCTGGACAGTGATGACTATAGCCTGGAAAAGACCAGCTCGGATGTGATTGCGGTTCTGGATTACTTTAACGCCGGTACAGCGGTGCTGGTTGGCCACGACTTCGGTGCCAACCTTGCCTGGCACATGGGTATCCACCACCGGGATAGAATTCGCGCTATTGCTCCTCTGTGTTCACCCTACGATATGGAATTGGCAGGAGGCTGTGATGTACCGCCTTCGCAGCTCTACGCCGCGATTGCGCAAAACCACTTTTTCCATATGCATTACTACCAGTCCATCGGCGTTGCGGAAGCTTCGAAGCGAGGGCGTGAGCGTGAGTTTCTGCGTAAATTATTCTGGGCTCTCAGCGCCCGGGGTGAACTGTTAAATTGGGAGAACTTCCCCTCCGAGGGCACCGCCTACCTGGATGTTCTGGATGAGCCTGCCAGTGCGCTGCCGTGGCCATGGTTGTCTGCCGAGGACATGGACTTCTATGTAGCGGAATACCTCTATGCCGGCCCCGAGCTGGCGTTTATCGGGGGCATAAATGCCTACCGGGTAATGGACAGGAACTGGCAGCTGTTTCGCTCTTCCGCACATGCCAATGTCGAGCTACCGACACTATTTGTTATCGGCGAGGAGGACCCCGTTTACAAGCTGTCCAGCCCGGAGACCTTCAGCAACATGCGAGCGCGGGTGAAGGACTTGAGAGGCCTGGAAATCCTGCCGGACTCGGGCCACTTTGTGC
Source organism: Halioglobus sp. (assembly GCA_036960305.1). Taxonomy (GTDB): domain Bacteria; phylum Pseudomonadota; class Gammaproteobacteria; order Pseudomonadales; family Halieaceae; genus JBALVT01. The sequence goes on along the minus strand of JBALWA010000002.1, from coordinate 29,040 downwards.
AGCAAGAGCAGCCCGATGCACTGAATCGTCTGTTGCTTACTTTCCTGGCCACCCTATAGATCTGTTACTGGGCGCCCAGGCGCGCCAACAGCTGTTGGTAGTCCTTGTTGTTCGGTGCCAGCTCCGTCAGCTTGCGGGCAAATGCCTGTGCGTTACTGCGTTGGCCCAACTCAGCGCTGTAGTTTGCCAGTGCGAGCAACACCTCCTGATTCTGTGGCGTGGCCCGCAGCAGAGCCAATAACTGGTTGACGGCTTCCTGGGGCTTGCCGAGGTCGTGTAATGCGATAGCGTAGACAAATCGATGGCGAGTCCCTATCGTCTCCTGATCTGCTGCACGGCTCAGGTAGTCCAGGGCCAGCTCAGTATTGGCAGTGCGTGTCTCCAACAATCCCAGAGCATGCAGTGTGGCACCATGCTCCGGAGCGACCGCAAGGGCTGACAGCAGGATCTCCCTGGCCTCGTTATCCCGGTCTTGGGAGCGCAATAAGTCCGCCAGGTTTAACAGCGCGGGGACCAGTTGCGGATTGAGATATATTGCCTCGCGATAGGCCGCTTCTGCGGCGGGCAGGTCGCCTCTACCGGTATAGAAAATACCAAGCTGTAGCTGGACGCCGGGCATATCTGCGTGCTGTTTCTGGATGCTCACGTATTCCTTGAACAGAGCCAGAAGCGCCTCGGCCTGGGGCGGTTCGATCTGGTCCAGCGGGACGCCTGCTAGTGAGATGGCGACCTCCATGCGTACCGAGGTGACTTCATCGTCCATCAGTGGCTGCAATAACTGAAAACGTTGATGAAGTGGCAAGAATTGAATTGCCCGTACGGTGCTGACCCGTAACAGTGAGTCGTCGGAATACAATAATTGTGTGGCCGTTTGCAGGGCGTCCCTGCCGCCAAAATTGCCCAGAGTCTCCATCGCGTTGGCACGCCAGATTGGGGCAACAGAGTCGTTGCTGGCGAGTTGAGCGAGCTTCGGCAAGCTGCGGCTATCGCCCATGTCTGCCTGCAGGAAGCTACGCGCTGGATGGCTGCCGGTATCCCGGAAGTTGACGCCCCATTGTCGCAATGCATCCAATGCCCATTGCGGCTCTTTGTCACTGTGGCACTGGTTACAGGCGTTGGGTGTGCCCATTACGATACTGAGGTCAGGTCTGGGTACACGGAGGCTGTGGTCCCGACGAGGATCAACACCCATGTAGGTTGTTTCGGGCATGTGGCAATTGGCACATTCCGCCCCGGTAGAGCCCGGTGTGTGGTGGTGGTGTTGCTTCGTGTCGTAGGTTTCTGTGGCGTGGCACTGGCTACAGACGCCGTTCTTTTCGGCTCGCAACTTCAAGCTGTGCGGCTCGTGACAATTGCTACAAACCACGCCGGCCTGGTGCATTTTGCTTTGAATAAAGGAACCGTAGACGTAGACCTCATCCAGAATTTGGCCATCGTGATAATACAGCGGTGACTGCGGCATGGAGAGGCGATGTGTATCCAGCAGGTCGGCACCGTAGTGATAATCACCCAGGGTGCCGCGGCGGGCGTGGCATCTTCCGCAGCTGTCGATCTGCGATCGGCTTTGCAGGGGGGTATTGCGCTTTGCAATGCCCTTGTCGGGCGGAAATGCCCACTGCCCGCGTTGTGCCAGGGCGGTGGGAAAACCGCTGTTCTTTTTGCTATCCAGCGTATTTTTCTGTGCCAGGGCGATATGTGCTTTTCCTGGGCCGTGGCAGGCCTCGCAACCCACATCGATTTCGGCGAATTGCGTATCGAATGATCTGTCTGCCGGCTGGTAGTTTTTCTCCAGCTGAGTACTGTGGCATTCGGCGCAGCGTGTATTCCAGTTGTGATAGGGCCCGGTCCAGTGCAGTGGGTCCTCGGAATTTATGATTTCCTCCGGGTAGAGGTGGTACCAGCGTTGGCCGCCTTCTTCGAGGGGCCTGGCATCCCAGGCAATACTGAGGGCTTGCAGGCGGCCGCGAGACATCGGTAACAGGTACTGTTGCAGGGGGTAAACGCCAAATACGTAGTCCACCGGGAAGTCAGTCAATTTGCCGTCTTCGCCATCGGTGCGTACGAAATATTGGCTATCCTTCTTAAAGAATAGCGTGGTGATGCCGTTATAGATAAAGGTGGCGTCGTCAAAATTGCCCAGAACGGTTTCCGGACTGGGAAGCTGCATGGCCAGGTCATGGTGTGAGCCCTGCCATAAGGCGTGTTCATCGGCATGGCAACTGGCGCAACTGGCGGAACCTGAGAAATCGGAGGCCTGGATGGCTGCACTGCTGAGGACTGCGACCGCCAGCAGAAGGGCTTTGAAAGTGAACAAGGTGTCGACGCCAGTTAATGGATGAGTGCGCACCATACATCATCTGCCTGTTTTTGCACAAACAGCACCCTATGGTGTTATAGACAGTGCCTGGGAAGCTACCTATTATTGTGCGATTGTGGTGTTGCCCAATGCTAGGCGGTTTAGTGTATTGAAAGGTGTGTGATGAAACTTGGAATATTGAAAACTGATGCGGTCAGGCCCGAATGGGTACCGCAGTTTGGAGAATACCCGGACATGTTTGCCGCACTTTTGAAGCGCGCAGACCCGGCGCTTGAGTTCAGCGTGTATGACGTGGAAGAGGGGCAGTACCCGGACGCTATTGACGAGGTGGATGCCTATTTAATCACCGGAAGTAAATCCAGTGTGTACGATGACAAGCCCTGGATAGCGCCATTGATGGATTTTGTGCGTGAACTGGACGCGAGAAAAATAAAGACGGTTGGGATCTGTTTTGGCCACCAGTTGATCGCCCAGGCCCTGGGTGGAAAAACAGAGAAGTCAGATAAAGGTTGGGGTGTTGGTCTGCATAGCCACACATTTAATCGCCTTCCAGCTTGGCACGATGGCAAAGATGAAGAGCTCAAGATTTTGGTTAGTCATCAGGATCAGGTAGTAAAAACAGCTGATGGTAGTGTGGTGCTGGCGGGAAGTGACTTCTGTGAGAACGCAGTTTGCCAGATTGGCGACCATATCCTGACGTTTCAGGGGCACCCTGAGTTTGTGCCTGAGTATTCCCGGGAAATTATGGATCTTCGGCGCAAGATGATTGGAGAGCCTACCTATTCGGCCGGGGTGTCATCGTTGGCAGGAAACCAGGAGGGCGATCGGGTCGCCCGCTGGGTAGTGAACTTCCTAAGGAGCTAGCTCCCCTTAACCTGGTCCTGCATTGCATCCAGGTACTCGTCCAATTCCTTGTCATCGGCAAAAACCGCCATATCGGGCAGCGCTTTGAGGATCTCAAAGACCTTGTCGATATGGGGTTTCCGGTTGGCGGCCGCCAGGCGGTTGCCTGCAGCTTTGCTCTGTTTGGCCGCCTTGAATATCACCCTGAGCCCGGCTGAACTGATGTAGTCCAGTTCTTTCATGTCCAGTACCGTCAGCTTGTAATTGCTGGCGACGAGGTCCTGCAACTGTTGGTCAAACGCGGGGGCGGTATCGGTATTCAGCGCACCCGTCAGTGCCACTCTGGCAACCGAGCTGGTTTCGTCAATTGTGGTATTGGTGGTCAGTTTCATACTTCGATGGTCCCCTGTGATGGTTCACTTGCGAGTATCGGTTAAATCAGCCAGCTGAGCTCAGCGTTTTACTAAGTCTCAAAATATTGTGCCCGTCCAGCCGCTGGTAGCGCTGTTCATCGGTTAGTTCCCTGATCAAGTGTACACCAAGACCGCCTATTTCTGCAGACTCGATGTCGGCACCCAGGTTCGCCCCCAGGGAATCTTGCAGAGGGTCGAAAGGCATGCCGGGGTCGGCAAATTCAAGCAGGACGTCGGTATCGCTACGCGCGATTGACAGGATGATCTCTCCATCAGCAGGTAGCTCGGCGTACTTGGCGATGTTGGTGGCGACCTCCTCGCTGACTAGCATTAATTCCATAATCAGCACATTGTCCAGGTCGAACTTCCGCAGCTCATCCTGCAGCCAGTTGCCCACCCGGCTAGTCAATAAGGGGCCGGGCTCAAAGCTGCTGTGGATCTTGTCCCGTGCGGCTACAGCGGGTAGAGCCAACACGTCGATCAGCATCAGGGTAATGTCGTCGGACTGCGCCGTGGTGCCGGCGAAATCATCAACTAACTGCAGTATGTGTACTCCGGCTTCTGTCGGTGTGTCCTTGATGCTGCTCTCGAGTGCGCGGTCGAAGCGCTCACTGGAAAACATTTGCGCCTGCTCGTTAAAGGCTTCATCGATACCGTCAGTGTATATCGCCAGTCGATCACCGGGCCGCAGCTGCAGGCTGTTTGTTGGGAACTCGAGGTTTGCCGCAAGGCCCAGTGCGGGCCCGCTGAGCTGGTCGACGGGGGTGGCCTCGCCGCCTCTTACCAGGCTGGGGGGCGTATGGCCTGCACTGGCGAATTGCAATAAGCCACTGTTTAAATCCAGTACACCAAAGAACAGTGTTACGAACATGCAGTTACTGTTGCCTGCTTCCAACGCGTTATTGAGTAGGGCCATGCCTGTGGCCGGCACGGTGAATGCTGTGGAATATTGCTGGATATGGCTGATGGTCTTGGCCATAAACAGTGCCGCGGGGACGCCTTTGTCGGATACATCGCCCACGGTGATGAAGAGTCTGTTGTTGTCGTCACAATAATAGGTATAGAGATCGCCACCTACCGTTTTGGCTGGGCGCACTGTCGCCCAGAGCGCGAAGGTTGCTGATTGTTCCAGTGCCTGTCCGCCCTGGGGCAGCATTGCCATCTGGATTTCCCGGGCGGCGGCCAGCTCACCCACGAGCCGACTGCGGGCAGCGGTTGCCGACTCGAGATCGTCTATATAGGTTCTGAGGTTTTCCTTCATCGCGGCAAATGCCCTGATGAGGCGGGCGACTTCATCTTCTCCCTGGATTCTCGGCAGGGGGACATCCAGTTTTCCCTGTGCAATCTGGTCAGTGACCTGGGCGAGGGCTGTAAGAGGGCGGGTTAAACGCCGTGAAACAAGGCTGACGACTGCGACCATGACCAATAGCGTGACCAGGCCGAGCAGGGCAGTTCTGATCTGGTAGTCCCGAAGTGGCGCGAGTATTTCGTCTTCGGCATAGATCACCCCTACAGGCCAGCCAGTGGGCTGAAGAGCGGAGAGCCGAATCATACAGCTGCCCAAGATATCAGGGCAATCGATTTGACTGCTCATCACCTGCCCGTTTTGAACGCCAGAGACAAGCTTCTTCCAGGCAGCGACATCCAGGGCACCCTCGGCGGCTTCGAGATGGTGGTGCATGATGATTTCGGGGTCTCTGGCGCTGAGTATGATGCCGGCGCGGCTTAGCAAAATGCCGAATCCGCTTTTCCCCAGGCGCAGTCGCTGCAAATATTGGTGCAACTCCTCCAGGGTAATATCTGCTGTTACCACACCGTAGAGAAAGCGCTGGCCGTTGTTATCCCTGCGATAGATGGGCACAGAAAAGGTGGTCATTAGTACTTCCCCACCCCCGGTATCAAAGTAGGGCTCTACCCAGACCGGCTTAGCGGCATTGACCGCTTCTGCATACCAGGGCTGCTGCCAGTATTTTTCCTGCTTGCTGGCGATATCGACAAATTCCAGCGAGTTGTTCTTGCGGTAGTAGTAGGGGGCGAAGCCCATGGGATGGTCAGTTACATCGGGACTAAGGGCAATGGCCGCGCCATAGATATCATCATTGTTTTCGACCAGGTCTTTCAGCATTTGTTTGAGGCCAGCGGGGGTATACTCGCGCTGCTCCAGTACGCGCCCCAGGAATTGCGTCGCGCCCTCGACACTATCGAGCCAGTTTTCCAGGTCAGTGACCACGGCATTGACCGTGTCGATCGACTCCAATTGCAGGCGGCTAAGTATTTCATCGCGAGACAGGCGATAGTCAATCGCCATACCGATGGAAAGTATCACTGCCAGACAAAGGGTCAGCAGCAGAATCAATTTTGAGGTGATACTTTTTGTCATGCCGGCGTGTTATTCCCTACGAAGCTACCAGTTGCCCGTGTTTTCCATAGAAGCCCAGGGCTCCTGCGGCGGGAGAGCATCGCCTTCCTGTAACAGCTCGATGGAGATGCCATCCGGGGAGCGAATGAACGCCATATGCCCATCGCGGGGTGGTCTGTTAATGGTGACGCCCTTGTCCAGTAACTGCTGGCACAGTGCATAGATATCTTCGACCCGATAGGCGAGATGCCCGAAATTCCGGCCGCTATCATATTCCTCTGAATCCCAGTTGTGGGTTATTTCCACCAGCGGGCTCTGGCCCGCCCTGGCTGACTCAAGATCACCTGGGGCTGCAAGAAAAATGAGGGTGAAACGACCGGCTTCGCTGTCGTAGCGGTTTACTTCTACGAGGCCCAATTTGTCACAATAGAAGTCCATGGTGTCGTCCAGATTGCTGGCGCGCACCATGGTGTGGAGGAATTTCATGTAGTCAGTCCTGGTTTCGCTCCGCGGCTGCGACAGCTTTACCCGCCATTCTACCTGAGAACGTGGCATCGCCAACAGACATGCCGCTGCTGTAACCCTCGGCACGCCGAACCACACCACAGGCGGTGCGTCCCGCGGCGTAAAGACCATCAATAACATCGCGCTGGGGGTTTACGACTTCACCGCTGGGTAGGGTGTCTAGCCCGCCCAGGGTGAAGTAGGGGTAGAAGGGGCCACGGCCCGGGGTGACATCAAGAGCGACCAACGGGGGCTCCAGTTGCTCCAGCCACTGTGTGGCCTTGTGTTGTAAGGTGTCCTCACCGGCCTGGCAGTCCTCATTATAGGTGGCGACTGTCTGCTGTAAAGTGCCCTTGCGCAGGCCCAGCTCTTCCTCCAGCTCTGCAACGGTTTCGCCTGTCCCTGCAACCTCGGCGCCCATATAACTGACCCGCTCATAATCACCGTACTGGTCGACGGTGAGAACGAAATAAAACCGCTCTGATTGCTGGCTGAGAATGGCTGCTCCCATACGCCCGTGGTAAACGTCCTCGTTGATGAAGCGTTGACCCTTGTCGTTGACCAGAATACCACTGGTCATTGAGGCGGGCGGGTAATAGGGCAGGCTGATGAACCCCTCGTGCATATTTATTGCCGCCCCGCCTACGGAGATCCCCATCATGATGCCAGACCCCATATCGCCTGGGTTTCCTATTGCCGAATTGCCCCGGGTCAGCATGGGGGCGTACTTTTGCAGCATCTCGTCATTCATGGCGAAACCACCGGCACAGAGAATAACCCCCTGCCTTGCCCGCACGTTGAGCTCCTGTTGATTCTTGCGTATGACCAGGCCAACGACCCGGTCCTCGTCATCGGTGATCAGGGTCAGGGCGCGAACTTCGTATTCCACCTTAATCGCATCCCGCTTTTCGACATTCTCGGTGACAATCTTCATGAACAGGGGGCCGCCGTTGTCGCCCTCGACATAGAGATTGTGGCCCCTGGGGCAGGGTTTGGCTTGCTGGGCGAAAGGGTAGGCTTTTTCACTGCCCGTATAGAGCAGGCCATCGTCTGTCATACACATAATGGCGCGCTCCTCGTGGAAACTGTCCTTGAACGGGACACCGATATCCAATAGCCACTGGAAGTGGTCGGTACTGCTCTCGCAGTAGTTACGAATTTTCGCTTCATCGGCCTGGGGACCGGCGGCCATCATCATGTAGGTGACCATATCCTCGGTTTTGTCTTCGAAGCCACAGGCCTGCTGAACCCGTGTACCACCACTACCGCCCATATAGATTTCGGCACTGGAAAGCGCTGTTGAGCCGCCGCTGGCACTGGCCAATTCGAAGATGATGGCCGTGGACCCGGCATCGGCGACTTCGATTGCGGCACAACCTCCTGCGCCGCCAAAGCCGACAATGGCGACATCAGTTTCCATATCCCAATGGCTGATATCTGAAGCTCTCAGGGCCTGGGATGGGTTTGTCTTGGCTGTTTTTAGCATTTGAATTCACCTGTTGGCTATGGGCATGTGGTCGACGCGAGGCCGGAGCACGATGTTTCAATGAAGCGCATTATTAAAACGCTTTCAATGTCAGCTGACAACGTGTGCCTGCACATAGCGGGTTAACATTTTGTACGGAAGGGACCATTTTTGCCTTTGCGGCCGCGCCAGGCGGTATTGTGACCGAATATTGGCCTGTCGGCTGGCATTGGCTGGCCACTGGGGTACAATTCCCCGCTTTTGCAAGAGCTAGTATTTAACTATGTGGTTTAAGAATCTTCGGGCTTATCGCCTGACCAGTCCTTTTGAGTTGACCCCCGAACAACTGGAAGACCAGCTGTCTTCGCGCGCTTTTCAGCCCTGTGCCAAATCCCAGGCTTTGTCTCTGGGTTGGGTGGCCCCCCTGGGGGAGCAGTCAGAAATGCTGGTACATGCGGCCAATGGCCGTTACCTGATCAGTCTCAAACGGGAAGAAAAACTGCTGCCCTCTACCGTGGTACGCGAGCAACTTGAAGAGCGGGTCGCACATATAGAAGCGGAAGAGGCACGCAAGGTATACCGCAAAGAGCGGCTGAACCTCAAAGATGAGATCGTTCAGGATTGCCTGCCCCGGGCCTTTTCACGGTCCTCCCGTACCTTTGCTTTTATTGATACTCGCTCCAAATGGCTTTTTGTGGATGCCGCCAGTGCCTCCCGGGCGGAGGAACTATTGAACCTGTTGCGAGATTGTATCGGCACTTTTCCTGTGGTTTTACCGCAGGTCAATAATGCCCCGTCAGCGACCATGACCGGTTGGTTGGTGCACCAGAATCTGTCCGACGATTTTGTTCTGGGCGAGGAGTGCGAGTTGCGTGAGCCGGGCGAGGAGGGGGGTGTTGTTCGCTGTCGTGGCGTTGACCTGCTGAGTGAAGAGGTGGAAACTCACCTCAATGCAGGTAAGCAGGTTGCTCGTCTTTCCCTGAGCTGGGAGGAGCGTATATCCCTGGTGATCGCCGAAGACCTGTGCTTGAGGCGATTGAAGTTTTCCGATGAACTGCTGAAAGAGAATGATGAGATTCCGGAGTCAGAGCTGGCGGCTCGCCTGGATGCAGATTTTGCCCTGATGTCAGATGCGGTGATCGGTTTGCAGGACCGGGTGATCGCTCTGTTTGGCGGGGAAGCAGAATAAGGTTTTAAAGCCCATGTCCCAACGTCCGGATACCGATGATTACAGAAGTTTGTTTCTGGACGATACGCCCATGATGGACATGCGGGCACCGGGCGAGTTCGACCAGGGTGCTTTTCCTGGCGCTGAGAGTTTGCCGTTGATGTCAGATGACGAGCGCGCACAAGTCGGCACCTGCTATAAAAAGCAGGGACAGGATGCGGCGATAGCGCTGGGGCACCAGCTTGTCTCAGGGCAATCCCGAGAAGAGCGCATGGTCGCCTGGCGCCAATTTGCTGCCAGTCATCCCGCGGGCTATCTGTACTGTTTTCGTGGCGGCCTGCGCTCGCAGACCGTTCGCCAGTGGCTGCGCGACGAGGGCATTGACTACCCATTGATCAAGGGCGGTTACAAGGCAATGCGTCAGTTTCTGCTACAGGAGCTGGAGCGCTCTGTGGAACAGGCCGATATCGTACTGATCGCGGGCAAGACCGGAACAGGGAAAACCCGGGTGATCGAACAATTGCCCCGCAGCGTAGACCTCGAAGGGTTGGCCGGGCACCGGGGCTCAACGTTCGGCCAGTTGCTGGAACCGCAGCCGAGTCAGATCGATTTTGAAAACGCGCTCAGCATCGCGCTGATGAAGCAACTCGCGGGCGGCGAGAATCGTATCTATCTGGAAGATGAGGGCCACTTAATCGGTCGGCGTTATTTACCACAGGCGTTGGGTGACAAGATGAAAGAGGTGCCCATGTTTGTCGTGGAAGAGAGTCTTGCTGAGCGCGTTAATGTGGTGGTTGCCGATTATGTTATTGATCTGGGGAGTCGCTTTGCCGAGGCGCACGGAGAAGAAGAGGCCTCCCGTTTGCATTGTGCCAAATTGCAACAAGACCTGTTCAGGATTCGCAAACGCCTGGGGGGTGAGCGGCATCTTGAGGTGAGTGCTCTGCTGGATGCCGCCTTTGAGGCACAGTGGGCCAGCGGTGATCTCTCTTTACACAGTCAATGGATTAGCAGCCTGCTGACCACTTACTACGACCCGATGTATGAATATCAGTTGGGCAAGCGTGCTGGCACCGTCCTGTTTAGTGGCAGCCGTGAGGAGGTAGTCGCACGGGCTACCGGGCTGCGATAGCTTGATGCAGGCCTCCAGGGAGATAGTGCGGGACCTGGTATTCATCGGGGGTGGTCACGCCCACGCTCTGGCATTGCGTATGCTCGCCATGAAGCCGATTTCTGGTGTTCGCGTTACCCTCATTTCCCCTGAGAGCCATACGCCCTATTCCGGCATGCTGCCGGGTCTATTGGCTGGGCACTACACGTTTGAGGATGCCCATATCGATCTCGCCCGTCTGTGCCAGTGGGCAGGCGTCAGGTTCATTGCCGCGGAGGTCACTGCAATCCAGCCGCAGCAAAAAGTCCTTTCTCTGCGCGGGCGGCCGTCAATTGCCTACGATTTATTGAGTGTCGATACCGGTTCTGCGCCGGAACTGGACTCTGTCCCAGGCGCCAGGAAGTGGGCAGTGCCAGTCAAACCCGTGGCAGATTTGTGGCAGCGCTGGCTTACTGTGTCGGCAAAGCTGGAGCCGCGAGCCGTTGAAGATCCCTATCGGATCGCGGTGGTGGGTGGCGGTGCTGGCAGCGTTGAGTTGGTGCTTGCGATGGCCCAGCATTTTAACGGCACGGCCGTTCGTTTTTCCTTGTTTTGCGGCGCGAGTCGCATTCTGCAGAACTACAATGGGCGTGCGAGGCGATCGGTTGAGCGCGCTCTGGTGGACTACGGCATTGATCTTTATACGGGGGAGCGTGTTGTTGCGGTAGAGCAACAGGCCCTGTGTCTTGCCGGTGGTGGGCAGTACGCATTTGATGATTTGTTCTGGTGCACCGGGGCGGTAGCCGTGCCATGGATTAGCGCAAGTGGCCTGGCAACAGATGATGCCGGCTTTCTCGCCATCCGCGATACGCTACAGGTCGTCGGCCAGGACAGTATTTTTGCCGCGGGTGATGTCGCCACGCAGTTAAACCATCCGCGGGCGAAGGCCGGGGTTTACGCTGTACGGCAGGGGCCGGTGCTGGCCCAAAACCTGCGCAATGTGTTATTAAACAAACCGCTGAAACAGCACCATCCGCAGCGTAATTTTCTGTCCTTGATCTCCCTTGGGGGGAGATGCGCGACGGCTGACAGAGGGCTGCTGAATGCGACCGGCGGTTGGGTCTGGCGCTGGAAGGACCGTATCGATCGGGCGTTTATGGCCCGCTTTCGCGATCTGCCAGCCCGTATGCCTGGGGGCGATGAGAGCAACGCCACGGGTGTTCTCGGGGAGATAAAGCAGGCGCATTGTGGTGGTTGCGGCGCCAAAATTGGAGCGGCCAGCCTGTCCTCGGTACTTGCAGGTCTCGCCGTCGCTTTCCCCCGGCATTGCCCCAATGGGGGTAAGGCTGATGATGCAGCTTTAATTCCCGGCGCAGCGGGGCTGGAGATCGTGCAGAGCATTGATGTACTCAGGGAGATGGTTAAAGACCCCTGGTTGATGGGTCGCATCGCCGCCAATCATGCGCTCAGTGATCTCTATGCGAGTGGCGCGACACCGCTGTCGGCTTTGGCTGCCATCACTTTGCCCTTTGCCAGCCCCGCGATACAGGAAAGGGAGTTGCAGCAAATCCTGTCCGGCGCATTGCGGGAATTTGCCGCCGCCGATTGCAAATTGCAGGGTGGACATAGCTTGCAAGGGCAGGAATTGAGTATCGGGTTCGTGGTGAATGGTACGGCGCAGTCGGCTGAGAGGGGCTTGTTGGCAAAAACCGGCCTGCTAAGTGGCAATCATCTTCTGTTGACCAAGCCCCTGGGCACCGGTGCACTTTTCGCCAGCCACATGCAGCTAAAGGCCGATGGTCGGCACGTACAGGCTGCTGTCGATATGATGTTACAGAGTAATGCAGCAGCCGGCCGGCTTGCGGTGGAGTTTGGCGCCACGGCCTGCACCGACGTAACCGGCTTCGGACTTCTCGGCCATCTACTGGAGATGCTGGACCCCGAACTTGGTGTGACGTTGTCTTTGGATCAAGTGCCTTTATTGCCGGGGGCACGTGAAGCCATCGCGGAGGGTGTGTACAGCACGATGCACGAGGTCAATATACAGGCCAGAGAGTCCATTGGGCCGCTGGCCACTGCCGTTGATTCTGCGCGCCTGGATTTACTGGTTGATCCGCAGACGAGCGGGGGCTTGTTAATCGGCGTGGACGCGGGCAAGTCTGATGCCCTGTGTGCGGCGCTGCAAGCGGGCGGATACACAAGTACGGCGATTATTGGTGAAGTTCGAGAGCGCAATAAGTCCCGGTTTGCGCCGGTGGAAGTGATTTAGAGACAGGCTGATTCAGGAGTGACATTATGGAGTTGAAGGCAGGAAAATATCGCCATTTCAAAGGAGGCGAGTACAGTGTTCAGGGCGTCGCACGGCATTCGGAAACCGGAGACTTACTCGTGGTTTACACCCCATTGTATGGCGAGGGTGGTCTCTGGGTTCGCCCACTAGAGATGTTTACGGGAACGGTTGATCGCGACGGTGAGACAAAGCCGCGGTTCCAATACATCGGCCCCAACGACTGACCCGCTATCCTAGCGCTTATCGAGTTCAAACCGATACTGGCGACAATACAGTCTTGAGTACTCATCCTGTTTGTCGTGTATCTGCCTTTTCCACCCATCCATTTTTCTGGCACTGCCGCCCCCTTCCCTGAGTGCATCCAGACGTGCCACTTCCTGCTTCAGTGCGCGACATTGTTTTAGTAGCTGTTCATCATCTGCAGCGGCCGTGCCGGCAGCGATGGCTGCAGCGCATACGATGGCGATACGAATTACTTTTGTCATAGAGCACCCCTCCCTGGATACCAATGTGGTGTCGACAGATTCTTGTCATCGACAACCCCATACTCCGGTTAGCGGGACACACAATCAATAGAAGGGACGGATATGCCTGATTTTCGAGTACAAAGTGCACTCGCTACCGGCAATCAGAAGACGGCTTACTCCAGTGACTTGAGCAGGCTTAGCATTTCGCTGCGGGTATTTTCGATGCCCTCCAGGATTGCGTCCACACTGGTTTTTTGAGCCTCCATGCCCTCCCAGTTTTCACTCCAGACAGTGACCAGTTCGTCGGTGTTTTCGTGCAGTGGGGTGGGCAGTACCCGTGACAGGTCTCGAATGGTCAACACAAAGGTCCACCCGGTGCGGGGGTTGCCGCGGCCCTGGGTATCTTTGTCGTAGTAATGGTGAAAGACAAGCTGTTGCAACTCGCCGAGCTTCAGCAGGATTTCAAAGGCGGCAACTCGCTGGTTGCGATTGGACTCGGTCTTCTCATTGCGCCAGGTATTGTAGCTGAGGCTACTGACGGCAATTGCGATACTGATTAGCGCTACGGTATTGCGCTGTACTTGCTGGAGGAAGCTATCCTTTTTGGGGCTCATAAGACTTCAGTTCGACTCCCAGTATCGCTGCATCTCTATATAGAGGAAAGAGGCTGTCCAGGTGATTAGTACCAGACCGGTCAATGACTCAATGCCGGTCAGATAGCGCAAATCACCAATGGGCACGATGTCACCAAAGCCCAGGGTAGTGAAGGTGGTAAAAGAGAAATAGGCACAGTCCATGATCGAGCCCTGAAAGTTTCCTTCCAGGTGGCCCCAGCCTTCGCTTCGGTGCATGGCGTAAAAAGCGAAGGCAAAAATCCAGACTTCCACCGCGTGGGCCGACAGGGCGCCGAACACGCCAAGCACAATCCTGTAACGGTGGCCTATCCGCATTCTCTTGATGAGTTTCGTCATATGATAGAGAAACTCATAGTGAACCATCACGGCGATAGCCACTATTATACTGTTGACGATAAAAACGCTTAACACGAAAATTGGCCGGATCCTCTACGATGCGCTTACTGTACATCTTTTCTCAGTTGGAGTCGCGGGAGAGGCCCGTGGCGTAGAATTTGAATATCAGAGCGTAGGGCGCCCCGGGGCCGACACCTGTGTCGAACCATAAAAAAAGCCCCGTGCGATGACGAGGCTCTTTTCTTAATATGGTGCCCGGACTCGGAATCGAACCAAGGACACGGGGATTTTCAATCCCCTGCTCTACCGACTGAGCTATCCGGGCGTATCTTGCTCGCGAGATGTGCTTTCGCGAAAGGCGCGTATTAAACCCTCGGATGGACTGAGAGTCAAGACCTAGGCGTTACTCTGAGGGGGGAACGTAGCCCTCGGCCTGATCATAGTCCTCGCCGGAGAAAAATTTGTCCATCTCCGCCTGCAGGTACTTGCGGGCCTCGGGATCCACCAGGCTCAGGTGTTTTTCGTTGATCAGCATAGTCTGGTGGGCTTGCCAGTCCAGCCAGGCCTGCTTGGATACGCTGTCAAATAGCTCCTGGCCCTTGGGGCCCGGGTAGGGCGGGGCATCGAGGCCTTCCAGGTCTTTTTGGTATTTCTTGCAAAAAACGATACGGGACATAGTTTTGGTCCAGACGTGGGGTTATGGGGACGGTTTGTGTTTCACCAGCAAGGCCGCCACCGGTGCTGCCAAGCCTATGGCTTGTGGTTGGCGAATGTTATACCAGAGCTGTTGCTCGGCTTCCATGATTGATTCAGGGCTGTGCCCCAGAACGACCTGTAGCGGATGAATGTCCAGATGGTAGTGGCTAAACGTGTGCCGGAAGGGCTCCCATTGATGACTGCTCTGGGGTGTTACGCCCCAGTTATCCAGGCATCGGGCGGTGGCGTCGTCGGCATGTTCAAGTTCGGGGAAGCACCAGAGGCCACCCCAGATGCCGCTTGGGGGGCGTTTTTCCAGCCAGATATCGCCATTGGCGGCGCTCACCATCAACAGAATTGTGGTTTTTACTGGCAGTTTTTTACGCGGTTTTTTTCCCGGGTAGGCCTGCATGTCGCCGCCGGCAAATGCCTGGCAATCAGCCTGTACTGGACATTCTTTACAGGCGGGGGCTGAGCGAGTGCACAGGGTGGCGCCCAGATCCATCATGGCCTGGGAATAGTCCCCACTGCGGCTCTGTGGGGTGTTAGCGTCAGCGATTTCCCACAGGCGACTGTGGACAGCAGCCTGTCCCGGCCAGCCGGATATTGCGCTGTGCCGTGCGAGTACACGTTTTACATTGCCATCGAGAATTGTGGCCGGGAGGCCAAAGGCGATGCTGCGAATCGCGCCGGCGGTGGAGCGCCCGACACCGGGTAGCTCGCACAGGCCGTCTATCGAATCCGGGAACTCTCCCTTCAGCTCATTGCAGACGAATTGGGCGGCCTTGTGCAGGTTGCGTGCCCGGGCGTAATATCCCAGCCCTGTCCACAGGTGCAGTACCTGGTCTTGCGGAGCGTTGGCGAGGGCGCTGACGGTCGGGAAGGCGTCCATGAACCGGTGAAAATAGGGAATAACGGTTTTCACCTGGGTTTGTTGCAGCATGATTTCAGACACCCAGACGCGGTAGGGGTTAATATCCAGCTGCCAGGGCAGGTCTTTTCGCCCGGCGTGGTCAAACCACTTGAGTACCCGTTGGGCGAAAGACTGTCGACGAGGCATAGCTGGGCTGCGGGCTGGTGAATTCAGTCGGATAGGGTAATGTTCCTATGGTAATACCGCCAGTGAATTCACTCGCAGTTTCTTTTATAATGGGGCGCTTTTATGGGCATCTGGTCTGCAGATGTTTCACCCATCGCCCTTTTTGGCGAGCGATTTTCTAAATGTATGGAGAGATTGATGGCTGAACGCACCGCCACGGTGGCGCGCAATACCCTTGAGACCCAGATCACTGCGAGTGTGAATCTGGACGGTACCGGCAAGGCTGATTTTGATACCGGTGTGCCTTTTTTGGAGCATATGATGGACCAGATCGCCCGCCACGGGATGATTGACCTGGATATCAAGGCGACTGGCGATCTGCACATCGATGATCACCACACGGTGGAAGATATCGGAATAACCCTGGGGCTGGCATTTGCCGAGGCTGTAGGGGATAAAAAAGGTATTTTGCGTTACGGTCACGCCTATGTGCCCCTCGATGAGGCCCTGTCCCGGGTGGTAATTGACTTCTCCGGGCGTCCCGGCATCGAATTCCATGTGCCCTATACCCGCTCGACGGTGGGGGGCTTTGACGTGGACCTGTTTATGGAGTTCTTCCAGGGCTTTGTGAACCATGCCAAGGTCACCCTGCACGTGGATAATTTGCGCGGTGACAATACGCACCACCAGATTGAGACGGTGTTCAAGGCTTTTGGCCGCGCACTGCGAATGGCCCTGACGGCCGATCCGCGTATGGCTGGAATTACCCCTTCAACCAAGGGCGTCCTCTAGGACGTAACCTGAGAACTGGATTGGAAAGATGAGTGGTGTAGTTGCCGTAATTGATTACGGCATGGGAAATTTGCACTCGGTTGCGAGCGCACTGGAGCACGTGGGAGCCGATGAGGTTCTGGTAACGCATGATGCGGAGCTTATTCGCCGCGCAGACCGTGTGGTGTTTCCGGGCGTAGGCGCTATCCGCGATTGCATGGCGGAGATTCGCCGGCTGAAATGTGATGAGTTGCTGCTTGATGTGCTCGAGGCACAGCACAAACCTGTGTTGGCCATCTGCGTGGGCATGCAGGCCCTGATGACGCATTCTGAAGAGAATGAAGGTGTGCCCTGCCTGGATATTATTCCCGGGGAAGTGCGTTATTTCGGCTCTCCCCTGAAGGGCTCTGACGGTGAGCGCCTGAAGGTGCCCCACATGGGCTGGAACGAGGTACAGCAGGTGGGTGAGCACCCCATGTGGCAGGGAATCGCTGATAATACCCGTTTTTATTTTGTGCACAGTTACTATGTCGATGCCCTGGATCGCGCCTTGCTTGCGGGACGGGTGCAATACGGTGTGGCGGCAGATGCCGCACTCGCCAGGGACAATTTGTTCGCTGTGCAGTTTCACCCTGAGAAAAGCCACACCGCAGGGCTTCAATTACTGCGCAATTTCCTGGAGTGGAATGGACAATGTTGATAATTCCCGCGATTGACCTTAAGGATGGGGCCTGTGTGCGTTTGCGGCAGGGCTTGATGGAAGATAGCACGGTGTTTTCAGACGACCCTGTTGCCATGGCTGCGCGCTGGGTTGATGCCGGCTGCCGGCGCTTGCACCTGGTTGACCTGAATGGTGCTTTTGCCGGTGAGCCGGTCAATGGCGAGGTTGTTACCGCCATCGCCGCCGCCTACCCCGAGCTGCCAGTACAGATTGGCGGGGGCATTCGCACGCTCGAAACAATAGAGCACTATGTTAAAGCCGGCGTCAGTTTCGTCATTATTGGTACCAAGGCAGTCAAGGATCCCGGTTTTGTGACGGAGGCCTGCAAGGCCTTTCCCGGAAAAGTTATCGTCGGCCTGGATGCGAGGGACGGATTGGTGGCAACGGACGGCTGGGCGGAAGTCTCTGAAATTCACGCCCATGATCTGGCGAAGAAATTTGAGTCAGACGGTGTCTCTTCCATCGTTTACACGGACATTGCCCGCGATGGCATGATGCAGGGCGTCAATGTCGAGGCGACCGTTGAAATGGCCAGGGCATCGAGTATTCCGGTAATCGCCTCCGGTGGCATCACCAATATCGATGATATTCGTGCCCTGAACGCGGTGGCCGGCGAGGGTATTTGCGGCGCTATTACCGGCAGGGCTATTTACGAAGGTACGTTGGATGTGGCCGAGGCCCAGCGCCTGTGCGATGGAGAGTCCTGAGCATGGGGCTGGCGAAACGTATTATTCCCTGTCTCGATGTTGAGAACGGACGCGTTGTCAAAGGTGTCAATTTCGTCGATATTCGCGATGCGGGTGACCCGGTAGAAATTGCCAAACGTTACAACGAGCAGGGCGCTGACGAAATTACCTTTCTGGACATCACCGCTAGCCATGAGGGCCGGGATACGACTGTTCACACGGTGGAAAAAATTGCCTCGGAAGTGTTCATCCCACTTACCGTGGGCGGTGGTATTCGCACGGTGGAAGATATACGCACTATGCTAAATGCGGGTGCGGACAAAGTCAGCATTAATACGGCAGCTATCCACAACCCCGAGTTGGTCCGTGAATCCGCACTTCGGTTTGGTTCGCAGTGTATTGTGGTGGCGATTGATGCCAAGCGGGTCGACGACGTGAATGGCTTGCCCCGATGGGAAATCTTTACCCATGGCGGACGTAAACCTACCGGTATCGACGCGGTCGCCTGGGCCGTGAAAATGGCGGAGCTGGGGGCGGGGGAGATCTTGCTAACCAGCATGGACCGCGACGGCACCAAGAACGGTTTCGAACTTGGCGTTACCCGCGCGATCACTGATGCCGTGGATATTCCTGTGATTGCCTCAGGCGGCGTGGGCAACCTCGATCACCTGGTGGACGGTGTTCTGCTGGGCGGCGCCGATGCAGTACTTGCCGCTAGCATCTTCCATTTCGGTGAATATACGGTGCCTCAGGCCAAGGCCTATATGGCTGAGCGCGGTGTAGAAGTTCGGCTATAACTGCCGCGGGGCGGTGCAATGCGCTCTGACACGTAGGCGAGCTTAATCCCCAGGGCTGCCAGTAACGGCAGGTTATCCCTCAGGTAGTCAATGGTTTCAGGGTAGGGGTGACCTATCGCCAGGGCGCTGCCATTTTTGTTGACCAGTTCAAGTACCTCGCGAAACCGTTCGTGGATGGCCTCGTGGCTGCGCTCGTTATCCAGGAAGACCTGTCGCGATAGATGGGGAACGCCATAATCCTGTGCAGTCCTGGCGGCCACGGATCCATTAATAGTGCGCGAATCCACGAAATACAGGTCTCGCTGCTGTAGTTCTTCCATAACCCAACCCATTTGCAGGCGCTGCTGGGTCAATGCGCTGCCCATATGATTGTTTACGCCGCGCGCATAGGGGACCTGTGCCAGGTTTTCGGACAGCATTGTGCGAAAGTCAGGTTCGCTAAGTTCTGCAGTGAGTTCTCCGGGCCCGGCTGGGCTGCGAGCCACGTTACTCATGGGCGCGTGCAAGAGGACCTCTTTACCCAACTGATGGGCCCGTTCGGCCAGGCTTTTGCCGTAGGGTGTATGGGGCAATACGGCGAAGTTGAGTTTACCCGGCAGGTCCACGGCGGCTCGGCCCAACTGCAGTTGGTGTCCGATGTCGTCGATGATGATGATCAGGATTTTTTCTTTTGGTATGGCGCTGTCGGGCGATTGCTGCACCGTCTCTGCGCTGTGCTGATGGAGGGTGTTACAGTCGTCCTGCCACAGGGGGCTGGCACTGACTCTGGGCACTAAAGTCCCGGTGACTAGAGCGAAAAGTAGCGCAAAGCGGAGTATGGGCGAGAAACGAACGCCAGATATTTCCAGCTTCAGGAGTCCCCCTGCCCGGAATCGGCCGCTTTGGCCGCAGTGTTTTCACGCATTCCCAAAATGTTCAGCCCCTTAAGCAGGGTCAGGGCCTCGTACAATTGGTTGTCTGTTGACAGTAGTTCGCTTGCCGCTTGCCGGGAACTCTCTGCCTCGCTGTCTTCTTGTTCACCCTTGGTGTTGTCCAGGTGCCCGGTAAGGTCTGCCTCACTGACTTGGCGTCGGCTGCTGATCGCGGTTACCTTGGCTCGTTCCACCAGAATGTCGGGCACGATCCCCTGAGCCTGAATAGAGCGTCCATTGGGAGTGTAATACAGTGCAGTGGTGAGTTTAACGGCGCGGGAATCTGATAGTGGCAGTATCGTTTGTACAGAGCCTTTGCCAAAACTCTCAGTACCCATGATGACCGCCCGGCTGTGATCCTGCAGGGCGCCGGCAACAATTTCCGAGGCGCTGGCAGAGCCCCCATTGATCAGTATGATCAGTGGTATGCCGTCAGTGGCATCGCCGTCAGTGGCATTGTAGTGCACGGCTGAATTGTCCAGCCGTCCCTCGGTGTAGACAACGGTGCCGCCACTGAGGAAAAGGTCCGAGACATCGACGCTGGCTCGCAGCACCCCGCCTGGATTGTTACGCAGGTCCAGCACAAGCCCTTTCAGGGCTTTCTCTGTTTTTAGTTTTTCCAGAGATTTGGCGACGTCGTCTCCGGTACGGGTTTGAAACTGTGAAATTCTGATGTAACCATAACCAGGTGCGAGCATTCGTTCGCGCACACTGGCGACCTTGATGGTATCCCTGATGAGCGTGACTTCGAAGGGCTCGCTCTCTCCAGGCCTGCCAATAGACAACTCAATTTTGCTGCCCTTTTCGCCCCGCATCAGGTCGATGGCCTCGCTGAGGCTCATTCCCTGAACGGGCGTCTGGTCCAGCTTGAGGATAAGGTCTCCACTTTGTAGCTCGGCTTCAGCTGCTGGACTGCCATCTATTGGCGAGATGATTTTTATGAAGCCATCCTCCATGCCAACTTCCAGGCCGAGACCGCTAAACTCACCGGTAGTATTGTTCTGCAGGCTTTCAAAGGCATCACTTGTCAGATAAACAGAGTGTGGGTCCAGGCCCATTAGCATGCCCTGGACAGCGTATTCCAACAGTGTGCTGTCATCAATTTCTTCGACATAGCCGATACGAATTTGATTGAATACCTCGGCGAAGGTGCGCAGCTCGTGCAGCGGTAGCTCGCCATCATCGTCTTCGACGGCTTGTGCTGGGAAGGTGCAGGAAAGAGCGCAGGACAGCAGGGCCGTGGCCAGAGATTTTTTTCTGAAATAAAAACCGTTCATCATTACCGCCAGAGTCGTTTTTTGACCCACTGAAAATGTCATGAGGCTAAGTGTAACCTATTCGGTGAAGAATATACGGTTTGCCGGTGACGGTGAATGCGTGGCTTATCCCCGGCACCAACTGGCCGGATTGGTGGGCTTGCCGTTGTGGCGGATCTCAAAGTAAAGCGCCGCGCTTTCCTGGCCGCCACTGCTGCCGACGGTACTGACCGGTGTGCTCGCAGTGACCCACTCGCCAACCTCTTTGAGCAGAGTCTGGTTGTGGGCATACAGGCTCATATAACCATCGCCGTGATCGATAATCAGCAGTAGCCCTGAGCCCCGGAACCAGTCTGCGTAGACGACCCGGCCGTGGTGAATGGCGGTGACGGAGGTCCCTTCCCGCGCCGGAATGGAAACGCCCTGCCAGCGCATCTTGCCTTCATTGCGGGATTTGCCAAAACGATTACTGGGCTTTTTGTCCGCGACAGGCCAGGGCATTTTTCCCATGGCTGATTTGAATGCCTTGTAATTACTGGGTACCTGCAGGTTGATCACGGCGACCTCAATAGCCTCCAGAAGTCGCTCCAGCTCTTTGCGGTCGTCTTCCATTTGTTTCAGCTTGCCACCCTTGCTGAGAATACTGGCTGCCAGGTTGGCCACGGCCAGTTCGCGGTTCGCCTGGGCCTTGCTCAGGTTTTTGCGCTGCGTCTCAAGCGTAATCCCGGTATCTTCGAGCTGCTTCGACACGCTCAGGATTTGTGGCTCCAATGCGGCGATTTTTATCAGAGTCTGCCGGTAGCGGTCCAGGTGCTCACTACGCGCGGCGAGGAAGTAACGATGGTAGGCAAGGGTCCGGGCTACCGTATCAGGGGCTTCCTGGCTTAGCAGCACTTTGACCTGGCTTTGGCGCCCCATTTGGTAGGCGCTTTTCAGCTCCCGAGCGATAGCGGCTTGTTGCTTGTCCCGTGCCTTCTCCAGCTCGCTGCGCTCCAGCTTAAGCTTGGCCAGTTGCTCTTTGGCCTCAACGAGCGCAGCCTCATTGTCATGAATCTGCCCTTGCAGGGCGCCCAGGTTGATTTCTGCCTGGCGAAGCTGTGTTTGCAGGTTATTCTTGCGTGCTTTTTCGCTGGAGATTTCCCGGGTAATTTTTGCCATATCCCGCTGCAACTTTTTTAGTTGCGAGCGCGCCAGTTCTTCATCGGATTGGGCGCTGAGTACGAGCGGCAGGCATAGCAGTGCGCAGGCAATTGCCAGAATGTGCCATGGCAGGAAGCTGCGTCCTGTGGGGTTCAGTTCGGCGTCTCCGTCAGGTTGCAGCCGGTCATTTCTTCGGGTTGTGACAAGCCCATCAGTGCGAGCAGAGTGGGGGCGATATCCGCCAATATGCCACCATCTGGATTGAGGGATAGTTGCCTGTTTCCGACATAAACCAGAGGAACCCGCTCGGTGGTGTGTTGGGTGTGGAGCTGACCTGACTCGTAGTCGGTCATCTGTTCACAATTCCCGTGATCCGCCGTAATCAGGGCCTGACCGCCGACCTCTAAAAGCGCGGACTCGACGCGACCGATGCAACTGTCAAGCGCCTCGACGGCTTTAACAGCCGCATCGAACATGCCGGTATGGCCGACCATATCGCCATTGGCGTAGTTACAGACGATCAGGTCAAAGCCGCCGGAGTGAATGGCTTCCACCAATTTATCTGTCAGTTCCGGTGCGCTCATTTCGGGCTGCAGGTCGTAGGTTTCCACGTCTGGCGAGGGCACCAAAATACGCTCTTCGCCGGTAAATAAGGCCTCTCGCCCGCCACTGAAAAAGAAGGTAACGTGGGCATATTTTTCCGTCTCAGCGATACGGAGCTGGGTTTTTCCCTGTTGGGCCAGGTAATCTCCCAATACGTTGGTCAGCGAAGTCGGGGGGAAGGCGACGGCAGCGTTGATGTCCGCAGAGTATTCTGTAGTCATCACGAAATCCGCGAGGGCGGGGATGACTGGGCGTTCAAAGTTGTCAAAAGCCGGATTAACGAAGGCCTGGGTTAATTGGCGCGCCCGGTCAGCGCGGAAGTTCATAAACAACACGCTGTCATTGTCCTGGACCAGGGCTTCTTCGTCCTGCTCACCACGTATCACCGTGGCTTTCACGAATTCGTCGTTTTCATCGCGTGCATAGGCAGCCTCCAGAGCCGCACTGGTGGTCTGCGCGGTATAGGTGGCCCTGCCCTCGGTCAGCAGTCGGTAGGCCTCTTCAACTCGGTCCCAGCGGTTGTCCCGGTCCATGGCATAAAAACGACCGATAATACTTGCCACCCGGCCACAGCCCAGTGCCTGCAGTTGCGCGTCAGCTTTTTCCAGTGACCTGGCTGCGCTACGTGGCGGTGTATCGCGTCCGTCGAGAAAGGCATGCAGGTATACCCTGCCTGTGCATTGTTCCGCCGCCATCTTGATTGCAGCGGCAATCTGGTCTTCATGGCTGTGCACCCCGCCGGCAGATAGCAGGCCGAAAATGTGCAGATTGCCGTCGGCTGTATTGGCCTTGTCGATGGCGCGGACATAGGCAGGTGTCTGGTCAAAGCTGCCGTCGGTGATCGCTTTATCGATACGACTGATGCTCTGGTAGACGACGCGACCAGAACCCAGGCTCATATGGCCGACCTCCGAGTTCCCCATTTGCCCCTCCGGGAGGCCAACATCCAGGCCGGAACCGGAGACCAGGGTGTGGGGCGACTCAGCCCAGAGTCTGTCCCAATTGGGGGTTGTCGCATTGGCGATAGCGTTGTCGCGGGTTTCCTCGCGGTAACCCCAACCATCGAGGATGATGAGAACTGTAGGTGATGCGCCGTTTTCACTCATGTTGCTTCCAGAATAGATTAACTGCCAGCGTTTGCAGAGCGCGGCATTTTACCTTGTCTGGGCGCGGATGACATAGACTTGTTCCAAGCCTGCCCTGTATAATTGCCGCCTTTTTGAGCAGCCTTGGGGCATAATGGCCCCGGGAATGGCGTTTCTGGCGCTGACTGCCCTCTAAACCCGCCTATAAAGTACGGACAAAATCTTATCATGGCTTTAATTCTTGAGTTTTTGGCTCAGCAGTGGATGGTAGTGGCCGCTTTGGTCGCCGTAATAGCGATGCTGGTGTTTCACGAATCGCGAAAGTCCGGCCCCTCGTTGTCGCCGCAGCAGGCGATTAACCTGGTGAATGCCGAGAACGGGGTATTCCTGGATTTACGCGATGCGGGGGATTACAAGCAGGGTCATATCGTTGAGGCACTGAATATTCCGGCAGCCAGGGTGGAATCTCGTATCGGAGAGCTTGAAAAACATAAATCCAGCCCCATAGTCTTGGTATGTAAGATGGGCCAGCAGGCGGGCGCGGCCGGCAAGCAGCTCAGGGCCAGTGGTTTTGAGCAGGTGTATAAAATGAGTGGCGGTATGTTGGAGTGGAGTAACCTGCAGTTACCCACGGTCAAATAGCGTCGGAATCGGAAAAATAATGTCAGCTGAAGTTACAATGTATTCCACCCGGTTCTGCCCCTATTGTATGAGGGCCAGGAGCCTGTTGGACCATCACCGAGTCCAATACCGGGATATCGGAGTGGATGGTGCGCCGGCGTTACGCCGTGAAATGATGGAGCTGAGTGGGCGTCACACGGTACCGCAGATCTGGATTGGCGATCGGCATATTGGTGGCTTCGATGATCTTCACTTGCTCGAGCGGCAGGGAAAACTGGACGAATTGTTTAACGCGGCATAGTGTCCGCGATCTTTTACTTACCCAACCTATATACTAATTAAATGGAGAACAGAGTTATGGCCGAGGAAGATGCAGTAGCAAATCAGGAAGAGCAGCCACAGCAGCAGTTTGTCATGCAGCGAATTTATGCAAAGGACCTGTCTTTTGAATCACCATCGACCCCCGATGTTTTCAAAAAACAGTGGCAGCCCAAGGTCAATGTCGAGCTCAATACCAAGAGCGACAAGATTGATGATGAAGGCAATTATGAAGTGGTTTTAACCATCACCATTACTTCCAAGATAGAGGAAGAAACCGCCTTTTTGGTTGAAGTGCAGCAGGCAGGTATATTTTTCATCACCGGTTTTGAGGGTGAAGACTTGCGCCGCATCCTGGGAACAGCAGCGCCCAACATCCTGTTTCCATACGCACGTGAAAACATAGACTCTGTCTGTGTTAAAGGGGGTTTCCCACCCGTGATGTTAGCGCCGGTTAATTTTGACGCGCTGTACCAACAGGCACTGGTACAGGCCCAGAAGCAGGCCGAAGAGGGTGGCGCTGAAGCAGCCGCTACGCACTAGAACTGCAGTTCAAAGCCCGGGCGTTTCTGTAGCGCCCGGGCATGCAGTTCTCTGGCCTGTCCTCAATGTTTCATATTGCTTTATTCGAGCCCCGTATAGCCCCCAATACAGGCAACATCATACGGCTGTCCGCCAATAACGGCTGCTGCCTGCACTTGATCGAGCCCCTGGGATTTAACCTGGAAGAAAAAAATGTGCGACGGGCGGGGCTGGATTATCATGATATGGCGAGGGTCAGCCGACACATAAATTTCGCCGCTTTTGTGGATAGTCTGCCAGGCCGACGTATTATTGCCTGTACCACCAAGGGTGTGGTTGATCATGCCTCTATCGCCTATCAGCCCGATGACATACTTCTGTTTGGTTCTGAAACCAGCGGCCTGCCGCCGGTTGTCCTGGATTCGATCGCGCCTGAGCTTCGGGCCAGAATTCCCATGCAGGCCGGGAGCCGAAGCCTGAACCTGTCGAATGCCGTGGCTATTGTTAGCTACGAGGCTTGGCGCCAGCAAGCGTTTGACGGCGCGTCCGGCTAACTACTGCCTGCCTTCCGGCTACATATTCAATTCTTTCATCTTGCGGGTGAGCGTATTCCGCCCCCAACCAAGTAATTCAGCGGCATCCCGTTTCCGGCCCTGGGAGTGGGCCAGAGCGACCTCGATCATCACTCGTTCGAACTCGGGGGTTGCCTCGGACAGGATGTGGTGTTTTCCCAGTATGAGTTCATTGCGGGCCCACTGGTGCAGTAGCGTTTGCCAGTCGTTTTGCTGCTCCGTCGGCACCGGTGCCGATTGTATCCCCAGCTCCGGGGGCAGGTCAGCTAAATGAATTTCCCTGCCTGAGGCCATAACCGTAATCCAGCGACAGGTATTTTCCAGCTGGCGCACATTGCCGGGCCATGCCAGTTCAGTGAGGAATTTTTCACTTTCCGGAAGCAGTACTTTGGGCTCCCCGCCCAGCTCCTCGGCGGCTTTTTGGAAAAAATACTGCATCAGCCGGGGAATGTCCTCGCGTCGCTCAGCCAATTTTGGGATGTGAATGCGGATAACGTTCAGGCGATGGAACAGGTCTTCCCGGAAAGCCCCCTGTTGAACCAGGTGTTCCAGGTTTTGATGGGTGGCGGCAATAATACGCACATCCACCTTCACGGAGATATGGCCCCCTACCCGATAGAATTCTCCATCAGCCAATACTCGCAGCAAGCGGGTCTGGGTTTCGGCGGGCATATCGCCGATCTCATCGAGAAACAGGGTGCCGCCATCGGCCTGTTCAAAGCGGCCTTCCCGTTTGCTGTTGGCTCCGGTGAAGGCGCCTTTTTCGTGCCCGAACAACTCCGATTCCATCAAGTCTTTGGGTATCGCCGCCATGTTGAGTGCAATAAAGGGGCTTTTGGCCCGAGGGCTGTGTTTGTGCAGTGCGTGGGCTACCAGTTCTTTGCCGGTACCTGATTCGCCGTTGATCAATACCGTGATATTACTGTGCGCAAGGCGGCCAATGGCCCTGAAGACCTCCTGCATGGCGGGAGCCTCGCCTATGATTTCCGCTGTAGGCAACTCCTCCTGGACGGGTAGCTCACCGCGCTTTTCGCTGGCATGGGCAAGAGCGCGCTCAGTAATTGTGATGACTTCATCAATATCAAAGGGTTTGGGCAGGTACTCAAAAGCACCGCGTTGGTAGGAGGCGACCGCGCTATCAAGATCTGAGTGGGCGGTAGTGATGATAACGGGTAGGTCCGGGTACTTCTCGTTAATGAGGGACAGTAGCTCCAGGCCATCGATCCCCGGCATCCGTATGTCGCTGATGATGACGTCGGGTTGCTCTGTGTTGAGACGCTCCAGCAGGCGCTCGCCGTCCTCAAAGCTATCGTTGTCAATGCCCGCCTGGGTGAGTGCTTTTTCGAGCACCCAGCGGATAGAGTTGTCATCGTCTACTACCCAGACCTTAGTGTGTGTTGTCATTTTTTGTATCCATAGGAAGGTAGATAGTAAAAGTGGTTTTACCGGGTTCGCTCTCGCACTCCATTAAGCCGCCATGACGGTTAATGATGGTTTGTGAGATCGATAGCCCCAATCCAGTCCCATCGGCTCTTCCGGTCACCATGGGCACAAAAATGGCGTGCAGAAGCTCGGCGGGCACGCCGGGACCGTTGTCGCTGATGTCGATTCTGCAGACCAGCCGGTGTCTTATGGCACCGATGGTGAATTGGCGCTGGGATCGCGTGCGCAGTGTGATTTCACAATTCTCTATTTTCTGTGTCGCCTGCAGGGCATTGCGGGTCACGTTGAGCACGGCCTGGATAAGTTGCGCACGGTCACCTGAGAGTTCGGGGATACTGGGGTCGTAGTCCCTGTGAATAGTCGCTCGGTTGCCCGACTCGGCGGCGATCAGGTTGCGAACATGTTCAAGGATCTCATGGATATTCAGGTCCGCCATCGCCAGTTGGTGGTGAGATCCCAGCAACCGGTCCACCAGGTCCCGCAGGCGATCGGCCTCCCGAATGATGATTTGCGTGTATTCCTTGAGCTCATCGTTAGGCAGCTCTTTGGCGAGTAGCTGTGCCGCTCCGCGAACACCTCCCAGAGGGTTTTTGATTTCGTGCGCCAGCCCACGGATCACGGTGCGGGTGGTTTCCTGAGCGTGGATGATGCCTTCTTCCCGGCTTATTCGCAGCAATCGGTCTACGGCTTGCAGCTCAGCGATCAAGCGAAGATCGCCGTCGGTCTCTACGACAGGGTTGACGATGAGATCGACGTGAATATCCTGGCCTGTCTGTAAGGTCAGTGGCATACCCCGGCGCGTCAGGGGGCTATTGCGCTCAAGCGCCTGCTCAAGGCTGTGTACCCAGTCCTGCGGCTGCGATACCAGTTGGCTGGCGTGCAGACCGATGATACGTGCGGCGGATACTTCAAGTAGTACCTGGCCGGCGGCATTGATGTCGGTGACCACCAGTTTCTCATCCAGCGTAATAATACCGGTACTGATGTTGTCCAGAATGTCCTGGTCTCGCTGCATTGCCGCCCCATTGTCGACCGCATTTCCGCGGTGTGTAGTTCTGATAAGCAAGTTTAGCGCCAACATCCAGGCTAAGGACGAAAAGACTCACTGGCCTTTTATTCAGTGGCCTAAATCGGTAGTAAGCGCACACATACATAGCTGGGGTGCAGGCTGGCCCAGGAATTGGTGTCGGGAAGGTCTACACGCAAGTTATGGCGCACCAATATGGTGCACCAAGGGGAGGGGGCTGTCCAGTGGGGTCAGTTGCGGTTCTTGTTATTGATGGAGGGTCGCATCACATAGACCCGTATCGAATCTGAGGTGGCCAGGGACTTGCCGTCGGCATCAAGTACGCTGACAGTGAGGTCGTGGGCGCCGCGAAATACATTGGTCAGGGCCCAGGAGGGCGCGAGTTGGGGGTCCCCGCGGGCCTCACCGTCCAGCAATAGTTGCACCGTCTGGCCGGCTGCCAGTGAGGGGCTTACGCTGGCAGAGACAGAAAAATTGCCTCCGCCCATGGGGATGGTTGTTTCTGTCGCCGGTTCTACAATGGCGATTTCGTAGCTCATTGTCTCGGCTTCAGTCTCTTTACTGGGTTGTGCCGGGCGATAAATTTCAGGCGGTGGTGCGGCGCTATTGGTGGGGCTAAGGGTGACCTTTTCCGTCGATTTCCCGGCAGTCGGCGGTTGGTCTGTGTAGGTCACATTGCCATTCTTGTCGACGGTTTTGTATATCTCAGCAGACAGTGTGATGGGTATAAGCATTAAAATAGCGAACAGGATGCGTGTCATTGAGCTACCTTCCCGGTACGTGATATAGCTCTACCCTAGCAAAAAATTGGGGTTGATGCGCGGGCAGAAAGGTTCTTCGCACACTGGCGGGTTTTTTGTCGGCTACCCCATCGTCAGTCCATGGGAGTCTTTGCCGATTAAGGACAGGAAAACGCCATTTTAGTCGCTCCACGAAATTCGCTTG
>JBALWA010000029.1:0-55429 GCA_036960305.1 Halioglobus sp. | reverse complement strand
GGAATTGTGTTTATTGTTAAAGCCAAAATATAAAAACAATCTTTCAGGAAAGCTCCTATGTTAAGGAAGACTTCGCGCTTTACGACGGTCGCAACACTTTTCACCCTGGGATCCAGCATGGCCTTTGCTGACTCGGAGCCACTCGTTCTGGAAGAAATCATCGTCACCGCACAAAAGCGCGCCCAGAGTGTGCAGGATGTGCCCATCGCAGTCACTGCCCTGACTGGCGACATGCTGGCGGACCAGAATATCTACGACATTGTAGACCTCCAACGGGCCGTCCCCAGCCTTACGGTCATCAAGGGCTATAACCGCGCCAACCAACCCCCGATTGTGATTCGCGGTATTGGCACCATTGGCACCCAGCCTGCCTTCGAAGGCAGCGTCGGGGTCTATATCGACGGCGTCTATCGC
Organism: Halioglobus sp.; assembly: GCA_036960305.1. Lineage (GTDB taxonomy): Bacteria > Pseudomonadota > Gammaproteobacteria > Pseudomonadales > Halieaceae > JBALVT01. The sequence goes on along the minus strand of JBALWA010000029.1, from coordinate 55,015 downwards.
AGTCGCCCGGGCATGGCCCTTAGCAGCATGCTGGATATTGGCCGGGTCGAAGTCTTGCGCGGTCCCCAGGGCACGCTATTTGGTAAGAATACGGTCGCCGGGGCACTAACCATGGCCTCGGTTGAGCCAGACCAGGCGTTTGCCTATGGCGGCGAGGTCACGCTTGGCGATTACGACCGGCGCCGACTAATGGCCTATGTCAACGGCGCCCTGGGAGACAATGTCAGCGCTAGGCTGGCCGTGCTTCAGGACCAGCGAGAGGGCTTTACCGAGGCGCTGTTTGAGCACGACGATTACGGAAACCTCGATACCCAGGCGGTCAAACTGAGTGTGGTTTGGGAAGCGTCCGACGATCTCTCCGTCAAGCTGATAGCCGACTACTCCGACAGCGACGAAGTTTGCTGTTTTGGCAATCCGGTGCCGTTCAACCGCGCTGACAGTTTAACCGGCGGACCCTTTACTGACTTCAATCGTGAAGCCGCCCAGGCCAACTTCGCTACCGACATCGATTTGCTGGCACTGGACCCTGAGGACAGGGAAAACCAAAACAACCTGGAACCTCGCTCGGAGAATACCGAGCAAGGCCTGGTAATCGACATTAACTACGACCTGGGGTTTGCCGACCTGCGTTCAATTACGGGCTACCGTGATTGGCAGTACACCTCGGCAGGTGACTTCGACTTCGGCCCCATCGACATCGGTGCACTGGTGGAAGATTACGATGTCGAGAGTATCAGCCAGGAATTCACCCTGGCGGGATCCAGCGAAGCGCTTGGCTTTATCAAAGGGCTGGATTATGTCGCCGGACTATTTTATGCAACTGAAGATTTCCAGCAACGTCGAGCCTTCAACGCCGGGCACGACCAGGCGGGCGTCTGGGAACTTTTCTGGCCTGCCCGGGCCGGGCTCGCCGAGCCTGTGCTACGCGCATTACTGGGCGGCGGTGAATGGGCAGTTACCGGAGAGCCTATCGGCGATGTGCTGCACGAGCTCGATAGCGAAACACTCGCGGTGTTCGGCCATGTAACAGCGGCATTGACAGAACAACTGTCCCTGATCATCGGGCTGCGTTATTCGGAAGAGGAAAAAACACTGGACCGAAAAAACCTCCTCTATGCGGATGTGGAGGACTATTCAGCCTACTTGCAGGAAAACATGCTGGGCGGCTATATGCTGGGCGCAAACGTGGCGGGGCCCGATATGGATGGGCTCAAATACAATGACGACGAATGGACCTACGACCTGAAATTCCAATACTTTTTGTCACCCGATGCGCAGTTCTACGGAGGCTACAGCCGCGGATTCAAAGCCGGAGGCATTGGCATGGACCCCGAAGCCGGTGGGGGCCAACCCTCAGGCCTCAACTCCCCCCTCTTGTTACAACTGGCTGGACAGGGCAATGGCACCGGCTTTGCTGATCTCATTGATCCCAGCTATGCACCTGAGTACATCGACACCTGGGAGCTGGGTGTGAAGGCAGACTTTCTCGACGGTCGGGCGCGTACCAATATCGCGGCTTTTTATAACGACATCGAGGACAATCAGTTCTCCGTATTCACCGGAACCGGCTTCAGGGTGCTCAACGCATCCAGCTCTGAGGTAGTCGGTATCGAACTCGAAAGCCTGTTTGCGGTTACCCAGAACCTGCGGCTGGGTTTCGCTTTTACCTGGCTGGACACGGAGTACGGTGATGATATTCCAGAACCCACACCACCCGGTCGCGAACTAACGCTCGCACCCGAATGGGCTACGGCGCTCAACCTGGGGTATGAACATGGCATTGGCGGCAATTTGGCCGCATACGTTAACGCCAATTGGGCGTATCGGGGCGAGCAGTACCTTTCCTATGATATCCAGGATAAGGAAGCGGCTTACTCACTCCTTGGACTGCAGGCGGGCCTGCGCAACGCCGACGGCGATTGGGATCTACGAATCTGGTGCGACAATTGCCTCGATGAGACCTACGGCACGTCTTACTTCAACACCCCGTTCTACTTTGACGACAACCTGGAGCAATATCAGGGCCAATTTCTCGGGCCACCCAGAACGTACGGGCTTAGCCTGAGAGTGAATCTTTAGTCGGCCCGATTGCTTTTCAACGGCCACAGCTCGATTTACGGGCCAAACACGTCCATGGAACCGATTGTAGCCCCATTGTCCTTCACCCTGTGGCTCATCAGCCACGCTCCATCTACCTTTACCCACTGGTCAGAATAGCGACCCAGGGTACGGAAGGTGAGCTCTGACTTGTCACCCTGCCCGACATGCATATCTGAGACATAGGCCGTACTGCGTGCGGTATTACCGCTGACATCGATAATAACATTTCCCAGCAGGTGCTGGGTTGGTCCACAGTTGTCCAGAAAAGACTGTATGAAGGCAACGACCTGGCTACGCCCCTGTATTTCTCCCATTCCGAAACTGGCGGTCAAATCATCTATCGCCAGTTCATCGATAGCTTTCCAGTCCCTGTCATCCATCGCACGGGCAAAACTGACCAGATTTCGATAGATTTCTCGCTCTGCCAGCAGATCTTCCAGCGTCATATCCCCACCTCCCGTGAATGTTTCCAAACCGTTGCAAACTATGACCGCACTGGCCTTGAATTATCTCGTAGAACGGTGATAATAACCGCCCGTAAGATGCACAGACCCCTCATAATAGCATCTCTTTTATAGGTCTATTTCCCATCGAACAGACCTCTCCTAATTCAATCAGGTGTTTTTCGTGCGGCAAGCTAGTTGCCGTCAATTTGTATGAGCCAGCCATCCCCCCAAGTAAGCCAAAGCAGCTCGAGACTTGTACGTTTTTTGAGCGATTTGACCCTGCCGGATGTCCAGGTCACCCACAGGCAGTTTTCGGAGCGCCTGGCCCAGCTCATCGACCTGCCCGATTCAATCGCGCTGGCGAGTGCGCATGGGAACCTCACCACCCTGCCCTTTGAGCCGGCCTCCGCTTCAGGGGAGGAGATTCGGGAAGAATTTTTGCAAGCGCGCACGTCCATGCTGCAAAAAGTCATTAGTAGTTTTGCCCCCGGCTCGGGTACCAGCAGAATCAGGCTGCCCGCCTCCACGGCGGGTATCCCGCTAGCCGATGAGGCGAGAGCCGAGCCCTATTTGAAGTTTTATATGGCCCACCAGCGACAGATGGATTTTGCCGTACAAAACCTCCGGGGGCGAGTCCGTGAGGCACTCACCGGGCTGTCGCCTCAACTCGCCCAGTTGGCGGCACTGGATACTGCCCTTGGGGATACACTCTCAATCCATGCCCGCAAATTTTTTGCCACAGTACCCAGACTACTGGAGCAGCGCTTTTCTGCCCTGGTAGATGAATTCCAACATAAGCCCCCCCTGTCACAGGACCAGCCGAATGACTGGCCGCAGCTAATGCAGCGTTTTGGCGTTGAAATGCAGGGACTTCTGCTAGCCGAAGTCGAAGCCAGACTGTTACCTGTGCTTGGAATGGTTGAAGCAATTAACGAAACCCCGGAAAACACACCGTATGAGTAGAGCACTTTTCGCCGCAGCATTTTTTCTGGGCGCCGCCGCCGTTGTTTGGATGGCCACCTATTTCCTGGGTTCGGACAAACTGGCCCTCAGCGTCACTGTGGTGATTGGCTGCGTCTATGCCGTTGGCTTTATGGAGCTACTACAGTTCAGGCGAGCGACCACCACACTGGATGATGCTCTGGCTCAAATACCTGGGAATCTCAACGAAGGTCTCGCCTCGCTGGACCAATGGTTCGGAAAGCTTGACTCCTCCTTGCGCAACCCGGTACGCCTGCGTATAGAAGGGGAACGCGTGGGCCTGCCGGCACCCGCGATTACGCCCTATTTAGTGGGTCTGTTGGTAATGCTGGGCCTGCTGGGTACCTTTGTGGGCATGGTCGACACCCTGAAAGGCGCGGTATTGGCGCTGGAGGGCACGACAGAGCTGCAGGCTATTCGCGCTGGCCTGGCCGCCCCGATCAATGGCCTGAGTCTGGCATTTGGCACCTCGGTAGCCGGCGTGGCAGCATCCGCCATGCTGGGTCTGACCGCATCCCTGTGCCGCCGCGACAGAATGCTTAGCACCCGGCGACTGGACAACAAGATAGCCAGCGAATTTAAAACCTTCTCTCTCAGCCACCATCGGCAGGAGACCTATAGGGCGCTGCAGCTTCAGGCCCAGACCCTGCCGGAAGTGGCTGATAAATTACAGGCCATGGCGGAAAAACTGGAGAAAATGGGCGACACGCTGAGTAGTTGCCTACTCGAAAACCAGCAGCAATTTCATCAGTCTGTCACAAGCGTCTACTCCGACCTCGCCACCTCGATCGACAACTCCCTGCGTACAAGTTTAGCTGACAGTGGCCGCCTTGCCGGTGAAAGTATCAAGCCTATCGTAGCCGAAGCCATGCAGGAGATTAGCAAGGAAGCGCGCAATACCCATCAACAGCTGACCGCGACGGCGCAGGAACAGCTGGTAACGCTTTCCGGACGCTTCACGCAAACCTCAGAGGACGTTAGCCTTGCATGGCAGACAGGGCTGGGGGCGCACGAAAAGTCCAATGAAGCCCTGGTCGCCTCAATGGCCAGCGCCTTTGATACCTTCAGCGAGCAGTTTGAACAGCAGAACCGTTCCATGCTGGAGGCCTTCGAGCAATCTTCAACTGCATGGGCCCAGAGCCAGCAAGCCGGCGACAGCGAAAGGCTGGAGCAATGGAGCAACTCCCTGGGTCAGGCCCAGCAACAGAGCGTCGCACAGATAGCCGATGCTTCTGAGCAGTTCACTACGGAACTCAAACAAGTCACCGAGATACAACAATCCTCCTTCACGACAGCAACTGGGGATTTCGAGCGACTTTCCCAGGGACTGACCAGCCAGTGGATACAAACCGGCGATCGTATGGATGCGCTGTCTTCAACCCTGGGCACAGAACTCAGCGCACTGCGTGATGATGAAGCACAGCGGGCCGAGGCTGCCCTTGAGCGCTTGGCCGGCCTGGAATCGACGGTCGCCACTCATCTGGCCGCCCTTGGAACCGAGCTGGAAGCCCCCATGAGCCGCCTGATTGAGACGGCATCGGAAACCCCCAAGGCGGCAGCTGAAGTGATTGGCCATTTACGCGCGGAGATCTCCAACAATATCGAGCGGGACAATAAATTGCTGGAAGAGCGCCACAGGGTAATGGAAGACCTGAATGCATTGTCCGGCTCACTGGAGCAGGCATCGGCAGGTCAGCGCGATGCCGTTGCTGAACTGGTGACAGCCTCTGCCACCATGCTGCAGGAGGTTGGCACCCATTTTTCACAGCATGTGGGCTCTGAAGTTACCAAAATATCCGAGGTGGCGGACAATTTTGCCGGCAGCACCGTTCAGCTATCCAGCCTTGGGGATACGTTCGCCCAGGCTGTCAGCCTGTTCAACGACTCCAACACCAACCTGGTGGACCACCTGGCACGAATCGAGGCGTCCATGGACAAGTCGACTAGTAAGAGTGACGAACAAATGGGCTACTACGTTGCGCAAGCCCGGGAAATCATCGACCAGAGCATGCTTTCGCAGCAGGAAGTGTTTGAGGAATTGCGCAAGCTTAAACAGACGGATGAATTTGTCCCTGCAGAGGCCAGCTAGTGGAGCAGCTTGACGACGGCACCTCCGACGACACTCCGGTATGGGCCATTTTCGGTGACCTCATGGCTGGACTGGTTGGGGTATTTGTTCTCTTACTGGTGTGGACGCTTGGCATTCAGGTAGAGCTCGCCCAATCCCTGGAACAAGAGATAGAAAAACGGCAGGCTGCTGAACAACGGCGACTTGCCCTGGAAGAGGCCCTGGCGGACCCTCTCGCAACCGGACGTGTGACCTTACACAATGGCCGCATAGGGATCAGCGGCAGCGTACTATTTTCCCTGAATTCCGACCGCCTACAGCCTGAGGGTAGGCAGTTATTGAAGACCCTGGTTGCCCCCCTGCAGGTCTATATGGGTGAACGGGATGAAATGCTAATGGTCAGTGGATTCACCGATGACCTGCCCATCCAGAAGGGCAACAGCCATTATGAAGACAACTGGCAACTCTCAGCTGAACGGGCGCTGACAGTGACCCGCGCACTGATTGAAGAGGGTATGCCCCCCTCTTTGGTGTTTGCCGCTGCGTTTGGCGCACAACAGCCCGTGGCCTCAAACATCGACGGCGAGGGGCGCTCAAAGAACCGCAGGGTTGAAATGGCCCCCGTCCCCAAGGGCGGAGATCCGTCTCCCTTATGAACGAAGCGCAAATACAGGGCCCATTCGACACCTTACACACTGCGCGCCTGGAACTCGCCAGACTGCAGGAAATTGGGGCCCACCGCTTTGATCCGGTTCGTTTTCGCTACATCGATTCCATGACACTGGAGGCCCTGGAGCACAGGGAGCCTGTCGCTCGCATCCTCGCAAAAAAATCAAACGAGGCCCTGGATCAATACCGGACGGATTTTGAACAACTGGCCGAGGAAGCCCGGCATCTGGTGGCGCAATTAACGACCGACAGGCCCGCCGCTGCCGATAAGGCCCGGGAATTACTCGACAACTGCCAATTCAGGGAGCTAGCGCGGTGGGCCAAGCAGCTGGGACATTACGACATAGTAGTGGCACTTGCCAGCCTGAGCAGCCAACTGGAACACCGGGAAACAGGCCTGGACGAGGGTCCGGATGGTGGTTCATTTGAAGATTTTTTGCGGCAGCAGGAGAGCGCCATGGTGAGTTCGCTGGCGAGCCCGGATTCGGCCCAGGGCGCACTCTTTGCTGACCAGGACCTACCTGCCCTGCCGGGGGACTTTGGCGAGTTGAAGTCGGTTCGACAACACCGGGAATCCCGTGCAAAAATCAGTGCCGATAAGCTGGTAACAAGAGCCATTGCGGAGTGCCCGGAAGAGGCCGGCCCGCTAAACCCACAAAAACTGGTTATTCGCTCGCTGTCAGCGATGCGAGACCTGTCGCCCCACTATCTCAATCGCTTTGTGACGTATATCGATACCTTGCTATGGCTGGAGCAGGCAGACGCCAAAACCCCCGCCGCCAAGACCAAGTTTTAGGCATTGATCGCTACCGCCATCCTTGGCTCTCGCGATCTACCGTCAATCCGTGGACATAAAAAAAGGCGAGACCGTTAAGTCTCGCCTTCTTACGCAGGGTTATTATACCGCTACGATGTTCTCAGCCTGAGGACCTTTCTGGCCCTGAGTTACTGTGAACTCAACTTTCTGGCCTTCGGCCAAAGTTTTGAAGCCTGAACCTGTGATAGCGCTGAAGTGTGCAAACACGTCAGGACCAGATTCTTGCTCGATAAAGCCAAAACCTTTAGATTCGTTAAACCACTTAACAGTACCGGTTACAGTAGACATATGTATTTCCTATATATTTCATGAGTAATTAAAGCCTTTACAGGCCATTTGCTGAAATGTGTTGCTCTTACTTATGAAAATCAGGACGAGGTACTAAACAAAGAACTTCGATTTTGAGCATCAATAACTATAAGTCGCACTTTCAAGCTGCCTGCATTATATACAGAAAGGACCGAGAGTCAACGCAGGAAATGTCAAGTATTAACGGAGACCGGGGCAATATCAGGCCCGTCTGCATCGACTCAGGCTCGGGGCTTATTGTTTCCCAGTGATATATGACGCGGACCCGCAAGACCCTGTTGGCCACTGACACCCGTACGAATCTCATCGACCTTACCACCGGCTTTGAAAAAGGCCCGAGTCTGTTCTTCAATAGACTGGGATGTTTCAACGGAGGGTGGTTGCTTTTTCTTTGAAGGCTGAGTGTTAGGTTTGGCTTTGGGTTTGACGGCCATGATAAACCTTGTGATGTTTGAATGGCCGCATATTATACACGAAATTGACCGACAATGAGCACAGAACTACCACTCTGTTATACTCCCGCCCCCAGAATTGACCCCATACCGGACTTTGAACCCGTGACAGACACCTCCTTTGCCCAACTCGAGCTTCCCGCAGAGCAATTGGCGAACCTGCAATCTCTGGGCTACCACCAGATGACGCCAATCCAGGCTGAGACCGTACCATTGGCAATGGCGGGTAAAGACCTCATCGCCCAGGCCAAGACCGGCAGCGGTAAAACAGCCGCCTTTGCACTGCCGATGCTCGACAAACTGAATGCCAGGAATTTCGGCTGCCAGGCGCTGGTCTTGTGTCCAACACGGGAGCTGGCAACCCAGGTCGCCGGGGAAATTCGACGATTGGCTCGCTACCAACAGAACATAAAAGTCGTGGTACTGTGCGGAGGCCAATCGATTGGGCCCCAGATCGGCTCGCTTGAGCACGGCGCGCATATCGTAGTCGGCACCCCGGGGCGCCTCAAGGACCATTTGCGCAAGAAAACCCTCAACCTGAGCTCAGTAGCAACACTGGTACTGGACGAGGCCGACAGAATGCTTGAGATGGGTTTTGTCGACGATATTGAGAGCATTATCAGTGAAACCCCCGAGCAGCGACAAACCCTGTTATTCTCAGCGACTTACCCGGATGACATCGAGTCCCTGAGCCGAAGGTTCCAGCGGTCACCGCAACGCGTGAGTGTAGATAGCCAGCACAGCGATAAACATATCGCCCAGCATTTCTACATCTGTCCTAAAAGCGGCAAGCTGGAGGCCCTGGTCTCACTGCTGAATCATTATCGGCCCGGCACCGCCGTGGTATTTTGCAATACCAAGCAGTACACCCGGGAGGTCTGCGCCTATCTGGATGAGCATGGTGTCAGTGCCGTAGCCCTGCACGGCGACCTGGAGCAGCGCGATCGGGACCAGATTTTGATCCAGTTCAAACAGCAAAGTTGCAGTGTACTGGTCGCCACCGATGTCGCTGCCCGGGGCCTGGATATTGAAGACCTGCCAGCGGTAATCAATTTTGAATTACCAAGAAATTCGGAAGTCTATGTCCACAGAATAGGCCGCACGGGCCGCGCCGGGAAAGAGGGGCTGGCATTAACCCTGTTCTCTGAATCCGAGCGCTACAAGCTCGAGCGTATTGGTCAGTACTTGCAGTCTGAACCAGAATTCGAGGCCATTGAAACCCTGGTCGATACAGGTAAGCGTCTGAGGCCCCCGGCATTCACCACGCTTTGTATTGCCGGTGGTCGCAAGGACAAGGTTCGTCCCGGCGACATTCTGGGCGCACTCACCGGGGAGGCGGGTATTGACGGTAAGGCCGTGGGCAAAATTGATGTCATGGACTATGCCGCCTATGTCGCCATCGATTCCGGTGTCGCCAACCAGGCGCTGGGACAGCTGGTTAACGGCAAGATCAAGGGCCGTAAATTCAGGGTCCGCCGCCTCTAGATCGCCCACACACTCAGCAAGGAGAAAGACATGTCTATTGGTTCATGGGACCCCACTGCTGACGCGGCAGCGCACAGTATTGATATTGCAACCGGTACACTTCAGCGTTTCATAGAAATCAGTCAAAACGGGCAATTGGAACAACTCGAACAAGTCATTACCGGCGATGAAGCTCAGGTGTTCTCTGGTCTGATGACATTGGACAGTGCCCAATGGTTGGCGGCCGCCAGCCCTCTATCCGACGAAGACTTGCTACACCTGATTCGCTTCTTCACGGTGGCGGAAAACCTTGCCGGCTGGGAAGCCGGCGAAAAGTCCCCGGTGATCCCGCTGGCAAAAACCCTGAGAAAACGCGGCGCCCGACTGGACAGGGAACTGTTGCAATGGATCCGATCAGTCAGCGACAACCGCTACTTACCCTACGGCCCTCTGTAAGAAAGTACGCCAGTGAAGCAGGGAAGCACCTACTTCCCCTTGGCCTCAAAGGCGGCCAATTGCTCCGGTGTCGCCTCGGTCTGATGTTTGTCCTTCCACTCGCTATAAGGCATGCCATAAACCCGCTCGCGTGCGGCGTCGTAGTCAACCGCTTCTCCGCGCTCTTCAGCGGCCGCCATGTACCACTTGGAAAGACAGTTCCGGCAAAAACCGGCCAAATTCATCAATTCAATATTCTGTACGTCTTTACGACTGTCCAGATGCGCTAATAGTCGGCGAAAGGCAGCCGCTTCAATTTCCGTAGACATGTAAAACCTCTTATTAAACCACTTATTAAAAAATGGATTCCCTAAATGGGCATAAACTCGCCGCCGTTCACATCCAGGGCAGCACCGGTAACGACATTGGCATAGTCCGACGCGAAGAACAGAGCGGCCTTCGCGCAATCGCCATCATCCGGAATAACCCCCAGAGGAATGCCTTTGGTAACCTCGGTAATCAGTTCTTCCTGGGTTTTCCCGGTAGCCTTGGCCTGCCAGGAAAAATAACCTTCAACACTGGGGCCCCACATCCAGCCCATATGGCAGCTGTTGACGCGGATGTTGTACTGTCCCAACTCTAGTGCAAGGTGTTTTGTCGCCGCTCGCAAGGCCGATTTCGACGCGCCGTAACCACCCTGTGTCGCCAGCGGCTTATGCTCGACCATGGTCGCGATCATCACAATGGCGCCGCCGCCATTTTCTTTCATATGCGGGACACAGGCCTGAGTAAGGTGCATGGTGCCGAAAAAGTTCACATCCATCGCGCGACGCCAACCGGCCATATCCGCACTCTCGATCGGCTCAAAACTGCCCGGATCGTAAGCGCTGTTGAACAGGACATCAATTCGACCAAAAGCCTTAAACGTTGCCTCAGCCAGGGCCTCGCATTGCGCCTTATCGGATATGTCCGTGGTTACTTTCAGCACTTGGGTACCCAGCCCAAGGTCGACAATCTCCTGCTCCGCCGCCTCAAGTTTACTGGCAGTTCTGGCTGCCAGTACGACGGCCGCAGCCCCCTCTTTGGCCGCCAGTGTGGACAGTTCCTGCCCCAGGCCGGGACCAATCCCGGATACAATCACCACTTTATCTTGTAATAACATTCTGACATCTCTCCTTTTTATCGTTTTAGGGATACTGTAATGACACGCGCTCACCGCCCACCCGATCACGCAGCGACTGTATCAGCTCGTCGCTGGGCAATACCTGCCAGCGCTCCCCCAATCTGACGCGTGCGCGGCTACTGGCACCGCCATAAATCAGGGCCACCGGGCAACCTCCCCCACCTGCACCACTGAGTAACTGCTCCAGTTCATCGGTAAACCGCTCGTTCACCATCTCGTGATGTAATTCAATACGCAACTCCGAGGCATAGCTCTGCCGTGCTTGCAGGAGGCTACGAACTTCTTTCACCCGCACCGACAGGCCACCCGAGTAATCGTCATGAGCCACCGTGCCTTCGACGATAATAATGCTGTCCTTGACCAACAGCTCCCGGTGCGTCTGATACGCCTCACCATAGAGCACTATCTCTATACGGGCACTGCGGTCATCCAACTGCAAAAACGCCATGGTATCGCCGCGCTTGGTCTTCATTGTGCGCGTATCTACGATCAGTCCGGCCAACAGCTGACTACCCTTCTTATCGGCCCGCAGATCGGCGATGCGGGTACGCGCAAAGCGGCGTATCTCCCGATCATACTCGTCGAAGGGGTGGCCACTGATCCACAAACCCAGGGTTTCCTTTTCACCCGTCAGACGCTCCTTGTCCGGCCAGGGCCTGACACTGCGAGCCTCCGCATAAATATCGATATTACCATCACCGCTGGAAGGCACCACCTCACCAAACAAGTCCTCTATGCCACTGTCGCGGTTACTGGCACTTTGCTCGGCCGCCTTAAGCGCATCTTCCAGGCTCGCCATCAATACCCAACGGGGTTCACCCAACGAGTCAAATGCACCGGAACGTATCAGCGCATCAATCGCTCGCCGGTTTACCTTGCGCGGATCAGTTCGGGCGCAGAAGTCAAACAGGTCGGTAAAAATGCCACCGCTGTCCCTGGATGACAGCATATTTTCAATGGGGCCTTCGCCCAGGCCTTTCACGGCGCCAAGACCGTAGATGATTTCATTGTCCAGGTTTACCGTGAACAAGTACTGCCCCTCATTCACATCGGGATGCTTCAATTGAAGCCCCATGGAATGACACTCTTCCACGAACACGACGATCTTGTCGGTATTTTGCAGTTCAGAGCTCATCACGGCGGCCATGAACGGTGCAGGATAATGGGTTTTTAGCCAGGCCGTCTGATAAGACACCAGCGCATAGGCCGCCGAGTGTGATTTGTTGAAACCGTAACCGGCAAACTTCTCTACCAGATCGAAGATCTTCATCGACAGGCTGCCATCAACCCCCTTGCCAATGGCACCGTCCTGGAAGATCTCTCGTTGCTTGGCCATTTCCTCCGGTTTTTTCTTACCCATGGCCCGGCGCAGCATATCGGCACCGCCCAGGGTATAACCGGCGAGTTCCTGGGCAATCTGCATCACCTGTTCCTGATACAGGATAATGCCATAGGTGGGTTCCAGAATAGGCTGCAACCACTCGTGCTGGTACTGCGCATCCGGGTAGGAAATAGCCTCCCGCCCGTGCTTGCGATTAATAAAGTTGTCGACCATGCCCGACTGCAAGGGTCCCGGCCTGAACAGTGCCACCAGAGCGATGATATCCTCGAAACAATCGGGCTGTAGGCGCTTGATCAAGTCCTTCATACCACGGGATTCAAGCTGGAAAACGGCGGTGGTCTCCGCCGACTGCAGTAACCGGAAAGAGGCCGGATCATCCAGCGGAATTTGCATAATATCCAGCGCCGCTTCGTCCTGACGCTGACGCTGTACGTCAATTGTCTTAACTGCCCAATCGATAATCGTCAGGGTACGCAAGCCGAGAAAGTCAAACTTCACCAGCCCCGCGTCTTCCACGTCCCCCTTGTCGTACTGGGTCACCAGACCGCTACCGGTTTCATCGCAAAACAGGGGTGAAAAGTCCGTCAGGCGAGATGGCGCGATCACCACGCCACCGGCATGTTTGCCGACGTTGCGAGTCACACCTTCGAGCTGCTCGGCCATGTCCCAGATTTCCTGGGCCTGGTTGTCATCGGCGAGAAACTGCCGCAAAGGCTCTTCCTGCTCCAGGGCCTTGGTCAATGTCATTCCCACTTCGAAGGGAATCATTTTAGACAATTTATCCGCCAGACCGTAGGCCTTGCCCTGGACCCTGGCGACATCGCGCACGACCGCCTTCGCCGCCATGGTGCCAAAGGTAATAATCTGTGACACCGATTCCCGGCCGTAGGTTTCCGCGACATAGTCAATGACTTCATCGCGCCGTTCCATGCAGAAGTCGACATCGAAGTCAGGCATGGACACCCGTTCCGGGTTCAGGAAGCGCTCGAACAGCAGGTCATACTCCAGGGGGTCGAGATCGGTAATCTCCAGCACATAGGCAACCAGCGAACCGGCACCGGAACCCCGACCGGGCCCCACGGGAATGCCGTGCTCTTTCGCCCAGCGAATAAAATCCATAACAATCAGGAAATACCCCGGGAAACCCATCTGGATGATGACCTTCAGTTCGAACTCCAGACGGTCCCGGTAGTACTGCTGCGTCTGCGGGAAACTCTCGGCTGCCGGGTCAAACAAAACGGCCAGGCGTTGATCCAACCCCTCATGGGACAACTGCCGAAAGAAGGCGTCCATGGTCAAACCGTCAGGCACGGGGTAGTCAGGAAGAAAGGGTTTCCCAAGCTCCAACGCCAGACTGCAGCGCGTGGCGATCCCGACGGTGTTGGCCAGCGCCTCGGGGATATCAGCAAACAAAGCCTGCATTTCAGCGGGAGACCGCAGGTATTGCTGGTCCGTAAAGATACGCGCCCTGCGCGGATCATCCAGCGCCCTGCCCTCATGAATACAGACGCGGGCCTCGTGAGCTTCAAACTCGGAAGAGTCAAGAAAACGCACATCATTGGTTGCCACAACCGGGCATTGCAGCTCATCAGCCAGTTCTACCGCTGCATGCACCTGGGCCTCATCACCCTCTCTGCCGGTACGGTGTAACTCCAGATAGTAGCGGTCCGGATAGAGGTTCATCCAATAGCGTGCGCGCTCGCGGGCTATGTCGAGCTTACCCGCTATCAAGGCCTGCCCTACATCGCCAGCTGCCCCCGCAGACAACGCAATGACGCCCTCGGCGTGGGACTCCATCCACGCCTTATCGACATAAGGGACACCCAGGTACTGGCCTTCGGTATAGGCCTGGGAAATCAATATTGTAAGATTTCGATAACCGGCATCGTTCATTGCCAATAAGGTTATGGGATAGGCACGTTCTGCATCGTCGGCAACCATGACCTGCAGGTCAACACCAAAAATGGGCTTTACGCCGGCGCCGAATGCGGCTTTATGGAGCTTGATCAGGCCATAGAAATTACTGTGGTCAGTAACGGCCACAGCGGACATGCCCAACTCGGCCACGCGCTTGACCAGGGGCTTGATACGGACCAGGCCATCGATCAGGGAGAATTCGGTATGAAGGCGAAGATGTACGAAATCTGTCATGCGTTAAAACTGTAGATGGACGACTTGAGAGTTTACTCTGCTGAGCTCTCCGCTAACAGATTTTTTACCGGCGCAAAGCTACGCCGGTGAATCGGCGTCACGCCAAGCTCCCGCAGGGCCTTTAGATGCTGGGCCGTGGGGTAGCCCTTGTGTGCGGCAAATCCGTAACCGGGATATTGGCGGTCAAACGCTATCAGCTCGCCGTCGCGCTGTACCTTGGCCAGAATAGACGCCGCAGCAATCGCCGGCACCCGGTCATCACCCTTTACCACGGCTTCGGAAGCGTAGTGCCACTTGGGTAGCCGATTACCATCAACCAATACGTAGCCCGGCTGAGGGTCCAGTGCGCTGATCGCCCGGTGCATAGCCATGAGACTGGCCTGCAGGATATTCATTTCATCTATTTCAGCGACCGTGGCCCGAGCAACCGCCCAGGCCGTGGCGTTTTCCCTAATCAACAGCGCAAGCTCCTCACGTCGCTTCGGACTCAGCCTCTTGGAGTCACGCAGGCCCTCGATCGGCCGATTCGGGTTCAGGATAACAGCCGCCGTGACCACATCCCCGGCCAGGGGACCGCGACCCACCTCATCGACGCCGGCAAAATCTGCCCCCTGATAGCTTAGCCGAAACGGCTCGAGCTTACGGCTCACTGCTTTTTCCCGCTACCAAAGACGCAAGCGCGGCAGCCGCGCGCTCGCCATAGCCCAGGCGCAGTTGTCGATGAATCTCATCGAATTCACCCAACGTCGTCTCCCTCTCACCACCTTCGAGCAGCAGTGGCAGCAATGCATCCGCGATCAGGTCGGCGCGCGCCTTGCTTTGCAGTAATTCCGGCACCAACTCCCGCCCCGCCAATACATTGGGCAGACCAACAAATTTCGTCGTTGCCAGGCGGGAAATGATAAACCAGGACAAGGCCGCCATACGGTAGGCCACGACCATTGGCCGCTTCAATAACATCGCCTCCAGCGTGGCCGTGCCGGAAGCCAGCAACACCGCATCAGCAGCGGCCATCGCCTCTCGGGACTGACCCTTTATCAGGGTCACCGGTAGCTCCGGATGTGCCTGTAGCAGGCTCAGTAATTCGGCGTGGCGAGCATCGTTGGCCGCGGGCAAAATGAAGGACAGATTGGGGATTTCTTTCAATAGCCGGCCGGCAACGTCCAGAAATAACGGGCCCAGCATCCGGACCTCCCCCGCCCGACTGCCCGGCATCAGCGCCAGACATTTTCCTACAGGAAAATAATCCAGCGTCGCCCGTGCGGCACTTCCATCAACTTGCAGGGGGATTTCATCGGCCAGGGGATGACCAACAAATTCCACTGGCACCTGGTGCTGCTTATAAATTTCAGTTTCAAAGGGAAACAGGGTCAACATGAGATCAACCGCACGCTTGATCTTGTGAATCCGGCCGCTACGCCATGCCCAGACCGAGGGGCTGACCAGGTGAGCAGTCGTTATACAGGCGGCCCGCAAGCGGATTTCCAGCCCGAGATTAAAGTCCGGCGCATCAATACCCAAAAAGACATCCGGGGGATTCGCCAGGAAGTGCTCGTAGACTCCCCGACGTATACGGAGCAGTTCGGGAAGACGTTTGAGGGGCTCGACCAGACCAATCACAGACAAACGGTCCATGGGGTAGAGGCTCTCCAGACCCTGCTCGGCCATCAGCGGTCCGCCGATACCCTCCACAATCACGTCGTCAAATTGGTTCTTCAGGGCCGCAAGTAAATGTGATCCGAGAATATCACCGGATATTTCGCCCGCAAGCATACCGATACGGAGCGTACCAGAAGGCATTTACCGCACAATACCCCGTTCCGAGGATTGAATACTGTCAATCAGCGCCTGAATTTCCGGGGTCTCCCCCAGCATTAATTCCAGCCGTTGTACTGCGATATCAATGGTCAGCCCCTGGCGATAGAGGATTTTGAACGCACGCCGCAGCTGGCTGATAGCGTCGGCAGAAAACCCGCGCCTGCGTAAACCCTCACTATTGATGGTCTTGACCGAGGCCGGCGCACCGCTGACCGTCACATAAGCCGGCACGTCCTTGCCTATCGCCGTGCCCATACCACTGAAGCTGTGAGCACCTATTTTACAGAACTGGTGAACCAGCGTGTAGCCACTGAGAATAGCCCAGTCACCGATGTGAACATGCCCTGCCAGTGCCGTGTTATTCACCAAAATAGTATTATTGCCGATGATGCTGTCGTGACCTATGTGTACGTAGGCCATCAACAAATTATCGTTGCCTATCGTCGTTTCAGAACGGTCCTGCACTGTGCCACGGTGAATGGTGACATTTTCGCGGATAATATTATTATCGCCAATGATCAGCCGCGTTGGCTCATTGCGATATTTCAGGTCAGGTGTCGCTTCACCAATGCTGGAAAACTGGTAGATATGGTTCCCAGACCCAATGATCGTGGGTCCTCTAAGCACAACATGGGGTTCTATGATGGTCCCGGGGCCAATCTCTACATCCGGACCCACGATGGACCAGGGGCCCACGGTAACATCCTCGGCAAGCTTTGCCGATGGATCAATAATTGCCCGGCTATCGATCATGCTCAACGATCTGCACAAAGAATGGAGGCCGAGGCACACAGCTCACCATCGACGTCTGCACTGACATCAAACTTCCAGATGCCGCGGCGATCAGAGACAATGTTAGCTCTTAGCATCACCTGGTCTCCCGGTACGCAAGGGCGTTTGAAACGGAGTTTGTCGGCGCCGACGAAATAGTAAATCGAACCATCCTCCGGTGTCTTATTCATGGTTTTGAAGCCGAGGATACCGGCAGCCTGAGCCATGGCTTCTAACAACAATACCCCCGGGAAAACGGGTTGACCCGGGAAGTGGCCATCGAAAAAGGGCTCGTTGATTGTCAGGTTTTTGTAGGCAACGATAGACTCGCCTTCGGTCAGCTCTACCACCCGATCAACCAGCAAAAAGGGATAACGGTGGGGTAGGTACTTTCGAATTTCGTTAACGTCCATCATCGAACTTTGGCGCTCCGCGTAAAATAGGTTCTACTGCTTTTCCAGCTTGACCAGCCTTCGGTAAATAGACTCCAGTTGTAAAAAGCGTACTGCATTTTTTCGCCATTCCCGCGACGGTGAGGCGGGTATCCCGGAGGAGTATGACCCGGGTTCGGACACGGACTTGGTCACCATAGACCTACCCGTAAAATGCGCATTGTCACAAATCTCTATATGTCCTGCCACGCCGCACATGCCGCCGAACGTGCAGTTCGCACCTATCTTGGCGCTTCCAGCCACTCCACAGCAAGCCGCTATCGCGGTATTTTTGCCGATACGACAATTGTGGGCAATGTGTACCTGATTATCGATGATTACCCCATCTTCGATGACAGTGTGCTCCAGGGCACCACGATCGATAGTGCAACCGCCGCCAATCTCCACCCGATCACCGATACGCACCCCCCCAAGCTGGTAGATTTTTTCCCAGCCCGCATCGCCCGGGGCGAAGCCAAAGCCGTCACTCCCCAACACCGCCAGCGCATGAAGTACACAGCTCTCCCCCAGGTGAACATCGTGGTAGAGAACCGCATTGGGGTAAATTTTACTGCCCTTGCCAACGCGGCTGTCACTGCCCACGAACACGCCGGCTCCGATGCTGACATGCTCCTCTATCACCGCTCCCGCCTCAATCACGGCCATAGCCGCCACCGAAGCCGAGGCGTGCACGACGCTATCCGGTGACACCACAGCACTTGGGTGTATACCGGGCTTCGTTTCGGGGCTGCGATCGAACAAGCGGGATGCCCTCGCAAACATCACATAGGGCTCAGTGCAAGGGAGGCTGGCTACCGGACATTGATCGGCATAGTCGGGATGTAGAATAACGGCAGCTGCGCGTGTGACCGCCAACTGAGAGAGATACTTTTTGTCAGCAATAAAAGATAACTGATCCGGGCCGGCAGAATCCAGAGGTGCCAGCCCGGTAATAACTCGATCCGCTTGGCCAGAATACGCCAGGCCAAGATTGACGGCGAGTTCTGCTAGCGAATACATGGTATGGCTCTACTTTGAAGGCATCTGGTTCAGCTTGTCGGTCACCTTGGCGGTGATACTGTAGCCCGCGTCAGCATGGATGACTGAATTGCGCTGCAGTAACAAGCCAATGCCTTCTGTTGCGATGAGGTCTCGCAGAACTTCCTGTACCGTGGGTGACATTTCCTGCAGAATTGCCTGGCCTGCTGACTGCTCAGCCTGCTGTAATTTTCCAGTCACATGCTCCAGGTCACCCTGCTTGGTGGTCAATTTCTGGCGCGCTGCTTTTTGCTGCTCCTGGCTCATAACAGCCATGTCTTTTTGCAGCTTTTGAACCAATCCATCGAACTCGTCCTTCAGGCGGTCATACTCAGCCTTGTCGGACTTATAGTCCTCCTGGTCGCGCACAGCAGCCAAACGTTTCTGGGCGACATCCGTTTGCAGGATGGCCTCCTGTACATTAACAACGGCTATTTTTCCCTGGGCCCAGGCAAATGTGGGCAATGCCAGTACGACACAGGTAAAAGCAACTTTAAAAAATTTAGACACAGTTTTCTCCAAACATCACATTAATAAAAAATTCTAGAATCCACGACCCAGGGTAAACTGGAACGCTTCCTCCCGATCATCCGGACCCGCATTCAGCGGCTTGGCCAGACTGAAAGTCATTGGACCAAAGCCGGTAATCCAGGTCACACCCACACCGACAGAATAACGAAATTCATCGAAATCCACATCAAAACAGTTGATCTGCGAGGCGGCGCACTTGGTATTAAATACGTTGCCGGCATCGACAAAAAAGGCCGACCGCAACTGGCTCTGGTCCTTAATGAAAGGCAGCGGAAACAGCAACTCTGCGCTCGCTTCTATCAATACGTTACCACCAAATGGATCGGCTCTACGATTATTGACGGTCTCGGTAACCAGTTTGCCCGTATTGGGGTCAACAACATAGCCAAACTGACCACCATTGGGACCACCGACCTCAGTCGCATTGCCATCCTCATCAATACCGGTCACCGGCTGGTTGGCAGTGTAAAGTTCTGCTGGCGTACTGCGAGGCCCCAGGGTGTTGCTTTCAAAGCCGCGCACGGAGCCAAAGCCACCGGCAAAGAAATGCTCGTAAAAGGGCAATTCCGACGTGTCGCCATAGCCATCGCCATAACCCAACTCAGTCCTCAGGTGACCCACCCAGCGGCCGGATATGGGGTAGAAGAGCTCTCCGCGATAATTCAGCTTATAGAACTCCAGGTCTGACCCCGGCATCGCCACCTCAAGGGATACTGATTGCGAGGCCCCGCGGGTGGCCATGCGACCCCGGTTCAGCGTGGACTGCGTCCAGCTTGAGGTAATGGTCCAGTTCAGGTACTCGTCGCCATTTTCGTCCAGGAAGCCCAGCTCTTCCGGAATCACAATATATCTCAGCGGCAAGCCGTCGGGGCCCAGCGGATAAATCGGGGTTATTTCTTCTACATCGGAATAGGTGCCATCGGCCTGCAACGTACTTTCATACCAGTCATCTACGCCCTTTTCCAGACGAGGACTGGCAAAAATTTCCTGTACTGCATAACGACCCGCGGTGATCTCCGTATTCGAAATACCAAAGCTGAAGCCCAGACGCTCCGTTTCCTTGATCGGGTAGCCAAAGTTAAGTGCACCGCCCAGGGTATCCGTGGTATAGCTGGCAACATTGACCTCAGACAGGTCAGTAGAGCGGTAGAATATGTTGAAACCTCGGCTGACACCATCCTCTGTGTAATAGGGGTTGGTGTAACTAAAATTGTATAAGTCCTGGTAGCTTGAGGAGTTCAGGGAGATACCCACCCGTTTTCCCGTACCCAGGAAATTGTCCTGCTGCAGGTTAAGACCCAGAATCAAGCCGGCGTCCTGGGCGTAGCCAAAACTCGCGCCAATGCTGCCAGAGGACTGCTCTTCGACTGCGAACTGCACATCAATCAAGTCGTCGTGCCCCGCAACTTCCGGAGTTTCAACCATCGCCCGGCTGAAAAACCCCAGTCGTTCCAGGCGAATGCGGGACTGTTCGATAGCCGATGCGGATGCCGGCGCACTTTCCATCTGCCGCATTTCGCGGCGCAGCACATCGTCGGCGGTCTTGAGGTTACCCTTAAAGCTGATACGGCGAACGTAGGTCCGTTTACCGGGGTCGACAAAAAACTTCAGGGAGACCGTCTTTGCTTCTTCATCCAGCTCGGGGATACCCGTAACTTTGGCAAAATTATAGCCCTCATTACCCAGTCGGCGAGTGAGGTACTCCTCGGTAGAAGTAACCAGCTGCTGAGAAAACGTCTGGCCTTCAGATATCAGTAAAAAGCGGCGTAAATCGCTGTCCGGGAGCACCAGGTCACCGGATAGATCGACGCCACTCACGGTAAATTTCTCGCCTTCAGTGACATTGGCGGTGATATAGACCTGCTCTTTATCCGGAGAGACGGACACCTGCGTTGAATCGATCCGGAACTGCAAATAGCCCCGATCCATGTAATAAGAGGTAATACCTTCGAGGTCCCCGGTCAATTTTTCCCGGGAATACTTGTCGTCGTTTTTGAAAAAGGAGAGCCAGCCAGTAGTTTTCAGCTCGAACAAGTCCATGAGTTCCTCATCACTGAACACCTCATTCCCCACCACATTGATATGCTTGATGGCAGCGACCGTACCCTCATTGACATCAATACTGATAGACACCCGGTTGCGGGGCTCGGGCAAGACCTCGGTCTCAATACTGGCGTCATAGCGTCCCTGCTGCACATACTGGCGTTGCAGTTCAAGTTGCATTCCCTCGAGAGTGGATCGCTGAAAGACCTTACCCACTGCCAGGCCGGAACCTTTCAGACCATCCAGCAGGGCTTCGGTTTCAATCGCCTTATTACCCTCTATCTGAATGTCGCTGATGCTGGGCCGCTCTGTCACGATAACAACCAGGACATTGTCATCACGACCAATGCGGATATCGTCGAAATTACCCGTCTGAAACAAACTCCGGGACGCTGCCCGTATAGTCCGCTCATCAACCGTATCGCCCACCGCTAAGGGCATACTGGCAAAGACGCTCCCGGCGGATATCCGCTGCAAGCCCTCTACCCGAATATCGGAAACCACAAAGGCCTGCGCCCAGGTCAATTGCGCCAACATAAGAGGGGCAACAGCAAACAATCTAAGAATGCGTTTAATCAAAATACTCTTAACCACCGGATAATGCCCGCAGCCGAATTGACTGCGTTTCGCTGTTATAAAAATGCTACTTCTCACCTGATACCTGCACCGGGCTATAGTCGCGCAAAATCGTTATACAATGCCAACGCCATAATTCCCAGGACCATAAACAAGCCCACCTGATAACCCACCATCTGAATTTTTTCAGGCACCGGGCGGCCAGCCACAAGTTCTACCAGGTAATACATAAGATGCCCTCCATCCAATACCGGGATGGGCAACAAATTCAGTACTCCCAGGCTCACGCTGAGCAGAGCGAGGAAACTGATATAAGATTCCAGCCCTGACTTGGCGGACGCGGAGGCCACTTTAGCAATGGTGATGGGGCCACTCAAGTTTTTTGGAGAGATTAGGCCCATAACCATCTTTTTAATCGAATTCAGCGTAAAACCAGCCAACTCACCTGTGCGATCGATACTCGCGCCCAGGGACTCCAGCGGTCCCCTGGAAAACTCCCGCTTCATATAGGCAGGTAATTCCGGCGGGCGAACGCCCAGGCCCACCCGGCCAAAGGTCTCGCCGTTATCGTTCGTCACCGACTCGGGAACGATGGCCGTACGGCGCGTTTCTCCGTCCCGGAGATACTCAAGTTCAATAGATTTACCAGGGCGAGCCCGCACATAGTCGACCCAGTCCATCCACACTGACAGGGTTACACCGTCGGCGCTCAACGCCAGGTCGCCCGGTTTCAGGCCAGCGCGCTCAGCCGCCCCACCCGATACCACTTCATCAAATAGCGGTACGACGTCCGGGGTGTACATAGTCAGGCCCAGACCGGCGAATAAATTGGGCATTTCCTGCCCCGACAGCCACTCATCCAACACAACTTGCGACTCATAGATGACATCGGAATCAGGGTACTTCACCGCAAAATTCATGGGGCCGCTGTCACCAATTCGATCCAACAGGCGAAAACTCAGGGCCTGCCATGTAGGGGTTTCCCTGCCGTCAACGGCTACAATCTCCTGCCCCGCCTCCAGCCCGGCAACATCGGCCTCTGACCCGACTTCAACAGCGCCAATGATGGGGGCAATTCCGGATTCGCCGCCCATAAAAAGAAACCAATAGGCAACAACTGCCAAAACGAAGTTTGCCAGCGGTCCGGCAGCAACCACAGCAATGCGTTGCAGTACGTGTTTACGGTTGAAGGCCTGGTCCAGTTCGTCAGCGGCAACTTCCCCCTCACGCTCGTCCAGCATTTTGACGAATCCGCCCAGCGGAATAGCGGAAATCGAATATTCTGTACCCTGCTTGTCACTCCAGGTCAGCAAGGACTTGCCAAAACCGATGGAGAATTTCAGCACTTTCACCCCACACCGCCTGGCGACCCAGAAGTGACCGTATTCATGCACACCGACCAGAATGGCAAGGGTAGCCAGTGTGATCGCAATGGTATTAATCATTTCCATGGCTTACGTCATTCTCTCTATAATCTCTGTTGCCACCTGTCTTGCGCTGGTGTCGGCAGTTTCGACCACTGACAGCGACTGAGGTTCCCTCACGTCCACCCGCTCCAGGGTTCTCTCAATGACAACGGGGATATCAGTAAATCGGATATTCTCCGCCAGAAAAGCCGCCACCGCCACCTCATTTGCAGCATTACAACTGGCCATCGCTGTGCCACCTGTGGCCACTGCCTCCCTCGCCAGGCGTAAACACGGGAAGCGACCTTCATCCGGAGCCTCAAAATCCAGTCTCGCCGTAGCGATCAAATCCAGGGGGGCAACCCCGGACACCAGCCGGTCCGGCCATCCCAGGCCGTAGGCAATGGGTGTACGCATATCGGGGTTACCCATCTGCGCCAACACCGAGCCATCGATATACTGGACCATGGAATGGATAATACTCTGGGGATGGACCACAACATCGACCTGATCCGGTGACAAATCGAAAATCCAGCAAGCCTCAACAAACTCCAGCCCCTTGTTCATGAGAGACGCTGAATCCACTGATATTTTACGACCCATCGACCAATTGGGATGGGCACAGGCCTGATCCGGGCTGGCCTCTCGCATCTGGGCGGCACTCCAGTTTCTGAAAGGGCCACCTGAAGCAGTAAGCAACACCTTGCTGACGCCCTTGAGAATTGGCCGGGCATCCTCTGTCGCTGGCATGCACTGGAAAATCGCATTGTGCTCGCTGTCAATTGGCATCAGACGAGCGCCGCTATCACGAACGGCCTGCATCAGTAGATGCCCCCCCATTACCAGGGATTCTTTATTGGCCAGCAGCAGGGTTTTACCGGCTTGCGCGGCCGCCAGAGTTGAAGGCAGACCCGCTGCGCCGACGATAGCGGCCATGACAACATCCACTTCCGGCGCAGTGGCAATCTGTTCAAGACCCGCTTCGCCATGCAGAACACGGGTCTCGCTGCCGGCAGGCATACGCGCTGCCAGCTGAGTCGCCGCCTCCTCATCCATCATTACCGCGTAACGGGGTTGATGAACAAGACACTGGGCCAACATGGCATCAACGGAGCGGTTGGCAGCGAGGCCAAACACCTGAAAATCTTCTGAATGCCGCTGGATCACATCCAGCGTACTGACACCGATTGAACCGGTACAACCCAAAACACTGATAACGCGCATCGTATCTACCAACCCGCCAGCAGTAAGCCGAGCGCGAAAACCGGGGCGGCGCCGCAGATACTATCCAGCCTGTCAAGAAAGCCGCCATGGCCCGGCAGCAGACTGCCGCTATCCTTAAACCCGCTTTCGCGTTTGACCATACTGACACCCAGGTCTCCCACGACTGAAAACAGCGCTGTTGCAACAAAGACAACAATAACAGACAGCAGACCCACATGGCCGAAGGACGTCGGCAACAAGTACCAGGTCAACACGGCTAGCACGAAGCAACTGAAAATCCCTCCCCAAAAACCTTCCCAGGTCTTCGCCGGACTGACGGCAGGCGCCAATTTGTGCTTGCCCAGGCTCTTGCCGGTAAAATAGGCTCCGATATCGGCTGCTGCGACTACCACGATCAAGGCCACCATCAACAAACCACCCCGGGGGAAACTCAGCAAAAATACGGCTGACATCCAGGCGGGCACCAGAATAAGCGCGCCCATCAGGCTGCGCATCACCACATTCCCCCACAGTACAGCACTGCCCGGGTAGCCCTTCACCCACAACAACGCGATAGACCACCACAGACAGGCAAGACCCAGAAAAGGCTGGACCTGCTCGTGCTGAGGAGAGTTGGCCAACCCGCAATACCAGTAAAGTACCCCCATCGCTGCCAATAACACCGCTACATAGAGCACACGAGTATAGGGTGTTTCCCAGCCGGCAAGACGGGACCACTCCCAGGCACCCAGGGCAACGACCACGCCAAATACCAGGGCGAGCGCCGGGACGGACAGGTAAATGACCGCGCCGAGAAAAGCCCCCGCCATAATAAGGCCGGTAATCACGCGTTGCTTAAGCATAGTAAATTCCGATCATCACGTTTCTTGTTAGTCCCTGACACCAAAACGACGTTCACGCCGACTATAATCCGCCAGCGCGCGGGCAAATTCCAGCTCGCCGAAATCGGGCCAAAGCGTATTGGTAAAATACAGCTCGCTGTAGGCAAAATGCCACAGCATGAAATTGCTGATACGCGCATCACCCCCGGTACGAATGCACAAATCCGGGTGCGGTAAATCACTAATAGAAACGTTTTGGCCAATCAGCTCGGGCGTAATCTCCTCCGGCTGTAGGTCGCCCGATTTAACTTTATGCGCCAGAGTTTTCACCGCCTGCGCTATGTCCCATTGACCACCATAATCCACCGCGATAACCACAGTGGAAACAGTATTTTGAGCTGTCAATTGCTCAGATTGTCGCATGAGGCGCTGTAATTTTTCACTAAATCGGCTGCGTTCACCAATAAACCGCAGGCGGATACCATCTTCGTTCAAACTGCGCACTTCGCTGCGCAGATAACGCGAAAGCAAGGCCAATAGCGCACGAACCTCTGGTTGTGGTCTACCCCAATTCTCACTGCTGAAAGCGAACAGGGTGAGTACCTGAACACCGTGGTCGCGACAGGTGCGTAAAATCTCCCGCACGGCTTCAACACCTGCCCGGTGGCCTGCCGTTCCGGGCAGGCCCTGCCGTTTAGCCCAGCGATTATTCCCGTCCATGATGATAGCAACATGATGGGGAATCATATTGTCTACTATGTCGTCTGTTAACATGAGTGTCGAAGCCGCCGGAATGGAGGCTATATTTCCATCAAGTCGGCTTCTTTGGCGGACAACAGCTTTTCAATCTTCGCAATATAGCTATCCGTCAACTTCTGGGTATCATCCTGACCACGACGCTCATCATCCTCACTGATTTCTTTGTCCTTACACAGTTCTTTGAGCATAGCCATCGCATCGCGACGGGCATTGCGCACTGACACCCGTGCCGATTCGGCCTCCGCTTTGGCCTGCCGGGTAAAACCCTTGCGGGTCTCCTCGGTCAACATTGGCATGGGAATTCGAATAACTTCACCGGCAGTCGCTGGATTAAGACCGAGGTCTGACTTCATAATCGCTCGCTCCACGTCCTGAATCATCGACTTATCCCAGACTGTCAGCGACAGGGTTCGAGCATCTTCCACATTGACGTTTGCCACCTGACTCAAGGGAGTGGCCGAGCCGTAATACTCGACTTTCAGTCCGTCCAACAAACTGGGGTGGGCGCGGCCTGTACGAATTTTATTGAAATTATGAGCCAGTGCATCAAGGCTCTTTTCCATGCGTTCGCTGGCATCTTTTTTTACATCATCTAGCATGTTTCTTTCCTCGCTTGGACACAGCCATCACTTAATCAACGTTCCTTCGTCACCGCCGCGTACGATTTTCAGCAGCGCACCGGGTCGTTCCATCTCAAATACCCTTAGCGGCATCTGATGATCACGGCACAGGAGAATCGCCGTCAGGTCCATGACCTCGAGCTTTTTATCCAGTACTTCATCATAAGAGAGCTCGTCAAATTTTACCGCATCGGGCACTTTCATGGGGTCAGCAGAGTAGACCCCGTCCACCTTTGTCGCTTTGAGAACCAGCTCAGCGCCCACTTCAATACCGCGCAGGCAGGCTGCAGAATCTGTGGTGAAAAATGGGTTGCCGGTACCGGCGGAAAAAATAACCACATCGCCGTTATCCAGGGCTCTGATGGCCTTGCGCCTGTCATAATGGTCAACGACCCCACTCATGGGTATCGATGACATGACCTGGGTCGCAATATTGGATCGTTCGAGTGCGTCGCGCAACGCCAGTGCATTCATCACCGTCGCCAGCATCCCCATGTGATCGCCCGTTACGCGATCCAACCCCGCCTTTTGCAGCGCCGCCCCACGAAACAGGTTGCCACCACCCACAACCAGGCCAACCTGCACACCAATTCCGACCAGTTGGCCGATCTCCAGCGCCATCAAGTCTAAAACTTTCGGATCGATACCAAATTTTTCGCTGCCAGACAGGGCCTCACCACTTAGCTTA
The DNA here is from genome assembly GCA_036960305.1 of Halioglobus sp. Classification (GTDB taxonomy): domain Bacteria; phylum Pseudomonadota; class Gammaproteobacteria; order Pseudomonadales; family Halieaceae; genus JBALVT01. Next base: position 27,872 of record JBALWA010000029.1, on the reverse strand, counting down.
AGCAGTATTCTCTTGTATTTTTTATCACCGGTCGTAATCGACATAGTATTCAACTCCTGAGCTGGGCCGTATCTTACAGGACAAAGAGCCGTTTTGGACAAATTCAGGGCATAAAAAAACGGGGCATAAGCCCCGTTATTCGATTCGCAGTCCTTTAGCCGTTAAGCTGGGCTGCAACCTCGGCGGCAAAATCCACCTGCTCGACCTCAATACCTTCGCCCACTTCAAAGCGGACAAAAGAAACCACTTCCGCGCCGGCCGCTGCTACCAGCTTACCAACGGTGACATCCGGGTCCTTGACAAAAGACTGTTCTACCAGGCTATTCTCCGCCAGGAACTTCTTGATCCGTCCGCCAATCATCTTTTCGATGATTTCGGCAGGCTTACCAGATTCCTGAGCCTGTGCAGTATAAATCTCAGTCTCCTTGGCAACCAGCTCCGCCGGCATATCGTCTGCGGAAACAACCTGTGGGTTGACCGCCGCGACGTGCATAGCGACATCTTTCGCCAGGTCCTGATCCCCACCCTTGAGCTCGACCAATACGCCAATGCGATTGGTACCGTGAACATAAGCACCCACGACACCGGCATCTGCGTTACTGAGCGCGAACCGGCGAACACTGATATTTTCTCCGATTTTCTGGACCAGTGCCTCACGTGCAGATTCCAGTTCGCCAGCCATTACAGCGGCAACGTCTGTTTGCTTGGCCGTAAACGCAGAATCAACAACCTTGCCAACAAAACCAAGGAAGTTCTCATCCCTGGCAACAAAATCCGTTTCGCTGTTAACTTCCACGATGACGCCATAGCTGCCATCGTCTGACAAACGTATAGCCACCACACCATCAGCAGCGGTCCGGCCAGCTTTCTTGGCTGCCTTCATGCCACTGGACTTACGCATCTCTTCTATCGCCAGGTTGACGTCGCCATCGGCGGCCTTTAGAGCCCTCTTACATTCCAGCAAGCCCAGACCTGTGCGCTCGCGTAATTCTTTAACCAGTGCTGCAGACATTGGTAATCCTCCCTGCTATCACCCAACAAAGGGTGTGGATACAAAATAATGAAAACCCCGTGCATGCAATAGGCTACGGGGGTATATCGTGCGACTGAAGCCCCTCTTCGCAGGGCCTCAGCGAGTTTCGAGCTTACTTGGCTGGCGCTTCTGGAGCTGCTGCTTCTGGAGCTGCTGCTTCTGGAGCTGCTGCTTCTGGAGCTGCTGCTTCTGGGGCTGCTGCTTCTGGGGCTGCTGCTTCTGGAGCTGCTGCTTCAGGGGCTGCCGCAACTTCGGGAGCTGCTGCTTCTGGAGCCGCTACTTCAGGGGCTGCCGCAACTTCGGGAGCTGCTGCTTCTTCTACAAACTCATTTTTAGCTGCAACGGGCTCGTTGCCGTCCGCCTTACCGGCGATGCAGGCGTCTGCCACTGCGGCAACGTAGAGCTTGATAGCGCGAATCGCATCGTCGTTACCCGGGATGATGAAATCGACACCATCGGGGTTGCTATTAGTGTCCACGATACCGATCACCGGAATACCCAGCTTGTTGGCTTCAGTGATTGCAATACGCTCGTGGTCAACATCAACGACGAAGAGTGCGTCGGGGAGTCCACCCATTTCCTTAATACCACCGATACTTCGCTCCAGCTTTTCCATAGCGCGAGTACGCATCAGCGCCTCTTTCTTGGTCAGCTTCTCGAAGGTGCCGTCAGTCTGTTGCGCTTCAAAATCACGCAGACGCTTGATGGAAGCACGAATGGTTTTGTAGTTGGTCAACATGCCGCCCAACCAGCGGTGGCTTACGTAGGGCATGCCCGCACGTTCTGCCTGCTCTTTGACAATCTTGCCAGCGGCACGCTTGGTGCCAACAAACATAACCTTGTTCTTGTTGCTGGCCAGGTTGTGTACGTAACCCAGGGCGTCATTGAAAGCCGGAACAGTGTGCTCCAGGTTGATGATGTGAATCTTGTTGCGAGCACCAAAGATGTACTGGTCCATTTTAGGATTCCAGTAGCGGGTCTGGTGACCAAAGTGAGCGCCTGCTTGCAGTAACTCACGCATACTTACTTGCGTTGTCATTGATAATACCTTTTTGTACGGGTTAGTCGTCCACCTATCCCATCCCCCAAACCGGCCTTGGCCAGCACCCTGAAGCACGTGTCGATAAGTGTGTGTCGTTGGTTTTTTACTCCCCCGGAATGCGGCCAAATACAGCCTCCAGCCCTGAAGAGGCGCGCTTTATACCATATGCAGGAGACAGATTAAAGCAATTTCCCGAGCGGGATTGCGCCTTCAAAGCGCCGGCGGTACTCATTTCCGTCCCGATTAGGGTAGAATGTGCCTCCCTCGGAAAGAGGTAGTGGCTAATTATTGCACGAAAGTTAAATTTTATCTTTATATTTCAATAGGTTATAAATGTCAGCAGCAATCAAGACAGCGGATGAACTTCAGAAGATGCGAGTTGCCGGGCGATTGGCCTCGGAAGTACTCGAAATGATAGAGCCCAGGGTTGAAGTGGGCATGACAACGGGCGAACTGGATCGTATCTGCCACGAGTATATTACCGGGACTCAAAATGCCATCCCCGCGCCGCTGAACTACAACGGCTTCCCCAAGTCTATCTGCACATCGGTCAACGAAGTGATCTGCCACGGTATTCCATCCGACGGAAAAAAGCTGAAAAACGGTGATATCGTCAATATCGATGTCACGGTTATCAAAGACGACTATCACGGCGACACCAGTATTATGGTCATGGTCGGCGACGTCGCACCCCACGCCCAGCGCCTGATCAAAGTCACCCAGGAATGTCTTTATAAAGCCCTGGATATTGTCAAACCCGGCACCACTCTGGGCGACATTGGTCACGTCATTCAGCAACATGCTGAGAAAAATTACTACTCGGTTGTACGCGAGTACTGTGGTCACGGTATTGGCCGGGTATTCCATGAAGACCCGCAGGTTCTCCACTACGGCCGCAAGGGGACCGGCATGGTACTTGAGCCCGGTATGTGCTTTACCATCGAGCCCATGATTAACGCGGGGCGCCGCCACACCAAACTGAATGCCAAAGATGGCTGGACGGTTACCACCAAGGATGGGCGACTCTCTTCGCAATGGGAGCACACCCTCGCTGTTACCGAAGCCGGTTGCGAGATATTCACGCTGCGCTCTAATGAGAACTACCCGGGTACAGCATGATTGCCCGAGCCGAACCCTTACCCCCCGGCCTATTTGATGTAGACGCTTTCCGCCTACAGCTGGACTCCGAATGCAGCATCGCCTGCTGCAAGCCCGCAATCAGTGTAGCAACCGAATACCTGCATGCCCGGTTCCTCGAAGGCATCGAGGCCAGGGAATTACTCACCCTGCGCGCTCAATTTATGGACGCCTTGCTGGGCGCCCTGTGGGATAAACAGCCGTGGCAGCACTCAGATCTTGCTCTTGTGGCAGTTGGTGGCTACGGTCGCGGTGAGCTGCACCCCCACTCAGACATCGATCTACTCATCTTGCTAGGTGATGAGCCGAAAAATTGTGACAACCAACTTGAGCAGTTCCTGACGCTGTTATGGGACATCGGATTGGACATTGGCCACAGTGTACGAACCGTGGCCCAATGTGCCGACAGTGCACGGAAAGACATCACCGTCTTAACCAATCTGATGGAAGCAAGGGTCATTCGGGGACCTGAGCAACTAATGGACGCAGTCAGGGCCGCAACCAGCACCGATGTTATGTGGCCCAGTGCGGAATTTTTTCAGGCAAAGCTGGCAGAACAGACAAGTCGACACGCCAAATTCGCCGACACAGAATACAACCTGGAACCCAATGTCAAGAGTTCTCCCGGTGGCCTCAGGGACCTACAGATTATTGGCTGGATTGCAGAGCGTCATTTCGGTGTGGAGACATTGGAAGAGCTGTCCACAGACAAATTCCTTAACCCCGATGAAATGGAGATACTCAATCGCGGACGCGATTTCATGTGGCAGGTGCGCTATGCCTTACACATGATTACCAAGCGCGAGGAAGACCGCCTGCTGTTTGACCACCAGCGAGAACTGGCGGCAATGTGGGGGTTCGAAGATGGCGACAAGCTCGCCGTTGAACAGTTCATGCAAACCTACTATCGCTGGGCCCTCGCGCTGGGGCAGCTCAACGAAGTCCTGATCCAGAATTTTGACCAGGCGATCTTGCGAGCCGGGGCGGAAGACGAAATAGTCACGATCAATGACCGCTTCCAGACCCGAAACACCTATCTGGAAGCAAAAAGAGAAGACCTGTTTCAAACGACTCCCTCGGCACTGTTGGAAGTTTTCCTGCTCTGTGGCCAGGACGAGAACATCACGGCAATCGGCGCCCCCACCATACGCATGATTCGAGACGCCAGGCACCAGATCGATGATACATTTCGCGCCGACGATAAAAACAAACAAACATTTATCGACATATTGCGGTTACCGCACAAAATGACCCGTCAACTACGACGGATGACCCGCTACGGTATTTTAGGCAATTACCTTCCGGAGTTCGGCCGCATTGTCGGCCAGATGCAGCACGACCTGTTCCACGTTTACACGGTGGACGCCCACACGCTGGAAGTGATCAAGTATATGAGGTTGTTCAGCTATCCAGAGTTTGAGGAGCGCTTTCCAGTCACTAGCCGTGTTGCCCGGCGTTTACCAAAAATAGAGCTCTTGTATATGGCAGGCCTCTACCATGACATCGGCAAGGGCCGGGGCGGCGACCACTCGGAACTGGGCGCAGTGGATGCCGCTGATTTTTGCCAGCGCCATGGCCTGAGTTCACGGGACAACAAACTGGTGGTCTGGCTGGTCAAGAACCACCTGCTGATGTCCGCCGTATCCCAGCGCAAAGATATATCCGACCCCGATATTATCCAGCAGTTTGCAGAGCATGTGGGCGACCAGAATCGCCTGGACTACCTGTTCACACTGACCGTCGCCGACATCAACGCCACCAACCCTACACTCTGGAACGCCTGGCGCGGTAGCTTGCTACGGCAGCTGTACACCGAAACCAAACGCGCGCTTCGCCGCGGCCTGGAGAATCCGGTGGACAAGCAGGAATGGATAGAAGAGACACGCAAGGCCGCCATCGATATTCTGGAATACCGCGGTTTCACGCCCGAAGAACTGGATGAACTGTGGAGTGTCAGTGGCGAGGACTATTTCCTGCGAGAGAAGGCTGAGGATATCGCCTGGCATACCGAGGCGATAGCGAGCCACTATGACAAAGACACGCCCCTGGTACTGACGCGTAATACCCAGGACTCCAGTATAGCCAATCCAACCCAGATCTTCATTCACGCCCGCAGTGGTCCCTACCTGTTTTCCACTATCTGTGCAGAGCTGGAGCAAATGGACCTGAGCATTCACGATGCCCGCATCTACGATGCGAACGATCGTATGAGCCTGGACACTTTTTTCGTACTGGACTCGAACGGTCAGTCTTTAGCTGATGACAGCGACCGAATTCGCCATATCGCCGAGCAGCTCACCACGGCCCTGACCGAAGTAGCCCAGCACCCGGAAGCGGTACGCCGACGCACGCCACGGCAAATGAAGTTTTTCTCCGTCCCCACCCAAACGCGGATGACGGTAGACAGTGTCCAGAATGTCACCGTACTGGAAGTCGCCTCCCCGGACAGGCCGGGCTTGCTGGCGCTGATCGGGGGGATTTTCGTCGACTTCAACCTGGAACTACAGGCCGCCAAGATTCAAACTCTGGGTGAGCGGGTTGAAGACGTTTTTTTCCTCACAGACGTGGAGCAACAACCGATAACAGATCCGCAATTATGCGAGGAAATTCAACAGGCTATTCGCCGAGAACTGGATGAGCAGGCAGCCGCCTGAAGCACATGAACCAAGACCTACAGCACTTACAGCCCTACCCATTCGAAAAACTTCGCGACCTGTTTGCGGACCTGCAAGCGGACCCGGCAAAAAGCCCTATTGCCCTGTCCATAGGAGAACCCAAGCACCCCTCTCCGGATTTTGTCCTACAGGTTATCGCCGACAACCTGGATAAGCTCACCAGCTACCCCGCCACTCTGGGCCTGGTCGAATTACGCGAGACCATCGCCGCCTGGCTAAAGCGCAGGTTTCAACTGAATTCGATTGACCCGGCAACGCAGGTATTACCCGTAAACGGCACGCGCGAGGCCTTGTTCGCCTTCGCCCAAACTGTCGTAGCGCGCCAACCCGGTGCTACCGTGCTGTGCCCCAACCCCTTCTACCAGATTTACGAAGGGGCCGCGCTGCTCGCGGGCGCCACCCCCCGCTTTCTCAATTGCACTGAGGAGAACGGCTACATCCCTGACTTCGATGCCATTAGCCCCGAGGAGTGGCAACAATGCCAACTGCTGTACCTGTGCACGCCGGGCAATCCCACCGGTGCGGTCATGCCATTGGCGCAGTTGCAAAAATTAATTGCACTGGCCAGAGAGTACGACTTTGTCATCGCCAGTGACGAGTGTTATTCGGAAATTTATCCGAACGACGACCTGCCCCCTACCGGACTCCTGCAGGCCTGCGCCGCCATGGGTGATGACGACTACCGTCAATGCGTGGTATTCCACAGCCTGTCCAAACGCTCAAACCTGCCGGGGCTGCGCTCGGGATTTGTCGCGGGAGATGCCCAACTCCTGCGCGCATTCCTGCGCTATCGCACCTATCACGGCTGCGCCATGCCGGTTCACCATCAGCTGGCAAGTATCGCCGCCTGGGGCGATGAGGAGCATGTCATCGCAAACCGCAAACTCTATCGACAAAAGTTTAGCGCCGTCCTGAAAGAGCTGGATACCGTGCTCGATGTTCAGGCCCCGGAAGCCGGCTTTTACCTGTGGCCGAAAACCCCCGTACCGGATACCGAGTTTGCCCGAGCCCTGTACGCCAACGAACACATCACAGTGTTACCCGGCCGTTTTCTGGCAAGGGAATCCATGGGAATAAATCCCGGTGAAAACCGGGTACGCATGGCCCTGGTGGCGCCGCTGGAACAATGTGTCGATGGCGCACAGCGAATCGCCCACTGTATCCGGACTCTGTAAGACCATGTTAAAAGCTGAACGCGTCGAGTACATTCTCAGCAGACTGCAGCAACTCTACCCAGAAACACCCGTCCCACTGGATCACAGCGACCCCTACACCCTGCTCATCGCCGTACTCCTCAGCGCCCAATGCACCGACGAGCGTGTCAATACCGTCACGCCCGCCCTGTTTGCCATGGCCGACAATCCTGCAGACATGGTCGAACACAGCGTCGAGGAGATTCGGGCTATCATCCGCCCCTGCGGCCTGTCGCCGCAAAAGTCCCGCGCCATTCACAGACTCAGCGAAATGCTCATCGAAGAACATGGCAGCCAAATCCCGGAAGACATGGAAGCACTGGAAAGACTCCCCGGCGTTGGCCACAAAACCGCCGGCGTCGTCATGTCCCAGGCCTTCGGCGTGCCGGCCTTCCCCGTGGACACCCACATCCATCGACTCGCCCAGCGCTGGGGCCTGACCAACGGCAAGAATGTTACCCAGACCGAGCGCGACCTGAAGCGCCTGTTTCCCGAATCGTCCTGGAACCGCCTGCACCTGCAGATCATCTTCTACGGCCGCCAATACTGCAGTGCCAGAGGCTGTGATGGTAGGGTCTGCGAGATTTGCACTACTTGCTACCCCGATAGAAAACACCCGAAGAAAACCAAAAAAGCCTGAATGTACACTCAGTAGTTGTTGGCTTGGTTCAGTGGGCGGGCTTGCTTGGGGTGAATATGCCTTTGGTGGCCTGACGCGCGACCGCGCATCTTGATGGCTCACCAAAGGCATATTCACCCCAAACAAGCCCCCGATACTCTGAGCGACTAAGTAGATTTACTCTCACAGGCACAGCGCTAGGGCTGTGGGTTGGCGGAACTCGCTGGTGAGCCATAAAGACACACGGTCGTGTGTCAGGCCACCAGCGAGTTCCGCCAACCTGCAGACCGGTATCGAAGCACCAAAAACAGAGGTCTCTACCTGTATCTAACCCACCAAATTTGCTATCCTACGCGGCCAGAAAAAGCAGCACACCCGGAGCCACAACGTGATCACCCTGTACGGTATTAAAAACTGCGACACCGTCAAAAAAGCAAGAAACTGGCTGGAGATGCACAAGATCGAATACCGGTTTCACGACTTTCGGGTGGACGGCTTGGAAAGGGACGCGGTGCAGAGCTGGCTGGACGAACTGGGCTGGGAGCAATTGCTTAACAAGCGCAGTACGACCTGGAAGCAACTGGATGCAGACACCCGCGAAACAATGAATGCGGCACTGGCACTGGAGACCATACTGGAGCAGCCCACACTGATAAAACGTCCTTTGCTCGACACAGGACTTGAGCGCCACACCGGGTTTAAGGCCGACACATACCAGACAATATTCAATCAACACACCCTGTAACAGGGCACTGAAAATGGAAAATCATATGACTAGCAGCGCGTTTGCATTTGGCCTCGGCGTGGGCACTCAAAACAGCAAGGGAGAGTGGTTGGAGATATTCTTCGCCATGCCCGTACTATCCCCATCGGACAATCTGGTATCAGCGGCCAGTGGGTTCGCCAATGATCAGGCGCTTGCCCCCGAGCAACTCAGTGCCCTGCAAGAGGCTCTGACAGAGGCAGGTGAGACCGCACAAGCCGAACTCGCTGCCAAACTGCAGGCCAGTATGCGCCCTGTGGTAGCAGTGTTGCTGTCTACTGATACCGGCCCTGGAAACGTGCCCGAGGCCTATCTCAAGCTGCACCTGCTGTCTCACCGTCTGGTCAAGCCGCACGGCACAAATCTGGATGGCATGTTTGGCGTCCTGCCCAATGTGGCCTGGACCAACGAGGGCGCAATCGCCATCGATGAACTGGCCGAACGACAACTGGCCGCCAGGCTACGAGGCGAGACACTGGAAGTCAGCTGCGTAGATAAATTCCCCAAAATGACGAATTACGTCGTCCCCGGCGGCGTGCGAATTGCCCACACAGCCCGGGTGCGCCTCGGCGCTCATCTGGGAGAAGGCACGACGATCATGCACGAGGGCTTCGTAAACTTTAACGCCGGCACCGATGGCCCGGGCATGATTGAGGGACGAATCTCCGCCGGCGTGATGGTGGGAAGTGGCTCCGATCTCGGCGGCAGCAGTTCAACCCTGGGCACCTTATCAGGCGGTGGTAATATCATAATTTCAGTCGGCAAGGAGTGCCTGTTGGGCGCCAATGCCGGTACCGGCATCCCCCTGGGCGACCGCTGCACCATCGAGGCGGGGCTATTCGTCACGGCAGGTACCAAGGTCGTAATGCTCGATGCAGAAGGGAAACAGGTAGAGAGTGTCAAAGCCAGGGAACTGGCTGGCAAGTCAGACCTGCTATTCCGTCGCAATTCCAGCAGCGGTGCAGTCGAGTGCCTGACCAATCGTTCAGCGGTTGAGTTGAATGCCGAGTTACATGCACACAATTGATTGAGCAGCGAGTAAGCGATATGGATCCAACACTGGAGTTATGCTGCGAACTGATACGCCGGCAGTCCGTCACGCCCCTGGACGAAGGGTGCCAGGAATTAATGATGGAGCGCTTGCGCCGCATTGGTTTCAACTGTGAACGCCTGCGCTTTGGCGAGGTAGAGAACTTCTGGGCGGAGCGTGGTGACGAGGGCCCTATTCTCGTATTCGCCGGACACACGGATGTCGTGCCCACCGGACCCGTCGAACAATGGGATTCACCGCCCTTTGAACCTATCGTGCGCGACGGTATGTTGTTTGGACGAGGAACCGCCGACATGAAAGCCAGCCTCGCGGCCATGGTAGTCGCCTGTGAAGCCTTCGTGGCCGAAAACCCCAACCACAGCGGCCGCATCGGCTTTCTCATCACCGCCGATGAGGAAGGTCCCGCCACCGATGGTACGGTAAAAGTCATTGAGCACTTACAGCAACAGGGTAAATCCATAGACTGGTGTCTGGTCGGCGAGCCCTCCAGTAGCGAAGCATTGGGCGACACCATTAAGAATGGTCGTCGGGGCTCTCTCGGGGCCATTCTCACAGTGAAAGGGGTGCAGGGACATATCGCCTACCCCCAACTCGCCGATAATCCCATTCACCGGGCGCTACCCGCCCTGCACGCATTAACCAGCGAACATTGGGATGAAGGCAGTGAATTCTTCCCCGCTACTTCCCTACAAATATCCAACATCAGCGGCGGCACCGGCGCGACCAACGTGATCCCCGGAGAAGTAGAGATACAGTTCAATTTCCGCTACTCCACTGCCCTGGATGAGCAGCAGCTGAAAGCCCGTACCGAGGCAATTCTCGACGCACATGGCCTGAACTACGAGGTCATCTGGAATCTGAGCGGACGCCCCTTCCTAACAGACAGCGGTGCACTGGTTGACGCTGCGGTGGCGAGTATTGCCCAGATCACCGGCAAAACCGCTGAGCTGTCCACCGCAGGCGGTACTTCCGATGGCCGTTTTATCGCACCTACGGGCGCACAAGTGGTTGAGCTGGGACCGATAAACGCCACCATTCACAAGATAAACGAACAGGTACGGGTGGCAGACCTGCCCGTACTAGCCGACATCTACCGGGGAATTTTGCAGCGCCTGTTACCCTAGCAAGTCCCGCTGTTGCTGAGCGCCTTTTTGCGCCAGCAGCTGGTTCACCTCGCCCGGCACCACAATGACCTGGTCTTCTTCCAGGGCCGCTAGACTGATGGAGACTACCGAAGCCGATTCCATCCAGTATTCGTCGGGTATCCTGCTGCGATCAAAGCCACTGAATGCCTCGGTACTGTGAAATTCCGTGCGGGTATAACCCGGGCACAGAGCCTGCACCTGAATCCCGCTACCTGCCAGCTCTGATTGCAGACCCACCGAATAATGGTTCAGAAAAGCCTTGCTTGCACCGTAAACGGCCAATTCCGGGCCCGGGAGAAAAGCACTGAGTGATGAGACGTTGATAATATTTCCGCCACCCAACTCGCGCATGAAAGGAATCGCAGCTCTACACAGGGTAATCGTGGCATCTATATGCACTTTCACCATATCCAGCTGACCATCGATGATTTGATCTTCGAAGTTCCCCAGTGTAGTAAAGCCGGCGTTGTTCACCAGGTAATCCACAGGCCCACTCTGGCGCAGGGCCTCGACCGTGCGTGCAACCCCCTCTATCGTGCCAAGATCAGCTTCAACCACATGCATTTCCGCCTGCCCTTCCAGCTCTTGAGCCAGAGCAGACAAGCGATCACCTCGCCTCGCCACACCGATAATCACATCGCAACGCTTGGCCAGCTGGCGGCAAAACTCAGCTCCCAGCCCTGCAGAAGCGCCTGTAACCAGCGCCGTTATCTTATGACCTGACATTCCTACATCCCCTTTGTCATAGTTGTTGCACGTCGAAACCGCGCTGTTCTAGTAATGAAATAATACCTTTCTGTCCTACCAGGTGCCCGGCACCCACCACGACAAAATAACTGCCTGAACCCTGCAGGTAACCCACCAGGTGCTCAGTCATCGCCTCATTGCGTCGATCGAACATGGCCTCGTACAAGGGCTGGAAACGTGGTTCCTGGGCCAACTCATCTTCCAGCAGCAATTCACTGAGCCTCGCAGCATCACCCATCTTCCAGGCTTCATAGATTGGCCGTATATGCAGATCGATCTCATCCAGCTGCATCAGTGTCTGTTCCATCAACAAATCCTGATCCGGGAAACCGAGCAACAGGTCGATTTGCTGCTGGGCTGTCTCGAGTTCAAGAATGGGCTTGCGATGCCGTGCGAGACCCAGAAAGTGCTGGTCAATGCCCATATCCGGGCGCATACCCATCTCCATCAGCCGCATGGTACTCAATGTCGCTACGACCAGACCGGGCTGCAGGGACATAAAACCCTCCAAAGGCAATCCGCGACTTTGCAGATAATGTTCCAGTGATTTCCAAACGGGAGCGGAGAGTTGCCCCGGCAGGGTTTCTCCCTCCGGCAGTAATCCCCTCTGCAGCATTGTCTGTTGAATCGCCAGCGCATTGGGTCCACCCACATCCACCTCAACCACCAGGGTATCGGCCCGATCAAAAGCCGTTTCAATCTCCGGGCGCAGGGGGTAGATATTAGCAAAGGCGAGATGTACCGAGCCCAGCAGGACAATTTCCGCCTGCCCCGTCGTCACCTTCCAGATGGGTAGCCTGTCGCCAGCGGCCCACAGCCGTCCGGTGAACAACAGACACAAGACGAGCAGGATACCGCAGGAGACCACCACGGCAGGCGCGCGCCTGGCGGCGCGCGGGGGTATGGATTGCAGCGGACCACGAACCAGACCGTCGTTACTTCCGATCATCAAACCAGGGCACCGAGCACGTAGACATCATAACGAACAGCTTTACCGGAAATCTCATGGGACGGTCGACGACCAGCCAACACCGGCGCTTTCGCCGGTCGTTTCACGACCACTCTGGCAACCTCCTGGCTCAGAGACCAGTCCAACAGTGCCTCCCCGTCGGCGGTCATATCGCCTGAATCCAATAGTGATTGAAACAGCGCCATCTCTTTCTTCACACTGGCACTTTTACTGCGCGCAGGAAACATCGGGTCCAGGTAAATCACGTCCGTGGACGGCATAAGTTTAGCTCCCAACTCCCTGGCGTCACCAGGATATAATTCCATTCGTTCACAGACCTGCATGAGCCATGTATCACCACTGACGCGCGCTTGTGCAAGACCATCCATTAACAATTCGGTAATCAAAGGATTGCGTTCACACAGGCACACACGGCAGCCCAAATCTGCCAATACAAAACTGTCTCTGCCCAGGCCTGCAGTAGCATCAACCACCTGCAAGCTCGGCTTCTTAGCGACCCCGACGGCTCTACCGAGCATTTCATTTTGTCCCGCACGCCGGCGATGGCGCATACCGGCATTACCAAAATCAACCGCCACTGGACCCGGCGCCCCCTTACCTGTCTGCTGCAGGTAAAGTCCGGCCGAGCTGATAAACAGAACCGCCGCAGGCTGTTGCAGTGTCTCGGCAACCACAGCTGTCGGCAACAGGGGAAGCTTGAGTCTGTCGGCCAATGCCCGCGCACCAACGCCGCTACGCCCGTCGCCAGCAGCCACTCCCACAGTAATCATGCCGGGTTGGAGTACACCGGTTCTTCCTGTGAATGGCCCAACAAGCCTTCAAGTTTATGACTGTTCTCGGCTATGGCAGCCATGTAGAGGTTCGGGCCGCCAAAATATTTCGCGGCATACTGATAAACCCCTTTAAAATAACCGTCCAAACGCACATAGATTGCTTCGCGAATGAAATTTGGCGTTGATTCGAGCAAATGTCGAGGCGACTGGTAAACCACCCCCGTGGAACTTCGCTCGCCGTTTTCCCCCGCCATGCCGCCGGCTTCTAATTCATGGTAAAGATAGTCGTGGCATTTCTGCAGATAGTTACTATCCGCCATCTGCGCAATTAAGTCCGCTGTACCCAGTAAGTTACCGAGGATACGCTCCTGCGCAGAATCGACTACGATGCTATCGGGTTCGACCTCATACCCGGTGAAGTGAACCAGGCGCTGGCAGTCCAATGCGATATGCCCAAGGCCAACCGTAGGCAGGTACTCGGACATAAACCTGGCGCTGCGACTGACGTGGGTACGGGTGTAGGCCGCGCCATTGCTATTGCGGGTATCGCGATCGCGGCGGATATACCCTGAGTCATGAAAGAGTGCACAGGTCAGGCCAATCAGCTGTCGTTCGGGCCCCAGTTTCTCCTCCGCAGGATGGCTCATCTCGTGGCCTTCCATCAATCTCGCCATGGCCAGGGTCACATCCAGCACATGCTGCATATCGTGATACTTTAAATCGCAGGCGCGAAAGCCAGGATACTGCCCGCGGTACAACCGTGCGAAATCATCGATCAGAATATCGATAACAGAATAGTCATAATCGGGATAGCGGCGGTTCAAAAGACTCCGCAGCTCCCTCCCCACTTCCTCCGGGGCTGTAACATCCACTGTATTGCTCACATCCATGTGACTCGCTCGGAGAGTCAACGCCATTGGCAAACTAATCCTCAATAATTTCTTTCTGGGCCCGTTTTTTCAGCATGAAAGCTAAGTCGTCATACATCTCTTCCGGACTGGCCGCCACCTTAGGGCTGCTTTTTTTCGCTTCAGTCTCAGCCGCCGCCTGGCGACCCGGCAAACGGCTGCTATCCAGTCCCAGCCATAACTCCTCGCCCTGTAGATCGATTTCAACCTGCAGATTATAGGCGTGACGAGACAAACCGTGTTTGTCGGTAATACGAAAACGTCGGGGCACCGACCCCTCCGAAGCGCCCTCACTCTCTGTGAGTTCACTGCGCATGGACTGAATGGACTTGCCCGATAACTGGGTACCGCTGAGTGAACCCAACTCACGATTGCAACTGCGGATAAAAGCGGGAGCCGACAGCATCGTCGTCTGCCCAGGTACCGCACTGTCCCTAACGGGCATCGCACACTTGAAGTCGCCTATGAGTATCTGGTCGGGCTGCGCCAGATCAACCATCCGGGCCAGTTCAATGGTCACATCGCCCACGATATAGCTAAAGACCGTGGGACTGACACCCTCCGCCTGATAGAGCTCGTAGTGGCTGCCGATGTGGTAAGCCGTGCGGATAACCGGCACGGTATTACCTTTGGATGCGGCGCGGGCGACCGTGTTATCAGCGATAACCAACAACAGAAAGCAATACAGGTCCTGGCTGGCGGACACCTCAAGATTACGATTCCAGACATAGTAGCCGTCGCCCGTCGTCGTGCGGGCAAAGTTGACCTCAATTCCCTGCGCCAGCAATTTGTTGTACGCAGAATTCAGCGAATAGGACAAACTATTCAGCTGGCTGGCCTGCTCAAATGGCGTATAGAGGGAAAAGTTGGCTATATCAAAAAGCAAGACCGCGCGGTTATCGACATAGCTAAGCCCATAGCGCTTAATGAGCTGCTCCACCGCCGCTTCGACGTTAGCCTCCTCTGACAGCGCCGAGCTGAGTTTGATAAACGTGGGAGCAACGCCCAACCGATCGGCAATAGCGAACAACTCATCGCGAGTTTTACGGCGCTTTCCGGAAATCAGCTGCCTGATAAACACCTCATTTTCCGATCCGTGATCATTTACGGACTCGTCCACCGCACAGTAATTACCCAGGAAGTAATGAGGTACAAAAATGACCAACAGGCCGTTTTCATCTGCACTCCAGCACAGAACAATGCTCTGCCCCAGACGCCATTGTTTGCGCAGGGTTTTCTCAAGACTTTTTAGATTTCCCCGCTGTATAATACTGATCGCAGCTGGCTCTGCCGAACCACTGCGATCAGGCGCGGGCTTTGAATTGGTAGAATCGTTCATGCGAATACTCGTTTTTATACGCCGTACACCTAACGGGTAGTGTACACTCATTCGGCATTATAAACTGCCCATTTAAGCTAGGCCAAGCTGAAATAAATAGGCCAACACGAGGAACCACCCCCTTCATGCCACAGTCATTCAAAGTCAGCCTGCTGAGCCTAGCCCTGGTATTTCTGTCCGCCTGCGATACCTACGATTTTAGTGTCAACGACAAACTCGTTTACACGCCCAAAGCACTGTTTACGGATTTCGAAGCGACCGACCCCGCACTCCAGCAGTGCCTGGAACAGGCGATCATTGATGGCAAGGTGAGCAGCGCACGCGAACTGCGCACACTCAGCTGTAGCCACGCCGGCGTCACGACACTGGCTGGGCTGGAGGTATTCACCGGGCTCTCAAAACTGAAACTGTCTTCAAACGCGCTAAGGGATATCGCCCCATTGGCCGCACTGACCAGTCTGGAAGTCCTGCTTCTGGACAGCAACCAGATTATAGATACCACCCCCTTGCTGGAACTTCCGGCCCTGATCGAGGTGAACCTGCAGGACAACCCGGAACTTTTTTGCCCAGCGGATGAGAGCCTGCTGATGGTGGAGACGATAACGCTGCCCGGCCACTGCACGTAATGAAGCCGGTAGCGCCCTCCCGATGAGCTTTTACCGCGCCATTGCATGGCTGCCCTTCCCTGTGCTGTATTTTTTCGCCTGGCTGGCCTATTTGCTACTGTACTATGTCGCCGGCTATCGACGCGCGGTCGTCAAACAAAACCTGAGCCGGGCATTCCCACAGAAAAGCGACGGAGAAATCAAAAATCTGGCGAAGAAATTTTACCGTCAGTTGTGCCAGGTCGCTTTCGAAATACTCAAGGCCCGCCGCATGAGCAAGGACGACTTCCGCGAACGCGTAACCTTGGCCAACCCCGAGCTACTGCAGGAATACAGCAATAATTTCACCGAATCGGTGATCGTGCTGTCCATACATCAGGGCAACTGGGAGTGGATGCTGCACGGGGCCACAACAGCGCTGGACATCCCCATTGATCCTGTTTACAAACCGCTGCATAACAAAACGGTAGACCAGCTGATATTCGATATCCGCAGCCAATTCGGCTCCCGCCCGTTGTCGATGGCAGAATCAGTCAAGGACATCGTGCGCAGACGTAAAGAGTTCCGGATATTTGTGATGCTTGCCGACCAGTCCCCCATTCGCAGCGAGCGGGGCCACTGGACCGAGTTCATGAATCAACAGGCGGCCTTCTACCTGGGAGCTGAAACCATAGCCAAGATGACGCGGTTCCCGGTCTTGTATGTTCAATGCCATCGCACCAAACCCGGCTACTACACGATTGAGTTTCACGAAGTGGCGAAACCGCCCTACGACAAGCAGTCTCACCAGATTACCGAGCGCTACGTCGCACTCGCCGAACAGGCCATCAGGCAAGAGCCGGAAAGCTGGCTATGGAGCAATCGTAGATGGAAAAGAGACCCCGTCGCCGAAAAGGCTTTGAGCGAAGAGCAGAAAATAGACTGAGCGCAGTTCGAATCAGGCCAGCTCGAGCCAGTCAAAACCCAATTTCTGCTCAGCCCAGGTCACTTTCTCCAGAGATGGCAGCACCAAGCTGAGTGCCTGTTCGGCCATTTCCCTGCTGTTATTTTTTTCACTGATATGAGCTACCACCAATTCGCGCAGACCCACGTGGTTAATCTTGAGCAACAAGTCAGCCGCCTGCAGGTTATTGAGGTGCCCCCAATCACCCGCCACACGACGTTTGAGGTGCTGTGGGTAGGAACCGGCCTGCAACATGTGTAAATCGTGGTTAAATTCAAGCAATAGCGCATCACAGCCAGTATAGGACGCTATGACGTGATCTGTAATACTGCCAAGGTCGGTTAAAACCCCAAGGCTAAGGCTATTGTGTGACAAGCGATACTGACAGGGCTCGCGGGCATCGTGGGGTACCGCCACCGCCTGAATGTCCATGCCGCCAATGGTAAAGTGATGATCGCTGTTGAACAGCGTAACGTCGAAGGCATTATCACAGCGGCCACTGCCCAGCGTGCCGTGGGTAAGATAGACCGGAATCTGATACTTCCTGGACAGGGCAGACACACCGGAACAGTGGTCGGTGTGCTCATGTGTCACCAAAATGCCCTGAAGCTGCGCCGGATCAACGCCAAGTCGCTCCATTCGCCTAACGGTCTCTCGCAAAGAAAAGCCACAGTCGATCATGACCAGTGTTTCGCCGGCCTCTACCACTGTTGCATTTCCCTTGCTTCCGCTGCCCAGGGAGGCGAATCTCACCGGGCGATGCCGCCCGGGAGCGACTCGCCCAAAACACCCATACACACTAGTTGATATTTCCCTTAATGGTCGCCAACAAGGCCTGTTCCTGCCTCACATCCAGGGGCTCAGCGCCCTCGACGGGCAGCAGGCTGATCGCCACGCTGCTGTCACTCTCGGCATCCATCTTCACCAGGAAATTCTGACCGGCCAGCGGGTGACCATCATCATCGAACAACCAGTCAAACCAGCCTTCTTCCTCTTCCGCATCGGGGCCGATAAAGCTCACATAGTACTCACCCCGACTGCGGTCGCGATCACTAATCTCAAAGGTAGAGGCTTCCAGCGCTTTGGCCAGGGAGGCCCATGCCCGCTGATAGGACAGCCCTACCCGAATAAAGGTATGCCCATTGGCAGACTCTTGCAGTGATATTTTGCCCGTGGCGCTGATCGCCTGATCGGCAATCATAGAGACCGGGGCCGAGTCTGAACTATTGGCTATAAACTGGGCCACGCCCTGCAACATATCCGACTCCTGCTGCAGATTATTGGATTGTATTGGCCAGCTATTGATATCGCCTGCCTGGTTCATTTGCAGCACATGAAGCTCGCTGTTACCCCGTTGAACACCCTGCTCAATGCGGAACTGGAAGCGAGAGGCCATACTCTCGCCCTCCAGCGTAATCCAGCCCGTCTCCAATAAACCGGCGCGGGCGTCTACGCGCACCACCTGCACGCCAGCCGCTGCGAGAAAACTCCGGACCTGCGGCCACAATTGACCCGGGGCCATACTGACCAGGGCCCAACGTTCATCTCCCAACTTTTGGATACGAACAATTTCATCACTGGACCCCGCCACCAGAGGCGTTGGGCGCGGGACTTCAAACTCCCCTGAAAGCACCAAACTGTCGCGAATCTCCGGGACGACGTAAATATCCTGTAAGGCATTGGCATCCTTACCTTCGGGCAGCTGTAATTTGGCGCGCTCGGGCGATTTTTTGTAGTCCTCGGATTTATCCCGAAAAACACCGTTATCGCCAAACAAATAGCCACAGCCACTGCTGCTAACAAGGACAAGGGAGAGCAGCGCGCCCCGCATCATTTTACCCAGCTGAGTCATCAAACGCCCGCCGCCTCCATCGCAGCCAGCACCTGGGCATGGAATGCCTCCGCCAGCGGTGTCATGGGTAAACGAATGCCCTCCCCGATCAATCCGCGCTGTTGTAGCGCCCACTTCACGGGTATCGGATTGGCTTCCAAAAACAAAGCCGCATTCAATGTCGACAGTTTGACGTCAATGGCTTCTGCCGCTCCCCGCTCACCGGCGAGCGCGTGACTGCACATTTGCGCCATAAGTGCCGGCGCCACGTTGGCCGTCACGGATATATTGCCATGGCCGCCCGCAAGCATTAGTTCCATGGCGGTGGGGTCATCACCTGAGTAGATTGCAATCTGCTCCCCACAGCGCTTGATCAAGTCAAAACCACGGGCGAGATCCCCCGTTGCATCTTTTATTCCGACAATTCTCTCCAACACGGCCAATCTGGCGACCGTGTCGTTATCCATATCTACGGCAGTTCGCCCGGGCACGTTGTACAGTATCTGGGGCACATCTACCGCCTCAGCAATGGCCTTGAAGTGCTCATAGAGGCCCTGCTGTGTGGGTCGATTATAATAGGGCGTAACCAACAGGCAGGCATCTGCCCCGGCATTCGCGGCTGCCTCGGTTAACTCAATCGCCTCCCAGGTAGAATTGGAACCGGTGCCGGCCACAATCGGTATTCTGCCGGCAACATGGGACACGCAGCGTTTTATGACTTCACAGTGCTCCGGAACATTCAGTGTGGCGCTTTCGCCGGTGGTGCCAACCGCACCAATAGCGTTGGTGCCAGCGGCCAGATGCAAATCCAGAAGGCGTTCCAGCCCCACCCAATCGATGCTGGTATCGGGGTTCATTGGCGTAACCAGGGCGACAATACTGCCGGTAATCATGATAATTCTCCAAAAATCTGCGGGCACAGGGCATTGCCAGTGGTAACCCGCGGGGAAGTTCGCCATTATCCATGCCACGGCTAGGATGACAACTGGCATAGGCTAAAATGAACCCATATGCGGGCCGATGGTCCAAAATAGTTAAATACAGGGAAGACACCCATGCATTCCGCCCACTTCTTGCGCGTTTTAAGCCTGCTCTTGTTGACCTTGGGCCTTAGTCTTTCAACACGGGCGGACACTCTCCCCAACATTGGCGAATTGAGCCCGACGGACCTGCGGTACATGGCCGACCAACGTGCGTCGATTGACGACCTGACACGCCGCCATTTCGGGCGGCTGATAAATGGAAATAAGGACAGCGACCTGGCGTTACTGCAGCGCCTGCTTGACGACGGACTGGTGCGGCCCGAGCAAACCCGGGAATTGCAGGCCATGGGTATCATCATGGGCGATCTCCTGGCCGCTGACCTGGATATGCACTGGGTTGTCTACGAGGACAAGGTCGGCCGCAGTCGCGCCCTGCGATATCGACAAACTGAGGAATACCTTTTTCCGGTTACGATGATTTCCAGGCGCCGCGAGGTAGACAACCGCACGCCGGTCACCGACATCTACCAGAAAGCCTACGACATCCTCTCAGCACAGAAACTCCCAAAGCCCTTCCAGTGAAGACCGGGTAGTATTTGCGATATTGACCGACTAAACTGTCTGCTCACTGCTGTACAGGGTCGGGGCGTAGTAAGGACTCCCAGCCTGGCAAATAATAAAGATACTGTATGGACCATCAGCAAGCCGAGTTTCAATTACACCAGGACGACCAGCTAACCACCGTGGTTTTGTCTGGCGACTGGGTGCAGGGACAATTGAAGGGCAAGTTCTCCGAGTTCGAGTCTGCGCTGGCGGCCGGGCCCATCACCCGAGTCACAATCTCCGGGACGGCAGTGGGCGCCTCTGACTCCGCACTGGTGGCCTTTCTCCTTAAATGTCACGACGCCTGTCAGTCGCGACAAATAGACTTTCATATCGACGCCATGCCCGCGGGCACCGATCAGTTATTGACGCTGGCCACCGCCGTAAAACCGCACCGGGAATCGAAGCAAAGCGGCGCGTCCTGGCTTGCCAGTATCAACCCCGTGGACATGCTGCGCGCAGCCGTACAGACGTGTCGGGAGTCGCTTGCCTTTATTGGTGAGGTCGCCATCGCACTGACGCAACTGGTGCGAGGCAAGGCGAATACTCGCCTGGTTGATTTTTGGAGTTTTTGTTACCAGGCTGGCCCGGACGCTTTCGCCATCATCAGCCTGGTCAGCGTCCTGGTCGGCATGATCCTGGCCTATCTTGGCGCGGTGCAGCTGCAGCAATTTGGTGCGGAAGTCTACGTCGCCGACCTCGTCGTGATTGGTATGCTCCGGGAGATGGGCGTATTAATGACCGCCATTGTCATGGCCGGCCGCACGGGTGCCGCCTACGCCGCGCAGCTGGGCACCATGCAAACCAATGAAGAGATCGACGCCATTACCACCATGGGCATCTCGCCCATGGAGTTCCTGGTTATCCCACGCATGCTGGCACTGGTAGCGGTCATGCCCTTACTGACAATCTACGCAAATATCCTGGGCATTTTTGGCGGCAGCATCGTCGCATCAGGTATGGGGATATCCCCCACACAGTATGTGGCTGAAGGCGCAACCGTTATTAATTTCACCCACATCAGTGTAGGCCTGATAAAAAGTGTGGTTTTTGGTGTGTTAATCGCTATTGCAGGCTGCCGGGCAGGCATTAATTCCGGCCGCAGCTCCGCCGCGGTCGGTCAGGCCGCCACCCAGGCCGTTGTCACCGCAATTGTCTACTTGATTATTGCCGACGCCGCCATCAACATTCTCTTTCAGCAGTTGGGCATGTAATGGCTGACGACCCGCAAGTACATATCGCAATCCAGGCCCTCACCATGGCCTACGGCCAGTTTGTCATCCAGCGTGACCTGAACTTCAATGTCTACCGGGGCGACGTGTTCGTCATCATGGGGGGTAGCGGCTGCGGCAAGAGCACCCTGCTCAAACACATGCTGGGGCTTATCACACCAACCAGAGGCGACATTCTCTACGAGGGGCACAGCTTTACCCACGCCTCCCCCGAAGAACAAAATGCCATGCGCCAAAGCTGGGGGATTACCTACCAGTCAGGGGGCTTGTTCAGCGCTATGAGCATGGCGGAAAATGTCGCTCTGCCCCTGCAACTGTATACCGACAACAGCGATGCTGAAATTGCCGATATCGTGGCCTATAAACTCGCGCTGGTGGGTCTGGCAGGCTATCAGGAATTCTACCCCTCGGAAATAAGCGGCGGCATGCGCAAGCGGGCGGCCCTGGCCAGGGCAATCGCCCTGGATCCGGACATACTGTTTTTTGATGAACCCTCGGCCGGGCTGGACCCCATCAGCTCCCGATTACTGGACGAACTTATCGTGCAAATGCAGGAAACCCTTGGCGCCACCGTGGTCATGGTCACCCATGAGCTGCCCAGCATCTTCGATATCGCCACCAATTCGGTTTACCTCGACGCCAACAGCCGGACCATGATCGCCTACGGTGACCCCAGGGAGTTGCGGGACCACACCGACCAGGCCGTTGTGCGACAATTCCTGAAGCGCGGCAGCACGCCCGCAGGAGAGAATAGTAATGGGCAATAAAACAAACACTGCAGCGATAGGCGCATTTATCGTCGGCGCGCTAATCATTGCAGTTGCCGCCATCCTGTTCATCAGCGGCACCGGCTGGGGACAGGACAAGAGCAAGGTCATTATGGTCTTCGACGGGTCTGTAAAAGGCCTGTCGGTTGGTGCACCGGTGGCATTACGCGGCGTAACCATTGGCCAGGTCACCGACATTGACCTGATATTCGATACCGATACGATTGACGTCATCATGTTTGTTGAAGCAGAAATACTGGGCGACCACATCCAGCAAAGAGGCAATGATAACGACGGCGACTTCACTGAAGAAATGATTGCCCGCGGCCTGCGAGCCCAGCTCAACAGCCAAAGCCTGCTGACCGGCCTGCTCTATGTGCAACTGGACTTTCACCCCAATAGCGCCTTGATTCTGGCCGAGACCGATTCGCCCCACACCCAGATCCCCACCATCCCAACTGAGTTACAAAAGCTGAGCCGCGAATTCGAATCCATCAATGTATCTGAGCTCGCAGACAACCTGCAGTCCATAGCCACAGGCATGAATGCATTTGTGAGCAATACCGCTTTTCAGCAGCTACCCCATGACCTGCAGCAGGCGGTGACCACAATTGAGACATTAAGTGCAGAAATCACTGCCCAAATTGCCTCTTCAGGGCCAAAAATCGATGAATTCCTGGACAGCGCTTCAGTCACTGTCAGGACAGCCAATGCCGAGATCCCCCGACTTTCGGCCTCGGTTATCAACACCCTGGCGGAACTGGACAAGGCGTTGGTTAATTTCGACGCCACGGTAGGCGAAGTCAATCACCTGGTGGCGGATGATTCCTCCACCCGCTACGAACTGAACAAGGCATTGCATGAACTTGCCCTGGCAGGCAGGGCCATGCAATTACTGGCTAAAACACTGGAAGAGCAACCCGAGGCTATACTCCGGGGCAGGAGCGATAACACGCCATGAAAAACAATCCCATGCGATACCTGGGCGCGATAACACTCATCGCCCTGCTGGCGGGCTGTGGCACGACGCCACAGAACAATTACTACCTGTTGAGCGCTCAGGAGTCACCCAGTCCCAGCGGCCAGTCCCCTGCCCTGGGCATCGGACCCATCGAAATCCCCGAGTACCTGAACCGCAATGGCCTGGTTTACAACCGCGATGGCAACCAATTACACATCGCCGCCTACGAGCGCTGGGCTGAACCGATTGCCAACGGCGTAGAAAGGGTCATGGGCCTTAACCTCGCAATCATGCTGGACACGGAAAATGTCCAGACCTTTCCCTGGTATCGCAGCGAGGAGCCGGACTATGGCATACAGGTGACCGTCATAGCGCTGGACGCCAATGACAGCCAGGCCACACTCGTCGCCGAATGGGTGGTGCAAAAGCCTAAAAGTGATCAATTCCTGATTCGCCGGCTCACCCGGCTCTACCACGACATGCCCACCGGTGAAGTGACGCCGGAACAAATCGCTCCGGCCTACAGTGCACTGCTATACCAACTCAGCCAGTTAATTGCCGACAAAATCAGCAAGGACCTGGCAACAGCGCCCTAAAAGTCGTCTGTTCGCATCATGGCATCGGCGCCGCCATCGACGAAGAAGATGGAGCCGCAAACAAAGCTGGCTTCCTCGCTCAACATAAAGCGCATCACATTGGCGATTTGATCCGGCTGGGCAGTGCCGCCCCAGGGGGTCATTTCACCAAAACTCTTCATAGCCTCACCCAGTTCATCATCGGCCATCACCTGCTCCGTCAAGGGCGTTTGGGTAATACCCGGCGCCACGGCATTCAGCCGGACATCGCCCGCCGCATACGCAACGACATTTCGACGCATCCAGATGCTGATGGCGCGCTTGGACCCCGCATAAGCGGTATGGCCATCACGCGTCTCGATCTCGGCGCAGGCGGCCGCCTCATCACCCGACAGGCAAGCCTGTACGAAGGGGTCATCAGTGGCAATCATCGGCGCCGAATTGGAGGCGACGATTAAGACGCTACCGCGCTTCTTGGCCAACACATCACGCAAGCCTTCCACAGTGGCCACAACGGCGAAATAGTTCACCTGGGCGATCAGGGACAAAGGCTTGGCGACCGGTGGCAGGCCAGCGCAGGGAATAAAACCATCCAGGCCATCAACCGCCCGCTCGCGAATACCATCAATGGCGACCTTGCGCCCGGCTTCGGTGGACAGGTCGGCGATAATATCCCCCTCCTTGATATCCACAGAGATCACCTCATTGCCAGCAGCCAGCAATTGCCGTTTGAGTTCTGCACCGATGCCCGTGGCACCACCTGTCATTGCGTATAAGCCCATATTTTTCTCCGGATAGATTGACGATCACTTCACAGTATAGATAAGCCCCGCATTTTGACCCGAAGTTAACGACAATGACATGTACGCTCAGGCCATTCTTGACTGCCTTGAGGGGAAAGTCCGTGACTGGATGGTTTTCTGTACTGCCAGGCACGGCACATTTTGGGTAATTGTCCCGCAGGCATTGTCTAAGCCTGTAAAATACGGCATAGTTCGGGTAGTATACCGTAGTTAGCTTAGACTAACTTTTTACCCGGAAAATATAAAAACTTCAGCTTCGACCAAGTCGCTAGCCGGGCTAAACCATTTTAGTTACAGGGGAAGATCACCATCATGAAAAATTCTCGTGCTTATACCGCAAGAACCCTCACCCGCCTGCCACTGGCAGCCGCAGTTGCTGCTGTCACCTTTGGCAGTTTCAGCGTCCAGTCATTGGCCCAGGATGAGGAGCGCAAAGGCTATAGCCTGCAACTGGAAGAGGTGGTGGTTACCGCCCAGAAGCGTGAAGAGGACTATATGTCGGTACCGGTTACCGTCAACGCCTTCACCGCCCAGGACATGGTCAACACCGGCGCCACCAACATTCAGGGTATTTCCGATTTCATGCCGGGCGTGAACATTGGCGCCGTCAACAGTGGTTCTACCCAGGTGGGCATTACGGTTCGCGGGGTTAGCAGCCCAGGTATTAACAGTGGCGGTGACCCCTCCACGGCCACATTTTACGACGGCAGCTATATGCCCAGGGCTGTCACCTCCATCCCCTTCACGGATATCGCTCGTACAGAAGTTCTAAAAGGCCCACAGGGCACCCTCTTTGGCCGCAATGCCACTGCCGGGGTTATCAACATTGTCCCCAATAATCCCCACGACGAATTCGAAGGCTTCGTAAAGGCCAGAGTAGGCAATTACAACCTGGCGCGGGTCGAAGGCATGGTCAACGCCCCCATCACCGACAACCTCGCCTTTCGTGGCAACATTTTTGCCCACCAGCGCGACGGTGTCACCGAGAATGTGGGCATTGGTGGCGATGTGCAGGAGCAGGGCTTTGTCGCCGCCAAGTTGTCCGTGTTGTGGACCCTGTCGGACCAGACCGACCTGCAACTGAGTTACGACATGGAAGATCGCGATGAAATGCCCCGCGCCGCCATCGGCGTGGGCAAGTACGCGTATAAAGGCAACACCGACCCCTTCTCTGGCAAAACCGAACACGACGTGAGAGGTGCAGAAGAGACCCGGGACATGTACGGCGTCTCCCTGAAAATGAACCACGATTTCAATAATAACCTGTCGCTTTTCGGCGTCGCTAGCTATAGAGACTGGGAGACCAGCAATTTGGAGGAAGAAGACGGCACCGCGGATCCACGCCGCTATTTCGACACCAATAACATCGAGGAGTCGAATATTTTCTACAGCGAATTGCGATTGAGCTACTTCAGGGACAACATCACTTTCATTACCGGCGCCAACTACAGCAGCGAGGATGTGTTCCAGCGCACCGACATCCACATGCTGGCAGATTCCTATATGCAGTTTGTCGCTGTTGAAAGTGGATTCACTGCGGATGATGATCCCTGGGAGATTTTTGGCGACGATGAAGCGGTATACCTGGCTCTGTCTGCAGCCAATGGCGTGGCAGTACTACCACCGACCTACGCGGGGGACTTCCTCACGGAAACGATGGACAATACCGGCGATTTTACCAACTGGGGTGTGTTCGGCGATTTAACCTACCAACTGACTGATACCATCAGAATCGCCGGCGGGCTGCGCTACAGTTACGATGAAAAAGATTATTCCTGGCAAACCTACTCAACCGCTTTCGAGGGCTGGCCCTTTCCCCCCGCACGCCTCAACTACGACCCCTCCCAAACCGGTGCAGATCCCGAGGATTACTTTGACAAATTCACCGACTCGGAGAACTGGAGCAAAACCACGGGACGTCTGGTCGGCGACTGGGAATTCTCAGACCAGGCGATGATGTTCCTCTCCTATGCCACAGGCTATAAATCGGGCGGTTTTGACGGCCAGTCCTTTAGAACGGTTGTTACCGGCCCATTCGATCCCGAGGACATGACCAGCATCGAATGGGGTCTCAAAGGTGACTTCTTCAGCGATACCCTGCGTCTTGAGCTGGCCCTGTTCCACCAGGAACTCGATGGCCGCCAGAGGTCTGTCACCGCAAAAGACAGCCCGAACGACAGCACCGCCGCGCCCAAGGTTATCAATAGCGACGAGGAAACCGACGGCATTGAGCTGATCGTGCAGTGGAATGTTCTGGAGAACCTGCGCCTCACCGCAATGACAAGCTACCGTGAAAAGGAGGCTATTTCCGATAGGTATTTCAATGCTGCGGGCGAACCGGCAGGCGGCGAAAAGGAGGAGGGCGACACCAATACCGACTACACTCTGCGCTTCGACTGGACGCCGGAAATCCCCGTGGGTTACCTGCTGGTGCACATGGACTACGTCTTTGAAGAGGTCAACGAGCCGGATGAGGATGATGCGATTTTCCAGGAAGGCCCCTGGTACTTCCAAGACAGGAAAGCCCTGAGCGCACGGATATCCTGGCAGAACGAGGCCGATACCATCGAAGTCGCCCTGTGGGGTGCCAACCTGCTGGACGAGGAACGGGCTTCCAACCCGGGTGGCTTTGTCGCTGATGCCCTGGGCGCCGCGCACACCAACATCGAAGACCCCTTCACCTACGGTCTGGATTTGCGTTACTCCTTCTAGGCAACAACCGCACCACTATTCACGGGCGTCGCTACACCAGCGGCGCCCGTTTTCGTTTCTGGCTCAGAATAAAAGGGGACAGACTGAACTAACCCGGGTTTCACGGACATCAACTAAAGGGGACAATAGACCCCGAGGAGATGTCCTATGGAACGAAAACGCATTAACAGAGAGTTTAAACTAGAAGCTGTTCGATTGTTGCAAAAGAACACACAGCCAGCTGCCGACCTTGCTCGAGAGTTAGGTGTTGCGCGTAACAAGTTGTACGCTTGGCGGGATGAAGTGCTCAGGCGTGGCGAAGCCAATGCCTTCCCAGGGTCTGGGCGACGACAGGGGAAAAGCCACCAATCTGAACTGGATCACCTAAAACGTCGAGTGGCATTGCTTGAAGAAGAGAATGCCATACTAAAAAAGGCCGAGGCGTACTTCACCGACGCCCCCGAGTGAAGTACGCGTTTATCC
>JBALWA010000028.1:0-56355 GCA_036960305.1 Halioglobus sp. | reverse complement strand
GAGCGTCTGAAACACAGTATCCCGAGCGGACCCGGCTTTCGAACTCCTCCTAATGTTTCGATCAACCATAAAAAAACCGGCACCCCAAAAGGCGCCGGCTTCATCAAACCCGTTTAGATATCAGTAAATATCTTTACGAGTGTTGTAGACGTTAAACTTGCCAGTCGGAGTCACCAGACGCTTGTCCTTGATGACTTTCTTCAGCTTGCGCGTCTTGTCGTCAACCACCACGATGGCAGAGGTTTGGTCGAGGCCATTCCAGACCGAGAACCAGACTTCATCACCGGCAGCGTTGTACTCAGGCTGCACGACTCGGGCAGGACCCTCGCCAACATCGGCCCATTCGGCGATGGGCAGTACTTCGTAGCCCGCCTCGAGATCATCGATATTGTAGACCGCGATAGACTGGCTGATCGCAGCATCCGGGTTCAGCGTGTTATCCACCCAAAGGTTTTTGGACTTGGGGTGCGTCTTCACGAACAACGAACCACCGCCCTGGGCCTTGAGGGTACGAACAACCTTCCATGCGTGTTCCTTGTGCCCTTTGGGATCGGTACCAATGAAGGTCATGTTCTCGTTTCCGAGCGCAGAGGTAATCCACACAGGACCGTACTTGGGATCGTTGATGTTGGCTCCGCGACCCGGGTGAGGGATCTTGGACGCATCGACCAGAGCAGCAATCTTACGTTCCTTGGCATCAACCACCGCAATCTTGTTCGATTGGTTGGCCGCTGTCAGGAAGTAGCGCTTGGTTGAGTCCCAGCCGCCATCATGCAGGAAGCGGGCTGCTTCCAATGTGGTGGTGGTGAGCGCATCCATGTCGCTGTAGTCTACCAGCAGAATTTTACCGGTCTCCTTCACGTTGACAATGAACTCAGGGTGCATATGGGAAGCAACAATTGCGGCTACCCGCGGCTCAGGATGGTATTCCTGGGTATCCACTGTCATGCCTCGGGTAGAGACAATCTTTTTGGGCTCCAGGGTCGGGCCATCCATCAGGACGAACTGCGGGGGCCAGTAGGCACCGGCAATCGCAATCTTGTCTTCATAGCCTTTATACTTCGATGTTTCCACTGAACGCGCTTCCAGTCCTATCTTGACCGTCGCGACGATCTTCGGTGGATTCATGAACAGATCAATCATATCGATCTTGGCATCCCTGCCAATGGTGTAAACATAACGACCGGAATGTGATGAACGGGAGATGTGTACCGCGTAACCCGTTTTCAATACACTGATAATTTCCTTGCTGTCGCCATCGATGAGTGCAACTTCACCGGAGTCACGCAGGGTAACGGCAAAGATATTATCGATATCGTATTTGTGCTGTTGCTTGGTGGGCCTGTCTTTCTCCGGTACATGCAGCTTCCAGGTTCCCATCATTTCCTTCATCCCCCACTGGGGAGGCTCTGGCGGCTCGTGCTGCAGGAAGCGCGCCATGATATCGATCTGTTCTTCGGTGAAGTCTCCCGAGGTACCCCAATTCGGCATGCCACCGGGGCTACCGTAATTGATCAACACCTTGAGAAATTCTGTGCCTCGCTCTTGCGTGATATCTGTGGTCAAGGGCTTACCTGTTGCCCCCTTACGCAAGACACCGTGACAACCCGCACAACGCTCAAAGTAGAGCTTGGTCGCGATCTCGAATTCTGCCTGAGTCATGTCAGGTGCACCGGGAGACACTACGCGTTTCAGGTCTTCGCCACCGGGTACCGGTGCTCCCTTATAGGCCATTTCACCCGGCGTCACACCCGGGTGGTCTGCCTTATCCTGAGCGAAAGATGCGCCCGCTGAGATTGTGAGTCCTGTGAAAACGGCTGCCAAAGGCAGTAGCTTTCCCCATTGTTTCGTTTTTTTCATCATTTTTTCCCCTCCGCAGGAGTAGCGGTCGTGCAAAGTAGACTATGCCTCTTGGTAAAAACTACCTTGACGCACATCAACAAAACCCAGCAAAGCGATCAAGAATCAGAGGCAATGACGCCACCCGCATTTTTTTCACGCTTCTCTTTTTTCTTTCGCTTTTCTACCAGCGGCGGGCAACGTTGGTCATCCCAGTACGTCACCTGGCACTCCAGGCAGTAGTGGCACTCACTGTCGATGATTTCGCCGGTTGGCTTAATGGCTGCTATTTGACATTGGTGCGCGCAGGATTGGCAGGGCGTACCACATTCATTTCGACGCCGCAGCCAGTCAAATATTCGAAATCGGGTGGCGAAGCTCAGGCCTGCGCCCAGTGGGCACAAATACTTGCAGTAGAATTTACTGTTCACTGCGGAGACCAACAACAGGGCCAGCGCATAGATCACGAACTGCGGCTCCCGCGCAAACCTGAGAATGAAAGTCGTCTTGAAAGGTTCGACCTCAGCCAGCCGTGCGGCGTTGACCATGGAGTCCAGGGACAGGCCAACCAGCGCGATTAGAATGAAGTACTTAATGGCCCACAGTCGCTCATGCACGCGCTGGGGAAGTCGATAGCCCTCTATTCCCATCCGGGTAGCCAATTTGCTAATCAGGTCCTGGGCTGCACCAAAGGGGCAGAGCCAGCCACAATACACCCCGCGCCCCCACAACAGAATACTGATGGCAACGAAAGCCCAGAGTAAAAAAACCACCGGCTCTATCAGCAGGGTATCCCAGGAAAACCCCCCGCTTAGACTGTGAAAAAAGGCCAGCAGGTTGATCACTGACAGCTGTGCAGAACAGTAGAAGCCTATAAAGAACACGGTAAATAGCAGGTAGACCACCCGCATACGATGAAATAGCACCGTGTGCTCCACCAGCCAATCCTGGAAAAACAGTACCGCCATTAACAGTAGCAGGGCGAGGGAGATAATCACCAACTCAAAGATCTTCTCTTCCCAGTGCAGCTTCCACGCAGGCTCATCCCAGTCAATCGCCACTGTGGCGGGCGCCTCGACACCTGGCATAGCCGGTTCACGGCTGCGCGGGATGCCGTAGGCCTCAGCCACACGGTGTACCGACTTATTGACCGAACTGGTCAACACCATGGTGGTGATCGTCGCACCGGTGATGCCATCGATCCCCACATAGCCCTCTCGTCCCTGGGCGCCCACTCGAATGCGGTCTGTGGTTTTCTTGCCGACAAACTGGTGGACGAATGCGAGCAGATCAGTGTCGGCGACACCAATGACTAAAATGGGCTCCTCATGGTGCAGAATATGGAGACCTTTAATCTGGCCATCCTCTCCCAGGCCAATCAGGGTGTTGATCGGCTTACCGGAATAGGCCGATATAGGCGCGATGTCAACACTGGCAAACGCATAACCCAGCTGCCCGCGCTCGCTGCGAACTGAATAGGCCACCGCTTTACCATTGAGTGGTGTGATGGCCTGCGCCGCAGGAAAGACATGTTGCACCTGCTCAAGACTGAGCTCTTCGCCATTGGCCGCAAAGGAGAACAAAATAGTCAGCAGCCACAGCAGTACTGGATATCGAGAAAACGGCATGTAGGGACCCGGGCGAATGCCCGTCGGGGCGTCGCTGTTGTTTTGCGCCTATGCTATTACTACGCGGGTGACCCACTGTTGATCTGCATCAAGCATGAACACGCTAATATGCTGTCTCATAGCGCCATGATCATCTACCGAGCGCTATTAGCGCTGCTACTCACGCATTCCATAGGCCTGTACGCGGCCGGCAGCGACACCGTAAACGAACGCATCCCGGTCAGGAAAATCGAACTGGAGGAACACTGGCAGGTTGACTGCAAAGCCAATTGGCAGGCCCTGCGGACGATTGCGAGTGATTTTAGTGAAAACGGGCGGTGTGATATCCCCAGTGCATTACCCCAACAACTGCAGCTATGCTCCTTCATTTACCAGCCGCCTGGGGACCCCGAAACGGGCAGCTGCCCGGATCATCGCCGCGCGCGGCAGGCAGCCATCGCCGGGGACTGTCGCGATATTGTTCTGGCCATCGAAGCGAGTCAGCGCTGCCAACCGTAATTACCGCGAATATCAACACGTTAAGCCACCAGAACCCCATTTTCTTGATGGAGGTCAAGAGACGGCTGCCGGCAAGAAGCTACCATCCCTCGGTGCGGGCCTTTCATCTCATCACCCGCTTCAAATAAGAGGATTTCACCATGTCAGACCAGGAACAATCCGACACCGAACAGGTGCCAATGATGCAAAAACTGCTGGACAACCCATTCCTGCTGCTATTTGTGGGGGTCGCTTCACCGGCAGTCCTGTATTTGGGCTGGGGCCTTATGGAAATCGTCACCATACCCATGCGCTAACCCGCGCAATTACGTAAAAAACAACAAAAAAGCAATATAGGGATCTAACAATGTCCAGCTTATCGCCTCCCTCAAAAAAACTGTGGTGGAATGAACCCATACACAAATCCGAATTAATGTGGATATCCCTGGTTTTTGTATGGGGATTATTCATGACGTTTATGATGCCCTATTGGCACGTGGTCGGAAAACAAAACCTGGGTACTGAAACGTACAAAACAACACCCGCGGCATTCCAGGCAAGCACCCAGGCCTTCGTAGACAAATATACCGTGCGCAACGAAGGCCCGCGGAACTACCCGGTTGTGGCGCCTCCGGCGGGCAGCGATGTCTACATGATCGCGCGTCTGTGGGATTGGTGGCCGATTCTGGAATTGAAAAAGGGCGAGTCCTATCGATTCCACCTGTCATCCCTTGACTGGCAACACGGCTTCTCCTTACAGCCTGCCAATATCAATATCCAGGTTATGCCCAAATACGAACATGTATTCACACTGACGCCCAATGCATCCGGTGAATACTCTGTTATCTGTAACGAATATTGCGGTATTGGCCATCATTTGATGATTGGCAAAATACTGGTAGTGGATTAGGGGATAGGACATGACAACTCACGTATTTCGGACCTGTCCTGATACAGGCTTAAAATTTCACCGTCCCGCGGAGAACCTGATGAAAGCCAACGCAGTTGCTGCGGTGGTTTTCCTGCTGGTGGGCGGATTCTTCGGGCTGCTGGTCGGTCTGACCCGATGGCAGGCCGTGCACTTACTTGGCGCCGAAGACTTCTACATGGTTTTAACCGCACACGGCATCAATGTGCTGATCTTCTGGATGATTTTCTTTGAGATAGCCATTCTGTACTTTTGTTCCTCCGTGCTACTGAACGCGCGCCTGGCAACCCCCCGATGGGCCTGGGTGGGATTTGCCCTGATGATCATCGGTGCCGTAATGAACAACATCGTTGTCCTCCAGGGCAGTTCCAGCGTCATGATGACCTCCTATGTGCCGCTGGAGGCGCATCCGCTGTTCTACCTGAGCTTGATACTGTTCGCGGTCGGTGCGCTGATTGGCTGTTTTGTCTTTTTTGGCACCCTGGTCGTCGCCAAGGCTGAGAAAACCTATGAGGGATCGGTTCCGCTAGTCACCTTTGGTGCGATTACCGCAGCGATCATCGCGGTATTTACCATCGTCAGTGGCGCCATCATTCTGATTCCCACGTTCCTGTGGAGTGTAGGACTGGTGGGTGAAATTGACACCCTGGCCTATCGCCTGATCTGGTGGGCTTTCGGACACTCTTCACAGCAGATTAACGTCGCTGCCCATGTCTCTGTCTGGTACGCCATCGCCGCCATATTGTTCGGTGCCAAGCCCCTGTCAGAGAAGGTGAGTCGCACCGCGTTTTTGATGTACATCCTGTTTTTGCAGCTCGCCAGTGTTCACCACCTGCTGGTAGACCCCGGGGTCAGCTCCAACTTCAAGATGTTTAACACCAGCTACGCCATGTATCTCGCCGTGATGGCTTCCATGGTACACGGCCTGACAGTGCCCGGATCCATCGAGGCAGCACAGCGGGCGAGGGGCCACACCGCGGGCATCTTCACCTGGCTGCGGAAGGCGCCCTGGGGCAATCCCACCTTCTCGGGGATGTTTATTTCCCTGGTTGGTTTTGGTTTCCTGGGTGGTATAACCGGCGTTGTAATGGGTGCTGAGCAAATCAATATACTGGTACACAATACCCTGTATGTTCCCGGTCACTTCCACGCCACCGTGGTGTTAGGCAGTACCCTGGCCTTTATGGCACTCAGCTTCTGGCTGGTACCGGTACTGTTCCGCAGGGAACTGGTCCTCAAGGGACTGGCAAGATGGCAGCCCTACCTGTTCGGTCTGGGCATGTCCGGCGTAGCGCTGTTCCTGATGGGCGCAGGCACACTGGGTGTTCCACGCCGGCACTGGGATATCGGCTTTGCCGGCACCGGTGGCGTGACGCACGAATTCCCCGCTGCGGCCTACACCATGCTGGCGCTTAACGGCATGTCAGTAATACTCGCGGTTACCGGCGGCGCTGCCTTCTGCATCATCATGGTGGGTACCATACTGTTTGGTAAGAAACTGGGTGAAGAAAAAATGTCCGAACCCTGCATCGTGGCACCCGTGACCGATGAAGAGTACGCGGCCAACGGCGGCGCTGCTTATGCCATTCCCGGTACCATCGTGTTGGCCATGGTGTTCTTCGTCAGCTTTGCCCTGTACTATTTCATCAACTGGAAGTATCTGGCAGAAACCTGGGGTATCGCCTAAGCTTAGCCTGCTCTACCTTCAAACCCGACTGGCCGATACCCCTGGGTGTCGGCCAGTTTTCATTGAGTACTCTGAATGTTTAAACAGCTTATACAGGCGGGCGTCAGCCTGTGCGTCCTGTACAGCCTGACAGCGGCCACGGCAGAGACGCCGGGGCAAGACTTTGCCAGTTTCAGCCATGACCAGGCCCTGGCCCATAGTCAGGCAGCGATAGGAAGTACCCTGGAATCGGTGGTACTGACAAAAACCGATGGATCGGCGGTTGATTTAACGAGCTATCGCGGCAAGCCACTCGTTATCAGCATGATTTACAGCAGCTGCCATCACGTTTGCCCAAGCACCACCCAGTACCTGAACGAAGTCGTTAAAAAGGCGCGTTCCGCCCTGGGCGCTGACAGTTTTCACGTCGTTAGCGTGGGCTTTGACACGGCCGAGGACACACCCGAGCGTATGATGCAGTTCCGGCAGAGCACTGCGGTCATGGATGCCAACTGGGACTTCCTGTCTGGCGATGCTTCGGCAATGGCGGCACTTAGCGAACAATTGGGCTTCATTTACTATCCCTCGCCAAAGGGCTTTGAACACCTGGTGCAATCCACCGTCATTGGTCGTCGCGGTGAAATCTATCGGCAGGTCTACGGCATTAACTTTGACACCCCACTGCTGATTGAACCGCTGAAAGACCTGGTATTTGATACGCCCAAGGCGCAGTCGGCCATGCACAACCTCGGCAACCGAATTCGACTGTTTTGTACCGTATATGACCCGGCAACAGATTCCTACCGCATCGATATTTCCGTTTTCATCGGTACCTTTGTGGGCCTGATCGTCTCGATTCTATTTGCTCGTGTATTAGTGAAAGAGTGGCGACGCAGCCTGAAGGCAGGACGATGAAATCATTGCTTAAACGCGCCTTCAATAAACTGGACGACCTTTTTTCCTCTGCGTTCACGCCAGAATGGAACCCGCTGTACCAACTGGGCGCCCTCTCCTTCTTTTATTTCTGGATTGTCGCGGTAACCGGCGTCTACCTGTTTATCTTCTTTGAAACCAGTATCTCCGGCGCCCACAGCTCTATCGAATACATCACCCATGAGCAGTGGTACATCGGCGGCGTCATGCGCAGCTTCCACCGCTACGCCTCTGCCGCCATGGGCGTTTGCGTCACGCTGCACCTACTGCGGGAATTTGCCATGGACCGCTACAACGGCGTGCGCTGGTTCAGCTGGGTGTCCGGTATTCCGCTGCTGTGGCTTTTATTTGCTTCCGCTATCGGCGGTTACTGGTTGGTCTGGGACCAACAAGCCCAATATATTGCGCAATTAACCGCACAATGGCTCGATTGGCTGCCCATCATGGTGGACCCAATGGCCAGCAACTTCCTCAATGAAGCCAGTATCAGCGACCGATTTTTCTCACTGCTGGTTTTTCTGCATATCGGTTTCCCGCTGGCCTTGCTACTGGGTATGTTTATTCACATCAAGCGCATCACCGGTGCACGCAGTAATCCCGCCCGCGGACTCGCTGCCGGCACCCTGGCTGCCATGTTGGTGGTTTCCCTGTGGCATCCCGCTTTGAGCCAGGCGCCCGCCAACCTCGATATCGCGGTGACCGACGTAGGACTGGACTGGGTTTTTCTCAACCCCTACCCACTGATTGACCGCTGGGGACCCGGCGCAACCTGGGCGTTGTTGGTCGGCTTGTCTGTCGCACTGACCCTGCTTCCCTGGCTCCCTGCCAAAAAGCCGACACCCGTCGCCGTGGTAGATCCCGAGAATTGCAATGGCTGTGGCTGGTGTCTGGCAGACTGTCCCTATGAAGCCGTCAGTATGAAAGTGCACGATTTCAAAAAGGGCCACATGCAGTCGGTCGTGGACCCCGATCTGTGCATCAGCTGTGGCATCTGTGCAGGCGCCTGCCCCTCATCCTCACCCTTCAGGCACGTGGACGAACTCACCACAGGCATTAGCATTCCGGGATTTCACATCAAGGAACTGCTGTCCCTGACAGAGAACAAACTGCAGGCACTGGAGGGCGACAACAAGATCATGGTCTATGGCTGCGATCACGGCAGCAAGGTGGACGAACTGGCATCAGGCAATGTCGCCGCTATCAGCATGCCTTGTACTGCATTGGTGCCGCCGGCCTTTGTCGACTATGTGCTACGCAAGAATCTAGCAGACGGTGTAATGATCAGCGGTTGCTGCGAGGGTGATTGCTACTATCGCCTGGGTAATACCTGGATGGATCAGCGCTTCAGCACCGAACGGATGCCCGTACTGCGCACCCGGGTGCCCAGGGAGAAAGTCAGGGTTCGCTGGTTGGGCGAACAGGGAACAAAGCAACTGCAGCAGGAAGTGGTGGAATTTCAGTCAGACCTGAACAGCACCCGTCTGGCAGACAGCGAGGCATTGAGCTGATGAATACGTTCACACGCTATCTGGCGCAGGCATTGCTTTATGCCCTGTTTTTCGTACCACTGGCATTCATTACCCACTCACCAATGCACCATCACCTGCAGCCTGATATGGCCGTGTTGAAGGTAGCCGTTCGGCACGCGGGTCAAATCGTCGGCGAGTGTACTGTCCTGTCCGGCGCAGAATACGACAAACTGCCGAAGAACATGAAACGCCCCGAGGTCTGCCCCCGGGAGCGGTCCCCCCTGCGATTGGAGTTGCGACTGGACGGCAATACATTGTACCGTGAATCGGTATCCGCATCCGGCTTGCATCGCGATGGGGTGTCCAGCATGTACCGGCGATTTGTCGTACCCGCCGGCCCTCACCACCTGCAGCTCTATATGAACGACGATGTGGCTGCGGATGGGAACACCTGGACGCTGGATGAGAAAATTGAACTCGTTCCCCGGCAGGTGTTAGTGGCCAATTTCAAGGAAGGTTTTAAACTACAGTGAACCCGGATTCAAACTATCATGTGGCTGTGCCCACGGATGCACGCCGCACGCTCGCACTCGGCTGGCTGTGGCTGTGCGTCCTGTCGTTAATGGGTGCAGGGGTATTCTCTCTACTACTGGTCGTCTCGCGCACGCCTTATCTGTCCGAAGTGATTCCCTGGATTGATTTCTTTCACTCGGCGTTAGTTGTTCATGTCGACCTATCGGTGCTGGTATGGAGTCTCGCCTTCGGGGGCGTTCTGTGGAGCCTGAATCAGCGACCGGGAAAACCCTGGCTGGCCTGGCCGGCTCTACTGCTGGCCTGTGTGGGGGCTGCAATTATTATCATTTCGCCCTTCGTGCGCGACGCCCAACCGCTGATGAGTAACTACATCCCGGTACTGCAACATCCGCTGTTCTTCTCCGGCCTGTTGTTATTTGCATTGGGCTTTACCCTGCTGGTACTGAACAGCATGATATTCATGGCCCCTGTAGGGCCCTGGATGTCTGGCGAGGGTGCGCTGCGTTTTGGCTTGAACACCGCCGCAGTATCAGCCGCGGTCGCCCTGCTCTGTTTCGGTTGGTCTTATATCCAGATGCCAGACTACCTGATGGGCCAGTCATTTTTCGAGTTGCTGTTCTGGGGCGGCGGGCATGTTTTGCAATTCACCTACACCCTGTTAATGCTGGTGGCCTGGTTGTGGCTCAGTAGCCAGGCCGGGTTAAAGCTACCCCTTACCCCCAGAGTCGTGTTGGTTATTTTATTCGTCGGCCTCGCCTGCGTATTTTTATCGCCACTCATTTACCTGTCCTATCCCATTACGGCACTGGAGCATGTGGAATTATTCACCTGGTTAATGCGCTGGGGTGGCAGCCTCGCCACACTGCCTCTGGCTCTGGCCATTTTGTATGCCCTGGTGCGCTACGGGGGCAGCAACAGCGATGAATGGCTGGCACGATCCAGCCTGCAATGTTCTGTCTTTCTATTTGGCATCGGCGGGCTTATCGGTTTCATGATATCCGGCAGTAATGTCACCATCCCCGCGCACTACCACGGTTCCATCGTCGGCGTGACACTGGCGCTAATGGGGGTGTGTTATGTGTTACTGCCAAAGCTCGGGTATCCCCTGCGCGACCGCAGAACCGCCACCTGGCAGCCGGTGATCTACAGCGGTGGACAACTGATGCACGTCGCCGGCCTGGTGTGGTCAGGCGGTTATGGGGTACAGCGCAAAGTGGCGGGTGCGGAACAGAGCCTGGACTCCATAGAGCGAGTCCTTGGCATGGGCCTCATGGGCCTGGGGGGACTAATATCCTCTATCGGTGGCCTGTTGTTCCTGATTGTCGTTATTCGCGCTCTCACCCTCTCCCAACCAGGCGCGCATCAAACTGAAACTGGGCACGGATAAGGCCATGATAATGACGAAGAAAATGACATTACGTTGCGGCAACAGATTGCCGTGCAGTTTTTCAAGTTGCGACAATATCTGGCCAGTGACTAGATAAAGCACAATACCAACCAGCGTAAACAGAACGATTTCCACAACAGGCACTCCCAAAAACGTAATCGGGATGGTGCCGCAAGCGGGGCAATAAGACAATGATCCACAACAAGAAATACGCAGGCCGCGGCTGGCGGGTCGTCATACTGATCCTGGCAGCCGCACTGGTAACGGCCTGTGGCGAGCAACGCTTCCAGGCGCTGGAGGCCGAGAGTTTTACCTTACCACTCCTGGACGGTAGCGGTGAATTATCCCTGGAGGACTTTAAGGGCGATGTAGTCTATCTGAGCTTTTGGGCCTCATGGTGCCAGCCCTGTCGCCAGGAAATGCCCTATCTGAAGCAATTGTGGCAGCGACACGAGGGTGAGGGCTTCCAGGTACTCGCCATCAATGTGGAGAGTGATAGCGCGCTCGCAAAGGAGTTCGCGGAACAGTTCGAAATGACATTCCCCGTATTGTGGGACCCGGAACGAACGGTCAGTTCACAGTACCGGGTTCCCGGCTTCCCCACCCACTATATTATTGACCGCAGTGGGCGTATCCGTTACTCGGGGCTGGGTTTTAATCTGGCGGATGTCGGTGCTCTTGGCCAGGAAGTGGAGACCTTGCTGGCTGAGTCAGTCGATGGAGCAGATTAATACTGCTTAACATCAGCCCTGCCGCAAAGGCATTGTGTAAGGTCACCAGCAGCAGGGGAAGCTGCAACCAGATCATACTGACACCCAGTACCAGCTGGCCGATGGAAAAAATTGACAAAGCCAACACGGTGCCGGCCAACGCGGGTTCGGGCTTTAGCTTGCGCACCAACCAGGCGAGATAGGCAGCCGTAATCAGCGCAAACAATCGGTGGGCCATCGCCAGCGCTGCGAGATGACCGGGCATCACCACCTTGCCGCCAGAATCGAGTTCAACCCTACGAAAAGGATTAAAAGCCTCTCCCATGGTACGCAGCGCCAGCTCACTCTGGTTGCACTGGATTAAGCCGGGGCACTGGGTCGAGGCGTAGTTCGCACTACTCCAGCCCCCCAGTACAATTTGCATGGCCACCAGCGCAAGCGCCAGCATTGCCAATGGTCTGTACCGGGATATTCCCGGCGCAGCGTCCCTGGCCTCACTGCCTGCTTCACGTTGCATAAACCACCATAACAAGCCCAGCAAACTCATTCCGCCGAGCAGGTTGCCCATCGTGATCAGGGGATTACTGCGCGTGGGCGTGTAGTAGCCCAATAGAGATAGAAACACCGTCACTGCGAAAATAGTCGTGGGCACCATCAGGCCCGTTGCCCGGCTCCTCCCCTGGCGCAGGGCGAGAATAAAGATCGCAACGACAAACAAACCCAGCGTACTGGCAATGTAGCGATGTGCAATCCTGGCGCCATAGTGCGCCATATTCCGACCCTCTTCGGTCAGCACTGTTATACCCTTACCCTCTACGCGGGTGTCCAGTTGCGCATAACAGCTGGGCCAGTTGTCACAGCCGATACCGACTTCCGCTAGTCGGATATAGGCGCTGAGTATGACCGTAAGCAGCGTGAGCAGTAGCGACAGACTGATCAGAGACTTCAATTTTTAACTCCATCACCGGCCCCGGATTCTTCATCCGCTGCAGAATTCACCAGGCGGATATCCAGAGGGGCACGGGCGTCCAGGTGTACATCCCGTTGTGGGTAGGCGACTGAAACACCGCCAGCCCGCAGACGGCGATTGATATCCAGCCTCATAGTGCTGGCGGTCGACAAGCGTTTATCTAACTCCTCCAAATAACAGCGGAGGGATATAAGTAAACAGCTGTCGCCAAACTCGTCAAAAGTCACAAAGGGCGCCGGATCATCCAGAATCAGGGGGTGGCTTATCGCGGCCTGACGAACAAGTTCCAGCGCCTTGTCCATATCCGTCCCATACGCAACGCCCACCTGGATATGTATACGGGTTACCGGATCTGTCAGCGACCAATTGAGTAAGCGGCCGGTGACAAACTCCTTATTGGGCACCAGCAACTCCCGCCGATCCCAGTCGCGTATGGTTGTCGCGCGCATGTGAATCTTGGTAACCACACCTGAGGTTTCGCCCACGGTCACGGTGTCGCCTACTCTTATGGGTTGCTCAAAGAGGATAATGAGGCCACTGAAAAAATTGGCCACGATTTCCTGCAAGCCAAAACCAATACCCAGACTCAGTGCCGCTACCGCCCATTGGATCTGCGACCAGCTGCCCCCCAACATCGACAACACGGTTATCACGACGATGGTCGTCAAGGTATATTTGAGAACCGTCGCCATAGCATAAGCTGAGGCAGGCGCCATATCGATTCGCTGTCGCAGTAAGAGTTCAAACAAACTGGGCAGGCGGCGAACCGCTATCCAGCCCAGCACGCCAATGATCAGTGCAGCAGACAGGTCTCCCATGGTGACCTGTACCAATCGCATCTCGCCGTCTACGGTGTCGGTACGCTGCCAGAGTTCGACAGAGTCGAGAATGCCGAGCGCTGGAAACACTTCAGCCCAAACAATCGCTATACCAAACACACTGCCCAGTAACAGCAATGCATTGAGAAATTTGGTGCCCTCATCACTCAACAGTTCCGGGTCATGTTCCAGAATCTCCTCATCAACGGTAAACTCATTTTCTTCTTCCGCAGAGGACTGAGCCTGGGCCAACTCCTCCTGAACTTTGAGTTTGAGCTTACGGCGAGTGAGCCGAAGCCAGCGCATACCCAACTCATGGAGCATCAACATGCCCGCAAAAAGTACGACTGTCTTGATCAATAGAATTGAAAACTCGACTGCGGTGTAGGTGTATCCAAAAAAGACCAGGATAATCATTCCCAGCGGAGTCCATGCCAACAATCCGCGAACAAGGGTACCCCAGAAGCTGTGGATACGCGCCTTGGGCACAACAAGTAATTGGTCCATTTTATCCTGGACAAAATGCGGCATGTGAAAGAAAAACTGGCTGATCGACACGAGCACGATAATGACCGCGACGGTGCCGACCGAGCCGCCAACTTCCCGGGGATAAAGTTGCATAAAGAGCGCGGCCAGGAATGCAGAGAAAAGAAAAACTTTTTCAAAACGGACCACGCGACGAAGAAGCGCGGCGACACGCTCTGCCGGCCAGCGAAAATGAGACTCAACCAGTCCACGCGGGAGGAGCAAATTCCGCATGAATTCCAGACCCAGGAAATACGCCGTTGTCCGGGTGAGTGCCACATGCAGAGCTGTTGCCAAGCCGCTATCCTGCTCGTGGAATTGCATAGGCATGGCAAGAGCAAACAGCAGTAGTGGCCACTTGAGCATTAGCACTAGCGTGATAAAAAGCGCCCTGAAGGTATCGGCGATAGTATCAGTGCGGACAAAGCCAACCGAATGACCACTGGCCACCAACTGCGATTTGAGGCGAGGCGTAAAATAGAACAGAAGCGTAAATACCAGTAGCATCAACAAGGTTGAGGGACGCCCGAGGGTATCATGTAAGGCCCACTTTAAAATCGGGAGCCATCTGGACGGTGCAAACGATACCCTGAGTTGGTTGGGGAGCCCGGTAATCAGTGACCAGGATATCGAGTCCCTTGATTGCACCCACAACAGCCGTTCGGAAATAAAAGATTGATAGCGCTCGACCGCTTCGGCACGTCTGTTCACGGAAAAATCAAGATCTGAAAGCGCCCGGGCGTAAGTCCCCTCGACATCAATAGCCCGGATCACCAGCTCCCGGCGCTTACTGCCCAGCGCCAACATATCGTCGCCGATTGACTCGACCACGGTGGCATCCTGGCCAAGCAGCAGTAGATCCACATAAGCCTGCACATCACGCAACTGGCGGCGCTCGTCCTGCAACTCCATCTGCCGCAGGCTGGAAGCCCCTATCAGCTCCGCAATAGAGTACAACTCACGCGCTGTCATCTTGGAACTGGGAAGGCGCACGGCCTGCTCGCGAAGAATCTCCCCAACGGTTTTAGTCATGCCTAGAATTTCGAGTTTGCGCTCGATAATATTGAGGTCGCGCTCAACCTGCTCCGCCTCTGCCTTCGACTCAATTTCGTGGGAGCGAAGCTCTTCGATGGCGGTACTGCGTTTGGCCAAAGTGGCACTGAATACCGAATTTCGATCGGCAAACTCCCGCACCAGTTTGTGTTTCCCCAATGCATCCGCCTGGGCGGACTCCGCCGCCGCGAGCACCGCATTCGCCTCTCCCTGTCGCAGGACGTTTGCTCGGTTCTCAGTGACGAGCAGATGTGCTTCCAGTACGACAATATCCTGCACTAACTTCTCTGCCTGTGCGGCCAGTAGATCAAGCCGCATGGGCTGGCTCAGCAGCTCCTCATCGAGACTGGCCTTTTCGCCTGTATTACCGGTGTACTGCGCCTGTGCCAGCCACAGGCGCGCCTTATCAATACCTGAGGGGTCCTCCGCTTTTTTCGATTGCTTGAGATTAGCTTCGAGACCGGGGAGCGCTGCGCCCAGCTCTGCCAGTCGTTTACGTATAATGACCGGCCTGTCGATCTCTGTTTGTCTCTGACTGTTTCTATCGGACTTACGTTTTTTCAACACCGAGAGATCCGACTTATCCAGCAGGATCATCTGTTCAAGCTCTGCCAGAGTGACCTTTTCATCCAGTACAAGTGCGACGGACTCACCGGACTTCTCCAGATCGTCGCGAATCTGCTGGGCATCGTCATAGGCATTCGCGCGTGCGGCGGCATAGGATTCAAGCTTCTTTTCGAATTCCTGCCCCGCCAGGATCAGAGTGCGCGTTTCACGGTATATCCCCAGAAAATTCTCGCGCGCCGGATCTTCGGCATCCATACTGGAAGTGACCTGTTCAATCGCGGCATCCACCTGCTGAACAGTGACCGACAATTCGCTGGCCCCCAGTCCCACTGTGAACCCTGACCATAGAATGAAGAGGGCCAAAAGCCTCGACATAGTAAACCTCCAACGCGTGAAATTTCCCGGATAACCGTTGTTAGCCGAAACTGCAGCCAGGGGCTACCCCCAATAACCGCGACCCGCTAACGCTAGCGCATTTTAGCAGGTATTAACATAAACCCGCAGAAACAGTTGCCGCTGCCGGAGCACTGGCCACAACCCGCATCGGCGGGATAGAATGCGCCCCCATACTCAGACTCGACCTTCCCCATGCCACTGCTACGACTAGACAACACCTCTTTACAATATGGAACCCATGTTCTGCTGGACGGCGTGGATTTCAAATTAACCAAGGGCGACAAAGTCGGCCTACTGGGCCGCAATGGCGCTGGAAAAACTACCCTGCTGAAGGTACTGGCAGGGGAAGTACACCCGGATTCGGGCGAACGCTGGTTACGGCCGGGAACCAAGATGGCCTGGTTGCAACAGACCCTCCCCGCCGCCGATGAGCAAACCGTATACGATGTAGTCGCCTCGGGTCTCGCCGAGGCGGGACAACTGCTGGCCGAGTATCACCACCTGCTACAGGACGGCGAGCATACCGATATGACCGCTCTCGCCCGGGTGCAGGAAAAGCTCGAGGCAGTCAATGGATGGCAGCTCCAGACTCAGGT
This sequence comes from Halioglobus sp., assembly GCA_036960305.1. Classification (GTDB taxonomy): domain Bacteria; phylum Pseudomonadota; class Gammaproteobacteria; order Pseudomonadales; family Halieaceae; genus JBALVT01. Next base: position 39,859 of record JBALWA010000028.1, on the reverse strand, counting down.
AGAAACCACCATCAGTCAGTTGCAGCTTCCCGGTGACGCCCGTATGTCCGAACTCTCCGGTGGTTGGCGTCGGCGTGTAGCGCTGGCCCAGGCACTGGTCAGCCAGCCGGATATTCTACTGCTGGACGAACCGACCAACCATCTGGACATTCCCGCCATCAGCTGGCTGGAAGAGCAGCTGCGCAACTATACCGGCGCGCTGATTCTGATTACCCACGACCGTCGCTTTTTGCAAAATGTCGCCAACCAAATGGCGGAGCTGGACCGTGGCCACCTGACCCAGTGGAAAGGCGACTACCAGGGTTTTCTGCGCCACCGGGACCAGGAACTGCTGGCTGAAGAACGGGCCAACGAATTGTTTGACAAGAAGCTGGCCGAGGAGGAGGTCTGGATTCGACAGGGCATCAAGGCCAGGAGAACCCGTAACGAAGGCAGAGTGCGCGCCCTGGAAGCGATGCGCGAATCCAGAGGACAGCGACGCGAGCGTACCGGTAACGCGAAATTTGCGGTTGAAGAAGCGAGCAAGTCCGGCAAGATCGTGGCCGAGTTGAAGCATGTGAGCCACCAGTTTGGTGACAAGAATATTATTGACGACTTCTCCACCATTATTCAGCGCAAGGACAGAATAGGCATTGTAGGAGCCAACGGTGCAGGAAAATCCACACTGGTCAAAATACTGCTGGGCCAGTTGGCGCCCAGTGGCGGGGAAATCAAATTTGGAACCAAGCTGGAAATTGCCTATTCAGACCAACTCCGGGACCACCTGGAGCCGGAGCAAAACCTGATCGACAATGTCTGCGGGGGCCAGGAGTTCATTGAGATAAATGGTAAACGCCGACACGCCATTTCCTACCTGGGGGATTTCCTGTTCAGCCCCCAGCGGGTGCGCACTCCGGTTAAGGCTCTGTCTGGCGGCGAGCAAAATCGCGCGGTACTGGCAAAACTTTTCTGTAAACCGGCCAATTTACTGGTATTGGACGAACCAACCAACGACCTCGATATTGAAACCCTAGAATTGCTTGAGGATATCCTGCTGAATTTTGATGGCACGGTACTACTGGTCAGCCACGACAGAAATTTCATGGACAATGTCATCACCAGCTTGATAGTACTCGAGGGCGATGGTCGGGTCAGTGAGCACGTGGGCGGATACAGCAACTGGGAAGCAAAAGGCGGCCGCCTGCCTGACCCCCAGGCGCCAGGGCAAGAGAGCCAGGAGCAATCACCCCCCGTGGCCACCACACCAGCTGCCAGCGAGCCTGTCGCTAAAAAGCGCAAGTTGTCCTACAAGGACCAGCGAGAACTGGATCAGCTACCGGCGCAGATAGACGTGCTGGAGCAACGCCAGGACACACTCGAATCGGCCATATCAGCGCCCGATTTCTACCAATCCGACCAGGCTGAAATTGATCGCGTCCTGGCGGAACTGACGCTGACCCAGGAACAACATGAAGTGGCCTTCAACCGTTGGGCTGAACTGGACGGTGAGGAGTAGGGAGCCTAGAGTACGCTCGCTACCGATTCAGCCAGATAATCAATATTCCCGGCATTGACCCCCGCCACATTGATACGTGACGAGTCCAGCATGTAAACGCTGTATTCCTCACGCAGGCATTGCGCCTGGGCGGCGCTCAACCCCAGAAATGAAAACATGCCCTTCTCACGCTGTATAAAATCGAAATCCCGGCCGCTGGCGGTATTGAGCTTGTCCACCAGCGCAGCCCGCAAGCCATTGACTCGCTCACACATTGTCACCAGTTCACTTCGCCACAGCGTACCCAGCGCATCGTCAGACAGCAATTGCCCGGCGATTATGGCACCGTGCGCCGGCGGCATGGAATAGACCCGACGCGCAGCGACCAGTGCCTGGCTTACCATGGCCGCGACATTGTCAGGCTCGCGACAGACGAACATGACTGCGCCGGTGCGCTCACGGTAGAGCCCCATATTTTTGGAGCATGAGGCCGCGATAATCATCTCTGGCAGCCTGTCCGCCAACAGGCGCAAACCCGCCGCATCTTCTTCCAGACCGTCGCCAAGTCCCTGGTAGGCGGTATCCACAAAGGGAACCAGACCCTGCTCTTCAGCCATGTCCGCGATAACGCCCCACTGCGCCAGAGTGAGATCTGCGCCACAGGGGTTGTGACAACAACCGTGTAACAGCACCACATCGCCCCGCTTGGCGCGCTTCAGGTCTTCAACCATTGCGTCAAAATCCACGCCGTGGGTTGCCGGATCATAATAGCGATAGGTCTCGAACTGCAGACCGACACTGCCAAGCAAGGGAATATGCACGGGCCAGGTAGGATCACTTACCCAAACCCTGGCGTCCGGTGATGCTGCAAAAATAAGCTCTGCGCCGATTCGCAGGGCACCGCAGCCACCCGGCGTCTGGACACTACCGACCCGGCCGTCAGCCAGGGCCTTGTGTTCGCTGCCAAGCACCAGTCGCTGCATACCCAGATTAAACGCTTCAACCCCCGCAGGCGGGATATAGGCCTTGCTGACCTCATTATCCACCAGTAATTGCTGGGCCTGCTTGACCGCTTCAAAAACGGGACAAATGCCCTGCTCATCCATATAAATACCCACGGTGAGATCGACTTTCAAGGGGTTGGGATCCTGGCGGCAGGCTGCTGCGAGACCCAAAATAGTGTCCGGTGGTAACAGGGGCAGCGAATCAAACATCATGGCTAAATCTCCGGTGTAGTAATCAGTGGGTCACATCTCAACCAGCAACTCGGTCAGTAGCTGCCAAAAAGGGGGCACGGTGTCGATTTGCAGGCGCTCAGTAGGAGAATGCGCGCCGCGAATCGTTGGCCCGAAAGACAGTATATCGGTATTCGGCTTTTTACTCTTCAAAATACCGCACTCCAGGCCTGCATGGATGGCCTTGATAGCAGGTTCGCCACCAAACAGGCGCCGGTGAATGGCAACCCCCTGGGCCAGCAGCGGACTGTCAAAGTCCGGCTGCCACCCGGGGTAACCCACCACGGGGGTTGTTTTGAGTCCAAAGGCGCGCGCCAGAGCCTCAAGCGCAAGCCTCAGGGGCTGGCTTTCCCCTTCATTGAAGAAACGAAAACTGGCCTCCAGGAACAATTCACCCGACACCAGCTGCAATACCGCAAAGTTTATACTCGTATCCACCAAGTCCGCCGGCTGGACGGAACTGTAGGACTGTGCACCGTGGGGAAAAATCGCGATCAGGTCCAGCACCTCGCCGCTGGCAGCCTCCGACAATACCGGGCTGGCCTCCCCGGGCTGTAGTAATAACGCCAGACCATGATCGCTCTCGGGCAGGTAGGACAGCCATTGCTCCCGAAAGGCTTCCATGGCCGCCAACAAACCCTCCTGATTGCCCGCGCCACAGGCAAAGACAGCCGAGGCCTCCCGGGGAATGACGTTATGCGCCACACCGGCATCGAAGGCCGACAATCGCAGGCCCTCCACTGTGTGCAGGAACTGCCCCAACAACTTGATGGCATTGCCCAATTGCTGGTGTATCTGTATGCCGGAGTGTCCGCCCGCCAACCCCTTGAGACTGACCTTCCAGGTCTCAAGCCCCGCCGGAACCGGCTCTGTCTCCAGCGAACGGCGGAACTCCCACCCCCCGCCCCCGGTGCAACCGATGTACAACTCATTCCACTCCTCGGTATCCAGATTTAACATCCTGGTACCGTGCAACAGGGAGGCATCGAGATTCAGGGCACCGCCCAGGCCGGTTTCTTCATCGACCGTGAATAACAGTTCCAGTGCAGGGTGCGCCACATCGGGATCTGTCATCACCGCCAGAGCGGCGGCACAACCCAGCCCATTGTCAGCACCCAGGGTGGTGCGATCAGCCTTCAGCCAGCCGTCTACAACCTCCAGTTGCAGCGGGTCTGTTTCGAAATCATGCGCACGGTCCTCGGTTTTCACCGTCACCATATCCAGGTGGTTCTGGATGGTTACCGCTTCACGGTCAGCCAGGCCCTCCGTCGCCGCCACATAGATCACCAGATTGCCGGTACCGTCCATGCGCCAGAGGTGACCCAACTCCTCGGCCAGATTGATCACATACTGGCGCACCGCCTCTTCCTGTTTTGAAGGGCGTGGAATTTGCGTAATCTGGTAGAAATGTTCCCAGATATGCGCTGGCTCTTGCGGGTAATTTTCAGGCTTCATGGCTGCTCTCCGGGGTCAGGGCCGGAATTATAGGGCTCACGGCGACATTGTTCACAGGAAAGAGACGTATTTTTTACATCACACCAGCCTGTAAGCGGTCTAAACTGTAGTTGTAGCTACCAAATTTAGACAGAGAAAGTAATGACTAGACGTGACGAAGGAAAGGTTAGCCTTGTGGAGTTTCTCCGCAGTATCAAGTTCGGCCATGACCACCGCGCTTCAGCCGTGGCCCATGAGCAGTGCCCGACCCATTTTGCCCTGTTCAAGCAAAGCGCTAGAGCGGGCAGTGAATCGAGCCAGGAAGACACGCAACTGATACGCAGCGCTAACTAGCTACACCGCCCCACCACAGCGTCCCTATCGGGGACGCCTGACCACTTTATGCTGCCACGTGAACAAAAGGCCGCAATTTCTCACTGCCGCATATCGACCAACGGGCCTCGGGTTCCACCATATGATTGCCTATCACGGCAAACACCAGCGGGTTGAAGGGAAAGCCGACATGGCTGGCCATGACAGCCATATTGGTCACATAGGCCGGATCGGCCTTACACTGTGCGATACCCCGACCCACGATACCATCTGATTCACTGTACAGGGCGAGTACCGGTACCCGGAGCTTACCGCCCCGATAGGTGTGCGCCGTCCAGCGGGCGAGAGCATCCTCGTCCACATCCACCTGATTATCGTATATTCGACCCATGACATTGTATAGCGCGGTGCCCCTGGGGTCGCCGTACGGTGTACCCAGCGTAATCACCTGACGGATCCACTGGGGAAACCGGTGTGCCAGGGCCACAGAATACAGGCCGCCCAGACTCCAACCTATCAATGTCACTTTGCGACCACTGGCAAGAAACTCTTTTTCTACCCGCTCTGCAATCTGGTCTTCAACATGTTCCCGGTGAGCGAGGAAGTCGTCCAGGCTCTCGGGACGGCCCTCTGAGGTATTACGCCCAAGGCCCCATGGAATGGCTTTGTAACCCCGGTTATTGAGAAATTTCCGCAATTGGGACGTTGAACCGTCGGCGCCCATAAAGCCCGGTATGGTCATCACACTGTGACCATCGCCTTCCGGCAGCCGATTAAGTACAGGGCCTAACAGCGCACAGCTGCCGATCTCCAGTAATACCCGACCCAGCTCCAATACGCTATGGCGCAGCATGGGGGGCTGCAGATCAGGGGTAAAATCAGGGGCATAGGCCTCCATGAAGGCTCCTTTTTTATACTGAGTATCCATTCATTGTGGCCACAATACGCTCAGTAATACAGGGAAACCTACAGGCCCTGGTTTAATAATTCATGCTAGAATGTGCCACTTCGCGCCAAAAGCAACCGATTACATTTCCCGAGCCCCTGATTTGACCGTGAGCCACGAGCAAGACAATCTATACGCCTCGCCCCTGAGCCAACCCGGCCTATTCGCTTTCGACGACAAGGTAGCCAGGGTATTTCCCGATATGATCAAACGGTCCGTCCCGGGCTACACCACGATTATCGCTATGACAGGCCTGATGGCGGGCCGCTACGCCCAGGCGGGCAGCGCAATCTACGATCTGGGCTGCTCTTTGGGAGCCTCCACCCTGGCCATGCGACAAAATATTCACCACACAGACTGCCGGATTATCGGTATTGATAATTCACCCGCCATGCTGGAGCGCTGCCAAAGCGTGATTGACACCGATAGCCACGAGGTGGCTGTCGATCTGAAGTGCGCCAACCTCCAGAACACGGAAATTGTGGACGCCTCTGTGGTCGTGCTCAATTTTACCCTGCAGTTTATCGCCCGGGACCAACGTGACGGTGTAATCCAGGCCATTTTCGACGGCCTACGCCCGGGCGGCATCATGGTATTGTCGGAAAAAGTGACCTTTGAGGACCCACACCTGGATGAACTCAATATCGACCTTCACCATGAGTTCAAGCGCGCCAACGGCTACAGCGACCTGGAAATAGCGCAGAAGCGCGATGCCATTGAAGACGTACTGCTGCCCGAAACCCTGAAACAGCATAAACAACGCATTGCCAGCGCTGGGTTCAGCAGCTGTGATGTGTGGTTTCAGTGTTTTAACTTTGCCTCACTCGTCGCCCTGAAATGATCGACTACCAACCGCTTCTCAATCGCTGGCAAACAGGCCCGCTCGCCCCGTGGGCAGAGGTGTTGGAGCCGCAAATCGCCCGCGGTCTATCGCCCCAGCGCTACGGCGACCTGACCCGCTGGCAGGCGTCCATGGCGCAACTGCCGGATATCGTCGCCGACGCTATTCACCTGGACACTGCCCGGGTCGGTGCCAGTCGTATCGAATCGCCAGACGATGCTACTCTGGCGCAATTGCGCGAAGCCCTGCAGGGGTTACACCCTTGGCGCAAAGGGCCCTACGAGCTGTTTGGCGTGCACATCGATACCGAGTGGCGCTCCGACTGGAAATGGCAGCGTGTGCAGGAAAAAATCGACCCCCTGGCCGGCAGGTCGGTACTGGATGTAGGCTGTGGCAGCGGCTATCACTGCTGGCGCATGTTGGGCGAGGGTGCGGCCCAGGTCATCGGTATCGACCCAACACCGCTGTTTGTAATGCAATTCTGGACGCTTCAAAAGTATCTGCAACAGGACAGCGCCTGGGTACTCCCGGTGGGCATACAGGATGTACCGGCGAAACTGCAGGCCTTTGACACGGTTTTCTCCATGGGCATTCTCTACCACCGCCGCTCCCCCATGGATCACCTTCAGGAACTGAAGGACTGCCTGAAACCCGGCGGGCAGCTGGTGCTGGAAACCCTGGTCATCGAGGGAACATTGGGGGACACCCTGGTACCCGAGGAGCGCTACGCTCGCATGGGCAATGTGTGGTTTTTACCCAGCTGCGACACCCTGCTCAGCTGGATGAGAAAGCTGGGGCTGGAAGATCCAAAGGTGATTGATATATCCGTGACCAGCACCGATGAACAGCGCGCCACCGACTGGATGCGCTTTCACTCACTGGCCAATTTCCTCGACCCCGAGGATGACAGCAAAACCATTGAAGGCTATCCCGCACCGCGACGGGCGGTGTTTACAGCGCGGGTGCCGGGCACACTGGAGCTGGACTAGAGCTAGTGCAAGGACTTTTCATCCCGGTGCTCGTGAAAGACGAACTCGAATACGTCGCGATAGTTGCGCGCGAAATGCACATTCATACCCTCACTCAGGTAATCGGGTAACTCCTCAAAATCACGCCGGTTCGCATGTGGCAAAATGAGCTCCATGATCTTACTGCGGCGCGCGGCGATCACTTTTTCGCGAATCCCCCCCACCGGTAATACCTGCCCGGTCAGCGTCAACTCACCCGTCATGGCTAGAGGGCGCTTGATACGCTCCTTTTTAGCCAGGGAGACCAGTGCCGTCGCCATGGTAATACCGGCGCTGGGGCCATCCTTGGGCGTCGCGCCCTCGGGGACGTGCAGGTGCACCATACTCATATCGAAAAAATCCCGGTCGCAGCCGTAATCCTTGAGATGGGAAATAACATAGCTGTAAGCGATTTCAGCCGACTCGATCATCGTCTCGCCCAACCTGCCCGTCAATTTGAAACCACGGTTCAGGGTATGCACCTGTGAGGACTCTATCGCCAGGGTCGCCCCGCCCATTGCGGTCCAGGCCAGCCCTGTGGCCACGCCCAGGCCACGCATAGGCTTCTCCGGTTGGAATGGCGGCTTGCCGAGTAAATCATCGATATCTTTCTTGCCCACACGCAGTTTTTTGTCTTCGCCCTCAAGTAGTTTGACGATCGACTTGCGCATGACCCTGGACAATTGCTTTTCGAGGTTACGCACGCCCGCTTCGCGACAATAGGAGTCAATAACATACTTCAAGCCAGCGTCGTTTATTTTCAATTGATCATCGGACAGGCCGTGGCGCTCAAGCTGTTTTGGCCACAGGTGATTTTTGGCAATCGCCAGCTTTTCTTCGGCAACATAGCCCGACAAGCGCAGCGTCTCCATCCTGTCCAGCAGCGGACCGGGGATCGTATCCAGCTGATTGGCCGTACAAATAAACAACACTTTGGACAAATCCATACGCATGTCGAGATAGTGATCGAGGAACTCGCTGTTTTGCTCCGGGTCCAGCACCTCCAGCAGGGCCGATGCGGGATCGCCCTGGTAGGACGCGCCAATCTTGTCGATCTCATCGAGCATGATAACGGGGTTGGATACCTGCACTTCTTTCAGGGCCTGGACAAACTTTCCGGGCATCGCACCGACGTAGGTACGGCGATGGCCTTTTATCTCTGCTTCGTCGCGCATGCCACCCAGGCTGAAGCGATAAAACTTACGGCCCAGCGCGTCGGCAACCGAACGGCCGATGCTGGTCTTGCCCACGCCGGGCGGCCCCACCAACAATAAAATTGAGCCCGCTATTTCACCCTTGAAGGAACCCACGGCGAGAAATTCCAGAATACGCTCTTTGACGTCATCCAGCCCATCGTGCTGTGCATTCAAGACAGTGCGGGCATTGGCTAAATCCAGGTTATCGCTGGATTCGACGCCCCAGGGTACCGAGGTTGCCCAGTCCAGGTAGTTGCGGGTCACGCCGTACTCCGGCGACCCTTTTTCCAGGAAGGACAACTTATCCATCTCTTCAGCAATACGCTTGGCGGGCGTTTCCGGGATATCCAGGTCGGCTATCCGGGACTCGAACATTTCTACATCCGAGGTACGGTCATCTTTTGAAATACCCAGTTCTTTCTGGATGATTTTCAATTGTTCACGCAGGAAAAACTCACGCTGCTGGTCAGACACCTTCTCGTTAACCTGGCTGGTAATCTGCCCCTGTAATTCAGCCACTTCCCGCTCCTTCCGCAGCAGGGTCAGTACCTTTTCCATACGCGACCGCAGCGGCAAGGTATCGAGAATTTCCTGCAGCTGTTCGCCTTTGGCCGTCGTCAGAGCTGCCGAAAAATCTGCCAGTAAACTGGGCTGATTGGGGCTGAAATTAGCAAGATATTGCTTGAGCTCCTCACTGTAGAGGGGATTCAGGGGCAGCAGTTCCTTGATCTCTTTAATCAGCGCCATGGCGTAGGCTTTGGTTTCGTCGCTGTCCTTATCGCCCTGGGAGCGGGGGTACTCGACCTGTGCGAGGTACGGTGCCTTATCACTCAACCAGCGTACAACGCGAAACCGCTTCACGCCCTGTGCCAGAAACTGGCCAGCGCTGTCACCGCCTGCGGGCGGTTTGTGCAGTCGCACGACACAACCTATGTCGGGAAAATGGCGTACATCGGTATTGTCCGCCGTCACGCCCTCGACAAAGCTCAGGCCCACCAGGCCGTGGCCGGCCTTGCCAACCGCCTCAAGCGTGCCGCCCCATTCCTGGGGGTTGATGGCGACGGGCTGTACCTGCCCGGGGAAAAAGGGGCGGTGGGGAATGGGCATGATACAAAGAGTGTCTGGCAGTACATCGTCGGCAACAGCCGGCGCCTGCGATGCCTTCTCGGGAGACAACAGTTCCGGTTCGATAGCGCGTTCGTCATCAGTCATTGTATTTCACACCCCAGTCTATAAATTCGCTTACCGCATCTAGATATGAGGACGAAACTGGTTTTTTCAATGTTTCCAGTCGGCCAGAGGCCGGGAAGAAGAGAGCTACTCGTCCCCTCCCTTCTGACCCGGTTGCATGCCCGCAAAGGGGAAACTGGACACATTTCCCTCGCCCGCTGCCACGTCCGAGATCTTGGCGCTGCCTTCCTTATCCACTTCGTCGATGCGAATAATTGCCTGCAAGGGTATATAGCTGCGCTTCACACCATTGAATTCATTTTTCAGTTTTTCCTCGCTGGGGTCGACCAATATCTGCGATCGCTCGCCAAAGACGAACTCCTCTACCTCGATAAAGCCCCACATATCACTCTGGTATATTTGCCGGGCGAAGACTTCAAACACCTGGTTGTTGTTGTGGAAAATGACCTTGTATACGGGTTGGGTTGCCATTGCTGCCTCATGTGCGGATCGCGGGGTGAGCGTACGAATTGCGAGCCGCTATTTTCAGGGGGCCGCAATATTACCACCATCAGCGCAAAATTCCAGTCTGTAGCCCGCATAATGTCTAGGTTTACGGGGAGCAAGTCTGTATAATTCCCAGCCCTTTTTAGGTCGGCAATCCCGACCAACGTTTGAGAGACTTTGTGAGCAAAAAGTTATACATCAAAACCCATGGCTGCCAGATGAACGAGTATGACTCGTCACGCATGCGCGACCTGTTGCAGGAAAGTCATGATCTGGTGCCAACGGACAGCCCGGAAGACGCCGATGTATTACTTCTAAACACTTGTTCTATAAGGGAAAAAGCCCAGGAAAAGGTTTTTCACCAGCTGGGAAGGTGGAAACGCCTCAAACTAAAGAACCCGGACCTGATCATCGGTGTAGGCGGCTGTGTCGCCAGCCAGGAAGGGGCCGAGATCGGCAAGCGGGCCCCCTATGTCGACCTGGTGTTTGGGCCGCAAACCCTGCATCGCCTACCTGAAATGATGGAAAAAAGGGGTCCGGGCGGCACGATGATTGTGGATGTAAGCTTTCCGGAAATCGAGAAATTCGACAATCTTCCCGATCCAAAGGTCGAAGGACCCAGCGCATTCGTCTCGATCATGGAAGGCTGCAGCAAATACTGCACTTTCTGTGTGGTGCCCTACACCCGGGGTGAAGAGGTTTCCCGGCCCGTGGATGATGTTATCGCGGAAATTGCCCACCTCGCCGAGGGTGGCGTTCGCGAAGTTAATTTACTGGGCCAAAACGTCAATGCCTTCCGCGGCCCCAACCACCTGGGCGAGATCGTGGATTTCGCCGAACTACTGACCTATGTCGCCCGCATCCCGGGCATTGAGCGCATTCGCTACACGACCTCCCACCCGGTGGAGTTCTCCGATGCACTGATTGACGCCTATGCCGACATACCGCAGCTGGTCAACCATCTCCACCTGCCGGTTCAAAGTGGTTCTGATCGTATTTTGATGGCCATGAAGCGCGGACATACCGCGCTGGAGTACAAATCCAAAATTCGTCGCCTGCGCAAACTGCGACCGGATATCAGTATTTCCTCGGACTTTATCATCGGCTTCCCCGGTGAGACCGAGGCCGATTTTGCCGCCACCATGAAACTGATCGAGGACATCGAGTTCGACAGTTCCTTCAGCTTCGTCTACAGCGCCCGGCCCGGCACACCGGCAGCAGAACTGCCCGATGAGACCGATGAAGAGGTCAAAAAGCAGCGCCTGAAAATCCTCCAGGACCGAATCATCCAGCAGGCCCAGCAAATCAGTCGACGCATGGTCGGCAGCACCCAAACAATACTGGTCACCGGCGTCTCCAAGAAAGACCCGGGGCAATTGCAGGGCCGCACCGAAAATAACCGCGTAGTCAACTTTTCTGCCACCGACCAATCCCTGATAGGGGACTTTGTCGAGGTCGAAATTTTTGAAGCCCTACCCAACTCACTGCGCGGCCTGCGCATCGAAAGTTGACTGAATTGAATTCCGGTATATCCTTTATATTCCACTACTGCCTACAGCGGCCATAGAGTAAATTGAACATCGAATCTGCCAGTCAACAATCGACGCAACACAATCTCACCCTCGAACCCAATGATGCACGTCACCTGGCGATGCTCAGCGGCGAGCTGGATTGCCATATCCGCCAGATTGAGCAACGCCTGGGCATCCAGATCAGCGCCAGGGGTAACCGCTTTTTATTGAGCGGCCCGGCGATCAATGTCACCGCCGGCCAGGAGCTGCTGGTACATCTGTATGCCGAACTGTGCCAGGGGGTGTCTCTGACCCCCGAGTCCCTACACCTGCAGTTGCAGCATACGGGACTGGAAGCGCCCACAGATTCTGACGAGGCGGCCCGGGTTGAGGCCATCCCGATCATTCGCACCAAACGCGGCACAATCAAACCACGGGGCGCCAATCAACAATCCTACGTGCGCATGATAAAACACTCGGATATCTGCTTTGGCATTGGACCGGCCGGTACCGGCAAGACCTACCTGGCCGTTGCCTGCGCGGTCGAAGCACTGCTGGAGGAGCGGGTACGCCGTATCTTGCTGGTTCGACCCGCCGTAGAGGCCGGCGAAAAGCTGGGATTCCTGCCTGGGGACCTCAGCCAGAAAATCGACCCCTACCTGCGCCCCCTGTACGATGCCCTCTACGAAATGCTGGGCTTTGAAACCGTCAGCAAATACATAGAGCGCAATATTATCGAGGTGGCCCCACTCGCCTTTATGCGCGGTAGAACCCTCAACAACTCTTTCATCATCCTCGATGAAGCCCAGAACACGACCAGGGAACAAATGAAAATGTTCCTGACCCGGATAGGCTTTGGCTCTACCGCCGTCATCACCGGCGACGCGACCCAGATCGACCTGCCCAGGGGCGCCCATTCGGGACTGACACATGCCAGCAATATCCTCGATGATGTTGATGGACTGGGCTTCACCTATTTCGGTAACAAGGATGTTGTGCGCCACCCCCTGGTGCAGCGCATTGTCGCGGCCTATGACCTGCACGAAGGTCAGGCCACGCAGCTGGACAAGGGCAGACAATGAAGCTGACTGTCGATATCGAGAGCGCCAGCTGCGAACCCGCGCCCGAAGAGGAAGACATACGAAGCTGGATTAAAGCCGCTCTGACCGACCGCCAACAGGACACCGAAATCAGTGTCCGGCTGGTCGATACGGAAGAAATGAGCCAGCTGAACGAGACCTATCGCGGCAAAGCCGGACCCACTAATGTACTCTCCTTTCCATCGGACCTGCCCGAAGATCTGGACATTCCGCTGCTTGGCGATATCGTCATCTGTACACCCATCGTGAGAAGGGAAGCCGCCGAGCAGGGAAAAACCCCTCGGGCTCATTGGGCACATATGACGATTCACGGAACCTTGCACTTACTGGGATATGATCATCTGGAGGACGAGGAAGCAGAGACCATGGAGGCCATAGAAACTGCCATTCTGGCCACTTTAAACTATCCCTGCCCCTATCTTGCAGGCACGCCGCACCAGGAGCACTCCACAGGATGAGCGAAGACAGATACGGCAACGACTCCGGGGATAAGTCCTGGCTGGACAAGGTCAGCCACCTCTTTTCCTCTGAACCCAGAACGCGCAAGGACCTGGTGGATGTACTATCGGTCGCCGCGGAGAACGAGGTCATTGACGAGGACGCCCGGGGTATTATCGAAGGCGCCCTGCAGGTCAGCGATATGCAGACGCGGGAGATTATGATCCCACGCTCCCAGATGGTTGTTATCAAGAAGGAGTGGTCGCTGGACGAGATCCTGCCGAAAATCATCAGCTCTGCGCACTCCCGCTATCCGGTCATTGGTGATAGCCCCGATGACGTGCTGGGTATTTTGCTGGCGAAGGACCTGTTGCCACAGATTCTCGCCAAGGATCACACGGACTTTCGGGTTGAGGAACTCCTGCGCGCGACCCGGGTCGTACCGGAGAGCAAACGCCTGAATGTCCTGCTGCGTGAATTCCGGGAGAACCGCAGCCATATGGCCATTGTTATCGACGAGTACGGCGGCATCGCCGGCCTGGTAACGATTGAGGACGTGCTGGAAGAAATTGTCGGTGAAATTGAAGATGAGACCGACGCAGAAGCCGACCACTATATTCGCAAGATTTCGGATGACGATTATTTCATCCAGGCCCTCACGCCCATCGATGATTTCAACGCGTACTTTGGCTGTAAATTCAGCGACGAAGAATTCGACACTATTGGCGGGCTGGTTATCCAGGCCCTGGGGCACATGCCCACTCGCAATGAGACTACCGTCATTGATGATTTCGAATTTAAAGTTATCAGTTCTGACCAGCGTAAAATCCAAAGTTTGCGCCTGCGCCCCCTGAACCACTGAACGCGAGTTAACAGGGAATGAGCACTCACAGCGGCAAGGGCCTCAGCCCAATGCGGGTCATGATACTGGCACCGCTGGCGGGCGCCCTGGTGACCCTCTCATTGGCTCCATTCTCAATTTGGCCTGCGGGAATCGTCAGCTGCATCGTGCTGGTTCATCTCCTGAGCACCTGCACACCGCGCCAGGCCTTGTGGCGCGGCTGGCTATACGGCCTGGGCCTCTTTGGTACTGGCGTCTCCTGGGTCTATGTCAGCATTCATGTCCACGGACATGCCGCCGCCCCCCTTGCCGTCCTGTTAACCGCGCTCTTTTGTGCTGGCCTCGCCCTGGTGCACGCCCTATTCGCCTGGAGTTACACCCGATTTGTGCGCGAGCTTCCCGGGGGGATGTTGGTTGGCTTTCCCGCGCTGTGGGTTTTGTTTGAGTGGCTGCGAAGCTGGCTACTCACCGGTTTTCCCTGGCTGTACCTGGGATACGCACACATCGACACCTGGATTTCTGGCTGGGCGCCCATTCTGGGGGTGTATGGCCTGTCGTTTATCTGCGCCATCACGGCCAGCTGCCTCTATCTGGCCTGGCGCAGCCGCCACTGCGTCAGTTGGTTGACCTACGCGGTCATTATCACCAGCCTGTGGGTGGGTGGCAGCCAACTCAAACCCATTGAATGGGTGGCCCCGGCGAGCGAAACCCCGTTGAGTGTCGCGCTTTACCAGCCCAATATCCCGCAGGAAAAGAAATGGGATCCCAGCTGGTACCAGCCCATTTTGGAAAAATACCGCAGCGCCATGACGCCCTTGTACGGTTACGACATTGTCGTCTGGCCCGAGTCTGCCATTCCCAGCTTTTTACAGCAGAGTCAGGAATTCCTCGATCCCATCGCCCAGCAGGCCACCGACAGCGACACGGCCCTGATTACGGGCATTCCGTATCGTGCCCCGGGCAGTAAGGCCTACTACAACAGTATTGTTGCCCTGGGCCAGGGCGAAGGGGTCTACCACAAACAGCGCCTCGTGCCCTTCGGCGAGTACGTTCCACTGGAAAAACAGCTGCGCGGCCTGATCGAATTTTTTGACCTGCCCATGTCCAGTTTTTCTGCGGGCGAAAAAGCCCAAGCCCCCCTGCGGGCCGGTGCCTACCGGGTGGCGCCGTTTATCTGCTACGAAGTGGTCTATCCCGACCTGGTTGCCCGCAGCGCCCGATCCGCAGACCTGCTGATCACCATCAGCAACGACAGCTGGTTCGGGCACTCGATTGGCCCACTGCAGCACCTGCAGATGGCGCAAATGCGGGCACTGGAAAATGGTCGCTATATGATTCGTGGCACTAACAATGGCATATCGGCCGTTATTGATCACCGGGGGAAAATCCGTGATCAGACAGAGCAGTTTGTTGAAACCACACTACTCACAGAGGCCCGGGTTTTACTGGGCAATACGCCCTTTAGCAGTCTGGGCTCCCTGCCCGTTCTCGGCGGTTGCGCCACCGCCCTGTTCCTGATGGCTGTGATGTACCTGTCTTTTTGGCGCGAGGATAGATAATAGGCGCTATTTAGCACTGGAGTTGAGAATGTAGTCCTCCAGTTTTTTATCTATGCCGAAGACATGACGGGTCAACCACTCGGTGAGAAACGTGGCGATGATTTCCATAAAAAGCGCATCGTGTTCCTGGTGGTCCTGCAACAAATTCTCTATCTCAGAGCGGAACCGATTGTGCGCCTCTACATGCTCCTCCCGGCCGGGATACGCCAACTGCAGCATATACTGCTCTTCCATGGCGAAGTGATTCTCGGTGTAATACCTGAGCTTTTCCAACACCAGACGGTCAGATCCCGGCTCCTTGATCAGGTCAAGAATCTCGAATAGGACCTGATGCTGCGCATCCTGCCAAATAATGTCGCTAGTTTTTCGCATCAACCAAGCATGGACCAAAATGCCCCGGGCCGCCATAACCGAGGTCAACATTCGGACATTTGGCTGCAGCCGGGGCATCGCAGCTGGCGCGAAATACTGATAGAATTCGCCGTTGCTTTTACGGACAGCCTCCGGCCTGCAGCCCAGACAATATGGGGGCCGCTGTCCAAACCCCTTTAACTTTGTCACCGTGAGAATCGATACC
The DNA here is from genome assembly GCA_036960305.1 of Halioglobus sp. Lineage (GTDB taxonomy): Bacteria > Pseudomonadota > Gammaproteobacteria > Pseudomonadales > Halieaceae > JBALVT01. The sequence goes on along the minus strand of JBALWA010000028.1, from coordinate 23,690 downwards.
CGCAATGGATCAGCACTACAACCCGCAAGCCCTTGAAAAAACCACCCAGGCACTCTGGCTGGAAAACAACAGCTTTGCTGTGCAACAGGATGATTCCAGAGAGAAATTTTACTGCCTGGCGATGTTTCCCTACCCCAGCGGCAAGCTGCATATGGGCCACGTCCGCAACTACACCATCGCCGATGTTATCGCCCGCTATCAGCGCATGCTGGGAAAAAATGTCATGCAGCCCATGGGTTGGGATGCCTTTGGCCTACCGGCCGAAAATGCGGCCATCAAGAACAACGTGCCTCCGGCCCAGTGGACCGCTGAAAACATAGACTATATGCGTACCCAGTTACGTCGCCTGGGCTTTGCCTATGACTGGGACCGGGAAATCGCCACCTGTGACCCCGATTACTACCGTTGGGAACAATGGTTTTTTACCCGTTTGTTCGAAAAAGGCCTCGCCTACAAGAAAAAGGCCGAGGTGAACTGGTGCGAAACAGATCAAACGGTCTTGGCCAACGAACAGGTAGTGGACGGCTGCTGCTGGCGCTGTGACCAACCCGTGGAGCGCCGCGAAATAGACCAGTGGTTCATCAAAATCACCGAATACGCAGACCAACTGCTAAACGACCTGGACAAGTTGGACCAGTGGCCCGAGCAGGTACGCACCATGCAGCGTAACTGGATTGGCCGCTCCGAAGGGGTCGACCTGGATTTCGGTCTGGCCGATGGCACAACACTGAGCGTTTACACGACACGACCGGACACCCTGATGGGGGTGACCTATGTCGCTGTGGCGCCGCAACACCCCCTGGCCCAGGCCGCCGCGCAGAATAACCCGGCGCTGGCTACATTCATTGAATCCCAGTCCAACATCAAGGTCGCTGAAGCTGAAATGGCGACCATGGAAAAACTGGGCATGGCCACTGGCGTCAATGCAACCCACCCGCTAAGCGGTGAGGAAGTGCCCATTTGGGTCGCCAACTTTGTCCTCATGAGTTACGGCTCGGGCGCGGTGATGTCCGTACCGGGGCACGACCAGCGAGACTGGGAATTTGCCAGTAAATACCAGCTTCCGATCACCCAGGTGATCGCGCCCACCGCCGATGAGGCCTGTGATCTAGCAACAGAAGCCTTCACACCCAAGGGCTCTCTGGTCAACTCGGGCGAGTTTGACGGACTGGATTTCGAACAGGCCTTCAAAGCCATCGCCGACCGCCTTGAACTCGAAGGCAAGGGCCGCCGTACTGTCAATTTCAGGCTGCGCGACTGGGGGGTTTCCAGACAGCGCTACTGGGGTGCGCCGATACCCATCATAAACTGCGACAGCTGCGGTACCGTACCGGTACCTGCCAAGGATTTACCTGTGGTACTGCCCACAGATATTGAGTTCGAAGGCCAGGGATCCCCCCTCAAAAAGATGCCGGAATTTTATCAAACGAGCTGCCCCAGCTGCGGTGGCGAGGCAGTCCGTGAAACAGACACCTTCGATACCTTCATGGAATCCTCCTGGTATTACGCGCGCTATGCCTCGGCCCGCAACGACCAGGTAATGCTGGACGAGAGCGCCAACTACTGGGCTCCGGTGGACCAATATGTCGGGGGTATTGAACATGCCATCCTGCACCTGCTGTACGCGCGCTTCTTCCACAAACTCATGCGCGATGAAGGGCTGGTGAATACGGATGAACCCTTTATACGCCTCCTCACACAGGGCATGGTGCTCAAAGACGGCGCCAAAATGTCCAAGTCCAAGGGCAATACCGTGGACCCGCAGTCGCTGATAGACAACTACGGCGCGGACACCGTGCGCCTGTTCAGCATGTTTGCCGCACCACCCGAGCAATCACTGGAATGGTCGGATTCTGGCGTAGAGGGCGCCAATCGCTTCCTCAAACGCCTGTGGAAACTGGCGGCCAACCTGCTTGAACGCGGCGCTGCGGTTCCGCTACAGGCCGACACGCTGGACAGCAAACAAAAAGCCGTCAGGCGAAAAACCCACGAGACCATTGCCAAGGTGAGCGATGATTTCGGCCGCAGACAAACCTTTAATACGGCTATCGCTGCCATCATGGAACTGTGCAATGAGCTGTCAAAGCTCGACCTGGAGAATGAGCAGAACCACGCCATACTGGCCGAGGCACTGACGGCCAACGTACTCATGCTTTCCCCCATCGTGCCCCATATTTGCCAGGAGCTGTGGCGCGCCATGGGCAAGGACAGCGAATTGCTCAATGCCCCCTGGCCCGTGGTGGATGAATCCGCCCTGAGTCGCGACAGTATCGAAATGGTTGTGCAGGTCAATGGCAAGGTACGTGACCGCATGGAAGTTGCGGTCGATGCCGACCGGGACACACTGGAAGCCGCCGCGTTGGCGCAGGATAATGTCCAGCGCTTCCTGGAGGGCACAACCGTGCGCAAGGTTATTGTGGTACCGGGAAAATTGGTTAATATTGTCGCCAACTAACACGATCTGAGAGACCGACTATGCAGCGTTCGCCGCTTCGCAAGATAATCCCCATCCTGGGCCTGCTGTGCCTACTCAGCGCCTGCGGGTTCCAACTGCGGGGCACGGGTGGCACCAGCCTGCCCGATGACTGGAAAACCATGCACCTGGCCACCCAAAACCCCAATGGCGAACTGAGCCGGGAGTTGCAAAGTACTTTCGCCGCCTACGGTATCATCTGGGTCGAGAAAGAAGAGGCTAATTACACACTGTCGGTTGGCCGGGAACGTTTCAAACAGCGCAACCTGTCAATTAATGCCCAGGCCCGGGCTTCGGAGTTCGAACTGACTATGAGCACCATGTTCTCGGTCAAGAATGCCGAGGGCGAACAGGAAATAGAGCCCAGTGAAGCCACCGTCATCAAGGAGATGGAAAACGATCCCTCCAACGTCGTCGGTAAAGCGGAAGAGGTACGCTTGTTAAAAGCGGAAATGCGCACTGAACTGGTGCAACAGATGCTGCGCCGCATTGGCTACTTTGCGAGTGCTGGTATCTGATGCAATTGCGTCCGGAGCAACTCAGCCGCCATCTGGAACAGCAACTGCTGCCTATCTATGTGGTCAGTTCGGACGACCCGCTGTTACAGCAGGAATCCTGCGACCTGGTGCGTAAACATGCCCGCCAGCAAGGCTGTACAGACCGTGAAATTATTGACAGTAAAGCCGCGGGTTTCAACTGGCATGAAATTCTCAACAGTGCAGCCAGCATGTCGCTCTTTTCCGACCGCAAGCTAATAGAGCTGCACCTGCCCAGTGGCAAACCCGGGGCCGATGGCAGCAAGGCACTGTGCGAGTATGTTGAGCTGGCTGGCGAAGACGACGTCTTGCTCATTATCGCTGGCAAGATCGACAAGCAGTCGACGAAGAGCAAATGGTTCAAGGCGCTGGACAAAGTCGGGGGCATCCTCCAGATATGGCCGGTCGACGCCAAACAGCTCCCCAGGTGGCTGGAGCAACGAATAAGCAGTGCCGGTATGCGAATTGATCGCGATGCCCTGCAGCTGTTGTGCGACAAGGTCGAAGGCAACCTGTTGTCTGCAGTCCAGGAAGTGGAAAAACTGAAGCTACTGGCAAAGGATGGCGAGATCAACGTCGATACGGTCACCGATGCCGTGGCTGACAACGCGCGCTATAACCTGTTCGCACTGGCCGACAACGCGGTCCTGGGCAACACCGGCGCCAGCCTGAAAATGCTCCATGGCCTGCGCGGTGAAGGCGCAGAACCCACGGTGATCTTGTGGGCGCTGACCCGGGAGATTAGAACACTTTACGAAATCCAGGTTGCCTGCAGCAACGGCCAAAGCGAGCAGCAGGCATTGCAAAGCCAGCGCGTTTGGAACAATAAAGTCCCGCAGGTCAAAGCCGCCCTCGCCAGACACAAGCTCGCATCGCTGACGGCTCTGCTACAACAGGCGGCCCTCACCGACGGCAGTATCAAGGGGTTTGCGGACGGCAACCCCTGGGACAACCTGGCAGCGCTGATAACCGGGCTGAGTCAGCCAGATCGCCAGCCGGCACTGAACTAAGCGCTACGACTCACAGCGCTCAAACAGTGCTGCGATACCCTGGCCACCACCGATACACATGGTAGACACGGCGTAACGACCCCCGGTGCGCTCCAGCTCATAGAGCGCTTTCACGGTAATCAGCGCGCCAGTCGCGCCAATGGGGTGACCCAGGCTGATACCCGAGCCGTTCGGGTTGACTTTCGCCGGATCCAGACCCAGCTCCTTGGTAACCGATAGTGCCTGAGCCGCGAAGGCTTCATTGGCTTCCCAGATATCAACCTCTTCAATGCTGACACCGGTTTTCTCCATCAATTGACGAACGGCGGGCGCTGGGCCGATGCCCATAATCGCAGGATCGACCGCTGCCAGCGCATAACCCACCATTCTGGCCATGGGTTTCAGCCCCCTGGCTTCGGCCGCACTTTTTTCCATTAACACCAGTGCCGCCGCCGCATCGTTAATGCCGGAGGCATTGCCCGCCGTGACCGTACCGTCTTTCTTAAATGCTGGCCTTAACTTGGCCATGCTCTCGGCGGTGCAATCAAATCGCACATGCTCGTCCTGCTCAAAGACCGTCACCCCTTTTCGGGTTTTCAGCTCAATAGGCAGTATTTGTCCTTCGAAGCGGTTTTCTTCAATCGCGCGCTGGGCTCTGCGATGGCTTTCAGCCGCCAGCTCATCCTGCTCCTCCCGGCTCACGCTGTATTTCTCCGCCAGGTTCTCGGCTGTCACGCCCATGTGCGTATCGCCAATGGGGCAAGTCAATGCGCCCATCATGGGATCTACCATGCTGCCGTCCCCCATCTTGGCGCCAAAGCGCGCTTCGGGTAACCAGTAGGGCACCCGGGACATGGATTCAGCTCCACCGGCCACCGCAGCATCGCAATCGCCCAGTAAAATCATCTGCGCCGCAGAAATGACCGCCTGCAAGCCGGATCCACACAGCCTGTTTACCGTCAGTGCCGGCGTTTCAATCGGCAGGCCGCCCTTCAGGGCAGCCACGCGGCTGATATACATGTCGCGCCGGTCGCTGTGCGTGACTGAGCCGATGACACAGTGGCCAATATCTTCCCCGGCCAGCCCGGAGCGCTGGACCGCTTCGGCAACGACCTTTCCAGCCAACTCTGTAGGCGGCACATCTTTCAAGCTGCCGCCAAAATCGGCAATTGCGGTGCGAACGCCGCTCAATACAACTACTTCACGCTGGGTCATTTCTTACTCCTGTTAAAACGTCATTTCGGGTACGTGATCTGGCACCACCAGATCACCGGCGGTCAAATTTACAATCTCCTCGACGCTGACGCCGGGGGCGCGCTCGCGCAGGATAAATTTGCCGTCTTCAATATCCATCAGTGCCAGGTCCGTGAGGACCCGCTTGATACAGCCCTTGCCCGTCAGGGGCAGAGTACACTCGGATAACAGCTTGGAGTCACCGTGCTTGGAGGCGTGGGTCATGGTCACAATAATATTATCGGCGCCAGCCACCAGATCCATGGCGCCACCCATGCCCTTGATCAACTTGCCGGGGATCATATACGAGGCGATGTTGCCCTGGCAATCAACTTCAAATGCGCCCAGTACGGTCAGGTCCACGTGACCGCCACGAATCATGGCGAAGGAATCGGCAGAGGAAAACAGTGAGGCTCCTTTTGCCATGGTCACCGTTTGCTTGCCGGCGTTAATCAGGTCCGCATCGACCTCTTCATCCAACGGAAAAGGCCCCATTCCCAGCAGACCATTTTCGGACTGCAATACAACGTCCATATCATCAGGGATATAGTTCGCGGCCAACGTGGGAATACCGATACCCAGATTGACGTAAAAACCGTCCTGGAATTCCTGCGCAACGCGCTGCGCCAATTGTTCTCGGGTTAAAGCCATGCAAGTCTCCTCAAGCGCTGCGCACAGTGCGCTGTTCGATAATTTTTTCAAAGGTGCCCTGAATCAGGCGATTGACGTAAATACCCGGCAAATGGATTTCATCCGGGTCCAGTTCCCCCACCTCCACAATCTCTTCCACTTCCACCACCGCTATCTTTCCTGCGGTCACGGCCATCGGGTTAAAGTTTCGTGCCGTTTTGCGAAACATGAGGTTGCCATGGCGATCGGCCTTCCAGGCCTTGGCGATTGAGAAATCGCCCTGCAGGGCCTCTTCCAGAATATAGTGTCGGCCGTTGAATTCGCGGACTTCCTTGCCTTCTCCCACGGGGGTGCCGTAACCGGTGGCGGTGTAGAAAGCGGGGATGCCAGCCCCTCCGGCACGCATTTTTTCAGCCAGTGTGCCCTGGGGCGTCAGTTCAACCTCCAGTTCACCATTCATCATTTGTGCCTCAAAGACATCGTTCTCACCCACATAGGAGGCGATCATCTTCTTTATCTGTTTATCGAGCAGCAAGAGGCCCAAGCCCTGATCATGCGTTCCGCAGTTATTGGATGCCACCGTCAGGCCAGTCGTGCCCTTACGCCGGATTTCCTTGATCAGATTTTCTGGTATCCCGCACAGGCCAAAGCCGCCGGCAATGACAGTCATATTGTCTTCCAGCCCCTCCATAGCCTCTTCATAGCTGCCAACCACTTTGTCGAAACCTGCCATAGCCACCTCCTGCAACGCCCTTACGGGACAATAAATATAATTAACGCGCGGTCTGCACAGGCAGTGCTCTCGCGATAATTTCAGCTTGTGTAGCCTGAGGCAAGGGCTTATATTTATCAAATATAAATTTTCTAACGATTGATTGATAATTTAAATGAATGTAACCATCAAGCAATTACAGGCATTTGTCGCAGTCGCCAAGTCCCGCAGCTTCGCTGAGGCCTGCGCGCTGGTGCATTTATCCCAGCCGGCATTGAGTATTGCCATCAAAAACCTGGAAGAGGCCGTAGGCGGAAAACTACTGGAGCGAACGACACGTTCTGTCGCCCTTACCACCGAGGGCGCCGAGTTTTATCCGGTGGTACAACGGCTGTTATCCGACTGGGACGGCGCGCTGGAAGACGTACACAACCTGTTTGCCCTGCGCCGCGGCAAACTGGACATCGCCGCCATGCCCACCTTTGCCAGCAGTCTACTGCCGGAAATACTGGCCGACTATCATCGACAATTTTCCGACATCAATGTCACCGTGCACGACGTGATCGCCGAAAGCGTGGTTGATATGGTACGCAGCGGACGGGTTGAACTGGGCGTTACCTTTGACCCCGGGGAAGCCCAGGACCTGGACTTTCAACCCCTGTTTCGCGACAAGATGGTTGCGGTGCTGCCAAAACAACACCCACTGTTGAAGAAAACACAGCTCAAGTGGCGTGAACTGCAGAATTACCCCTACATTGCACTGCAGCGCCCTTCCAGTATCCGTCTGCTGGTTGACCAGATATTACAGGACCACGATATCGCGCTGACACCGGCCTTCGAGGCCCACCAGCTGGCAAGTATTGGCCGCATGGTAACGGCCGGGCTGGGCATCAGTACCGTGCCGGCCCTGAGCAGTGGACAGATGATGGAAATGGGCGCTGAGTGCAGGCCAGTCACTGCCCCCGTCATCACACGCAAGGTCGGCGTCATCACGCGTAAGCGCTACCCCTTGTCAGTGGCCGCAGAAGCGATGATTAAAGTCATCGCGCAATGGAACAGCCCGGGAGCAGGGAATGTTGCGTTGTAGATTGGTGTCCGTGTTATTTACTGGCTTACCGTTCTGTGACTGATAAAATAGCCAGTTCAATGGTTAACTACCTTAATTACAGGATTACCCGGAGCTCTCACTAATGACGGTGAAACGCGATATTGCTTTAGTCACGGGTGCCGTCAAAATGTTAAGCGAGGAACCTCTCTCTGAAAGTAGGCAAGTTGATATCCCAAATTTGGCAGTAGCTGATGCCTACAATGTTGCCCAAAAAGGCTTCCGCGGATGCCTGAAGGGTAAAACTATCGTGGTGCCAGGCGTCTATCTGTTTGTCAGTATTCTATCGCGCGCAACGCCCAAGTGGCTGGTGCGGTGTGTAACCGGTTTTTTTGGCAGAGCCACGATCTCTCGATAGTCTGCTATTGGTCCATTAGATTATGCCCCATAAGTCATTATCGCCTTGTGCGGCCCGGGTTTACTGGCCACAATAAGCACTCACTCGTACCCCTTACCAAAAGAAAACGGAGCCACATGCCCAGCAATGTCGTTATAGAAGCTATTGCCTATGAATTACCATCCCAAATCATTACTTCACTGAGTATTGAAGAGCAGTTTTCTGACAACCTGGAAAAACTCGGCATTCCGCTAGGCAGTATGGAGGCGCTCTCCGGCATTAGGGAGCGACGCGTTTGGGATGCAGGCACACTGCCAAGCACGGTCGCTACGCTTGCAGCACAGAAAGTGATAGATGAATCCGGTATTAATCCTGACGAAATTGGCTGCATAATCAATACCTCGGTGAGTAAAGACTATATAGAACCGTCTGTCGCCTGCCTGGTGCACGGCAATCTTAAGCTCTCTGCAAATTGTAGAAATTATGATATCGGCAATGCATGCCTTGGGTTTGTCGATGGCATGTCAACCATGATGATGATGCTGGAAGCGGGTCAGATAAAATACGGCTTGATTGTCAACGGTGAAAGTTCCCTCATCCCCATGGAGCCGACTATGGAGCGACTGAAAGACCCCGAGTTAACCATGGAAACCTTCCGGGATAACTTTGCAACGCTAACGCTGGGGTCCGGCGCGGTAGCAATGATCTTAACTCACAAAGACAACTCTGATTCGGGGCATGTTATCAACGGGTCTGTCAGTCTCGCTGACACCGAAAACAACCTCTTGTGTGTCGGCACCCACGAAGGAGGTATCACAAAGCCTCACGAGTTGCTGGTGGCAGGTGTCGCACTCGCCGCTAAAGCCTGGAAAATATGCGAAAGAGACCTGGATAACTGGAGCGACGAAACCATAGACCTCTACATACCCCACCAGGTGAGTATTCCACACATCACCAAACTGTCGGAAACACTGGGTATGTCGATGGAGAAAATATTTCTGAACGTCCAGACTCTCGGAAATATCGGCCCCGCAGCACTACCCATTACACTCAAGATGGCTGAGGAGGCCGGCAGAATAGCCCCGGGAGATCATGTCTCACTACTGGGTATCGGCAGTGGGCTAAATTGCACGGGGATGAGTGTGACCTGGTAGCGTCGGGTTACTGCGCAATGTCCGCGCGCATTCTCTCCAATGATACGGCGCGTAAATCCCGCTTGTTTTGTGCGTACATTTTGACAGGAAGCTGTGTCAGCTTTTTCGCCAGGGCAATGACGTGCTCCAGTAATTCATCCGCCGGCACCACCTCGTCCAGAAAACCTGCATCCACTGCACCCGCCGGGTCATAGACACTCGACTGTACCAACACCCGGGTTTTATGCCGGTTGGATATACGCGAGTCGACTAACTCCCGCAGCACCGGCGGGAAGATCATACCGATAGCCGTTTCCGGCAGGGTCACTTTGAAATTCCCTTCTACCCCCACCCGGTTATCGGCTGTGAGTAACATAAAAGCCCCTGCTGCCACCGCATGCCCCGTGCAAGCAACCAGCAGCGGCTGTGGGTGGGCATAAAGCCGTGTCAACATCTCGAAGCCACGACTGACCAGGGCGATGGTCGCCTCCTGGCCTTTTTTGAATTCCTCCAGGTCAAAACCACCGGAGAACATCCCCGCCCTGCCTTGTATCACAACGGCACCGGCCTCTTTTTCTGCCCGGTCCAGGCCCTCGTTCATGCCGTCTATAAAGTCGTGGCTGACAACATTGGCCTTGCCATCATCAAAGGTCAACACGGCGACGTTCTCGTTCAATTCATACTGCATGAGTAGCTATCCTTTAGAAAATTTATCATATACAGACCTCAGGCCCGGTCAAGTGCAAAACCACGTTTAAACCCCGGTTTGATACTTGCTTTTTGAACACCTCCAAACTACTGTATATACATACAGTTAACACTCCCCCGGCAGGACATGCAACATGAATGAGATTCTCGAACAGGTGATACAGCGCCGGGATACCTGGCGCGGCTATCGCGATCAGTTTTCCAGCAACACGGCATCCGCGAACAGTGCTGCGCATGCCACTGATGGCCTGCCCACAGGCTATGACAACCTGGATGCCGCGCTGTTCCAGCACGGCTGGCCACAGGGCAATACCATCGAGTTGTTGAGTGACATCGGCACTCCCGCGGCAATGGGCCTGTTTCTACCCGCGATGGAGGCCTTGAGTGAACAGGGGCGATGGCAGGCATTCATCGCGCCTCCCTACACACCCTACGCCCCACTACTGGCCGCACGGGGCATCGATACCCGCCAAATACTGCTGATACACCCCAGGAGCAGGGAAGACCTGTTGTGGAGCACCGAACAGGCATTGCGCAGCACCACTTGCAGTACCGTTTTCAGCTGGCTGGGCGCAAGCGAGTACCGCTACAGTGAGCTGCGTAAATTACAGCTGGCAGCGACCGGCAGCGATGCCCTGGCGATACTATTCCGCCCCACCCAGGCCGCTAAAAACCACGCCCCGGCGACCTTGCGCCTGCAAATGCTGGCGCATCGCAAAATCCATATTCTCAAACAGCGCGGCGGACACCAGGGCATTGAGGTAGTACTGCCCCCGGTGGAGGAGATTCCGGAACAATCCCAATTGTGGGCATTACCGGCCCGGACAGAAAGTGGACAACAGCAAAGCCCGGCGATGGGCGCGTAGCCGGAGACACAGCCGTGAGCCTGTGGCTCTGTCTTCGCTTCAGCCAGCTTCCCCTGCAATGCCTCAATCACTCCGAAGAGCAGGCTGTTGTGGTACTGAGCAAGCAGCGGGTACTGCGGGCCAATGACTGCGCCGCCAGCCTGGGGATCACCGAGGGAATGGGCACTGCCACAGTACGGGCTCTGGCAGAGCACGAGGCCATTATCTTACTGGAGCGGGACATCCAGGCCGAACAACGGTGCCTGCAGCAACTGTGCTGCTGGGCCTATACCATCACCCCGGCACTCTACACCTTCCGGGAGGACTGCTTACAGTTGGAAATCGGCGGCTGCCTGAAGTTATTCAATGGACTGGACGCGCTATTGGGGAAGGTAGCCAGCGGCACGGGCAGTCGCGGTTACCGGACACACTACGGCCTGGCAGCAACCCCAAAAGCCGCCTGGCTGCTGTCCTTCGCTGACGCCAACACGGCCATAGACATCCAACAGGAACTGAAGGTACGCCTTGCTCCTCTCCCCCTGGCGTTGCTGGACAGCTTCTCCAGCACGGTGGACTCATTGCGCAAGGCCGGCCTACACAGGTTTAGTGACATATTGCCTCTGCCCACCGCGGCCCTGGGGCGCCGCTGCGGCAAGGACTTCACACACTACCTGCAACAGCTATTGGGCGAGCGCGAAGACCTGCAACCAGACTACCGTCCACCGGAGGCGTTCAACGACGAATACTGGTTTGGCTATGAGGTAAAAGCCAATACGGAGTTGCTACCCGCCATGCAACTCCTGCTGCAGTCGCTGTGCCAATTCCTGCGTAGCACACAATTACAAACAGCTGAAATTCAATGGCAGTTAATCGGCATAGACAGTACGTTGCGCCCCGTCATCGTCCGCAGCTCCAACCCTCACAGCCACTGGGAGAGCTGGTATCAACTCACCTGTATACGGATAGACCAACTACAGCTAGCGGGCTCTGTCGAGGGTATCGCCCTGCAGTGCCACACCCTGCGAACAGGGGAACTGGAAAGCATGGATCTGTTCAACCCCCACAACCAACGAGAACCCCTGAACAGCCTGCTGGACCGTTTGCGCAGTCGCATGGGCTTACAGGCTGTTGAACAAGTCAGTTGCAGGGACGAGCACCTGCCGGAATTCGCCCTGCACATCAGCAGCGACAGCCAGGCAGAAAAAGACACTACAGACACCCCCTGTGCCCAGCGCCCTTTCTGGCTCATGCCCCAACCCCAGTCATTGAGACAGCACGGCGATAAGCTGTACTGGCACGGAAAGCTAAAGCTTGTCTATGGACCCGAGCGTATCGAAGACAACTGGTGGCGGGAAGCCATCAGCCGGGATTACTACATTGCCGCCGACAACTACGGCCAACACTACTGGGTATTTTGTGACCGACTGGCGCGTTGTTGGTATATCCATGGGGTGTTTGCCTGAGCGCCGGGACCAATTGATCCCGGTTAACAATTCTTTACCTACAGCGGCACCTTTCTACGCATTTTTCTGCTCAAATAGAAATCAGTACACACAACAGGAGAACCCCATGAAAACACTCGTAATGACATTAAGCCTGATACTGGCCTCTACCGCTGTGCTGGCAGAGGAAACAGACAGCGACCGTTCAGATCGCCGTGCACACATGCAGCAGGAGCTGAATCTCAGCGAAGAGCAAAAAGAGCAAATGCGCGAGATACGCAATCGCGGTGGAAGCCGTGAAGAAATGCGAGCGATACTCACAGAGGAACAACAGGCCAAGGCAAAAACAATGCGGGAAGGCCACGAGGGCACTCGAGAGCAGCGCATGGCTCGCATGCAGAAGCACCTGGACCTGAGCGACGAGCAAGTGGAAAAAATGCAACAGATCCGTGAGGACGGTGGTGGCCGTGAAGAAATGCAAGCGGTGTTAACCGACGAGCAGCGAGAAAAGATGAAAGCCGCACGGAGCAAACATCAAGGTAAGAACAAGCCCGAGCAATAACCAGGGGCAGCTGTTAAAGGGCGCCGAAAGGATAGATGGCGCACATTGTCATGCGATTGACGCAGCCGGCCATCCCTGAATCCAGCTCAAATCACTATAGTTACTTCCAGACGCTACATCCACCCAGGTCCACGGAAGCGTAACCGATCCCTACCTCGCCCCCATTTTTTGGGGGCTTTTTTTTGCCTACTCGATGCATGACTGTGGCATGAAAGCCCGAAAACCGGCAAAAAACTGTAGAAAAGTCCAGAAAACAATGGAATTGGCCTACTGACTGACCTTCAATGAAATTTAGAGGGGTTGTTGTCTGTGGGATAAGGTGTCGGGGCTGATGAAAAATTGCGGTTTTAGCGGAGCAATGGGTAAACAGGTATTACTCATTCTATCGATAATAGGGCTGGCGGGTTGCCGCCTGGTGATGAGCACCGACGGAACGGGTCATATCGTTTCCGCTTCAGGCCAAATGGACTGCGCTCAAACCAGTTGTGAGTTTTCCGTGACAGAGAGAACCACAGATACCTTTACGGCAGTTCCCACCGAGGGCTACCGTTTCGTTGCCTGGCAGGGCCTGTGTATCGGATCTCCCACCGAAGTGTGTAACGTGGTACTTGCTCCTGTGCCAGAAAAATACAGTCGATTCGACAGCGATATCGCGCTGTCCGCCCAATTTGAATCCGCCTCAATCAGACGGGCGTGGTACCGCGACCTGGATGGCGATAGCTACGGCGCAGCCGACCAAAGCAGAGTGGCTGTTCAGCGCCCTGAAGGCTTTGTAATCAACAACAGCGATTGTGACGATTCTGATGACGCTATCCACCCCTGGACAAAAGAACTGGAAGACCAACGGGACAACAACTGCAATGGCAAGGTAGACGAGGGCTTTGTCGATATTCGTTTCCATCTGGACAGTGACGGCGATGGCTATGGTGACCCCGAAGTCAGTCGCCTGCGAACCCGAAAGCCGAAAGGCTATGTTCGTAACAACCGAGACTGTAACGACTTGGAAGCGGGAGACAACCCCAAAGCTGACGAGGTGGTTGACGGTCGGGACAATAATTGTGATGGCGAGATTGATGAAGGCGGCAGCCGCTATTTCAGGGATGTCGATGGCGATGGTTTTGGCGTCACTGCCGGGGCTATCGAGTCACTTGAGCCCGTAGACGGCTATGTGAAAAACGACCGGGACTGCGATGACAACAACGACAGCATATCCCCCGCCGCAAAAGAAGAATTTGACGCCGTGGACAATGACTGTGACGGCCTGACCGATGAAGGGTTTACGGCCAGAGAGTATTACCGTGATATCGACGGTGACGGCTATGGCGATGCCAATGATAGGGTATTGGAAAATACTCCCCCCGAAGGCTATGTGGCCAACTCAAGCGACAATTGTGTCGATACCTATAATCCCGCCCAGGGCGACGTCGACAGAGACGGTATCGGCAACGCCTGTGATTCCTTTACTGACACCGACTCGGATGGTGTTGAGGAAAGCGTTGATAACTGCCCCGCAAATTACAACCCGAACCAGAGTGACCAGGATCGCGACGGGGTAGGCGATACCTGCGACCGCCAAAATGGTCTCGACCCGGACCGCGACGGAATCAACACCGCGGGGGACAACTGCCCCAACCACTACAATCCAAACCAGTCGGATAGGGATGGTGACGACCTGGGCGACGCCTGTGACGCCGTGGATGACAGTCAAGGTGGCGACAGCAATAGCGCGTGTTCAGTCACCCCCGAAGAACAGTCGATGCTGAATGCCGTCAATGCCTTCAGGGCTCAGACCAGGTCCTGCGGCTCACGGGGAAGCTTTCCCGCAGCACCGGCTGTGTCCTGGAACTGTGATCTGAAAAAGGCCGCCCTGGGTCATTCAATGGATATGGCAAACAATGACTTCTTCGACCATACGGGCTCCGATGGCCAATCAATGAGTTACCGGGCAACTCAGGCGGGTTATATCTGGTCGGCATTGGGTGAGAATATTGCCGCCGGCTTCCCCTCGGTGAGTACGGCGATGCAGGGCTGGATCGACAGCCCGGGGCACTGTGTCAACCTGATGGGATCAAGCTTCACTAACATGGGCTCCGCCAAAATCAGTAATAACTCAAGCTACTATGGTGTCTACTGGACCCAGGTATTCGGCAGGCCGCGCTAGAGAATACTGTAGGATGTGCCCTATTAATCCGTTATGGCTATCGCGGATATTTCTACCAGCATGTCAGGGTGTGCCAGTGCGGCGACCCCTATCAGGCTGGATGCGTTTGCGGGAAAGGGACTCCCGTCCAGCGCTTCGTTCATGCCCGCCACAAACTGTTCGGTTGCCTGCGGCGTAAGGTCTTTTACAAACATATGACTGCTGACCACGTCCTCGGGTCTTGCTCCGGCTGCGGCCAGGGCGAGCGCCAAATTCTGGAATGCTCTCGCTGCCTGCAGGCGGTAATCTCCCACCCCAATCAGCTTCATGTCCGCGTCGAACGCGCCCTGCCCCGCAATATGAATCGTTCTGCTCCCGGTACTGACCACCACCTGGTGAAATCCGGGCATAGTGAATAAGGTATCGGGGTTTACTGGTGTATTTGGCATTTTCTGAGTCTTCCTGTGATAAAAGGCCTGCGGCTCAGGCCTTTTTAACAAACTGGGATTTCAATTTCATCGCGCCTATACCGTCAATCTTACAGTCAATATCATGGTCGCCGTCAACCAGGCGGATATTTTTGACCTTGGTGCCCACTTTCACGACAGAGGAGGAGCCCTTTACTTTCAGGTCCTTGATCACCGTCACCGTGTCGCCATCGGTGAGCACATTGCCATTGGCGTCTTTAATTTGCGCCTCGTCCTCCGACTCTCCATCATCCCCTTCCCGTGACCATTCATGGGCGCATTCGGGGCACACAAACATATTGCCATCTTCGTAGGTATATTCTGAACTACAGGCGGGGCAGTTGGGTAATTGGCTCATCACTTCATCTCGTGGTCTTTGTCGTATATGTCGGCAGCCCAGGTGGGCGCTCATTACCGGGATATTTAGCACTACTTCGCGGGCAGTATATCACCAGCAGAGTCGGTCGACAGGGGAAATAGGAGAAGTGCCTTAGCGGCCAGGATCTCTGGCCATCAGCGTAGAGCATTTGACGCTGAATACGGCTTCATTTCGCTGGTTGTATAACTCAGACGCATAGATCACGATGCCCCGCTCCGGACTACTTTTGGATGGGCGCACGGTGTCAAAGGTGGTAACACAGCGCAGCGTATCACCAGCGTAAACGGGCTTGAGCATACGCATTTCATCAAAACCCAGACTGGCTATAGCCTGTTGCACAGCGCCGTTCTGCCACTGGGGACTGGTGATGCAATACATAGAAAAAATATGCGCAGAGCAGGCCGTCAGCCCTCCAAAAATGGACGCTTCCGCTGCCGCTTCGTCTACATGCCATGGTTGAGGATCCCATGTTTTGGCAAAGGCGATAATGCCCTCGGCGGTTACATCCATGCTGCCGCAGTCGACGCTTGCGCCCACCACGTGGTCTTCAAGGTAATACTTTTTCAATGATGCACCTTTATCCGTACTTCGGACATTGCGCTGTACTCAAATACCCCGCAGCGACCATCCACGAGAGTGTGTCATCAAAGGTACGTTCGGGATCTCGCAATTGAATGCCGCGCTTACCCAACTCCGACGTATTCTCAATCATGGGCCACAGTGTTGCATAGCGCATGGTTTCAGCGGAAATGGGCGTATCCATACGCTTGAACTTGCGAACGATATCGACCAGGCGCCCCACGAGTCGCAGCTTCCAGCCCTGCGCCGGGATACGCTGTAATTCACAACCCGATACTTTCTCAATCATGTCTGCTTGCTCCGTCCAGGTGCTGTAAACACCCGGCACAAGAAACCGGCCACTGCCACCCTCTTCAACCAGAGAGCAGACCAGCTGCGCGAGGTCGCGGACATCAATGTACTGCATACCGCCATCACCGAAAATGCGGAAGCCATTCTCAATACGGTGTTTTACGGCCTTGCACGAATCGGAAATGGCGGGATCATCAGGACCGATAATGCCACCGGGATACAAGATCGCAATGGGTGCTCCCTCCGCCTGTTTCTGGCGCAGATAAAGCTCTGCCTCCACCTTGCTCTGCCCATAGGGAAGACTCGAGGATTTAGGCGGCGCCTCCGCCGTTACCTTGCTACCGTCCTCATCAAAAATCGCAGTGATACTTGAAATGCAGATAATGCGCTGTAGGCCGGCGCCCAGCGCCGCCCCAACCACATTTTTTACACCGCCCACGTTGACCGCGAACAACTGCTCCACGGATTCGATCTGCATAGGTGTGCCAGCTGCGGCATGCACCACCGCATCGCAGCCTGACAGGGCCTGACGTACAGATTCAGGATCGGTAATATCCCCAACGCTCAACTCGGGCTGCACTTCTACGCTGTCCGCGTAAATGCGCTGTGCCTTTTCGAGGCTTCGCACCAGTAGGCGCACGCTGTGTCCTGCTGCGAGTAGCTGACGACAGACGTGAGAACCGACAAAACCAGTGCCCCCGGTAACCAGTACTTTCATGGCCGCGATCTTAACTCTCTTCCACTGTAATTACATGATTGGGGCAGTATTTCGCCGCGGCCAGAACTTTTTCACGTAACACATTGGGCGGCTCCTGCAATAGAACTTTCACCACCGGATAACCTTCATCCTGCTCAACCACATCGAATACCTCCGGACATTCCGCCAGGCACACGCTATGCCCCTGACAGAGATCGCGATCTACTTTCACTTTCAGGGGCATCGTTTCCTCCTCTTAGTACTATCAGCGCTTGCGGTAGCGCAGACGACAAGGCGAGCTGGGCTTGAGCACCATGGCAGAAAAATCATCCTGATAGGTCTCGGGTGGAGCAACAAGCTCGAATTCATATTTGGGCAACAAGGCAGCAAAAATGGATTTCAGCTGCATCTGCGCAAACGCATTGCCAGCACACTTGTGCGGTCCGCCACCAAAGGGGATATACGCCCACATAAGCTCAGGTGAATTGACCTTGGGCCGATGCGGATCAAAGCGCTCCGGGTCCGGGAAATATTCCGGGTTACGGTGCGAACCATAGGTTGAAATGGCCACTGTCTTCCCCGCTTCGATAAGCGTGCCCTTGTAGTCTATGTCCTCTATAACACGACGCATCAACAACACCAGCGGTGGGTGCAATCTGAGCACTTCATCCATAAAGGATTCCAGCCTGGGTATCTCACGCAATGCCTCGAAGGTAAGTTCAGCACCATCGGCGAACAGCGTCGTCAATTCCTCGAGAATTTCTTCCGTACACTGAGGGTTACGGGCAAATTCCACCGCCATCCAGGCGGCAGTGCCGGAACTGGTATGGTGCCCGGCAAACATGGTGGCGATCACCAAGCCGGTTATTTCATTGTCAGAAAGCGGGCTGCCATCTTTATACGTACCGGACATGAAGGTTTCCAGCGCATCACCATATTCCTTGTCACTGTTGGCCCGGCGCTCTGCAATAATTGCGCTTATTAATTCCTGCAGACGCGCCCTGGCATGGTCGCGAGCTTCGAACACAGGCTGCTGCATATAGGGGTCGACGAAGGCAATAGCCTGCAGGCCCTTTTCCAGGTCGTGATAAAGTGATTTGAACTCATCGGTCATCTTGTACCGGAAATCGGGCCCCAGCAGGCAATGGCAGGCGGTATGCAGGGTCAGGCTAATAAACTCGTCGAGAAAATCCAATTCGCCCTCATCACCCCAATCAGCCACCCAGTCCTGCACCTCTTGGGCAATGATGGCCGCGTAGTGTTTCATATTCTGGTAGCGCAGCGCGTCCACCTGAATTTTGAGCTGCGTTTTCATACGATCCGGCGTAGCATCAAAAATAACACCCTTGCCAAAGACCGGTACAGTAGCCTGGTAGGCGGCAGCCCGGCTCAACTTCTTGTCCAGGGTTTTCAGAAAAGCTTCTTGCGCTTCGGGCCCACTCATCAACACTGTTTGCTGGCCGGCCATGTTGTATTCTGCCAGCTCACCGCACTCTTCCTGACAGTGCATCAGGAAGCGGGCGAAATTCACGTCGAATTCTTCCATGTGCCCGACACCGGGCTTTTCGCCACTGACTTTTGGGGGAAGTTTCAGGTCAACTGCTGCCGAGTCAGCCATTACTATTCTCCTTCTACCTGTTCGGTGGACATCAAGGGCATTTCCTTGAGAATTCCTTTCTCTACACACTCCTTAATGAGATTAGTGATATTGGTGTAGTCGTACATATCCAGTTGCTCTGACCAGAGGTTGTCGCCTCCATATTTGAACCAGGAAGCGCCAATGACCTTCATCGCGGAACCATCCTCTCTCACTGGTGCACCCGGGGGGGTTTGCCACCAAGTGGCAAAAACTTCACCCTTGGTCTCGTCTATCACGATCTTGTCGTAAGGGTACGTCCAACCCTTGTAGGGGTCCATTGCTGCGCCTACACAAGTGTTCCTCACCGTCTCTCTATCATTAAACTCATACTTTCCGTTTGGGGTATCCCAGCCGTATGTCACGTCCTCGGTATAAAAATCTGCCAGATGGCGCCAATTGCCCTCTTGCTCTGCCTTGTCGTTAACCGCCAACCAGCGGCCCATCATTTGTTCCAGTTCTTTCCGGCTATATTTAGACATAGGTCGCCCTCTCGCGATAGTGCTTGATAGGTGGATCAAGATACACATAATATTTTATAGTCGCAACTATTAATTAGTATCACATAGGAGACACCAAGCAACGAATGAGAGACAATGGCCACAGCCATTTTATTACGCACTGCTCCCCATAGGGATCAGGCACACTATAGGGAAGCTTGGCATTGACCACTGCAAAACCAAAAAAACGTGAAATCACTCGGAAAAAAGTGATAAAGGCTGCCATCAACAGCATTTACCGAAACGGTTTTCACGCCGCCCACACCAACCATATCGCTGAGGAAGCCGGGGTTTCCTGGGGCGTTCTACAGTATCATTTCGGAGACAAGAACGGCCTGCTGCAGGCTGTCATCGACCATATCTTTGAAGATTTTCTGGCCACGTTGGCCAGCACCGAACTGGATGGCAAGGATCTGCGTCAACGACTGGATCAGCTTATCGACGTGGCCTGGGGCCTGTTCAGTAAAAAAGAATACCGAGTCAGTGTGGCGATACTGCGCAACGCAGGCAAAGATAAATCCTCTGGCATCAATGGAAAAAAACAGATAAAACGTTGGGCGAAACGCATGTCCGACCTCTGGGACCAACTGTTGCCAGCTGAGCTGTGTAACACGCCTCAGAGCGAGACCGCCCGTCACCTGCTATTTGCCACCCTCCGGGGATTGGCTGATGAGATCAACCCGACCGGCAGGCTAACGAAAAAATCCTGGGAAGCCGAGCGGACCGCACTCGGTGAAGCCATCGCCCACCTGCTGGAAAAGCGCATCTAATAGACAGTCACGCTATTCGACTATCAGTCCGAAACCTCTAGAAGCTGGATGTGATTCTCAAGCGTCGTAGTGTACAAGACCGTACCCCTGGCAATCTGCACCGCCATGGGCGCTTCAGCCGGCAGCTCCTGGATCTCTACATCCCAGGCCATTTTATCTCCCGGGACTGAGACAAGTCGCGCCAGGGGGTCCACTCCCTGCACCAGTGCCTCCAGCCCAGACGCCTCATTTGCCAGGAGCAGGGGGAACCAACCTCGCGGTCTTTGCTCACTCGCGGCGGGACATTGGCCAATCTTTATACGCGCCTTATCTGCACTGGTTCTAGTAACCTCCATTGAGAAATACTCCTCCGGCTGAAAGGCGGGATGTACGCCCAAGACGCCGATAATCGCGTCGATACCACCCCCCTCCAGACCCAGCCACCGGCAAAGGCGCTCGCTGACCACCCACCCTGAGCCCGCCATCTGAAATTCGGCAACGGCCCTCGCGGCTGCATCGCCATAGCGTTCGGACACCACCAGATCAAGGCTGTTGACCAGTAGGTGAATCTGTACCGCCAATTCCTTAGCAATAACGACCAGTGCAGAATGGGAGAAGCGTTCGAGTTTCATGTGCTCGAAAAGCGGCCCGTCGTAGCGATCCAGGCCTCCGGGCTCTGCATTGTCAGGACGGATTATTTCGATATTCGCCAGAACGGTATCACTCATCACCCGGGTAATATCCCGCTCCACCACAGGTTCGGCATCCTCTTCGATCACCACCCGCCAATGGCAGTGGGGCTCACGGTCAGCAGGCATTCTCGGCGGACGGTGGATGGGGCGCACCCGAGCCCGAGGATTGGTCGCCACGGCCGTGGCATCAAAGGTGGGATCCTCGATATCGTGGCACATCAAGCGTACAGCCGCTTCGCCGCGCGGCTCGGTCTCCAGCAGAGGGCCGCAGCTCTGGAGCCAAAAATGACCCTCCTCGGGGGAGGCCATACGAAAACGCGCGTCGAAATACTGGTGACTGAGGCCACATTCCAGCTGTAGACCTTTAAGAATCGTCTCGATATCAGACCCGCATCGCAAGCCCATGGCTGCCTGCATACGCCGGGTATACACCGGACTGGCCGCCATCCAATTATCGATCGCGATGTCCTTGTAGGCCTCATCGCCATGATTAATACGCAGGGCCGCATAACCTGTCCGGCTGTTGAACTGGGCAGCCAGCATATATTCCCGGCAGAGCTGGGCGAGTTTCTCGCGGGACAGGCCGGTGAGTACGTCATTTTTCATTTGGCAACTTCCTAATTGACATGGTCACGATATACCGGAGACACTCTGACGGGCGGGTGCATAACATATGAGCGCAGTATAGGCTGTATTCGCGATTGTGGCACGAACTAGTTTATAGTTTCAACTATGTAATAGTTCTGGCAGAATGTCCGCTCACATTCAGGGTGTTAGATCATGAAATATTGGCAGTCACTGGCCTTTGTCGAGATGGACCAGATGGTGGAACTCGCCCAATTCTGTGAAGAAGTGGGTTTCCACGGCGTGTCCTACGGCGATCACCTGATAACAACCAAGGAACAGGTGAATGATTACCTCTACCAGAAAAGTGGAAACATCTTATGGAACCCGGACACCCACTGGCCGGATCCCTGGGTGATCACAGCCGCTCTAGCCCAGGCAACCACCAATCTGCACTTCCTCTCAACTATCTACATCCTACCGATGCGAGACCCGCTCAGCGCCGCCAAGGCCCTGTCTACTGCGGCCTACCTATCAGGAGATCGTGTCACCCTGGGCTCAGGAGTGGGCTGGCAGAAGGCCGAATTCGACATGGTGGGACAGGACTTCCACACCCGGGGAAAACGGGTGGACGAGATGCTCGAGATTATCCCGCAGCTTATGTCCGGCGAGATGACTGAATTCCACGGCAAACACTACGACTTACCGCCAGTGCAGATGTCCCCGGGCACCCGCAAACCTGTTCCCATCATGATCGGTGGTTACGCACCGGCGGCCATGAAACGTGCCTGTCGCTTTGACGGGTGGATGGCCACCTCACACGAAGAAGAAGAGATCTATCCGCTGCTGGACACCATGAACGGCATTCGCGAAAAAGAAGGAACAACAGACAAACCCTTCGACATCTGGACCGGCGTCAAAAATCCGGGCGACGGCACCCATCAGCGACTGGCTGAAGCGGGTGTGACCATGGTCAACGGCACCAATTTTTTCGGACAAGATGGCCACACTGCCCTGTCCAGTATTGATCACAAGAAACGGCGAATCGAAGAATTCGCGAATCGATTCATTCACAAGCAGACGAGCTAAGCCAATCGTGAACCCCCTCAGCCTTGACCACACAGCCGATCGCCACCTCGCAAGAATCCTCCAGCTCCAGGCGGAGCAGAACGGCGACACAGAATTCCTGATCTCCGACAGTTGCCGTATCACATACCGCCAGTCCGACGACATCACCGGACGACTGGCCTCCGGCTTCGAGGCAATGGGGATAGGCGCGGGCGATCGCATATGTCTGTTCATGGCCAACGTGCCCGAACTGGTACTGATCTGCCTGGCGCTCAACAAACTCGGGGCAATCTGGGTCCCCATCTGCACCGACTACAAGGGTGAGTGGCTGCACGACACCATCGAGCGCAGCCGGTCTCGGGTCCTTGTTACGGATCTAGAGCACCTGCCACAACTGATCAATGTCCGCGATGAGCTCGGGGATGAACAGATCGTCCTGCTGGACGGCGACAGGGATGATTTCCCCGACGCCATCAGTTACCCGGATCTACTACAGAACCCAGTCTATCCATTCGAACACACGGCGCACGATTACAGTGATACCTGCGCCGTTCTCTGGACATCCGGTACCACCGGCCGCTCCAAGGGGGTCATGCAGGCGCATAACAACTGGATCCGCTCCACTTTGCTGGGCACCTCCCTGCAGTACACGCTCCAGCCCGGTGACGTGGCCTACTGCGCGCTGCCTCTATACAACTCAGGCGCCTGGCTGACTTGCATCGTACGAGCCATGATCGCCGGTATCGGTTGCGCCATCGACCGAAAGTTCTCCGTAAGCCAGTTCCTGGATCGTATTGAGCACTTCAGAGCGACCCAGACCTTCGCCGTAGGCGCCATGGGCGTATTCCTGATGCAAACTCCAGAACGGGAAAACGACGTCAACACGCCGCTGCGAGAAGCGGGTATTGCACCCATGCCCCCGGACCTGTGGGAGAAGTTCGAACAACGCTTTGGGGTGCGCCTCAATCGCACCGGCATGGGCCAGAGCGAGTGCCTGCTAACTCTGAACCAGGAGCACTGCGATATCGAGGTGCCCTGTTACTCCCTGGGCTTCCCTCCCCCGGATGCCGATGTACGCTTGTTCGATGACGAAGGTAACGAGGTAACTGATGGGGAGGCCGGTGAAATCTGTGTTCGCCCCCTCGCGGCCCACATACTGTTTAATGGCTATTTTGACGATCCCGATGCAACCGCAGACGCCTATCGTGGCGAATGGTTTCTCA
>JBALWA010000027.1:0-56457 GCA_036960305.1 Halioglobus sp. | reverse complement strand
AGTGGGGTCAGATAAGACTTTTCGAGTCGAAGCCTCTGTTGTCTCGCCTAACTATCTGAAAGTCTTATCTGACCCCATTTTTCCAGTTGGTACACCGGCAGAGGTTATGGGCAGGAAATGCCATTTCACCAAGCGAATTCCGTGGAGCGACTGAAATGGCATTTCCTGTCCGTAACCGGCGGAGCTACCTATGAACTAAAAGCGACCGGACTAATCAGCCCCAAACCCGCTCATACAAGCCCACAATATCCCCAGCAGAAGGAACCAAGGGGTTATTCCCAGGCGACCCAGAAGCCAGCGCTTGGCCAGCCATCAAATCAAGGGAATCAAACCACTCAGCTTCGTCTATGCCATACCCCTGGGGCGTGGGAACAGAGAGGTCGAGGTTCAGTTGCCTCAGGGCCGCGACGAGTTTTTCCAGGGCGAGGGCATCGGAGTCGGCGGCATCGGCCATGCCCATGTGGCGGGCACAGTGGGCGTAGCGCTCGGGGGCGCCGGCGACAGACCAGGCGGTAACTTCGGGGAGTAGCATGGCGTTGCTGAGACCGTGGGGCACATGGTAGAGCGCGCCGATGGGTCGGCTCATACCGTGGATAAGGGTGACCGAGGCATTGGAGAAGGCAATCCCGCCCTGGGTGGCGGCGAGCATCATGGCTTCGCGGGCGGCGCGGTTGTCGGGCTGCTCACAGGCGGTGCGAATATTGAGGAAAATGCTGCGCATGGCCGTGAGGGCGATGGGGTCGGTGAAAGGGTTGGCCTTGCGACTGACGTAGGCTTCCAGGGCGTGACAGAGGCTGTCGATACCGGTGTCGGCGGTCAGGCGATAGGGCATGCTGAGGGTCAATTCGAAATCAACCAGGGCGGCAACGGGCATCAGGCCCAATCCCATGCAGAGCATTTTTTCCTGGGATTCGGTGTCGGTAATAATCGCTACCCGGGTCGCCTCCGAGCCGGTGCCGGCGGTAGTGGGGATGGCGATAATGGGCAAACCGCTGTCAATCTGTTGCGGCACTTTGTAATCGCGCATGGGCCCATCGCGCAGGGCCATGGCGGCGACTGCCTTGGCGGTGTCCATGGAGCTACCGCCACCCAGGGCAACCACGCAGTCGTAGCTGCCTTCGCGCAACACGCTCAGGGCGTCATCAAGACTGTCTGTGGTGGGGTCGGGTACGCAGCGATCGAAGAGGCCGAAGGCGACCTCAGCCGCCGCAAGCTGATCACAAATTCGCGAACAACAGGCCTGCTGGGCCATGAAGGGGTCGGTTATCAGCAGGGGACGGCTAACACCCAACTCGCTGAGTGTCGCCACCAGGTCCTGGCTGGCGCCCGCCCCCACCCGCAAAATGCGTGGCAGGTTGATGTTCGCGCTCATGACATTGCCCGTCAGTCTTGGATGTTGATCAGGTGAATTTCAAACACCAGGGCGGTGTTGGGTGGGATGGAATCACCCGCGCCCTGTTCGCCGTAGGCCAGGTGTGGCGGAGCGGCGATGCGCCATTTGTCACCCACAGTCATCAACTGCAGGGCTTCTGTCCAGGCGGGAATGACCTGGTTGACGCCGAATTCTGCCGGCTCACCGCGATCGACCGAGCTGTCAAAAATGGTGCCGTCTACCAGGGTGCCGTGGTAGTGGGTCACTACGGTGGACTGGCCTGTTGGGCTGGCGCCGCCGCTGCCTGCTTCCAGCACTTCGTACTGCAGGCCGCTGGAGGTGGTGGTCACTTCGTCCCGGGCCGCATTGGCTTCCATAAACTGCTCCGCCAGTTGCTGTCGCTTGCCCGCAATCTCAGCAGCCGCAGCCTGCTGGCGCTCCTGGATGATCTGGTAGCTGGGGTTCAGCTCTTCGTCTGACAGGACAGCCTGCTGTTCGTTGAACCAGTGCTGAACACCGGCGATAACCGCAGTGATATCCATGCCGTCGAATTTATTACGCAGCAATTGATCGCCAAACTGGAGACCAAAACCGTAACTGACTTTTTGCTCATCGGTGGACAATTCCACCTCGGGAAGTAGTGCCATCTGTATTTTCCGCTATATTGGTTAAAAAAGAGACGCGCACTTTATCACAGGATAGAACGATGACCGAGACTCAAAACGCGATTCTGGACTACTGGTTCGGGAATCTGGATGACAGCGGCCTCTGCGCCCCCAGCCAACAGGCCCTGTGGTTCAAATCCAGCGATGCCACCGACCAGCACTGCCGGGACTGCTACGGCGAACTGACTCGCCAGGCGATCGCCGGGGAGCTGGACCACTGGGCCGACAGCGACCGGGGCCTGATCGCCCTCATCGTGCTGCTGGACCAGCTCCCCCGCAACATCCATCGCGGCACCCCCGGGGCTTTTTCCGGCGATGCCCGGGCGCTGGCGTTGGCGCAGCAAACCATTGTCGCCGGCCATCACCAGCGTCTGCCCGCCATCCACCAGGTGTTCCTCTACCTGCCGCTGGAGCACAGCGAGGACCTGGAGGTGCAGGAGGAATGCGTGGAGTTATTCGATGAACTGGTCGCCATCACCGGCCACGAAATGATAGCCGGCTTTCGTCAGTATGCAGTGGCTCACCGGGATGTGATCGCGCAGTTTGGTCGCTTCCCCCATCGCAATGCCATCCTCGGAAGAACCTCAAGTGAGGACGAAGTGGCCTATTTGGCGACACACGGGGGCTTTTAGAGGGGCATCTGCCGCACAGGCAGGAATTCATAGTGGCTTTCGGTCATCTGGGCATGCCAGAGCCCAAAACGGCCGCTTTCCAGGTCGTCGTAAGCCTGGATAATGGAATCGTTGACCTGGGGATAGGCCACCTGGTCCCAGGGACACTGCGCGCGTGAAAAGTACTGGCAGTCACGGGACTCCACGCCGGGCAGGCAAGCGTCCGTATCCACCGTCGCTCGAAACGCCACGTAGATCTGGTTGATGAAGGTGATGGTGCCGGTCATGTAGAGCTGTAGCTGCGAGGCCGGAATCAACACGCCGGCCTCCTCGTGCAATTCCCGGGCCGCGCCCTCAGCCAGGGTCTCTCCGTTTTCCAAAAACCCCCCGGGTATTGACCACAGGCCGCGCTGGGGTTCCAGCTCCCGCTGCACCCATAGCAGGCGGTCCTCACAGGCGACGAAGCAGGTCACCACGACCATGGGGTGATCGTAGCAGCGCTCATCACAGGCCTGGCAATACCAATGATTCCGAGTCAAGCCAGCGACAAGGTGTCGCTCCACGGCGCCGCCGCATTCTGGACAAAACTTCAATTCGGCCATCGAACCGCTACCAACTCCCAGCGAAATAATCAGCCAATGACCTTAGCACTTTGCCCGAAAAAAAGCATTTGTGCGCTATGCTGTGGCCACTGTTAACGCGAGACGCCCATGACCGATAAAAACCTGACAATACAACTCCTGCTCACCGGCAACGAAATCATGAGTGGCGACACCGTGGACTCCAACTCGGCCATGATCGCCCAGCGCCTGAGCGAACTGGCCCAGGGGGTTTATCGCAAGGTCACGGTGGGCGATGACAGCGATCTATTGGAGCGAGAACTGACCCGCATGGCCCAGTCCTCGGACGTGCTCATCGTCAACGGCGGCCTTGGCCCCACCATTGACGATTTGACCGCCCAGGTGCTGGCGGCCGCGACCGGCGTCGACATTGTGGAGCACCCCGACGCTCTGGCCCACCTGCATGACTGGTGTGGCCGGCGCAACCTGACCATGAACGAGGCCAATTACAAACAGGCCCTGCTGCCAGCAGGCTCCACCATCATCGACAACCCCGTCGGCAGTGCTGTCGGTTTCGAGATGATGGTCGGGGACTGCCGGGTCATCTGCACCCCCGGTGTCCCCAGTGAACTGGCCGCCATGATGGACTTGATCATCGCTGACCTGGGCTCACAGCTTCAGCGCCCCATCGGCCGTAACATCCTGCGCCTGCAAACCTTTGGCCTGGGCGAATCCACCGCCCAGCAAATGATCTCCGATGCCCTGCCCGACTGGCCCGAGGAAGTTGACCTGGGCTTTCGCGCCGGCGCGCCGCAAATGGAGCTCAAGCTGACCATCGCCGACGCCTCCGCCTCCGCCGCCCAGGCCCGCTGTAAATCACAGTTGGAAGATTTATTTGGCGATCACATCATCGGCGAGGGCGACACCCTCCTCGCCCAGCGTGTACTGCAACTCCTGCGCGAGCAGGGGAAAACCCTGACCACCGCCGAGTCCTGCACCGGTGGCCTTATCGCCAGCATGCTCACCCGCATCCCAGGCTCATCCGACGGCTTTCACGGCGGCTTCGTCACCTACGAAAACAGCATCAAGCACAAACTCCTGGGCGTCAGCGAGGAATCCCTGGCTACCGACGGTGCGGTGAGTGAATCGGTCGTCACGCAAATGGCCACCGGTGCCATGGAGCGCACCGGTGCCGACTTCGGCATCGCCGTTTCCGGGATCGCCGGGCCCGGTGGTGGCTCCGACGACAAACCCGTAGGCACCGTCTGGATCGCCTGGGGCTCCCCCGACCTCATCCACACCCGTTGCCTTTGCTGGCCGGTGGAACGCTCCCTCTTCCAAACCATGATCGCGGCGGCAGGGCTCGATATGATTCGCCGGACGTTGTTGGGGATTTCTACAGAGCCTCGGTATTTTACTCAGCGTCGGGCGGGTTAGTTTTCTGGCTCTGTTGGTTGGTGGTTTGTTGCTTCGGTGACGAGCCACCACTGTAAGTACCCCCTCCCAGGACTGTGGAGCACATGGATGTGCGATACAAGCCTACAGGGATGTATTCACGGCGGGTCCGGCAACGCAAGCCAAACTCTCAGCGACGGATTCAAGAAAAAACTAGAGCCAATCTATCCGTGACGGCATCAAGCACCGAAAAAAGCCCTTCTCTCCGCAACGAATTCAGCGCAAAGGATCCAGCGTGGGTCTCATGAGAAAGGACGCGACTGGGAGGTTGCCGGGATTGTGCGAATAGGTTTCAAACAGTTCCAGGGCATCGTCGAGATCACCGTTGAGGATGAGAGCCTCGATCAGTGTGCGCCGCCAGATTCTGGCGAACACGGCATTGGTTCGGTAGCGCGGGGATTTTTGCGCTGCATCTACGGCCTCACGGGCCAATTGCTGTTCACCGAGTACCGCGAGCACGGCTGCCAGGCGTGACAGTACTCTTGGGTCAGTGGGGTCCTTGAGGCGAACGGCTTCCAATTCCCGGCGGGCTTTTGCCATTTCGGTGCGGGCCATGCTGTGACTGCCGGCCATCAGGTGGGTGATACCGGCGAGGTAGGCAACGGGCAGGTACTGTGCATAGGTCACGAAGGTTTTTTTCGGGCCGGCTTGCAGAACAGACAGGGCCCCGGGGTAGTCGCGGGACAGGAAGGCCACGTCCCAGTGGGAGTGAACACTTTGGGCATCGTTGATGGGCAGCGCTTCGATGGTCTTGCGGTATTGGGCGAGGTCCGCCGTGGCGGCAAAGCGGAAGGTGGCTCCCATGTACGCCAGGGCGACATTGTCCGGGGACAGGGATATTGCTCGCTTGATTGCGGCCTGCGCGCCCGCTAAATCACCCGAGAAGTAGCGAATGATGACCAGCATATTGGCGGCTGAGGTATTTAAGGGGTCCTGCGCCACAGCCCGCTCTGCCAGTGGCAGGGATTCTTCTGCCCGTCCCGCCATCAGTGTTTTCATTGCCAGCGCCATCAACAGGCCGGTGTTCTCGGGCTGCCCCCGGGACGCCTGACGCAGCTGGTCCAGCGACTTTTCATGCTCTCCTATACTGAAATAGTACTCGCTTAATGCCATGTGAACGGCGGGCAGGTCCGGGTTTAGCTTCATCGCCTCGAAGGCGGCCACGGCCGCCTTATTGAGCACTGCCGTATCCCGCGCCACTGAGCCGCGATAGCGCATGGAATACAGTATCGACAGCAGCGCATGGGCGTCGGCAAAACCCGGGTCCTGTACTGTTGCACTGAGCAACTTCTCGATAGCTGCCGCCAGGGGCTCAGTGACGCGGTGAAAGGAACCGGGGAGCTGCAGTTCTTGCGCCGCTCTATTGCCCAGTTGCCGGGCGGAGAGGTAGGCGTCGTAGGCGGCGACGCTTTGCGTGGGCGGTGCTCTTTCCGCCGGTAGATTGTCTAGCGACAGCTTTAGCGCCCTGGCGACATCAACGGCAATCTGTCGCTGTGTCTTGATCACATTCGCAACACTGAGTTCCCGTTCATAACCCTGCGCCCACAGATGCGTATCGGATTCAGCATCAATCAGCTGTACGTTGATCTTTACCGTATCGGCGGTGCGCTGCACGTTGCCTTCCAGTATTTTGTCGACGTTCAGCTCCCGCCCGATGTCGATTATAGGCCGCTGAACATCCTGATAGGACAACACCGAGGTGCGGGAAATCACCAGTAAATCATCTATACGCGCCAGCTCGGTAAGAATGTCATCGTGCACACCCACCGCAAAAAAATCACCACCCTCTGGCACGGTCCCCTGTGAGGAGAAAGGCAATACCGCAATACCCGCGCGCAGCGGTTCATTGAATTCGCGCTGCTCACCCTGAAACTGAGGGCTTAAAAACACGAGCAACAAAAGCACCGCCACCAGCCCCAGCATAGGACGAGTACCCAAACGGCTTACAACAGAAGGGGCACCGCTCTGTTCCGCAGGGACACGCTGCGCCACGGGCAACCATTTGTAACCCCGTCTTTTAACCAGGCCGACGTACTGTGGATCGTCCGCATGGTCACCCAGCGCGTCGCGCAACAACTTGATTCGCTGAACCACGGTTTCCGGTGAGACCACCCGTCCCTCCCAGACCTGGTCAATCAGTTCATCCTGGGACAGTAGCGCGGGCGCAGCACGAACGAGGGCAATCAGCAGGCCAAAGCTCAAGCCGATCACCTGGATCTCTTCGCCTTTTCTGTGCACGGTGGCTGAACCCATGTCGATCAGTAAGTCACCCGTACGCCAGACTTCGGCATCCTTCAATTCAACGTCGGTGTCCATATTAGAAAGTGTAGCTCACGGTCAGCCCCAGTGTTCTGGGGTTCAACTGCTGCTTAACCCAGGTCAATCCCGACTCTTTTTGACCGCCATTTTGAAAATCGGGAATTTGTGGAAGTCGATTGGTATTCAGTTCAGCCGCTGCGTCAAACACATTCTTAACCCAGATCCGGGCGTCCCAGGTTTTGGGGGACGCTCTCAACCCCAGGAACAGGTCCAGGGTTGCGTAGCTCTCCAGGTCCTTTTGCTCACTGGCAGAGTAGTACCCGGTTTCCGCATTGAGCAGGCCCCGCAGGTACCACTCGCTGTTGCCGCGGTCTAGCGCACGACGGTACTCCGTGGCCAGGTTCGCCGACCACTGAGGCTGGTTCCCCGCCCGCTCGCCCGTCAGGTCGCAAACGTTGAAATCCCAGCGTTCGTCGGCAACAGGCTCACCGTTACTGCAGGGGACAGCTTTTGCATCCGAGAATCGGGCCCTGTTGTAGCTCAACGCGCCATTAAGACTCCAGCGGTCCGTCAACAGCACGGTAATATCACTGTCGAAGCCGTAGGATTCGGCTTCATCAACATTCACCACGGGTGAGGCCAGGCTAATATTGCCCTGCAGATCACGGTACTCAACGGATTCAGCCAGATAGTGAAAATCGGAATAAATCTGGTAGTAAGCGGCGACATTGAGCAGGCCGCGCCCGCCCAGGAATTGCCATTTAAAACCTAGCTCCAGGCTATCGCTGCTCTCCGGTTCAAAGGCGCCGAACGGGGGTGGCACTGCCTGGCCAACAATCCTTGCGGAGCCCCTGCGCCAGCCGCGATCATAGCTGGCGTAGGCCATGGTGCTCTCACTGAAACGGTGCTGGTATTTAAGGGTGCCGGTCATCGCATTTTCGTTCAAGTCCTGATCCTCAGGTAGCACACCCTCCTCACTCTGGCTGCGCAGCAGCAGCTGGCTGCCATCGGGCAGCAGCCTGTAAATATCGTTTACGAATGGCTGGGCGCTAGACCCTTCCTCGGCGTTGTACCGCAGACCAACGGTCAGCGTACCGGGCGCTGACAAATACATCGTGTTGTGGGTGAAAATACCCAGGCTGTTACCTTCCTGGAGGCCCTGCCCCGAGCTTTGCACGAGCAGGGCCAAGGCCGGCGCGGGTAACAAATAGACATGGGTATCGATGGGCGACTCAGCATCAACCTGCTGATAGAAGGCACCTACAGTCCAGTCCCAGAGGTCGTTGCCCTGGGATGCCAGCCGCAACTCGATGTTATACAAATCCTCCACCTGGGAGACCACCCACTGCTCTCGGCCCTGAACCGGGGATCCGTCCCCATCCAGGGCCACGGTCATAACATGGTCCTGCTCGCTCGCCACCAATGTGGCAGTCCAGTCGTTATCGAAGCGGTAATTCATTTCCAGTAGGCTGTAGTCCGTGTCACTCGCCATAGTGGATTCGAAGTCTGCCAGTGACCAGCGCTGGCCAGAGTCTATGCCGTTGCCCCGCACCACGGGGTCCAGGTCGAAATCATCCTCAATATCATGGTAGGCGAAGCGCAGGTCGAAGTCGTCCGAGGGCGACCAGAGGGTAACGATGCGCAAGGCCGTTGTTTCATTCTCCAGCGCCCGCTGCAGGGTGATGTTCTTGACGCCACTGTGCTCGTTGCTATCAACCAGGGCCGATACACGTAGGCCCAATTGGTTTTTGATTAGCGGCAGGGAGACGCCAAGCTGGCTGTTCGACCCCTTGCGGTCTGTAAAGCTCTGCTGGATATACCCCTCAACCTCGTTGAGATTAGGGCCCCGCGACTGGATAGTGATCACACCCGTCGGTGAAGACTGGCCATACAGTGTGCCCTGGGGACCGCGCAACAGTTCTAGCCGGCTCAGATCATACAGCCCCGAGAACAGCGCCCTCTCCACCGCGATAAGTACCCCATCGAGGTGGACGGTAACCCGGGACCACACCGCCGCGCCCAGGTCGGTACCCAGACCACGGGTGGCGATATTGGCACCCAAATTAAGGCCAGACAGCGTAAGGCCCGCCGTCATGTTGCCAAGCTCCTCAAAGCTGAAGACGGCAAAATCCTGTACCTGCGTGCCGGTGACGACGTTGACAGTCTTGGGAATATTACTGAGCGATTCCGTGCGCTTCTGGGCGCTTACGATCACCTCCTCCAGTACCAGAGGCGCACCCCCCTGTGCAAGGGCTGCCCCGGAAAGCACCAGCCCAGCGACCGCGCGGGTAATCAGATTCGGTGACTGTTTCAGCATCCGGTGACCTCCCTTAAAGATTAGGAGATGCCGGGCTACCGTCAAGTGTGTGCGACCGATCTGGCGTTACGGGTTCCACTCAGGTCAGCGGGGCATTACCCGCTCATCAGCAACGCCCGGGGAAGCGCCGCCCAACGGAGAAACCGGTCGCAAATTTTCAGCATAAATTATTGTTTTACCTAACCTTTTTAAACCTTCACGGGAACTTTATGCCAGCTTCATGCAAGCATCCCCAATAGGTCTAATGTGAATTTGAGGGTTCGGCAATGATCACTGCCGGGGTCGCAAGGGATGATGACTATGCGCCCATTCACCGGCACCAGCGGGAGATATCCAGCATGAACACAGCAAAAGGGTTCCAATGGGTTCTATCGAGCATCCTGGTTCTGGGGCTAACGGCATGCCACGATGGCGGCAGCGGCAGTCGCGGTAGCAATAAAGCCCAAACGCCAATGCCCGCACCGGAACCGGTACAGCCCACCTACGACTTTGCTGAGGTGGACAGCCTTTTGGAGAGCTTCGTCGCGGGTCACGAGGTGTTCACTGGCGCCACCATCATTATTGAACACCGCAGCTGGGGTGTTATCTATGAAGCGGCTTTTGGCGACTTTACCCTGGATACCCGATTGGGCCTGGC
Source organism: Halioglobus sp. (assembly GCA_036960305.1). Classification (GTDB taxonomy): domain Bacteria; phylum Pseudomonadota; class Gammaproteobacteria; order Pseudomonadales; family Halieaceae; genus JBALVT01. The sequence continues at coordinate 46,581 of JBALWA010000027.1, read as the reverse complement.
TTCAGTGAGCAAAGCCGCCACCGCCTCACTGCTGATGGCACTGGCCAGCGACCCGGACCTGGATTTTGATATCGATGTCCCGATAGAAAATTACCTGCCCTGGATGGGGGCTTACCCCGGGGTCACCGCCGAACAAATGTTATCCAATACGTCGGGGATGCCCGTTTTCGATAACTACATGACGAATCCACCCGCCTTCGGCAACCATCTCTGCCAACTCCCCGTCCCGGAGCAGGTCTTTAATGCTGCAACACTGCTGGGTTGCGCGCAGGGCATCTACGAGACTCTGCTGCCTGACACCCTGCCCCCTGGCGAACAATTCCGCTATGGCTGGAGTCAGTGGCAATTGGCCGGCGGGCTGGCCGAGGTCGTCGGTGGCGCCAGTTGGGGGCAACTGTTCGACCAGTATATCGCCCAGCCCTGCTCTCTGGAGACCTTCGAGTGGGGCAGACTGGGCCCCAGTGATTGGGACTTCTCCCTGGAGGGCCTGGTCCCCGGTCACGCCAATCCCAACTTGGAAGGCGGGGGCATCGGCAGCGTCAGGGACCTTGCCAAGCTGGTCTCGCTCCATCTGCACGACGGCGCCTGCGGCGACACCCAGGTTCTCCCTGAATCTGCCGTAAACGCCATGCGCGTCGACCGGGGCTCTGCCCTGGGCGCCCTCGAGTCCGGATCGGAGTGGCGAGACGAGGTGGGGTTTCCCGACCTGGGCTACGGCCTCGGTTGGTGGATCACGCCGACCAGCGACGGCAGTGAGCCGACCGTTTTTGCCGCTATCGGCGGCTTTGGCGCGCGCATCTGGTTCGATGTCGAGCGAGGATATTCAGCCTCTGTGCTCATGGCCAGCTACAGGGATCGGGCGGCTGTCATTGATGCCCATGTTCTGAATCAGCTTGAGATGATTCCATTGATTGAGGAGGCTATCGACACGGCGGAGTAGGTTTGTTGCTTTGATGACGAGCCGCCGGTGTTATTAAAACGAGAACCATGGGGCTACGGCTACAGAGTGTTTCCCAATCGCTTGCACTGAAGGGAGTCGCTGAGAGCTTGCCTTGCGTTGCAGGACTGTTGAGGCCAAGGATGGCCGATACAAGCCTACATGGACGTATTCACGGCGGGTCCGGCAACGCAAGGCAAGCTCTCAGCGACGGCATCAAGCATCGATAATAAAATGCTCCTCCTCAGCAGGTACACGATGCCAAACCAGGGAGTGGAAGCGGGTGACGTCGCCGGCCTGGTCTTTACCGCTTAGGACGAGGGTGTGGCCGTCGAGTTCGGCGTGGCGGAGTTGCTCGGTGCCGGGAAAGTTGGGATTGAGACTTTGGGTGACGTAGTGGATGACGTCGCCACCGACGATGCGGAAACGGCCCGAGTAGTGGAAGTAGCTGCCGTAGGCCTCAGCGCGGGCGGCCTCCGGCATGGCGCGGGGGCTGGTGTCATCGGGAAAGCGGCCGCGATCGGCGCGATTGAGGGCGGCGCTCATCCAGCCGTCGTCGCTGTACATGAGCAGGCCCTGGGGGTTTTCGCCGAAGGGGTAGCTGAACTCATCGCGGTCCGAGTAGCCGATGGTCCAGGACTCCAACTGCCAGCTGCCCACTAAATCCTGTTTGCTAATCATCTGTCATCGTACTCCGTAATTTGTGTCATTCAGGGTTGTAGCTGTTCGATCTGCCACTCGCCAGAAGGTTGCTGGCGATATTCGAAGCGGTCGTGAAGACGGTGCGCGCCGCCCTGCCAGAACTCAATGCGCTCGGGGACAACTCGGTAGCCACCCCAGAAGTCCGGTACCGGGATTTCGCCGTGGCCAAATTTTTCCTTCATCACCAAAACCTGTTTTTCCAGCAGCGCGCGGGCGGATATGGGCCGACTCTGTTGTGAGGCCCAGGCGGCAAGCTGGCTTTCACGGGGACGGGTGAGAAAATAGCGCGCAGATTCCAGGGCCGTCATTTTTTCTACCCGACCGCCGACAATAACCTGCCGGTCCAGGGGGTTCCAGGGGAAGTGTAGGGATACGGCGGGCTGGTGTGCCATCGCCTGGGCCTTGGCACTGCCGTAGTTGGTGTAAAAAACGAAACCTGCTGTGGACACGCCTTTTAGCAGAACGATTCTCTGCCAGGGGAGCCCCGCCTCGTCGATGGTGGCCAACACCATGGCGGTGGGATCGCGCAGGCCACCTTCCACCGCCTGTTCCAGCCAGGACTGGAACTGGGTGATGGGGCAGGCGTCCAGCATTTGCCGGGTGAGACCACCAGCCAGGTATTCGCGCCTGAAATCCTCGTACTCCACTGCAACTCCCTGTTACTCTTTATTGAGCTTATATTAGCGGCACTGAGTGCCGGAGGCAAAAAAGACCCTATGGAATCACGCCCGGTAATTCATGACGGCCAGCCGCAAGACCTGGCGTTATTGTCCGATATATTCAGCGACAGTTTCAGCCTTGATCCCATCATGAACTGGGTCATTCCCATGCCGCAGCTCTACCGCGATTTCTTCAAACTCCTCATCGATGGTATCTACCTGCCCAAGGGGCTTTGCCACCTTGAGGACCAGGGCCGCGGGGCCAGTTTGTGGCTGCCGCCCAATCAGGATTTTGAAATGCCCTTGCGATTCAGCCTGCTCAGTATGGTCTGTCGCTTGATTGCAAGGAAAGGGCTAAAACCCCTGAAAGACATGCGCGCCCAGGGTGACTTCTTTGCCCAACATCACCCCAGTGAACCCCATTACTACCTGCAGTTTATCGGTGTCAAACAGCAACACCAGGGGCAGGGCAGTGGCTCAGCGCTGCTAAAGCATGGCACGCGCTTGTGTGATGAGCAGCAGATGCCGGCTTACCTCGAAAGTTCGAATATTCTCAACGTACCGCTCTATCAGCGGCACGGCTTCGAGGTGATTCACGAGGGCGCGATTCCGGGCGGTGGACCCACCGCCTGGTTTATGTGGCGAGAGCCGCAGTAGTCGCTAGAACGGCGGGAACCCGGCTAACACAGCGCGACCGGCTTCGTGGCGCAATGCGTCACTCTCTTCCGGCTTCTCTTTGGAGCTCAGTTTAGACTGCACCGTGCCGCGCCAGACAGACTGACCGCGCGTGGGGTCTATCATGTCAACAATCAGCATGCCCTCGGTATATTGGCGCACGCTGATATCTGACACTGTAGGGCCACAGCGCCAGCAATTATAGTAGCTCGCGCTGTTGTAGCTGCGCACATCGGTTTTTTCCTGGGTGACCAAATGCCAGCTCAGGTACATATCGGCATCGGCATTGTCCTCTACCACTTCAAAACCCTTGCCTATCAACTGGTCCGTGAGAATACGGTTCAGGCGGTTAACGTCCATATCGCTGATCTGGATAGCCGCGGCGTTCATACGTTTTACCGGCTGGATGGCAATCTTGTATACCTTGGTAAAGTCGAACGCGGAGTCATGATCCGTGATCGCCTCCAACTCGGTGCTGGCGCAGGCCGACAGTAAGGCCACACTGAACAGCAGGCTGATGATGGCAAGAGGGTTATACATTTTCATAGTGCGCTTCCTTGGAGTCGTGCGGGCATTATAGTCATTCCGGCGCGCTTGGGTAGACCGGTGCGCGCCTGCCCATGGCCGGAATCTGTGGAAAGGGGAAAAATTCCTGCCACTGGCTACCCAATTTATCAGCCAGGGGGGATTCAAAACTCTCGGCGTAAACGCTGTCCATTGCACTTTGCAGGGCCTCGGGCGTCATCTCCCCAATCAACACCAGCGCCTCCATCAAGCCCTCGGTTCGCAGGCGTTGCGACGGTGGCACGTCGTCGCCCGCGGCCAGCGCGGTGAACATCTGTCGCCACCGGCTATTCACTTCTTCAAGTATGGGGTGCATAAATTACACTGCCTCGGACTGGGGTTGGGTGCCAATACACTACATTACACTAGACAGAAACGGCGGATAAGCCCTAGTGCACGTGCGCTGGCCAGCTGCAGCTATGTACTTTCTCCTCCCTGGACCGCAGAGCACATGGATGTGCGATACAAGCCTACAGGGATGTATTCACGGCGGGTCCTGGGAGGGGGGTGCTTACAGTGGCGGCTCGTCATCAAAGCAACCCAACAAAATACGGTAGAATCCCCAAAGAGGGTTTATACTAACTATAGCTAGTGACAGGAAATGATGAATAAACCCAAGCGTTCAGATATCTGCTGCGATGGAAATGAATAGAACAGCCGCGAAGACCCTGATAGGGGTACTGCTGTCGAGCCTGGCGGCCGGCCTGGTTGTGTCCGCAGAAGAAACAGCGATTTCCCAGGTCAGTGACAGCCAGGACATCAGTTTGTACCGGGAAATCATCCAGCGGGTGGAAGGCGGCGAAGGCGCGTACTCTTCGGAATTGCCCGAGAAACTGCTGAGTTTGGGCCTGGCACTGCAACAGCAGGGACGACACGCCGAGGCGGTGACGATATTCAAGCGCGGTACGCATTTGGCGCGCATCAATGATGGCCTGTACAGTGCGGCACAAATCCCCATGATTCGGGGGGAGATCGGCAGCCATATCGCCCTGGGTGAACTGGTGGAGGCCGATGAGCGCCAGCAATACATGCACAAGGTGCAACAGCGTAGCCTCAGTAATCCCGACACGCGTACCCAGGCGCTGATGCAACAGGCGCGCTGGCAGTACAATGCGTACAGGCTGGGCATTGGTGAGCAGCCCTACAATCGTCTGCTGAATATGTGGGATCTGTACCGGGGGGCATTGACGGATATTGCCGAGCGGGAGGGTGACACCTCGGTCAATCTGCTCTCGCCCCTCAATGGACTGCTGCAGACACAGTACCTGATCTCGGGTTACAGCGGCGAGCAATCCTCCAGTTCCATGGGCGCTGACACCAATTTCGGTGCCCGCCAGCAGCAGAACCGGTTCAATGCCTACCGCTCCAAGAGCTTCCAGCAGGGCAGCGCCGTGATTCGGGCGATTTACGATATCGAAAAAGCCCAGACCGATGAACAGTTCCTGGCCACAGCCGAAGCCCTGGTTATGTTGGGTGACTGGATGCTGTGGCACGGTGAATATGACTCTGCTGACCAGACCTATCGACAGGCGCTGGGGGAACTTGCGGAGCTAAATGATGCCGAACAACAGGTAGCACGATTATTTAGCAAGCCAGTGCCACTGCCGGCGATGGAGGGTATCAACCCGCTGCCGCCCACAGCTGCGCCTGAAGAGGCCGATATTCTGGTAGAATTTGGCGTCTCAGCACGCGGCCGGGTGATAGAGCTGGAGCGCGTGGATGAGACGGACGAAAACAAGGGCAGTGCCAATCGATTTTTGCGGCTGCTGCGAGCAACACCCTTCCGCCCCAGGGTTGAGATGGGTGAACTGGTGAGTACTGAGAAGAGGATTCATGCCTACAAGATTAGCAACTGACAGCCCCCAGCGCGGATTTGCGCGCAGGCACCCTCTGGTCACACTGGCCGGGGTCGCATCCGCCTGCCTGCTGTTAAGCGGCTGCCCCAGCGCCAGCAATCCCACCACCCCCCAGCCGCCCAGTACACCCAGCTCCACGCCACCGCCCAGCTCTTCCAGCTCGCCGCCGCCCAGTTCAAGCTCGAGTTCGTCCAGCAGCTCCTCAAGCAGCTCCAGTAGTTCCAGTAGTAGTTCGAGCAGCTCCAGCAGCAGTTCAAGCCCCAGTAGCTCAAGCTCCAGTTCAAGCCCCAGCAGTTCCAGCGGCAGTCCTAGCAGCGGCAGCAGCACACCCCCCGGGTCCAGTCCGCCCGCAGGCGCCTCGGGCAATGCCGGTATGGGCGAGTTCCCCTCCGGTGAATTTCCCGGTGAGAGCGGCTCTGAGGCCGGTGAAAGTGGCTCTGAGCCCGGTGAGGGTGAAACCGCCAGCGCCGGGGCCGAACCCGGTTTTGAGGACAGTGCCGGCAGCGGCGAACAGCCCGCTGGCAGCGCCGGGGAACCGGGCATGGGCACAGGTGGCTTTGGCGGCGCAGACCAGGCCGGAATGCCTGACATGCGTGACGGCCCCTCACTGGAAGACAGTATGGGCGCATTTGAAGCGGCCATGGGGGATGGCCCCGGCGGCACTCCGGGCAGCGGCCCGGAAGGGAACGGCAGTCCTACCGGAAGTGGCACTCAAGCGGGCAGCCCCTACGGCGCTCCTGGCATGCCAGGCGGCAGCCCGACTGGCGAAGGCAGCGGCGGGGGCGGCGGCACACTGACGCCCGCCGAGCAAGTGGCCATCCTCGACGCTCAACTCGAACGTGGCACCGGTGAATTCGACGCCATGATCCTCGAAGAACAAGCCGAACAACGCCGTGCGGCACGGGAAAAAGCCGGGCGACAGGCACCGATCACACCACCGGAAGGCAGCAGTGGCAATGGCGGCGGTGGCGCCCCCGGCGGCATGGCTGACAGTGGCGGCTACAGCACGGGCGGCGGTATGCCCGGCGCGGGTATTCCCGGGGGCGGCGGCGCCAGCACCATACCCCAGGATACCGCCAAGTTCCCACCCCCGGCCGACATCCCCACAGGCGGTGACGACGACGTGGTCGCACGCCAGTTACGGGAGGCTGCCATGCGCGAGCCCGATCCCGCCGTGCGGGAAAAATTGTGGGATGAATACCGTAAATACAAAGGGGTAAGCAATTGAGGGCGGCCTACTTGAATCGACGCCTGCTCACCGCAGTGGCCCTGTGCCTGCTGTTGCCTGCCTGTGTCAATCAAACCATCAAGAGCACCTCGGTACCTGAGATCAAAACCACCGCCAGCAACGTCAGTGAAGAGCTGCTGCTGGACGTGGGCATCGCGGTATTCGACCCCGGCCTGGAGGAATACGACGAGGGCCAGCAGGTCTACCCCGAAGTGCGTAAGGCCGAGGCCAGGTACATGCCCAACCTGCTCTCTGAGGCCATGCAGGACAGCGGAGCCTGGGGCGCGGTGCGCGTGGTACCCACGCAGGCCCAAATCACCGACCTGCTGGTCACCGGCAAAATACTGGAATCTGACGGTGAAGAACTGAGTCTGCAGATACAAGCCATCGACTCCCGCAACATCGTGTGGCTGGATAAGGTCTACACCAGCAATGCCAGCCGTTATGCCTACAGTGCCACCAAACGCAACGACCGGGACCCGTTCCAGGCGGTCTACAACACCATCGCCAACGATCTGCTGATAAAGCTGGAAGAGCTGCGCGTGGTGGATCGCGAAAACATCCGCCTGGTGTCTGAATTACTGTTTGCCCAGAGTTTCTCTACCGCTGCGTTCGAGGGCTATATCGCCAAAAACCGCCAGGACCGCTACCTGATTATGCGCCTGCCCGCCACGGATGACCCCATGCTGGAACGTGTGCGCGGTATTCGCGAGCGCGACAACTTATTCATCGACACCATGCAGGAGTACCACAGTGACTTTAACCTGCAAATGGTTGGCCCCTACCAGGAGTGGCGCAAGCTCAGCTACGAAGAAGCCATCGCCCTGCAGGAACTCAAAGCCGAGAGCACCCGGCGCCTGATCGCGGGCGGCGTGGCCATTCTGGCGGGTATCGCCGCCGGCAGCAGCAGTGACGCCTCCAGCCGGGCGGCCAGCAATGTCGCCATCATTGGCGGTGGCTACCTGCTCAAAAGCGGCCTGGAAAAACGCGGCGAAGCCGAGATCCATGTGCAGGCCCTGGAAGAACTGGGGATGTCACTGGAGGCGGAAATCACCCCCTCGGTGATCGAACTGGATGACCGCACCGTCATGCTCAGCGGCAATGTCGAGGACCAGTACAGCCAGTGGCGTGAACTGCTGGCGGACATTTATCAGGCGGAAATTGGCGCCCTGGAGCTACCGTCGGAATCTGCTGGTACACTGGGGTCTACAGACCCCCTTGATGACTGACTGAGTAAGGCCCTCCTACCGCATGCCGTCCCATAACGAGCAAGTTAAGCCCGCCGCTTTTGATGTCGCCGCGCCCGCGCCGGAAGAATCTACGACCGCGAGCAAAAAATCAGCCCCGACTGAACGTCCATCCTGGATGGTACCGGCCCTGCTGGGCCTGGCGGTGGTCGCGGTGTTGGTCGTGTTCTGGCTGCCGGGCCGGGTTGGGCCCGCTGCGGTGCAAACGCCCGAGGCTGCTGATTCACCGGTCGCCAGTCAGCCCCAGGCCGGACAGAAGAAAGCGGTACCGGCTGGTCCTGAGGCCACGCCGTGGTCGGATGCGCAACAGGCCAAGCTGCGCAAGGACGCCCAGGAAACCCTGGAAAAACTGCTGGAGGTCCAGGAGTTGCTGGAAGACACCAGCGTTGCCCTGTGGGCTGCAGACGCGTATGAGCAAGCCAAGACCCATGCCACGGCAGGTGACAGCCAATATCGAGAGCGCCAGTTTGTCGAAGCCAAAGCCAGCTACGAGCAGGGGTTCGCCGGCATGCAGGCCATTCTGGAAAGCACTGACGATGCCCTGGCCGCGCAACTGGAGCAGGCACGTCTCGCTATTGAGGCCGGTGAAGCGGAACAGGCGGTCGGCGCCCTGGCGGTAGCACGGGCCATAGAGCCCGGCAGCGAGCTACTGGCCACACTGACGGCCCGGGTAGCGACCCTGGAACAACTACTACCCCTGCTAACAGAAGCCGAAGCCGCCGAGGCCACCGGCGATTTGGCCGGCGCACAAACACTGCTGGAGCAGGCGGCGACTCTGGACCCACAACATCAGCGGGTCGCAGCCCAACTGCAACGCGTCACTGCCGCACACACGGCCATGCGTTTTAATGATGCCATGAGCGATGGTTACCAGGCCCTGGACGAGGCACGTTTTAGCAACGCCCGGGCGGCATTCAAGCGCGCCGCGGCCCTCAGCCCCGGGTCCGGCGAAGCCGCCAGTGCCCTGGAAGAAGTGCAGGTTGCCCAAACTGCACACCGACTGTCCAACTTGCAGCAACGCGGTAACAGCGCCGAGAGCAAAGAGCAGTGGCAGGCCGCTGTCAAAGCCTATGAAGAGGCCCTGAAAATCGACGCCAACATCCTGTTCGCCCACGAGGGCATGAAACGCAGCCGGGTGCGGGCAAAACTGGACAAACAGTTCTCCAGCGCCATTGACGAACCCACAAGACTGTCTGACAAAGCCGTCGCCGACGCAACCGCCACCCTGTTGCGTCAGGCTGCCAACGTCACGCCCCGGGGCCCGGTGCTCAGCGGACAAATCAGCCAGCTTGAAGTCTTGCTGAAGCAGGCCAACACCCTGCGCTCCCTCACCCTTAATTCCGACGGTGAGACCGATATCATCGTCTATAAAGTCGCCAGGCTGGGTCAATTCCAGCAGCGCGCACTGGACCTGCGCCCGGGCAAATACACCGCCGTGGGCACGCGCAACGGCTACCGGGATGTACGTGTGACGTTCACCCTGAGCCACGAGGGTCCCCTGCCCGCTGTCAACATCCGCTGTACGGAACCTATTTAGATGTCCGCTAATGACAATCCCAACGACGCTTTCATTGCCCCCAGCGCCTTCGAGCCCCTGTCGGAAAAGGAGCCGGACCCCGAGCGCAGTGGCCGCCCCCTGCGCTGGATACCCATTGTTACGGGTCTGGTGTTTGTGGTCATCATGGGCTTCTTATTTACCGCCCGGTCACTGGAAATAAAAGTCATCGCCGAGAGTGAAGCCGACATCACGCTCAGTGGCGGCTTACACCTGCCCTTTGGCGGGCGTTACCTGCTGCGCGGCGGCGACTACCAGGTCGCGGTCGTTGCCGCCGGTTACCACCCGCTCAACAGTGAAGTGACCGTCACCGATGCCGACAGCCAGACCTTGGAACTGACGCTGCTGCCCCTGCCCGGACGCATCACGTTTAACAGCCAACCCGCCGGTGCCAGTGTTTTTGTCGATGACGAGTTGCTGGGCAAAACACCGCTGGCGGAGCAGGCGATAGAAGCCGGCGAGCACTTGTTGCGAATTGAAGCCTCGCGCTACCTGCCCGCAGAGCAAGCCCTGACCGTGACCGGGCGCGAAGTGCCCCAGACCATCGAAATGGCATTGGCCCCGGCCTGGGCCGAGGTGACTATCACCAGCACACCCGCCGGCGCCACGCTGCTAGCCGATGGCGACCCCATGGGAACCACCCCGCTCATCGCGGAGCTGTTACAGGGTGAACGCCAGCTGATTCTGCAACAGACCGGTTTTGCCAGTTGGCAGCAAGAGCTAATCATTACCGCCGGCGAGCCCCAGGACCTGGGCACGGTCAAATTAACCCCCGCCTCCGGTGTATTGGAACTGAGCAGCACCCCCAGCGGCGCCAATGTCACCGTCGACGGCGAGTTTGAGGGCAAGACCCCCCTGTCGCTGGAATTGAGCCCCGCCCGGGCTCACCGAATCGCCGTCTTCAAACCGGGCTATCGCCGTCACAACAGCTCGGTAGAAATGGCGGCAGGTGAGACAGACAGCCGCGCCGTCACCCTGACCGCCCAGCTGGGCGAGGTGCGTTTTAATATCCAGCCGGCCAACGCCATCCTGCGTATCAATGGCAAGCCCCGGGGCCAGGGTTCACAGACCCTGTCACTACCGGCGTTTGAGCAATCGGTGGAAGTGGCACTGGCCGGCCATGCCACGGTGCGCCAACGCATCACACCGCGCACAGGACTACAGCAGGTGGTCAACGTTCGCCTGAAAACCGAACTCGAATCCAAAATGGCCGCCATCAAACCGGAAGTCACCACCGCCCTGGGCCAGACCCTGTTACTGTTTAACCCCACCGCCAACGGCGATTTCACTATGGGTGCCTCGCGCCGGGAACCCGGCCGACGCGCCAATGAAGTGCTGCACCCGGTCTCGCTCAAGCGTATGTTCTACCTGCAGACCACCGAGGTAACCAACGCCCAGTTCCGCCTGTTCCAGGCCGCACACAACTCCGGCCAGGTTGACGGCAACACGCTCAACCGCGAGCACCAGCCGGTGGTTCAGGTCAGCTGGCAACAGGCCGCACAGTTCTGTAACTGGCTCAGTAAGCGGGAGCAGTTTTCACCGTTCTACCAACAGACCAATGGCATCGTCACCGGCTACAACACCGCCGCCACCGGCTACCGCCTGCCCAGTGAGGCCGAGTGGGCCTGGGCGGCCCGGGTCGAAGGCGAGACTGTCAAGAAATTCCCCTGGGGCGACACCTTCCCGCCCACCATTGCGGTGGAAAACTATGCGGACAACACCTCTGCCTATGTCACCGGCCGTATTTTGGACAATTACAACGATGGTCACGTATTGACCGCCCCCGTGGCCACCTACCCACCCAACCACAACAGGCTCTATGATATGGGCGGCAATGTGGCCGAGTGGGTGCATGATGTTTACACGATTCCCGCGGCCAATGGCAGCACCCGCACCGACCCCCTGGGCGGCCAGGGCGGTGATAACTTTGTCATTCGCGGTGCCAGCTGGACCCAGAGCAAAATCTCGGACCTGCGTTTATCCCACCGCGATTATGGGCAAGCGGGCCGGGATGACGTAGGATTCCGTCTCGCACGCTATGCGGAGTAAGCCATGAATACCCACAGTTTCAATCGACGGCCCGCAGCCACTGTCGCCCTGGCCCTGGCGCTACTGACGGCAGCCGCGACCTGCCAGGCCCAGACGGCTACCGAGAGCCCACCGCCGGCCCCTGCGCCCGACGTCGAGAATGAACAGCAACAGGACAAGCCCTCCACCGCGCCTAAAGCCGGTACAGAGGATGAAAGATCACCTTTCGACTACCGATCGTCCGAGGAAATATCCGAGGATCTATCCGTGTCGTACCCCGTGGATATATAGGACGCAATCATGAAACACAAGATGTCTTCCGAGTTCATCTTCCAGGCCTTTGCCCTGCTGATCGCCATCATCCTGATACACGGCATCTACGTTGGGATTATTCGCCCCAGCGCCGATGCCCAGCTACAGGTGCAGATGGAGCGACAGGCGGCCGGGGAGGACTTTGTGCCCGAGCGCAGTCTCGCCGTGGTCATTAGAGACTTCGAACAGGAGGCCTGTTTTATCCTGTTGCTGTGGGCACTGGCGATTATGGCCTACAAGGGTCGCCAGACCATCAGGGAACAGGACGTGCTACAGCGCAAGCTACTGGACATTCCGGAGGGCACCAGCGTACTGCCGGAAGATGCCAGGGAGTACAGCCGCTCGCTGGAAGCCCTGCCAGAGGAAGAACAGGACTACCTGCTGCCGCGCACCCTGCTTTCAGCACTACAGCGTTTTGCCACCACCGGCAGCATCCAGGCGGTTTCGGACACCATCAAGGAACAGTGTGAAATGGAGTCGGACCGGCTGGACTCCGAGATGTCCATGGTCCGCTATATTGCCTGGGCCATTCCCTCCATCGGCTTTATCGGCACGGTGCGCGGTATTGGCGACGCCCTGGGTCAGGCCTACAAGGCGGTTGAAGGTGACATTTCCGGTGTCACCGTCAGCCTGGGTGTCGCGTTCAACAGTACCTTTGTCGCCCTGGTCCTGAGCATTATCATCATGTTCTGCCTGCACCAGTTACAGTTGACCCAGGAGCGCCTGGTACTGGACTGCCAGCGCTCTGCCGACAAACGTCTACTGCGTTTCCTGGTGGCGCACTAAGATGGCCATCGCACTGCTGGACATTAACGACAGCAACCTGCAGCTGTGGCACGGTGATCAACAGCTACAGAGCCCGGGCTACGCCCTGCTGGACGGCAAGCAATACCGCTTCGGCAGCGGCGCCAGGGCGGCGGCCAGGCTCAGCCCCCGGCAAATCAACACCCGCTTCTGGTGGCAGCTGGACACCCAGGCCCTGCAACCGGCTCTGGGGCCCGCCCGGCACACCGCCGACCTGGTGCACGCCCACCTGCTGGATATTTACCAGGCGGGCGGCAAACCGGAAGAAATCCTGCTGTCGGTCTCCGGCAGTATTGACCGGGACCAGTTAGCGCTGGTGTTGGGCATCATAGGCCAGTGCCCCTTCAATGCCGTGGGGCTAGTGAACCGCAGTGTGGCCCTGGGCAGCCTCTACGGCGGCCCCGGCAAGCTCTTTCACCTGGAGATCCAGTTACACCAGGCGGTCATATCAGAACTGGCCGAGAGCGGTGGCAAGGTTGAACTGAAGCGCACCATTCCGCTGCCCGGTTGCGGTCTGCTGCAGCTGCAGGAACGGCTGGTAGAGATCATTGCCACCGCCTTTATCCGCCAGACCCGCTTCGACCCCCGGCGCAAAGCCGACACCGAACAGATGCTCTATGACGCCCTGCCGACTACCCTGCGCGAACTGCAGACGGTCTCGGAAACCAATCTGGAAGTGAATGGCTATAGAGCACGCATCGCCGGCGCCGAACTGGAAACAGCAGGTAGTCGACTCTTTAGCAGCGCACCGGATGCCATGGGCGTGCTGAGTCCCTCTGACCGCGTCATTCTGGACCCACTGGCCACCTTGCTACCGGGCCTGCACAGCCATATTCCGCAAGCCCATGTCATCGCCAACGACGCCATGCCCACCGCCCTGAATCAACATATGGACCAGTTGGTACAGCGCAATGAAACCCTGAACTTTATCACCGCCCTGCCCTGCCTCACGGAGAAAATCACCCCCAGTGACATTGACCAGCAGTTGATTATCGAAACACCTGCACCGCCGCTGCCAGCCCCCACACACTGGCTGCAGGGGGCAACCGCCAGGCCACTGCAGGCCAGTGGTACCACACTGGAACACGGCCTGGAGCTGTTTGCCGAGGGCGGCATCTGGTGCCTACGGCCGGGCAGTGATACCCCGCCCCAGGTTAACGGCGCAGCCTACCGGGACGGCACCGCATTGCGCCCGGGCGACAGCCTGACCTCCAGCACCGGTATCACCACCGTGCTGATCGAAATCCAGCCCTGACAGCATGGGCAGGCAAAAGCGCCAGTTCACCACCTTTAACCTCAGCTTCCTGGACGTTATGTCCTGCGGCTTTGGCGCGGTGGTACTGGTGTTCCTGATCATGAACCATTCCATCGAACAAGTGACCCAGGATCAGAACCGGGACCTGCTGTCCGAGGTGAACCTGCTGGACGAGGATATTCGCGATGGCGAAAAGGGCCTGGTGCGCCTGCGCAATACCCTGTCGGAGGTCGACCTGCAAATGGTGGAAGCCCAGGGCCGGGCCACCCGCATCCTGGAACAAAAAGACCAGTACGAGGCCATGATCAAGGACCTGGCGCGCGATGGCTACACGGACAGCTCCGACATCGATGCACTGAAAGCGGAAATCCTCTCCCTGGAAGAAGAGGTGGAAAAGCTGCGCCAGGCCGCAGAAGACAACAGTGGCGACAGCGCCCGCAGCTTCATCGGCGAGGGCAATCGGCAATACCTTACGGGGCTCAACCTGGGCGGGCGCAATATCGCCATCCTGCTGGACGTGTCGGCCAGTATGCTGGACGACAAGCTGGTGAACATCATCCGCCTGCGCAACATGGGCGAAGACGTGCAGCGCCGGGCCAAGAAATGGACCCGCGCCCTGAACACGGTTGACTGGCTGACTGCCCAATTGCCGGTGGCCAGTAAATACCAGGTGATTACCTTCAATACGGACGCCAAGCCCGCACTGGAAGGCACTGCTGGCAAGTGGCTGGAAGTGGCCAATCAGCCCCAGCTGGAGAAAATCTCCACCGCACTGCATGAGATTGTGCCGGCAGATGGCACCAACATGGAAAGCGCTTTTCGGGCCCTGCAGCAATTGTCGCCGGCGCCCGATAATATTTTCCTGATCACTGATGGCCTGCCAACCCAGGGTGTCAGGCCGCCCCGCAGCAGTAAAATCAGCGGTAATGACCGGCAAAAACTGTTTCGCGATGCGATTAAACTGCTGCCCAAGGGTGTGCCCGTCAACATCATTCTCGCCCCCATGGAGGGCGACCCCATGGCGGCCTCAGAGTTCTGGCAGCTGGCCCAGGTCAGCAAGGGCGCGTTTCTCAGCCCCTCTCGAGACTGGCCCTGATGGCGCGGCGTAGGGGCAGGGCTCCCGAAGAATTCAGCCTCTCATTTTTGGACGTGATCTGCTGCGGCTTTGGCGCCGTGATCTTACTGCTGATGATAACCAAGACCGTAGAGCCACAAATCATCGAGGCTTCCACTGTCAACCTGGAAGGCAAGGTTGCGTTGCTGCAGGAGCAGCTGTTTGAAATCCGTGGCGAAACCCGGGTTCTGAACCGCGACCTGAACGCAAAGCAGGAACAGTTGTCAGAGTATGATGAACGCATAGCGATTTTGCGAGGACAGCTGGCCAGCATGAAATCCCGCCACGACAGTATCCTGGTGCAGACCAACAGTAACGATGTGGTCTCCGAGCAACTGGCTATCGCCAGACAGGCCCTGACCGCAGAGCAGAAACGCCTGATGGGCGACCAATACCAATCGAAAAACAACCTGATCGGCGGCATCCCCGTGGACAGCGAGTACATCATTTTTGTGATCGACACCTCGGGCTCCATGTTCTCCTACGCCTGGGGCCGCATGATGGATGAACTGGAGGCCACCCTCAGTATTTACCCCGAGGTCAAGGGCATCCAGATCATGAACGACATGGGCAAGTACATGTTCAGTCGCTACCGGGGCAAGTGGATTCCGGACACCCCCAGCCGCCGCAAAGTCATGATGGACAACCTGCGCAACTGGAACGTCTTCAGTAACTCCAGCCCGGTGGAGGGCATCACCGCCGCCATCCGCACCTTTTACGACCCCAAGAAAAAAATCAGTGTCTACGTCTTCGGCGATGAATTTACCGGTCAGTCCATCGCCCAGGTGGTCGACGTCGTCGACCGTATCAACCGCGAGGACGCCAATGGCGACCGCCTGGTGCGCATTCACGCCGTCGGATTTCCGGTACAATTTATCCGTGCACCCCATTTGCAAACAACCGGCATTCGCTTTGCTACACTTATGAGAGAGCTTACTTATCGCAATGGAGGCACATTTGTCGGCCTTAATGATTTCCGCCAGTAGGGCAGTACGCCTGATCACCGGCACCTTGGTGCTGGTGCTGCTGGCCGCCTGCGGAACCAAGGAAGTGGTCGTACAGGGGGACTTTCCCTCCCCGCTGATGACCAAGCTGCCGCTCACCCTGGGTGTCTGGTATGGGGATGACTTTCGCAACCATGAATTTTTCGACCAGGCAAAATCCCGTTCAGAATCCGAGTGGCTGGTAAAAACCGGCGCGGCCCAGGTACAGATGTGGGACACCCTGCTCAACGGGATGTTCAGCACAGTCGTGCCGATGAAGAGTAGCCCGGCGCCGGATGCCATGAACCAGATCGTGGACGCGGTACTGATTCCCCATGTGGACGAACTGCAATACACCATTCCAGCCCATACCAACGTCAAGGTCTACGAGATCTGGATGCGCTACCGCTACGAGCTGGTCACCACCTCCGGCGAACCCATTGCCAGCTGGACCATGACCTCCTACGGCAAGACACCCACGGCTTTTTTGCGCAGTGATAAGGCCGCCGTGAACCTCGCAGCGGTCGTTGCCCTGCGCGATGCCGGCGCCAACTTCGCCAGCAATTTCACCCGGGTACCGGCCGTGCGCGACTGGCTGCAACAAAAATGGGGCGAAACCCCCCAGGCACAACCGTGATGCCCGCGCTGCTGCAGCGACTGGGCGTACTGCTCACAGCCGCCTTGCTTGGGGGCTGTGTAACCGCCACCGTGGATGAAATGGTCTTCAATGAGCCCACAGAAGGCATTGGCGACGCCACCGTGGTCATCCTCGGGCGTCGACATTCCAGCGACTATGAAACCGAGCCCGATTTCATTGAATGCGTGGGCGACCACATTGCCAGCCGTGACAAAGCCGTCGAGGTGATGGGTGAACTCGAGTTTATCAACGCCCTGTATCCCTGGTTTGAACCCCGAACCGCGCCCCTTAGGCCCGAGGATATTGATCGCCTGATGATGCAGGAACCCGTGGCCCTGAAGATGGCAGAGCTGAAGACCGAGTATATGATCTGGATTGACGGCAGCACGGTGCGAGGCGATTCAGCCGGCTCCATGACCTGCGGTATCGGTCCCGGGGGCGGCGGCTGTTTCGGCTTTGGCACCTGGTCCAACGAATCCAATTATGAAGCGGTCATCTGGGACTTTACGGATCGGGCCGAGGTAGGACGAGTCAGCACCACGGCCACCGGGCAATCCTATATGCCTGCCGTCGTCATCCCCATTCCCATTATTGCGCCGGTACAGGGCACCGCCTGCGATGGTATCGGCGATCAACTGCTGGAGTTTCTGTCCGGTGATTACTAGATCCCGACTGCTCGGTGCCTGCCTTGCGCTCGCCGCCGCGTCGCTGCTGCACGGATGCGCCAGCAACCCCGCCACCGGCGGCGCGGACATCACCATCATGGGCCGTAGCACCGAGGTGTCTATAGGCCAGGAAATGCACGACCAGATGATGGCCGAGGGTGCCGACTACAAAGACCCGGAGCTACAGGCCTACGTTAAACGCGTGGGCCAGCGGCTGGTCGACAACAGCGACACGCCCGATGCGACATTCACCTTCACGATCATCGACAGCCCCGACATCAACGCCTTTGCCACGCCCGGTGGCTACGTCTATATCAACCGGGGCCTGATGTCCTACCTGGATAGCGAGGCAGAACTGGCGGGCGTTTTGTCCCACGAGATCGGCCATATCACCGCCAGGCACTCCGCCCGGCAACAAACTGCCAGCATCACCAACCAGGTACTGGCCACCACCGCCTACATCCTCACCGGCAGCGGGGATATCGCCGATGCCTCCACCATGTACGGCACCGAGTTACTGCGCGGCTATGGTCGCGAGCACGAACTGGAAGCGGATGGCCTGGGCGCCGAATACATGCACAAAAGCGGTTACGACACCGACGCCCTGCTGGAAGTCATTGGGGTGCTCAAGGACCAGGAACAATACCAGCGGGTGAAGGCCAAGGCCTCGGGTAAAAAGGGCTCTACTTATCACGGCCTGTACGCCACCCACCCGCGCAATGACCAGCGCCTGCAAACCGTGATTGGCAAGGCCGGTGAGCTGAAGCTGGATGAACAATTGGAAAACCCGGCTATCCCGGGGGAATTCCAACGCCAGATGGAGGGCCTGGTGTGGGGCCCCAGTGTGCAAGACACCCGCGCTGAAGACCGCTACTACCACAGGAAGCTGGCCTTCACGTTTAAACGGCCAGAACAGTGGACGGTACAGGACGGTGCCAGCGCCATTGTCGCCACTGCCGATGATGGCAGCGCCAGCCTGACCCTCACCCTGCGCCGGCGCGATAGCAAAACCAGCCCAAAACAGGTCATCGAAACCGCCACCAGTGGCACCCTGAGTATTGGCAAAGAACTGGATCAGGCCGGCCTCAAGGGCTACACCGCTGTCGCCAGTAATGGCAGTACAGCGCGCCGTGTGGCGGCCATTGATTACAAGAGCTACACCTACCTGTTGGAGGGTAAAGCGAGCGATTTTGCCGCGGACGATGCCGGTCTACTGGCGATGATAGAAAGTTTTCGGCCCCTGCACCCCAAGGAGCGCGCCACGGGTGCCGCCCGCTATGTGCACTACATCCAGGTGCCCCGCGGGGCTACCCTGGAGACCCTGGCCGCAGGAATCCGCCTACCCGATGCCGAGGCCCAGTTGCGCCTACTCAACGGCTTATACCCCAGGGGCGAGCCGCGCACCGGCGACTGGATTAAAGTGATTCGCTAGTGTAGCTCGCCATCAGGCCGGTTAGCCTGTACCAGCACCCAGGGGGCAGCCACTACCGCCCACAGAGCCTCGTTGCTCTCATACCAGACCAGGGCCTGTGCCTCGGTCACGGACGCCACAAGGCCCTCGTCAATCCACTGTTGGAACTGTCCAGTATTGTCCATGCCCAACTGAACCGCGACATTCACCAGGTCCAGTGCGTCCGCTATCGCGATGACACTGCCGCCGGCGTAATAGGTCTGCAGGTCGTGCCAATTGATTCGCGCCGTCTGCTGGTGGTATTCATCACGCAGCAGCGTCTCCCGTTCTGAATCAGCCATAGTTGGGGTCTGCCACAAAGGGGTTGCTCTGGCGTTCCTGACCAAAGGTCGAGGTCGGGCCGTGACCGGGGATGAACGTAATGTCGTCGCCCAGTGGGAACAACTTGTCACGAATACTGGAGACCAGTTCCTCGTGGTTGCCCCGGGGAAAATCGGTACGTCCGATGGACCCCTGGAACAAGACATCACCCACCCAGGCGACCTTCTGTTCTTCGTTCAGGAACACCACGTGACCGGGGGTATGCCCCGGGCAGTGAAACACCTGCAGGACCTGCTCGCCGACGGTGACCGTGTCACCCTCCTCCAGCCAGCGGTCGGGAACAAAGGGGTCGGCATGGGGGAAGCCGGACATCTTGCACCATTCAGGCAATTTGCCAATCCAGAAATCATCTTCCAGATGTGGGCCTTCAATAGGAATAGCCAGCTGCTGGCGCAGCACATCGGAGGCCGCACAGTGATCCATATGGCCGTGGGTAAGGATGATTTTTTCGACAGTGGCGCCCATTTGCTCAACCGCTGCGAGGATGCGATCAATATCACCGCCCGGGTCGACAATGGCCGCCTTGCCGGTGGCTTCACATTTGATGATGCTGCAGTTTTGCTGATAGGCCGTGACCGGCACAATGCTGACCTGGATGGACATGATAAAGAAGATTCCGCTACTGGGCCGAAGGAACTGGCGCTTTAAAAAGCGCGCAGCATACCACAGTCAGGCGCCCACATCAGATCGTGGGCACAGCATCCGTTTCGGACTGGTCATTGTCCATATCGGCCCGGGGATTGAGATACACCCTCTCATCGAACTGGTTTTCACTCTTGCCCACAATGACCGATACGGTCGCATCACCGGTGACATTCACTGCGGTGCGCACCATATCCAACAAGCGATCCACGCCAATAATCAGGGCAATGCCCTCCACCGGTAGACCCGCCTGTTCCAACACCATCGCCAGGGTAATGAGACCCACACCCGGTACCGCAGCGGTGCCAATGGAGGCCAATGTTGCCGTCAGGATCACGGTGAGAATCGCCATGGCTGTCAAATCCACCCCGTAAACCTGGGCAATAAAGACCGTGGCCACCCCCTGCATGATCGCCGTGCCATCCATGTTAATGGTCGCACCCAGGGGCACTGTAAAACCGGCCACGGAGTTGTGTACGCCCAGACGGCGCTCCACGGTTCGCAGGGTAATCGGCAGGGTGGCTCCGGAAGAGGCGGTACTGAAGGCAAAGGCCCATACCGAGCGCATTTTACTGACCAAGATACGCGGTGACAGGCCGGTGAACGCTTTCAACAGCATCGGATAGACCACCAGTGCGTGGACCAGCAAAACCCCAATAACGGTCAGGAAGTAAGCTGCCAGGTCGATAATGGCGCCAATACCCATGTTGGAGAACAACTTTGCCAGTAGCGCAAACACACCGTAGGGGGCCAGGGTCATCATAATATCGACCATCTGCATCACGATGGCTTCCATATCACGGAAGAAACTGGCGATTCGCCTGCCCTGTTCACCCGCGTGGGAGATGGCATAACCAAAAAGCAGAGCGAACACAATAACCTGTAACATATTGCCTTCCGCCAGGGCCCGGAACGGGTTGGAGGGGAAGATATCAACCAGCACGTCCACCAGGGGCGGCGGCGCCGACGCCTGGAATTGGGCATCACTGGTGAGCTCTACGTGATTGCCCGGACCTATCAGCGAGGCAAATAACAACGCCAGGCTGATCGCGATTGCCGTGGTCGCCAGATAGAACAACAGGGTCTTACCGGCAATAGGACCCATGCGTGCGCTGTCGCCCAGAGAACTCGAACCACAGATCAGGGACACCAGCACCAGCGGTACCACCAGCAATTTGAGGGAGGCGATGAAAATCCTGCCCACCAGGTCAAACACGCCGCTGATGAGATAGTTGTCTATCACCTGCTTGAGCGATTCGTTAACACCGCCGGTGGACATCAGCAGGTTGAGCAGTGACCCCAGCAGGATCCCCCCCACCATGGCAATCAGGATACGGTTAGTCAGACTCATAAGGTATCACTTCCCATAGTTGGAGCAGGGGCCGGGTATATACACGGCAATGGCTTCATCGGCGCAGGCATTGCAGCCCGAGGAATATTCCTTGGTACCACCGGCCAGCGGATAGGCACACACCGGTACATATTCCATGGTGCAAACCTGGGGTCTGGGGGTTTCGCAATGGGTTACCATCGACGGTGTGGGCTGTTGGTTTATGCCACAGCCGGACACAAACAGTACCGCCAGGGGAAAAGTCCAGGCACCTCGCATTCCGCGCTCCATTTGTTATTGCTCTTGTTAAGAGTGTAAGGGTAGCACTGAAGCCGATCCAGCGCAGCATTGATGTGGATAGTCCCATTATTCACAATGGGCTGACGCCCCCCGTCAGTTTGAACCCAGGCGCATCATTTGCTCGGCAATCTCAATCGACTTTTCAAAGCTTTCTACACTGATGAATTCGTTAGTGCCGTGCACGGAACCGGCTTGCTCCGTCGTCATCACCACACCGTGGAAGCGATAGTGGTTATCCGCCTCCGTTGCAAAATGGCGGCTATCTGTGGCACCGGCCAGCAGTGAGGGCACGACGAGCGCTTCGGGATAGACCGCTTTCACCGCCTCACTGATGACCGCATAGCCGCCGCCGCTGTAATCCGCTACCGGCGGAGCGACGGCCCAGTCTTCATGCGTAATCTCAATGGCGGAGTCATCGATCAAGGTCTCGATGTAGCTGATAACCCCCTCGGTCGTATCCCCCGGCAACAGGCGAAAATTAACCTTGGCTTGCGCCTGTTGTGGGACCACATTCTCCTTTACCCCGGCATTGAACATCGTCAGGGCCGTGGTCGTGCGTACAAAGGAACTCTGCTCCGGGTCAGCTGCCATCTGGCTTGCCAGCAGCCCCCCCGTCAGCCACTGATTGGCCATCGCAAATCGATTGGGCTGTGGCGAATAGGGCGCCAGCGCCTCCAGCATTGCCGCCACCGGTCCCACCAATCGTGGTTCAAACGGATTCGCCTCTATTTTCGCCAACGCGGCGGACAGTCTGCCTATGGTACTGACCGCTGGCGGCCGGGAGGAGTGGCCACCCGGGCCGGTCGCTGTCAAAGTTAGGGTCAGATAAGACTTCTCCGCCACGTTTATCATCGCCATGGGCCGGTCCGGCAGCAACGAATTGTCGCTGATGATCACCCCGCCCTCATCCACCATCCAGGCAAAATGCAGGCCCAGTTCGCGCATGCGTGCGGCGATAGCGACCGCCCCTTCCCTGCCACTGATTTCCTCGTCGTGCCCAAACGCCAGAACAATACCGCGCCGGGGTTGAAAGCCCTCGGCAAGTAACTGCTCCGCTGCCTCCAGCAAACCGATAACGCCCTGTTTGTCATCCAGGGTTCCGCGGCCGTAAATTTTGCCCTCGCTGATCACGCCGCCATAGGGCGGGTGTTCCCAGTCGCCCTCCGTGCCGGGCTCCACAGGCACGACATCCATATGGCCAATAAACAGTATCGGCTGCGCCTCCGGATCCGTTCCCGGCCACTGCAACAGCAGGCTGTGATCAGCAACAAGCTCTACCTCCAACTCGGCAAACACCCGCGGGTAGGTCGCCCGTAAAAATGCCCGCAGTTTCTCTAGCTCCCCGTAATCGATAAGCGCCCTGTCCTGGTGGCTGATCGTCCGATACGTCAACGCCTGCGCCAGGTGCTCGGCCGGCGACCCCACTGCTTGTCCGGCCCAGGTCGTGGCCATCAGCATCGCCAGTGCGCCTATGATTTTCTGCTTCATATTGTCTTCTTCAATTGTTTGGGTGTGAGGCTTTCGTCTATTACCGCGACACAGTGCAGTAGCTGGTCCCATTGGTCAATATCGAGGCGCAATTTTACGTACCCCGCTGTCGGCAGGTTCGCCAGGCTGTGCGTCCTCGTCAGGGTATTCACCAGATCCGTAAGCGCGGGATTGTGGCCGATGATGAACAAGGTATCGCGGCTATCTTCCTGGGTGGCTATCCACTGTTCCAGATCGCCACTGGAAAACGTATACAGCGCCTCGTCTGTTTCGTGGTCTGCCGATGCCAGCTCTGGCCAGGCACTGCACAAACCCTTGAGTGTCAGTTGGGCGCGGGTTGCGGGGCTCACTGTTATCGTGGTCGGTGACAGGA
This sequence comes from Halioglobus sp., assembly GCA_036960305.1. GTDB lineage: Bacteria > Pseudomonadota > Gammaproteobacteria > Pseudomonadales > Halieaceae > JBALVT01. Next base: position 23,435 of record JBALWA010000027.1, on the reverse strand, counting down.
TTTTCGACAGCTCGGTTCCCATTAGCGGCGCATCTTTCTTGCCTCGGGAATTTAGGCCGCGTTCGCGGTCGGACAGGCTGTCGTCTTGCCAGCTGGATTTTGCGTGTCTTAGTAGGTGGAGGGTTTTCATGGTTGGCCTATGGGTGGCTCGTTGGATTTGCTGTTTAGTAGTTTAGATCATTGGTTTTGTGGTTGCTGCGGCGCACTACCAGAGGGTCTGGCTTCGGTTCGGCGACGGCCGCAAGTTTTCTTGTCCCTTCGGCTGCTGCGGAACTCGACCATTTTTGCTGCGCAAAAAATTGGGACTCAGACAATCCTCGCAGAAAGCTCCGAAGGGACAAGAAAACTTAAGCGCGGCCTGATTGTCGCCGAACCGAAGCCAGACCCTCTGGTAGTGCTCGACAATGCCAGGAAAAGTATCACTGTGGTCCTATACGAAGCTGGAAAAACGGATTCTTGAGTTGAAAGAAGATCTGTCAATGTCGGGCGGCTCTGTGATCAGTCGGACCGCGTTTAAGCTTTGCAAGCTGGCCGGGGGTTTCTGCGAGGATTGTCTGAGTCCCGAAATTTGCGTAGCAAATTTGGTCGAGTTCCGCAGCAGCCGGCCAGTTTGCAAAGCTTGCGGTCGATCACAGAGCCGCCCGACATTGACAGATCGACCAACTGCCACTGAAACAACCTGACCAACCAGCACTGAAGCAAATCAACTCACTGCCACTAAGCAAAATTTGCCTACTAACGGCCCCAATCCGATCAATTTTTAACCACCCAAAGTATATTTCCCCGAGTTTCTTGCGTTTGGTTTTGAACCTCGCTAGAGTCGAGAGCGTTGTCAGTGGTAGCTGTACCAGGTCGATTACTAGCCCGAGTGGTTTGTAGCGCGGGCGAGTGACCTCCATTAAGGCCCTTTGGGAAGTATGGAGATCGAATGCTAAGAGGTATGACAGAAACGCCATCTAGCCGACAGATCGCTTGCCGCGACCTGCCAGGGTCCCCTTTGTTTTGCAATTTAGCCCCCAGCAAACATGCCGTGCCATACGGAATGTTATCTGGGAGGCCCCTCATTTGAACGACCCCGGTACATCCCTCTGGCCCTTTGTGGTCTACGCACTCGCCGTACTGCTATTGGTCGCGACCATGCTGGGGCTGTCGTTTGTGCTGGGCCAACGCCGGGCCAACAAGGCCACGAACATGCCCTTTGAGTCGGGTGTGCTGTCGGTGGGAACGCCGCAGATGCATATGTCGGCGGAGTTTTACCTGATCGCAATCTTCTTTGTGATCTTTGATCTGGAAACCGTGTTTATCTTCGCCTGGGCCGTCGCGTTCTTTGAACTGGGCTGGCAGGGCTTTGCCGCCATCAGTGCGTTTATCTTTATTCTCGGCATCGCTCTGGTCTACGAGTTGCGATCGGGGGCCCTGGAGTGGGGCATCAAAACTAGAACCGGAATCCCCGGGGGGGAAGGCAGCTGATGGAATGGAACCTGAGCAAGCCCGACGATCTCATTACCAGTTCGCCAGGAGGTGCCCAGGAAAGTATCGAGGAGCAGGTCAAACGCAATGTCGCCTTCGCCAAACTGGAAGACCTGATCGCCTGGGGACGGGCACACTCCCTGTGGCCTTTTAACTTTGGCCTGTCCTGTTGCTACGTGGAAATGGCGACCTCGTTTACCAGCCGTCACGACATCGCCCGCTTCGGCTCGGAAGTGATTCGGGCAACGCCCCGGCAGGCTGACCTGATGGTTATTTCAGGTACCGTATTTCGCAAAATGGCACCGGTGGTGCAACACCTCTACGACCAACTTCTGGAGCCGCGCTGGATTATCTCCATGGGCTCCTGCGCCAACTCCGGTGGCATGTACGATATCTACAGCGTGGTTCAGGGCGTGGACAAATTTATCCCGGTCGACGTTTACGTCCCCGGTTGCCCGCCGCGTCCCGAGGCCCTGATGCAGGGGCTGGTGATGTTGCAGGAATCCATCGAAAAAGAGCGGCGGCCCCTGAGTTGGGTGGCGGGAGACCAGCGGGTCATCAAGCCGGATATGCCATCGCAAAGAGACTTGCTGCAAGCGGAAAGAAACCGGGCGACGGAATTGCGCAGCCCGGACGAGGTATAGAACGGGGCACGCATAAGAAAAGATAGCCACCGGTTACTCAATAACAAAAAAGGCCTGACCAGCCCGGGAAACTGCATGTTGAAGGCTGAAACGACAAGCACCAACCCAGTAGTAGACGATTTATTCGCCCGCTTCGGCGCGGCCGCGTTTGACCCCCAGCCGTCAGCGGACAATGTTCCCACCCTGTGGGTGGAGCGCGGCAAATTACTCGAAATACTGACGCACCTGAAAGCGCAATTCCCCATGTTGCTGGATTTATTCGCTATCGACGAACGCCTGCGCCAGCACAAACCAGAGGCGGCGGCTGACTTCACCGTGGTCTACCACTTACTGAGCTTCAGACCGGTGGAGGAAATCCGGCTGAAAGTGGCGGTACTGTTATCTGACCCCAATGTTCCCTCCGCGGTCTCGGTCTGGCCCAACGCCAACTGGTACGAGCGCGAGGCCTGGGACATGTACGGCGTGGTATTTGATGGCCACCCCAACCTGCGCCGTATTCTGCTACCACCCACCTGGGAGGGGCATGCCCTGCGCAAGGATCACCCTGCCCGGGCAACCGAGATGGAGCCCTTTAGCCTGGATGCCGAGCGCCAGGACCAGGAGCAGGAAGCGTTGCTGTTTCGCCCGGAAGACTGGGGCATGGCACGCGCCACCGAAGACACGGAATTCATGTTTCTCAACCTGGGCCCCAACCACCCGTCGGTGCACGGGGTTTTCCGCATCGCCCTGCAACTGGATGGCGAGGTGGTCGTCGACTCGGTACCGGATATCGGTTACCACCACCGCGGCGCGGAGAAAATGGCTGAGCGCCAGACCTGGGCGTCCTACATGCCCTACACCGACCGCATCGATTATCTCGGTGGCGTCATGAACAATATGGCGTACTGCATGGCAGTGGAGCAGTTGGCTGATATCAAAGTGCCCGACCGCGCCAAAGTCATTCGCATCATGATGGCAGAGTTATTTCGCATCTCCAGCCACCTGGTCTTCTATGGCACTTTTGCCCAGGACGTGGGGCAGATGTCACCGGTGTTTTATATGTTTGCCGATCGGGAACGGCTGTTGGGCATCGTCGAAGCTGTCACCGGTGGGCGTATGCACCCCGCCTGGTTCCGTATCGGCGGCGTGGCCCAGGATTTGCCCCGGGGCTGGGACACGATGGTGCGGGAATTTATCGACGCCATGCCCGCTCGCCTGGATCACTACCAGAAGATGGCCATGGACAACAGCATCCTCAAACAGCGCACGGTCGACATTGGCAGCTACAGCACGGCGGAAGCTCTGGACTGGGGTATTACCGGCCCCAACCTGCGCGCCACCGGCATGGACTGGGACCTGCGACGCGACCGGCCCTACGGGGGTTACGACCAGTTCGAGTTCGAAGTGCCAGTGGGTAGCAAGGGTGACAGCTATGACCGGGCCTGTGTCCGGGTAGAAGAAATTCGCCAGAGCCTGCACATCATCCGCCAGTGCATGGACAATATGCCCGAGGGTCCCTACAAGAGTGATCACAAACTCACTACGCCGCCGCCCAAGGAACGTACCCTGCAAGACATTGAAACGCTGATCCACCATTTCCTCAACGTCAGCTGGGGGCCGGTGATGCCGGCGGGTGAAGCCTCTTTCCCCATCGAGGCCACCAAGGGCATCAACAACTACCACCTGGTCAGTGATGGCGGCACCACCTCCTATCGCACCCGTATCAGAACGCCCTCCTTCCCCGCCCTGCAACAAATCCCATTGATCAGCAATGGCCTGATGATTCCCGACCTCATCGCCATCATTGCCAGCATCGATTTTGTCATGGCGGACGTGGACAGATGATGCCTATGAACCAACAACTGATCCCGACCCTCAGCGAACTTGAATTGACCGAGATTGATGCTGAAATTGCGCATGCGCCCTATCGCCATGCCGTCGCGATCGACGCCCTGAAAATTGTCCAGTCACACCGTGGCTGGGTGTCCGATGAAAGTATCAAGGCCATCGCCAGGCACCTGCATATGTCGGCAGAGGACCTGGACAGTATCGCCACCTTCTACAACCTGATCTTCCGCGAGCCCGTGGGCGAAAAAGTTATCCTGCTGTGCAACAGCGTCACCTGCTGGATCAAAGGCTACGATAAACTGCAGCGCCAGATCAGCGAGCAACTGGGTATTGGCCTGGGGCAGACCACTGCGGACAATCAATATACCCTGCTGCCGGTCACCTGCCTGGGTGCCTGCGACAAGGCGCCGGTGATGATGGTGGGGGATGACTTACATGAAAATCTGGATGGGGACGCGCTGCAGAAAATTTTCCGTTCGCGCCAGGAGGCACAGGCATGACGAGCGCCACCCTGGACAAGCCCCTCACCCGCAACGTCCACGCCGACCGACGGCCCACGGACTTTGCCGCCTATGAAGCCAACGGTGGCTATCAGGGCCTTCGCGCGGCCATGGGTAAACTGTCACCGGCTGAGTGTTTGCAGATCATCAAGGACTCAAATTTGCGCGGCCGCGGCGGCGCGGGTTTTCCCACCGGGATGAAGTGGAGCTTCGTGCCCATGGACAACCCGGACGGCGGCCACAAGTACCTGATTTGCAACGCCGACGAAATGGAACCGGGTACCTTCAAGGATCGCCTATTACTGGAGTGCGACCCCCACCAGTTAATCGAGGGGATGATTCTGTCGGCCTATACCATTCAGGCCGACATCGCCTATATTTTCATTCGCTCGGAATACCACCTGGCCGCCAGGCTCCTGCGTGAAGCCATTGCCGACTGCCATGCCAAAGGTTATCTGGGCAAAAACATCCTCGGCAGTGACTACAGCCTGGAGATGCATGTACACGCCAGTGCCGGCAATTATATCTGCGGTGAGGAAACCGCCCTGATCAGCTCCCTGGAAGGCAAGCGCGCCAACCCCCGGGCAAAACCACCCTTCCCCCAGGTCAGCGGTCTGTGGGGCCGGCCCACCATCGTCAACAATGTCGAAACCCTGTGCAATATCCACCACATCATTGAGCGCGGCGCGGACTGGTTCCAGGGGCTGGGCTTGACCGAAGATGCGGGCACCAAACTGTACGGTGTCAGCGGCCGGGTGAAGAACCCGGGCTGCTGGGAACTCCCCATGGGCACGCCGATCCGGGAGATCATCGAACACCATGCAGGCGGCATGGAAGACGGCTACAAGTTACGTGGCTTTCTGCCCGGCGGGGGCTCCACGGATTTCCTGACCACCGAGCACCTGGACCTGGCCATGGACTACGACACCATCGGCAAGGCGGGCAGCCGCATGGGCACAGGCACCATGATTATTCTCGATGACAAAACCTGTCCGGTGGGTTTTGTTAAGAACCTGATGGAATTTTTTGCCCAGGAATCCTGCGGTTTCTGCACCCCCTGTCGGGACGGCCTGCCCTGGTCCGCGCAAGTGCTTGACGATATCGAACAGGGACGGGGTCGGGAGGAGGACATGCACACCCTGGCACGGCAGGTGGAGTATATAGGCGCCATGGGCAACACCCACTGCGCTCTCGCCCCCGGCGCCATGGAACCCCTGGCCAGTGGCCTCAAATATTTTCGTGAAGATTTCGAACGCCATATCAGCGGCGGCGCCTGCCCCTGGTGTGACGGGGGGGATCGCTAGATGCCCGTCATCCATATAGACGGCCAGCCCTATGAAGTCGAAGCGGGTGACAACCTGCTACAGGCCTGTCTCTCCCTGGGCCTGGACCTGCCCTACTTCTGCTGGCACCCGGCCATGGGCTCTATTGGCGCCTGTCGGCAGTGCGCCGTCGTGCAGTACCAGAATGCCGAAGACCAACGCGGCCGCATTGTCATGGGCTGTATGACGCCGGTGACGGACGGTGCAATCTTCTCACTGAGCGGTGACAAGGCCCAGGGCTTCCGTAAATCCATTGTCGAATCCCTGATGCTCAATCACCCCCACGACTGCCCTGTCTGCGCCGAGGGTGGCGAGTGCCACTTGCAGGATATGACCGTCATGGTCGGCCACCGGGACCGTCACTACCGGGGACTCAAAAACACCCATCGCAACCAGTATCTGGGCCCGCTCATTCACCACGAAATGAATCGCTGCATCGCCTGCTATCGCTGCACCCGCTACTACCGCGATTATGCCGGGGGCACCGATCTGGCCGCCATGGCTTCCCACGACCACGTGTATTTTGGCCGCCATGAAGAAGGCGTACTGCAAAGTGAATTTGCCGGCAATCTGGTAGAGGTCTGCCCCACCGGTGTCTTCACCGACAAGACCCTGGTCAAGGAATACACCCGCAAGTGGGACCTGCAATCCGCGCCCTCGGTGTGCACTGGTTGTGCGGTGGGCTGCAATACCCTGCCGGGAGAGCGTTACGGCAAGCTCAAACGCGTCCACAACCGTTTTAACGCCGAGGTCAACGGCTACTTCCTGTGTGACCGCGGCCGCTTTGGTGCCGCCTTTGTCAACAGCGAGCAACGCCTGGACTATCCGGGGCTGCGCAATAGCAACGGCAGCTTTGACGCGCTGGAACACCACCGTGCGCTGCAGCACATGTTGCAAACCTGCAGCAAGGGCAGTGTCGCCGGCATCGGCTCACCCCGCGCCTCGGTCGAGGCCAATTACCTGCTGCGCCTGTTGGTAGGCGAGGAGAATTTCAGTCCCGGCTTCAGTGCCGCAGAACAGCCTCTGGTTAATCTTGCCCTGCAGCTACAACAGAACACGCCCGCCGTTATCCCCGACCTACAAACCATCGAGTCGGCGGATGCGGTGATTGTGCTGGGCGAAGACATCACCAATACCGCGCCGCGGATCGCCCTGGCCCTGCGCCAGAGCGTACGCAACAAAGCCTACGCCCTGGCCGCCGAGCTGCGACTGGAGCCCTGGCAGGACGCCGCCGTACGCAACCTGGCCCAGGATCAACTCAGCCCCCTGTTTATTGCATCGGTGGCGGACACCCGGTTGGATGACATCGCCGAGGACACCCTGCACCTGGCACCCGATGACATTGCCAGGCTGGGTGCCGCTATCGCCGGGGAAATCGGCGCTACACAAGGTCCGGACCTCGATGAAGCCTTGCAGGAAAAAGTGAAGGCCATTGCCCAGGCACTGAGCGCAGCCCAACGGCCACTGATCGTTTCCGGCACCGGCTGTGGCAGTGCCGCGGTTCTCTCCGCTGCGGCCCAAATTGCCGAGGCGCTTGGCGCCGGTGGCAAACGCGCCATGTTGTGCCTGGCCGTACCGGAGGCCAATAGCCTGGGACAGGCCATGTTGGCCGGTCCAGCGGCGCCTACAATCGCCGACCTCAGCGCCCGAGCCGCCGCCGGGGAAATTGAGACGCTTGTAGTCGTTGAAAACGACCTCTACCGACGTGGCGCCGAAGCCGACATCGATGAATTACTGCAGCAGGTTCCCCAGGTCATCGCCCTGGACAGCCTGGACAACCGCACCCTCTCGGCCAGTTCCCTGGCCCTGCCCGCTGCCACCTTCGCCGAGGCCGAGGGCACCCTGGTCAGCATGGAGGGGCGTGCGCAACGACACTTCCCGGTCTTCCTGCCCACTGCAGAACGCAAACCCAGTTGGGTCTGGCTGCTGGCCTGCCTCAAGGACATGAGACACAGCCGTGTCGCCGACCTCCACCTGTTCGACGATATCACCCGGGCCTGCTCCACTGACATTACGGCACTGGCCGGCATTACCGCCGCAGCCCCCGATCACCTGTTTCGCAACGCCGGGGTAAAAATTCCCCGCCAGCCCCACCGCTACAGCGGGCGCACGGCCATGCGCGCCGATATTTCTGTGCACGAACCCAAACAACCTGTCGATGAAGAGTCACCACTGGCCTTCACCATGGAGGGGCTAAACCAGTCGCAACCTGGGTCCCTGTTGCCCTATGTCTGGTCGCCGGGCTGGAATTCCAATCAGTCCCTGCACAAATTCCAGTCCGAGGTGGGCGGGCCCCTGAAGGGTGGAACTGCAGGCGCCCGGCTGCTACTCCCGAGTACCGGCAGCGGCCATTCGCCCAACATTGAAATTCCCGCCGCCAGCCAGCCCATCCAGGGCGAGTGGTTACTGGTGGCAAGGCAGCGGATTTACGGCAGCGACGAATTGAGTGCTCTCAGCCCGGCCATCGCTGAACTGGTCGAACCTGCGGCCATTGAAATCAGCAGTGCCGACGCCGACGCACTGGGCGTTATCGACGGCGATGGCCTGGCGGTTGACACCGATCTTGCCACACTGGAAGTGCGCATCAACGACAGTCTTGCCCCCGGTTGCGCGAGCTTCAGCGCGGGCCTGCCCGGTACGTTCAACCTGAGGGCCGGCAGCCGGGTCAGTCTCAACAAAGCCGCCGATTGGCAGCGCCGTCAACCGCAGTTGATCGGCACCGATGGAGGTGGCCATGTCTGAATGGGGCACGATCGGTTTTGGCCTGGTGATCATAGGCGTGGCCATCGCAGGCGCGGCGTTCCTGACCTGGTTTGAGCGTCGGCTGCTGGGCATCTGGCAGGACCGATACGGCCCCAACCGGCTGGGCCCCTTCGGCGTATTCCAGGTGCTGGCAGACATGCTGAAATTGCTCACCAAGGATGACTGGATACCGCCCTTCGCCGACCGCGTCGTGTTTGTCTTTGCGCCCACGGCCATTGTCGTAGCCATGATGCTGGGGTTCGCGGTAGTACCCTTTGGCCCGGATCTCTACGTCATCGACCTCAACATTGGCCTGCTGTTTTTCCTCGGCATGACCTCCCTCGCCGTGTACAGCGTGCTACTGGGAGGGCTGGCCTCCAACAACAAATACGCCCTACTTGGCGGCTTGCGCAGCGCCGCGCAAATGGTCAGCTACGAGGTCTTCATGGGCCTCTCCCTGATGGGTGTCGTCATGCTCACGGGCAGTTTCAGTCTGCGCGATATTGTCGAGGCCCAGCGCGACCTGTGGTATTGCGTGCCGCAATTTCTGGGTTTGTATGTATTCCTGATCGCGGGCATCGCCGAGAGTCATCGCCTGCCCTTCGACCTGCCCGAGGCCGAACACGAATTGACCGCCGGATTTCACACCGAGTACAGCGGCATGAAATTCGCCATGTTCATGCTGGGCGAGTACCTGGGGCTGATCCTTATCAGCTGCATGATTGTCACCCTGTTCTTTGGCGGCTGGCTGGGGCCCTGGCTGCCCCCGCTGCTGTGGTTTTGTATCAAGGTCTTCGTCGTTATCTGCTTTTTCATTTTGTTGCGCGCCGCTATTCCCCGGCCACGCTACGACCAGCTGATGTCCCTGGGTTGGAAGTATATGTTACCGCTGACCCTGTTCAACTTGATGGCCACCGGCGCGATCGCGCTGTGGATGGAGGGCTAAGGCCGTGTTTAAATCCCTGCGCAGCCAACTCGTTACCCTCTGGACCATTTTGCAGCACAGCTTCACCCGCGCTGAGACGGTCCAGTACCCGGAGCAAAAGCCCTATCTGGCGCCGCGCTACCGCGGTCGCATTGTCCTGACCAAAGACCCCGACGGCGATGAACGCTGTGTCGCCTGTAACCTCTGCGCTGTGGCCTGTCCCGTGGACTGTATCGCACTGCAACAGGGGGTACGGGAGGACGGCCGCTGGTACCCGGAATTTTTCCGCATCAATTTCTCCCGCTGCATTATGTGTGGCATGTGTGAGGAGGCCTGCCCCACGACCGCCATTCAATTGACCCCTGATTTTGAAATGTGCGAGTACGATCGCCAGAGTATGGTCTACGAAAAAGAGCACTTGCAAATCGACGGTACCGGCAAGTATCACGATTACAATTTTTACCGGGTTTCCGGGCTGGCAATCGAGGGCAAGGACAAGGGCGATGCCCAAAATGAAGCGCAGCCCATTAACGTCAAGGGACTGCTGCCATGACGGGGAGAGCTAAGCTATGTTAGAGAGCCTGTTTTATATCGCCTCCCTGGTCGCCCTGTCGGCCACGGCCCTGGCACTGACGCGCAGCAATGCCACGCACGCCTTGATCTACCTGATCCTGTCCCTGCTGGCGGTTGCCGTGGTGTTCTTTTTATTGGGCGCACCCTTCGCCGCCGCACTGGAAGTACTGATTTACGCGGGTGCGATCATGGTGTTGTTCGTCTTTGTGATCATGATGCTCAACCTGGGTGAAGCAGGTGACGCCCGAGAGCGGCAATGGCTGGGCGCACGCAACTGGCTGCTGCCGGGTTGTATGGCGGCCCTGTTGTTTATCGAACTGGTACTGGCCATGGCCCACTCGCCGGATATCATCGAGACGGTTGCCGTCGAGCCCAAGGCCGTAGGCCTGGCGTTATTTGGCCCCTATGTACTGGCGGTGGAGCTGGCTTCCATGCTGCTGCTCGCGGCCCTCGTCGGCGCCTATCACCTGGGCCGCCGCTTTATCGCACGCGACGGAGGGGACACCGGATGAACGGGCTAACCGTACCCCTGGAGCACGTGCTCGTCCTGGCCGGCCTGCTGTTTTGCTTTGGCTTGCTGGGCCTGATGTTGCGGCGCAATATTATTTTTATGCTGATGTCCCTGGAAGTCATGCTCAACGCTGCAGCACTGGCCTTTGTCGCCGCAGGCGCACGCTGGGGCCAGGCGGATGGCCAGATTGTCTTTCTCATGATCCTCAGTGTTGCCGCGGCAGAAGTCGCGGTCGGGCTGGGACTGGTGCTGCAGATCCAACGTCGCTTCAAGACGCTGGATATGGATGCAGCCAAGCGGCTGCGAGGGTAACGGTAGATGAACCTGATTCCCCTCATTCCCCTGTTACCCCTGTGCAGCGCCCTGTTGCTGATCGCGACCGCCGGCAAACTGCCGAACAAGATAGTGACCCTGATGGGCGCCGGATCAGTCGGCCTTGCCGCCCTGTGTGTCGCGAGCCTGGCGCAACAGTTTCTTGCGGATGGACAAGTCCAGCAACTGACCCTCTGGACCTGGATAGCGGTGGACAACTTCACCCCGGCCATCGCCTTCTACGTGGATGGCCTGACCCTTGTGATGATGTCGGTGATTACCGGCGTCGGCTTTCTCATCCACCTCTACTCCCTGGAGTTTATGGCCGAGGACGAATCCTTCTCTCGCTACTTCGCCTACATGAACCTGTTTGTCGCCGCCATGTTAATCCTGGTGATGGCCGACAACCTGCTACTGCTATACCTGGGCTGGGAAGGCGTGGGGGTTTGCTCCTATTTGCTGGTGGGTTTCTGGTACCGCGATCCCGCCAATGGCAAAGCCGCACGCAAGGCCTTCGTCGTTACCCGGGTGGGTGACACCGCCATGGCGCTGGGCCTGTGCCTGCTCTTTACCGAACTGGGTACACTGGATATCCAGCCCCTGATGGCGGCGGCGAATAGCAACTGGCAGACCGGCGACACTCTGCCGATGATTGCCACCTTGCTATTACTGGGCGGCGCCGTGGGTAAATCTGCGCAATTGCCACTGCACACCTGGCTGCCCGATGCGATGGCGGGCCCTACCCCGGTGAGTGCACTGATCCACGCGGCAACCATGGTAACCGCAGGGGTTTATCTTATCGCCCGCACCCACGAATTATTTTTGCTGGCACCTGTGACCCTGGAAGTCGTGGCCTGGATCGGTTTAGCCACGCTGCTGCTGGCGGCCTTTACCGCCCTGGTACAGCACGACATCAAACGCATTCTGGCCTATTCCACCATCAGCCAGATCGGCTACATGTTCCTTGCCCTGGGTGTCAGTGCCTTCAGTGCCAGTATTTTCCACCTGATGACCCATGCGTTCTTCAAGGCCCTGCTGTTCCTGGCTGCGGGCGCCGTCATCCACTGCCTGCATCACGAGCACAACATCTTCCGTATGGGCGGTTTGCGCACCCGACTGCCGGTGGTTTTCTGGAGCTTCATGATTGGCTCCGCTGCACTGGCAGCGCTGCCCTTTACCTCGGGGTTTTACAGCAAGGACGCCATTTTACTGTCGGCCTGGGAGCAACCGGGGATAGGCCCCTGGCTGTGGGCCGGGGGCTTGCTAGGCGCCCTGCTGACCGCGATCTACAGCTTTCGACTCGTCTTTATTGTGTTTTTCGGTGAAGCCAACACGGAACCCGATCGGCAACCGGGCCTGAAAATGGCCCTGCCCCTGGCGCTGTTATGCGGGCTGTCACTGGTGGGCGGCTGGTTTGTGCTACCGCTGGATGGCACCTTTAGCAGCGCACTGGCCAGCAGTGGCCACGGCGAGGTAAATCACAGCATCGAAATAATTTCCATTGCCACGCCTCTAGTCGGTTTACTCATCGCCTATTTGTTGTTCCTGGGTAAGCAGGTCTCAATCAGTCGCTTCACCGACTCCAGCCTGGGCAAGCGCCTACAGGATTTTTGGTTTAACGGCTGGCGCGTGGACGGACTCTACCACCAACTTCTGGTGCGGCCTTTCAGCGGCCTCGCACGCTGGTGGCGCAATGAACCCATCGACCTTGTCTACAACGGTATTGTGGCTTTGAACCAATGGTCTCACCGCAGCCTGGCAGCCCTGCAATCCGGCGAGCTGCGCTGGTATGCCACGACGATGGTGTTTGGACTGGTACTGCTGGTGGCCATCATGTTGAGGAAAGCCGCATGAGCCTGAGTACCCTGCTTCTCATTCTATTGGCCGGGGGCCTGGTGGCCTGGTTCTCGGAGCGAATCAATAAGGATTTACCGCGCTGGGTATCACTGGCAACCATTGTGCTGGCGCTGCTGTATTTGCTGGCCATGGTGAACGGCCTGGAGGTTGGCAGCTTCAGTGTTGTGCCCGATCCGACCTCGGGGGACAGCTGGCTGATCCATTCGCGCCAGGAGTGGATCCCCCGCTTTGGCATCAGTTTTGAATTGGCAATGGATGGCCTCAGCCTGCTGTTGGTCGTACTCACACTGTTACTGGGCGTCATCGCCGTGGCAGCTTCCTGGGTAGAAATCGACTTCAAGCCCGGCTTGTTCCAGGCCAATATTCTGTGGACCCTGGCGGGCGTAAGCGGCGTCTTTCTCGCTATGGACCTGTTTTTATTCTTCCTGTTCTGGGAAGTCATGCTCATTCCCATGTATCTGTTGATCGCTATCTGGGGCCATGAAAACAAGGCCTACGCGGCCATGAAGTTTTTTATCTTTACCCAGGTCTCCGGCCTCCTGATGCTACTGTCCATCATGCTGTTGGCCTGGAAGGGACACGAGGTCACCGGCAGTTACAGCTTCAGTTACTTCGACCTATTGGGCCTCCAGGTAGAAGGCAGACTGGGCTATGCGATGATGCTGGGGTTTTTCGTGGCCTTTACCGTCAAGCTACCGGCTTTTCCTTTTCACACCTGGCTACCGGACGCCCACACCCAGGCGCCCACGGCAGGCAGTGTTTTACTGGCGGGCATATTGCTGAAAACCGGTGCCTATGGCCTGTTGCGATTTGCCATACCCCTGTTCCCGGAGGCCTCCATGAGCTTCGCCCCGGTGGCCATGGGGCTGGGCGCCGCCGGTGTCATCTACGGCGCCATCCTGGCCTTTGCACAAACGGATTTCAAACGCCTGGTGGCTTACAGCAGTGTGAGCCACATGGGTTTTGTCCTGCTGGGCCTGTATGCCTGGAACAGTCTCGCCCTGCAGGGCGCGGTGATGCAGATGGTCGCCCACGGGGTCAGCACAGCCGCCCTGTTCATGTTGGCCGGTGCACTGCAACACCGCCTGCATACCCGCAACATGGAGGCAATGGGTGGCTTGTGGCACAACATGCCGCGCATGGGAGCCTGTGCCATGTTCTTCGCTATCGCCTCCCTGGGTCTGCCCGGGCTTGGTAACTTCGTCGCCGAATTCCTGATACTGCTGGGTCTGTTCAAAGTCAGCCCCTGGATGACCGCCATCGCAGCCCTGGGCCTGATTACCGCTGCGATATATTCCCTGTGGATGATGCAACTGACCTTTCAGGGTAAACCTGACGACAGCCGCGACCTGAAGGACTTCGGGCTGCGGGAGATGACCGCAATGGCGGGCATGGTGATCGCATTGATCTGGCTGGGACTCTATCCCCAGCCGGTACTTGAGCTGGCACAGCCGGTACTCGACAGCCTGCAGAATTTACTGGATACCGGTCCGAAATTCGCGGGGGCTGCCCTATGACGGTCAATGATTTTCAAGCCCTGCTGCCCTTGCTGGTACTCGCCATAGGCTCCACCGTATTGATGCTGCAAATTGCCTTCTGGCGGAACATCAAACTCACTAGCGCCCTCACGGTATTGACGTTTGTGGCCGCGGCCCTGTCCTGCTTACCGGCCGCGGAACTGACGCCGCGGGCAGTCACCCCGCTGCTACAGGCCGACCAGCTGGCCCTGCTGTTCAGTGCCCTGTTCTGTGTGGCCGGACTGGTTACCACCGTCCTCTCAGTGGACTATATGGCACAGCGGGGGGACGAGCCGGAAGAGTACTTCCTGCTACTGGTCCTGAGTACCCTGGGTGCCTGCGTCCTCGCCTATTCCGTGCATCTGGTGTCCCTGTTACTGGGCGTGGAATTACTGTCCGTTGCGCTCTACGCACTCATCGCCTACCCGGACAAGTCCGTCCTGCCACTGGAAGCGGCCATCAAATACCTGGTGCTCTCAGGCGCAGCGTCCGCCACCATGCTATTTGGCTTCGCCCTGCTGTACGCTGTAACCGGCGCGTTAGCCTTTACGGAGCTGGGCCAGGCCCTGGCCCGGGAACAAGCCAACAACACCATTCTGTTGGTCGCCGCCACGCTGATTATTGCGGGTCTCGGTTTCAAGCTGTCACTGGTGCCATTTCATATGTGGACGCCCGACGTCTACGAAGGGGCACCGTCGCCCGTGACCGGCTTTTTGGCTTCCGTCTCAAAGGCCGCTATCTTTCTTGCCCTGATGCGCTGGTTCCTGGAGTCCAATTTGTTTCAATACGACATCCTCGTCGATGTTATTGGCCTGCTCGCTATCTTCAGTATGCTGGTCGGCAACCTGTTGGCCCTGCAACAGGAAAACGTCAAGCGCATGCTGGCCTACTCCTCTATCGCCCACATGGGCTACCTGCTGATTGTGTTGGCGGTCGCGGGGAATCCGGAAAACAGGCCACTGGCCATCGAGGCTGCGGTGTATTACCTGATCGCCTACACGGCCACCACACTGGCCGCTTTTGGTTTGCTGGCGCTGCTATCCAGCAACGGAAACGATAGGGAAAACGTGCAGCTGCATGACCTTAGCGGTCTTTTTTGGCAGCGCCCGCTGTTGGCTTGTCTCATGCTCGTAGCCCTCCTGTCCCTGGCCGGTATCCCATTGACCGCCGGCTTTATTGGCAAATTCTATATCTTTAGCGCGGCGGTAAGCGGCTATCACTGGCTTATGCTGGGCGCCCTCGTCATCGGCAGTGCTATTGGCATTTACTACTACTTGCGCGTCATCTTTTTCATGACCCGCCGGCCGGAAGAACACCACTCACTACCGACGGCGCCGGATGGGTGGCAGATTCGCACCCTGTCCTGCGCCCTCATTGCCAGTATTTTGCTGCTGGGGACTGTGCCGCAGCCCCTGATGGCGTACTTAAGGTCTATACTATAATCAGTTAGGAACAAGGAGATCGATATGCTTCAATCAGTCAACTTGCGGGATTACATGTTGTCCAACCCTGTGAAAGTGCGGGAAGACGACAATGTGCTCGAGGCCATGCAAGTCATTATAGATAATAAAATTTCCGGGGTTTGCGTGGTCGACACCACCGGCACCCTGGTGGGCATCCTCTCTGAGCTGGATTGCCTGCGTGCGGTTCTAGGCGCCGTTTATAACGAGTCGGGCGTTGGCCGCGTCAAAGACTATATGGCCAGCGATAACCTCGTCGTCGCCCACCCCAATGAAGATATCGTCGACGTCGCCCAGGATATGCTGCTCAAGAACAAGCGGCGGCGGCCTGTGGTTGAAGACGGCAAGCTTGTAGGCCAGATCACCTGTCGGCAGTTGCTTAGTGCGGTTAAGAAATTTCAGAGTTAGCGGTTTGAGCTGGATTTGTGGTTTTGACTGTAGTGATGTGCCAGCCGCGGGTATGTGGTCCTTCTTTCCCGGACACGCTACAAGCACATCCATGTGGGCTCGGCTGAGGCCATCCTTGGCCTCAGACGGTCCGGGAAAGAAGGACCACACACCCACCGCTTAGCTTCTGTGCGTAAAAAACTTAGCGTAGCCTGCCCTGGCCTGTCCCGTATCGTCATGCACTTCCCCCAAGCGAAGCAATGGGGATATTGCTGGCGAAGCATAAAGGGCCCCATCGGGGACCAGCGAGTCAGTAATAGCGCCATTGCTTCGCGGCTACGAAGCACACTACACCTACTGACATCCACCCAACACCGAACCATCCGTCAGACCACTGCACAAAGACAACCAAAATTCCATATCGTAATGAACCGCAAGCTGTCGCATAATGGCCCTTTCCACGTGTAACTCTTATCCCATTTCAAACAATAAGCACCCAAAAATATGATCAAACCGATATCCAAAATCATTGCGGAAGAACTCGCTGTGCGCGAGGCGCAGGTCCAGGCTGCCATGGACTTGCTGGACGAGGGCGCCACGGTGCCGTTTATTTCGCGCTATCGCAAAGAGGTCACTGGTGGGCTGGATGATACGCAGATGCGGGGGTTGGAGGAGCGACTGACGTATCTGCGCGATCTGGATGACCGTCGCCAGACTATATTGAAGAGTATCGAGGAGCAGGACAAACTTACGCCGGCCCTGCAGCAGTCCATTCTGGAAGCCGATACCAAGAACCGATTGGAAGATTTGTATCTGCCCTACAAACAAAAGCGGCGTACCAAGGCGCAAATTGCCAGGGAAGCCGGGCTGGAGCCTCTGGCCGATGATTTACTGGGTAATCCGGCGCAGGTACCGGAGCGTGTAGCGGAGTCTTACCTCAATGCCGATGCGGGCATTGGTGATACCAAGGCGGCGCTGGATGGGGCCAAGCAAATTTTGATGGAGCGCTTTGCCGAGGACGCGGATTTGTTGGCGAGGCTTAGGCTGTTCCTGAAGGAAAATGCTTTGTTGGCATCGCGTCTGGTTGCCGGTAAAGAGCAGGAGGGTGCGAAATTCCGTGATTACTTTGAGCATACCGAAGCACTGGGGAAAACGCCGTCCCACCGGGCACTGGCGATGTTTCGGGGCCGTAACGAGGGCATTCTGAGCATCAACCTGATCATGCACGAAGAGGAAAAGCCGACGGATGCCCATCCCTGTGAAGCCATGATTGCCCAGCACTGGCAGGTCGAAAACCTGGCGCGGGAGGCCGACAAGTGGCTGGCGGAAACCGTACGCTGGACCTGGCGGGTAAAACTGCTGACCCACTTGCAGACCGACTTACTGGGCCAGCTCCGGGAACAGGCGGAACTGGAAGCGATTCGCGTGTTTGCCAGCAACCTCAACGATTTACTGCTGGCCGCCCCGGCCGGGCCCAAGGCGACGATTGGCCTGGATCCCGGTTTGCGCACTGGCTGCAAGGTGGCTGCCGTGGACGCCAATGGCAAGGTCCTTGACCACGGGGCGATATTTCCCACGCTGCCACAAAAAAAGATCCGGGAAGCCGAAGCGGTACTGTTGAAAATGATCCGGGCCCACAACATCGAGTTGATCGCGATAGGCAACGGCACGGCCAGTCGTGAAACGGACAAGTTTGTCGGTGACATGTTGCGCGACAACCCGGACCTACAAGTGCAGAAAGTCATGGTCAATGAAGCCGGTGCTTCTATTTATTCCGCATCTGAGTTAGCGGCCAAGGAGTTTCCCGACCTGGACGTCACCATACGCGGTGCGGTCTCTATCGCCAGGCGTTTGCAGGACCCCCTGGCGGAGCTGGTCAAGATCGACCCCAAGTCTATTGGCGTGGGTCAGTACCAACACGACGTCAGTCAGGTACAGCTCGCCAGGCAGTTGGATACCGTGGTGGAAGACTGCGTGAATGCGGTGGGCGTAGACGTCAATACCGCGTCCGTGCCCCTACTGTCCCGGGTATCGGGCCTGAACCAGACGATCGCCGGTAATATCGTGGCACTGCGAGACGCCCAGGGCAGTTTTGCCAACCGCCGCGCCCTCCTGAAAGTCAGCCGTTTTGGCGACAAAACCTTTGAACAGGCCGCAGGATTCCTGCGTGTGATGAACGGTGACAATCCGCTGGATGCGTCGGCGGTTCACCCCGAATCCTACCCGGTGGTGGAAAATATCGCCGACCGGCAACAGCGCAAAGTCAGCAGTCTGATTGGTGATTCCAGCTTCCTGCGCAGTTTACGCCCGGAGGATTACGCCAATGACACGGTGGGCCTGCCCACGGTGAAAGACATTGTTGTCGAACTCGACAAGCCCGGCCGCGATCCCAGGCCAGAATTCAAAGTCGCTACCTTCCAGGAAGGAGTTGAGAAAATCGCCGACCTGGAACCGGATATGGTGTTGGAGGGAACCGTTACCAACGTGACCAACTTCGGTGCCTTTGTCGACATCGGGGTTCATCAGGATGGCCTGGTACACATTTCAGTACTGGCCGACCGCTTTGTCAAAGATCCCCGGGATGTGGTCAAGGCGGGTGATATCGTCAAGGTCAAGGTCATGGAAGTGGATGAAGCGCGCAAACGCATCGCTCTCAGTATGCGCCTGGCAGACAAGGCCAGTGAACAGGAGCAGAAAAAATCAGGACAGGCCAAGCGTGGTGGAGGCGGCGGCGGCGGCGGCGGGAAAAAAAGCTTTAAGCCCGCTAAAAGTGAAGCGCCCGCGGTAAACAACGCCTTTGCGGCAGCCTTTGCCAAGGCCAAGAAGCGCTAGCAACAAGGCTAGCAGTGGCTGCGGTAATGCTCCAATAAGATCGCGGCCGCCGCTTCAGCATCAGCCACAATTTGCAGGTACTCCAGGTCGGCAGGGTCAATATAACCGCCGGCCTTCACCCGCAGGACCAGCCAGTCGTACAGCCCCCGCCAGTGTTCTTCGCCCACCAGCACAATGGGACGCTGCCTCAGCTTGCCCGTCTGTACCAGTGTCAGTAACTCAAACAGTTCATCAATGGTGCCAAAGCCGCCCGGGTAGATGGCGAAGCCGATGGCATAGCGAATCAGTAAAAATTTGCGGGTAAAAAAATAGCGGAAGTCGAGATCGATATCGAGATAGGGGTTGGCTAATTGTTCGTGGGGCAGTTCGATATTCAGTCCCACCGAGGTACCCTCTTCCTCGCTGGCGCCCAGATTGCCGCCCTCCATCACACCGGGACCGCCCCCGGTGATAACGGCGATACCGTGCCCGGCCAATTCCCGCGCTAACTGCCGTGCGCTCTGGTATTCCCAAGTGTCTGCGGGTGAGCGCGCACTGCCAAAGATGCTTACCGCAGGGCCGATGTCAGACAGGCTCTCGATACCCTCACTGAGCTCGTCGCCAATACGCGCAATACGCTCTCGCTCCTGGGTACTGAGACCCAGTGCCAGGGGCGCTTTGCTATTACCGGATGACAAGATAGATTCCCGGCACGCCTATAAGCCCTGCCAATTGTTCACCCACTGTTCAAATTCAGGTGCTGGCAGCGGTTTGGTAAAAAAGTAGCCCTGGGCGTAGTCACAACCCATTTCCTGGAGTATATCCAGGCTCTCCTGATCCTCAACACCCTCGGCGACAACCCGCATACCGAACAGGTGGGCGGTGTCGATCATAATTCTAACCAACTCCCGGTCCTGGTGGTCATCCTTCATCGAACTGACAAAGTAGCGGTCGATCTTGAGTTCACTGGCGGGTATGTGCTTGAAGTAGGCCATAGACGAGTAGCCCGTACCGAAATCGTCAATAGACAGGTCCACACCCAGTTTGGTCAGATTGAGCAAATTATCAAAACCCGATTCTTTGTCGTCGATGATCGCCGATTCTGTAATTTCCAGTGTAATCCTGCTCTCCTCGGCCCCCCAGATGGCAATGGTATCCTCCAACAGGGAGTGTAGATCCGGGTTGCTGACCAGGCTGGCCTGCACATTGAGCGCCAAAGACATATCCAGCCTGTTCCGCCATGCCGTAAGCTGTCGTATGCCGGTGTGTATCACCCACTTGGTTAGCGCAAAGCCACTGCCCATGGAGTCGGCCAATTCAACGAGCTGATCCGGCGGGACGAACTCACCGCTCTCTAACTGCCAACGCAAAAGCGCCTCGGCATGGTCGGCAGCGCCTGAACGCAGATTAATCTTGGGCTGGTAATACAGGGAAAATTCATTGTCTTGCAGGGTGTCCCTGAACTGCCTTTCCAGTTGAAAATCCTGTCGGAAAACAGACTCGCTTTCTCCGGGACCGTCAAACTGGTGCTCTCCCCCGCGACGGACAGAGGCCAGTGAGGTCTCCGCTATCGCCAGCAACTGCGCGCTATCAAGATCACCCTTGCGACAGATGGCGATACCGATATTGATATCTGCGGGCACAGACTCCTCACCCACCGTGATGTCCTGTCCCAGTAGGGTCGCCACTTTATTGATCGCCAGGGCAATGAAGCCCGGGTTACTGAGGCCGGGAAGAATAAAGCCGAAGTGGTGACTGCCAATACGAAACACGGTATCGGGTAGTTTACTGACGCTGAGCAATTTTTCGCTGGCAACGGACAACAGCAGATCGCCCTGCGAAAATCCAAAGTTGTGGTTAATTTTCCCGAGGTTGGTGATATCGATCAGTAGCAAGCCGACATTGGAGCCATCGTCCCGGGCGCGGTGGACATACTCTTCCAGCGCTTGGAAAAAACGGTGGCGCGCTATTTCCGTCAAATCAGGAAAGTCAGGCAAACGTCTGTGTCCCGGTTAAAGATGAATGGCGGTCATGTCGATTCCGTAGGCGTCCGGCTCCAGGCTATTGACGATTTCCATAGGCCGTCCATCTTCCGTTTCTTTTACATTCAGCAGGTCAATCATCTTCATGCCTTCAAGAGGTTGCTTGCTTTCATCCAGCAACACCATCACCTTGGGCCGCAACCGACGCGTCCGGTACTCTGCGGCTACCACGGCGATCTCACCGGAGGACAGCTCTACCAGAGTACCCGCGGGGTATATTCCGATGGCCTGGATAAACTCTTCGACCAGCTCAGATTGAAAGTCTATATCCCGCCACTCATAGATTTTTTTAATTGCGACAGAAGGGGGGATGGCCCGGGCATAACTGCGATGACTGGTGATCGCATCATAGCAGTCAACAATGGCCGCTATTCGTGCAAAGACGGGGATGGCATCTCCGCTCAGGCCAATGGGGTAGCCACTGCCATCATGTCGTTCGTGGTGTGAGGCGACCATATCAATGACGTCCTGGTTCATCACGCCATTTGACCTAACGGCTTCTAGCCCCAGCTCCACATGTTTCTTCACCTCGGTGAATTCCTCTTCGGTGAGGGGTCTCTCCAGATTGAGTAAATCCTTTTCCAGTTGAAGCTTACCCACATCGAAAAGCAGGGCGCCGATCGCCAGAGAACGCAAATCAGATTTTGGCAACCCCAGCTGCCTTCCCAGCGCAACGGCCCAGATCGAGGCCCCTAGAGAATGTTGATAGGTATACTTGTCTTCCTGCTTCATCCTGGCGAGCCAGATGCAGGCATCGGGGTTGCGGGTGATACTGTTAATCATGGGATCAACCGCTTTCTTTATCCGCGATATTTCCAAAGTGCCTCCTTTCGCTGCATTCTGGAAAATATCGTTAATGCTCTCAGAAAGCCCAGTCACCGCTACTTGCGCTTTGGGGTACTCATCATCCCAGGCGATGGCATCCTGATAGGGCTTGAGCGTTTTTTGGGGGAAGATATCCTGCTTGCTTTTTCTGGGACGATCGGACGCGGTTCGACGAACCACTTTCGGATCAACCCTGCTCAGTTCGCCGTCGACATAGACATAGCTGCAGGACTTGCGAAGGCGCTCAATATCCTCATCCGTCTTGATCTCAAAACCTTGCATGACAAAGGAGGTTTCCAGCCAGGGCCTGTCGAGGCTGGCCACATGCATACCAAGTTCCAAATCAACACAGAGTACTTTTACTAGTGTGGCCATTTACCGTCCAACTCACTTACACCTACCGTAACGTTACGCTGTTTAGAATATCGTCTTTGTGGGAAAAAGCCTACACACAACTGCCTGTCGGTGAATTTTTTGCACCGAAGCGACGACCCGTAAATAAGCTTTTGCGCAAATGGGTTTCCCGGCACCCCGGATTCGCTACCTTGGCGGCTGCACGTCGAGGTCCCACTGTAATTCCGCGCCATCAAGTAATAAAATCTCCTGCTCTCCAGAGGCCACTTCTGCCGGCAACCAATTGTTCAAGATTGCCAGTAAGCCCTGTGTCCCGTAAAGCAAAGGCAGGCTGAGCAAAGCGGAATCCCCTGAAGAGTTTAGGGTTAACAGATGCTGAGGCTGACCCGGTGTGGGCGTCAACGACAGCACTGCCCAATCAACCACGACACCATGCCGCATCTGCCACCGTATTTCAGCCACCAGGGAAGCCACTTCAAAGAACAGCTGCGTACACAGCGCGCGCAAGCGAGGCAACTGTCTAGCATTGGCGAACCGAACTTGAATAGCCACAGAGTTACTGTGGCATTGAGGGCCCGTCTCGGAAAAACTCCACTGGGCCTGCTCATAGGGTGTGGTAACAGGTATGGGAGCAAGGCTTTCAGCAGGCTCCAGTAACGCCAGGCATTTTTCACGACTGCAAAAATCGGACAGAACCCGCTGTTCATAGGCTCTCTGTTGGTCGGCCCTTGGGTGGGTCAGCAAAATAATCCTGTCCGCAACCGTGAGGCCTACAGGACCGGTTGCCGCAACGCTTAAACTAATTGGGAAGCCGTCGTCTACGTCATCCAGTACCAGAAGTAACTGGCTGGAAAATTGGTCGACGGCTTGCGCCCACCTCATTAGTTTCTGGTTGTTATCTCGTTCATGCGCTTCATTGCGGGCGAGATCGGCTTCGGCCAGGTAAATTTGGATGAGTTCGCTGAGTGCGATGTTGGCGAAGAGGGTAAGGGGGGTGTTGGGGTTTTCGTTTAGGGCCTGGGCGGTGCGTTTGAAGCGGGAGGCTTGAGCGGTGTTTGTGGTGGTAGAAGCTGAATTGGCTGTCGGCTTTGGTGGTGGTGTGGTGGCATGGGCTGTGCCCAGACAGAAAAATAGTGTTATAAAAAATAAGGGTAATAGGGCTTTGGGCACGGTAGGTGTGGGTGCTGTTTGTTGGGGGGTTTGAGTATGGCAGGTTTTGGAGGCATAAAAAAATCCCGTAGCTCAGAGAACTACGGGGTTTAGTATTAAAGCCTGGCGAGGGCCGGCCCCATGAGCGAAGCGAATGCTCTGGGTCTGACCGTAGGGCATCGCCATGTGTAACGTTTCTCTGATCTA
>JBALWA010000026.1:0-56593 GCA_036960305.1 Halioglobus sp. | reverse complement strand
CTTGCGTCGCCTTTTACAGTCGGCTAAATAGGAATTAGATGGTTTCAATCAAGGATGTAGCGAAGTTGGCTGAGGTGTCCACAGCCACAGTGTCCAGGGCGCTGGCCAACCCGAATAAGGTGTCGGAAAAAACCCGTGCCAGGGTGTTGGCAGCTGTCGCGAAAACGGGCTACGTGACCAATAGCCTGGCCCGCAGTTTTCGCACCCGGCGTACGCGTTCAGTGGTTGTTCTGGTGCCCGATATCACCAACAGTTTTTTTGCCAATATTATTCAGGGTATCGAGCAGGTCGCGCGCAAGAATAATTACCGCATACTGCTGGGCGACATGCAGAATGATCCGGACAATGCCCGCGCTTACGGTGATCTATGTGCCCAGCGTCAGGCCGATGGCCTGATTTCTCTTGGCAGGACCATTCCTTTTCCCTACTCGAAAGCGCGTAAATCCGTGGATCCCAAATGGCCGCCATTGGTCATGGCTTGCGAGTATGACGATGTGATTCCTGTGCCGGGTGTCGGCATTGACAATGAGAGTGCCGCAGTGGAAGGCGTGAGGTACCTGGCGACACAGGGGCACTCCCAAATTGCATTTATCAATGGCCCCGAGGACTCCCCGCTTTGCAGGGATAGGCTGAGAGGCTATCGTAAGGGCATGGCTGAACTGGGTGTTCGACGTACGAGCGATCTGGTGTATCGCGGTGATTTTACCCTGGATTCCGGTGCGCAAGCAGCGCGAAGTATATGCGAAGCAGGACATTTACCAACGGCTGTTTTTGCCGCCAATGATGCCATGGCCATCGGTGCGCTGCAGTTGCTGAAAAGCCGTGGCCTGCGAGTGCCAAGCGATATATCGATTATGGGTTTTGACGATATTAAATTTTCCGCCTACTGTGATCCGCCCTTGACGACTATTCATCAGCCGCGATCAGAAATTGGTGCCCTGAGCATGCAGATGATGCTGGATCAACTGGAGGGCGGTGGCGCGGGTAAGCGACTGCACCTTCCTCATCAACTGGTAGTCAGGGATTCAGTGGCTGCGCTTTAAACTCGGGGGTGCAGTAGCTGCCAGAGTGAAGTTAATCCGATTTAGACTCTCGCATTTTCTACTAGACCATCCCTGTTTTTCAATGCCATTGCAGAGAGTGCCAGTACATGACAGGGGGTAATGCAAATTTTGCAATGATGATGCCGGAGGATAATTTTTTTATACCAAAGGTATTCCTAAGAAGTTTATTCATCCTGATGGTGATAAAGGGGTATGTCGGGAATTTTGTGGTACATGTGGCACTCGTATAACTGCAAAACCTCGCTCACTGAGTGGTGTTATTATTGTGAAAATAGGCACACTTGATGATCCATCTATTTTTAACAAAGCCGACATTGCAATATATCTTAAAGATAAATATGATTTTCACCACGTGCCTGCTGATGTGCCGAAATTTCAAGGACTGCCGGAGTAATGAACGGACGTTCGCGGCACATCATTTTCAGGCATTTATTTGGCCCTTATGTAGTGTTATATGTGCCAAAAAAGCGATAAGAGACTGGTTTTCTTTTAATAATTGAAAATTCAAAATCTACATGTTGGACCTAGGTGTTATATAGACCGGTCAATATATGTAGCTGTTATGTTTCTGAACAATATAAACTTTTAGATAAGCTAAATGGAGTAACCATAGATGAAAAAGATACTTATTGTAGTAACCAATCACGCAACTTTAGGTGACACTGATCAGGCCAATGGAACGTATGCGGTAGAATTAACTCATCCATTGAACGTATTCCTTGAAGCGGGATATGAATACGACATAGCTTCTATCAAGGGAGGTCAAGCGCCTATTTATGGTGCCGAAGTGGAAGGTGACGAGATCAATAGAAAAATTCTTAGTAGTAAAGAATTCCAAGATCGGTTTAATAACACCATTCCAGTCTCGCAACTAAAAGTTAATGACTACGATGCCATTTATTATCCAGGCGGTTTCGGTTTACTTTCTGACTTAGCCACTAATGATGAATTTGCCAAGTTAAGCGCTGAACATTATGAGAAGGGTGGAGTGCTAGGGTCAGTATGTCATGGTCCTGCTGGGTTCTTACCGATTACGCTAAGTAATGGTGAAAGCCTCATAGCAAATAAGACAGTGACTGGCTTTACCCGGGAAGAAGAAATAGATTTTGGCACCATTGACGACATTCCATTTTTATTGGAAGAATCACTTACTCGTCTTGCTGCGCAGTATAGTAAGAGGCAGCCTTGGCAGGTTCATGTAATAGACGATAATCGTGTCATAACAGGTCAAAATCCACAAAGTGCACATGGTGTTGGCCAAGCCATTGTGAAGCGTCTTTCAAATTAATTTAGAAAGAGTGTATCGCCATTTAAACATAACAAGTCACAGCAGCAACGCCACTTTGTGGCTGGACGTGCTAATGCACGCCGCTGTTTGAAGCGTTATGCCGAAGAGAATCTAGTTTTATGCCTGAACCCGATCCAGCGAGAATCATGACCTTTTCATCGCCGAAAGATCTCGGCCGGTGGCTCAAGATGAATCACTCTATAGAGAGTGAACTGTGGGTGAAGATATTCAAGAAAAAGACTGGGATTCCGAGCGTGACTTGGGACGATGTCGTGATTGAGATACTGTGCTGGGGCTGGATCGATGGCGTCAAGAAGTCAATCGATGACCAAGCCTATCTCCAGCGGGTCACTCCAAGAAAAGCGCGAAGTAACTGGTCAAAAAGGAACAGAGAGCATGTGGAGCGTTTGATAAACGAGGGTCGTATGACGAAGTCAGGACTCGTGCACGTTCGTGCCGCCAAAGCAGACGGTCGGTGGGAGAACGCCTATGCGGCAAGTGAAATGAAAGTGCCGGCGGATTTCCTAGCAGTACTAGAGAGCAAGCCGAAGGTGAAACAATTTTTTGAAACGCTCACTAAATCGAGCCAGTATGTCATTGCGTACGGATTGACAAGTGCGAAGAAACCCGAAACCAGACAGCGGCGATTGGCAAAATTCATAGACATGCTTGTCCGCGAAGAAAAGCCGACTTAGGCTTCAACAAGACGAAAAAGGCTATGCAGCGGCGTTACCGAGCGTCCGTATATGGCCAGATATGTTAGATTTACGGAAAGGGTCTGCTCCCGACCGCAAAAGCTGCTTCCAATAATTTTTAGCAATACATGGGGAACGAAATTTACGGCGTCAAATGGCGTAACTGGAAAGTAAACTTTAAAGAGTTGGACTGGCCTTCCTTCCAGTCCGTAGGTTTAAATTCAATTGTGCCTTGAGATCCGGCCATCCCCTTCGCGTCCACGGAAGGCCCGTCCGACGCACTGACAACAGCTGTCACAGCTAACATACAGAAACACAGAATAGATATCCTTGCGTAATTCATATCAAGTCTCCAAGGCGATGCTTAAATCAAATTGATCGAGGAAGATGAGCCGGAGGTAACCTGCTCTATAGTGACGAGTACTTCCCCTCCCAGAACCTGGACCCCACCACAGTGCAGGACAGCTATGTGAAGGTTAACCTTCGCCTGGCGCTCAGTTCCGCCGATGGCAAATGGGAACTGGCGCTGCTGGGCCGCAATCTCACGGATGAAGGTGTGGTCACCTACTCAAACCCCGTGCCCCTATCCTGTCCTTGGTGAGGATCAGGCCACGGCTAGGCATGTTGCTCCGTGATCTCTTGGTTAGGGGTACTAGTGAACGGTTATTGTGGGCAGAATAAACGGTATGCACAAAGCGAATAATGACTTATGGCGTAAATTTAATGCAACATAAACGCTCGTCATTGCCAGCAGACTACCGAGAAATGGTAGCTCTGCCAACAATACCGGTTACACATCGCACCAACCACTTTGGTGTAGCGCGCGATAGAATACTGATAAACATATATTTAAGGCCTGGCACCACGATCGTTTTGCCCTTCAGGCAGCCGCGGAAGCCTTTTTGGGCAACGCTATAGGCATCAGCTACTACAAAACGGGGGATTTTAACCAGCGTTGGGCTTTTCTGCTGAGCGTTGGCCATCATGTTTGTCGCGGTGAGGCCTGGGCATAGCGCAGTCACCGTTACTCCCGTGCCTCTAACTTCTTCGGCGAGGGCTTCAGATAGGGACAATACAAAGGCTTTTGTGGCGGAGTAGGTGGCAACACTGGGCAGTGGCTGAAAAGCACCCATCGATGCAACATTTAATACCCGTCCGCTCCCGCGCGCGACCATAGTCGGTAGGAGGTGGGCAAGCATTGCCGTAAGAGCGACCACGTTGAGCTGCACGATATTGTGATGATCGTCAGGGGCAATATTCACAAATGCGCCATGCTCTAGCACGCCCGCATTATTAATTAGGATATCAACCTGCTTTCCTTCAGATAGAAGCTCCTCGCTTAACAATTTGACGGCGCCTGGTACCGTAAGGTCGCAGGGTTTGACCGACACCTCAACACCGTATTCTTGTTTCAGTTGTGTCGCTAAGGCTTTCAGTTTTTGCTGATTGCGGGCCACCAGAATTAAATCATACTGATGTTGTGCACAAACTAATGCCAATGCTTCGCCAATGCCTGATGAGGCACCAGTGACTAAAGCAATATCGCGTGGGTTCGCCCTCAGGGCGCCCACCAGATACTCACAGGAGTGACGGTTTGTTCAAGAATCGCGGCGATGGGGAATTGATTTTGGCTGGCCGACTCCAGCACTGCGCGCTTTTTACGGGAGGTGATGTGTACGATAATTTCCCGGCTATTCAAGACGGCGGAAAGTGTCAGTGTGATGCGTTGGTGTGGCGCGGTCACAGGATCAGTGATAGCCACCTGGTCAATACCCGATGGGTCCAGCAGGTTGCTCAGGTTAGCGGACTGCGGAAACCAGGAAGCCGTGTGACCATCGCCGCCCATACCGAGAATGACGGCTGAGAACGGTTGGTGCATGTCGGCTATGCGTTGTCTGGCCTCTGCAAGCCCCTCTTCAGCGCTAGCGTGTGATGTTTTCAGCCCGACTACGCGCGCGGCTTTTGCTTCGCCCTGGATCAGGTTGTCCAGCATGAGTTGTTCGTTGGAGTCGGGGCTGCTGCAATCTACCCAGCGTTCATCCACCAGGGTGATGCCAATGTTTGCCCAGTCCAGAGGGTAGCCAGAGAGACAGCGAAACAGACCTTTTGGCGTGCTGCCACCTGAGACTGCGAGACTTGCTGCCCCGGTTAGTTCAAGGTCCTTTTTCAGTAGGCCGGCGACGTGGGCCGCCAGTTCCTGGTCCAGCTGATCCGTATCCGGGTGGGTCTGCCAGTGACTATTCATACCAGTTGCGCCCGTCAACCGCCATCAGGGCTGTTGCTGCCCCCGGGCCCATTGTGCCCGAGTTGTAAGATTTAATTCCCATGCCAGTTTCCTCCCAGCCTTCGATTATTGAGTCTGTCCAGTGCCATGCCGCTTCGACTTCATCACGGCGCATGAACAGGGTTTGGTCGCCGTTGATGGCGTCAAGCAATAAACGTTCATAGGCATCATGGCTGACACTTTTACCGTCGGAATCGTCCGTCAGGTGGAGTTCCACCGGCTTAAGGCGCAGTTTATTGGCAAGCCCCGGTTCTTTGTTGAGCGTATGCAAGGTGATGGTTTCTTCAGGTTGCAGACGGATGACCAGTTTGTTGGTCAGTTCGTTGGGGTCGTTGGCAAACAATGAAAAGGGCTGGCGTTTGAATTCAATAACGATTTCTGAATAGCGACGGCTCAACCGTTTACCTGTGCGTAGATAAAAGGGTACCCCGGCCCAGCGCCAGTTGCTGATTGTGGTTTTAAGGGCGACAAAGGTTTCGGTGGATTCTGCGTCCTGATACTCCGCTTCATCCAAAAAGCCATCAACCGCTTCACCGTTGACTGCACCGGCTGCGTAGCGCCCGCGTACGGTGGTTTGCTTCACGTTGCTTGCAGTAATGCTATCCAGGCTTCGCAGCACTTTCATTTTCTCATCGCGTATATCGGCTGGTCGTAAACTTGCCGGAGGTTCCATAGCGACAATCGTGAGTACCTGCAGCAGGTGGTTTTGCACCATGTCCCTAAGCGCACCGATTTGGGCGTAGTAGCTACCACGGCCCTCGACGCCAATTTCCTCAGCTACGGTAATTTGAACGTTGTCGACAAAAGTGTTTTGCCACAACGGGTGAAAAAGGGGGTTGCCGAAGCGTATTGCCAGCAGGTTTTGAACGGTCTCCTTGCCTAAATAGTGGTCGATACGGAATATCGATTCTTCGCGAAAAACTTGTGCCACCTGTTCATTGATCGCCTTGCAGGATTGCAGATCGTGTCCCAGAGGCTTTTCCAGGACAACCCGACTGTCATCATTGACGACAGCAGCATCCTGCAATTGATGGCAAATTATGCCGTAGAGAGAGGGCAGAGTGGCCAGGTAGAACAGGCGCGCCGGGGCGTTATCCTGGTCCAGCAGGGTACCCAGGGCCTGATAGTCAGCGGGCTTGTTGGCATCGGTCTGGTGGTAGTGCAAGCTGTCGCGAAATTTTTTCCAGACGGCATCATCCCAATCCCCAGCCGGCAGGAACTCCTGCAAGTTTTCATAAGCCTCGTTGCGAAAGGTCTCCGTATCCATCTCGCCTCGCCCGGTGGCGATAATGCGATGAAGGCGTTTGGCTAGCCCGTGGCGGTGGAGCTGAAACAGGGAGGGCAGCAGTTTACGGGTAGATAAATCTCCCGTGCCGCCAAATATAACCAAATCAACCCGTTGGCTCATGCCCTTGAATCCTCGTTATCAGTGGGAGTACGCTAGCCTAGTGTTTTACGTGTGTGAAATATAGTCCTGTAGTCGCTTTGATCGCCATTGCGTAAGCGATCGTTCGAGAAGGGTTTCAAGATAATCGATATCACCCTGATAAAGATTTGCTAGAAACTCAATATCCTCGATCTGAATCCGGGGGCCGGTGCCTGGATCAAGCTGGATTCCTTGATTACTTTTTTGTCCAAGCAGGGGGTCTGATATGTCCGCTCTGAGTTCCAGGAAGCGATACAGCTCTTCGACCACGCCAGCTGGGTTCTCTACGATGTCGTCAAATAAAACAATGTGCAGCTGTTCCCGGTTGAAAAAGCGCAGCCAGGATTCAATGTGTCGTCGGTAGAACCCCATGTCCACAATACCAAAGCGATGTCCTGTAGTGCGTATCGTGTCGTCACATTGGATATCGCCGGCTTTGTAGTGATGATAAAAGGCAGATATGGCTCGGGAGGTGGGGTTTCTTAGCGATAACACCAGGGGGATGTCGGGTTGAAGGAGGCGGTGGACGGCCGCTGGGATGTCCAGATTGCTGCGTTGTAAGTCAACGGCGAAGTGTGAATCCGGGTCATGGGACCAGAAGTAGGCGGGTGTAGATTCGCCGCGATAGCGCGTATTGGCACCCGCCGAAAAGTGCTGCCGGTATGCGGCTAGTCCAGCGGGAGAGTCGGTTTTGTCCCTGTGGCCGAAAAAGCGCAGTTCTTTGGGCTGGGACATGAAGATATCCGGGTGGCAGTCCAGTCGCTCATGCAACCAGGTGCTACCGGCTTTTTGTGCGCCGATGACCAGCAGATTAGGGAGGCTGTTGTCACTCTGCCCGGTCATTGCGGTTCACGGTAGTGTTTGCCGGTGATACACGCCGTCCAGAAAGCGACGATAGACAGCCCGCCGATTTCTCTTGCCTCTTCAACCGCCTGGGTTTGCATGCTGATCGAGGCCACAATGTCGGCAAATGAGACCTTGCCGACAATTGCTGGAAGAAGGCTTATCAGCCAAATTGTGCTGGTCAGGCAAAGTAGGGGGGCTGGCCAGCGCAGAGGCCTGGGTCGCCACTGGTCTGCGCATAGGGCGGCTGACGCCAGATAGACCGCTATCCAGAGAGTGGCATCGGGATCATTGTATTGGACGACGGCGGACAGGACGAAACTGGCAAAAAAAAGGTAGTTGAATCGGGCAAAGGCCATTTTGAGGCACTCTATCGGGCGTCTTGGGACTATACTACAATATGTTCGCCCGGGCTTTGTGTTCCGGGAAGGGAATGCAGGGATTGCAACCATGAATAAGCACTGGCCGTTTAACGGCAAATCAACCGCAGATGACGTGCTGTCAGGCGTAGACTTGAGTGGACAGCTCATTATTGTGACCGGCGGCAATACGGGAATAGGCTTTGAAACCGCGCGTGCGTTGGCGGCGGCGGGGGCCGTCGTGGTCATCGCCTGTCGCAGTTTGCAGCGAGGTGCAGCGGCCAGGCGACGCATAGAACAATTTCACCCCGATTGTACTGTGCACTGCAAGGAGCTCGACTTGGCGTCTGTGGCCAGCATCCGCAATTTTTGTGCTCAGCTGCCCTACGCTCAAATTAATACCGTGATTTGCAATGCGGGCGCCGTGAATCCTCGTTACGAACAGACCGAAGATGGCTTTGAGCAAACAGTAGGGGTCTGCCACCTTGGGCATTTCCTACTGGTTAAGGAGCTCATACCCCGCTTATTGCGGGCAGAGCGACCGCGGGTAATCATGGTGTCCAGCGAATCACACCGCGCACCGCGAGAGCTGGATTTTGAGATGTTGCCCATAGATAAAGCGCATTACAGTGCCATGAAGGCCTACGGACAAGCTAAATTGTGCAATGCCCTGATGGCCAGGGAGTTGGATCGTCGCTATGGTGATCGGGGTTTGATGGCCTGCTATTTGCACCCGGGAACCATGGTTACGACGGAGATCGGTCGTGATTCATGGCCAGTGAAAATAGCCATAAATCTGGCCAGACCCTTTACCAAGAGTGCCGCTCAGGGTGCAGCCACAACGGTTCTGTGTGCCAGCTGGGAAGACACGACTGATCTGTCCGGACAATATTTTTCCAACTGTCGACCCGTTCGACCCAGCAAAGAGGCCGTGAACGCGGAGGCGGCACAGCGATTATGGGAAACAACCGATGCTTGGCTGGAGGCGGTTTAGATGTCATCAGGGTGCGTGAGGGCGCTGTTGAACGGGCGGCTTTGTATCATTGGTCATAGGGCTCGGGTATAATTGCAGGCTTATAAAATAAGATCTCAGCACCAATGCTTTTCAATTCCGCAGAATACTTGTTTCTATTCCTGCCGCTGGTTTTTGTTGTATTTATTTTCCTTTCCCGGGGCAGGAGTACAGAGGGTCAGATTACCTGGCTAATCCTGGCGTCCCTGTACTTTTACGGCAGTTGGAACCCCGTCTACCTGCTGCTAATTCTGTCGTCCATCATTGTCAATTTCCAGATCGGCAGAAAGTTGGCTGCGACCGAGCCAGCAGGGCGCCAATTGTGGTTACTTGTTGGGGTGACTTTCAACCTCTGCCTGCTGGGCTACTTCAAGTATGCCGGCTTTTTTGTCGATAGCCTGAACGGACTGGGTAACTGGTTGATTCCCGTGCCGGAAATTACACTGCCCCTGGCAATTTCCTTTTTTACGTTTCAGCAAATTGCCTATCTGGTCGATGTTTCCAGGGACGAGTGCCAGGAGTATCAGTTTCGGCACTACACCCTGTTTGTACTTTTCTTCCCGCAATTGATCGCGGGCCCGATAGTGCACCACAAGGAAATTATGCCGCAGTTTTCGTTTCTGCGGCCGGCGGGCCAACTGCGTACGGATATATCCGTGGGGCTTACCATTATTGTGATCGGCCTATTTAAGAAGGTTGTCATGGCAGATTCCCTGTCAGAGCTATCCGATCCTATCTATACCGCAGCGGCTCAGGGGCAGGCGATCAGCACGCTGGATGCATGGATCGCCACGCTGGGTTTCAGCTTCCAGATCTATTTCGACTTTTCAGGCTACAGTGATATCGCCATAGGGAGTGCAAGGCTGTTTGGTATCAAGCTTCCTGAAAATTTCAGGTCACCCTATAAGTCGCGCAGTGTCATCGAGGTGTGGAGCCGCTGGCACATCACCCTGTCGCGCTTTCTCAAGGATTATCTGTATATCGCTCTGGGTGGGAACCGCAAGGGTAAGGTCAGTCGCTATCGAAACCTGTTCCTCACGATGCTACTGGGTGGGCTGTGGCATGGTGCGGCCTGGACGTATGTTATGTGGGGCGGACTACACGGCCTGTTTCTTTGCATTAACCATGCCTGGCGAGCACTACAGAAAGCACTGGGCATTAGCTGGATATCACAGAACCGACCCTTGAACAGCGTGTACTTACTACTGACCTTCCTGGCGTGGTCAGTTGCCACTGTGGTATTCAGGTCACACGACCTGAGCTCGGCGCTCGTGCTGATACAGTCCGCGTTTATTGACTTTAGCAGTGAGCCTCAACGTGTACTGACCAATGCGTTGACGGAGTCCCTGCCGGAGCAGATCATGCTGTTACTCGGATTGGAAGCAGACTCCTATACAGTGGTTTACCCACTACTTGCCTTGTCCGCGGCGATTTGCTGGCTATTGCCCAGTTCCCAGGAGTTTATGCACAGGTACGATCCGGTCATACCGTCACCGGGTACTGAACTGGATACTTCGGTCTGGATAAGCTGGCGGCCCACGGTCTTTTTCGCCTGTGGTTTCGGCGCTATATTGAGTCTCAGCTTGCTAAAACTCTCTTCTATCACCGAATTTTTCTACTTCCAGTTTTGATGATGACGAATAAGTATCCAGTCATGCTCGTTCTTGTTGCCAGCGTGTTTGCCGCTGCGGTCGGCTGGTTCAACTACACGGCGGACCCCTATCTGCTATTTGGTTTCGCCGATGCTGATAACAAACGCCTGGGTCGGATTGATCAGTTCAACCATATGCGTGTGACCAAGCCTTGGTATATGCGGGAAATAAAGGCGACAGCGGTAGTGGCCGGTTCGTCTCGCAGTGCCAGATTGCATCCGGAACACCCGGCCTGGACGGGCGAGCAGGGATATAATCTTGCAGCTCCCGGTATGACCCCCCAGGAAATCTTACGGTACCTACAGCATGCTCATGCGATAACACCCCTCTCGAAGGTGATGTTAGGCCTCGATTACGAAGCGTTTATCAGAACACAGCCCGTGACAAAGCAGGGTTTCGAAGAGGCCAGGCTGGCACACAGTGCCGCGGATCTGAATTCGCTGGAGAGCAAGCTTCAATATGCCAGTGATGTATTGGACAGCCTGTTTTCCATTACAGGCCTAACCCGAAGTATCGCTGCGACAACAGGCGTTTCGCCTCCGCCGCGCCTCTATTTCAAGGACGGCACCTGGGAGACGGCGACCACCTCCCTGACCGGTCGCGGGGGCTATGTCTATATCGGCAAAACCGTCATTGTTGCGCACGAAAGCGTCGAGCTGAACCCGCAGAGAAACCTGGCGGTGTTGGAAGAGATACTCCGTTTTTGTTACCGCAACAAGATCGATACGCGGTTGTTCTTTACCCCCACGCATGTCTTTTTTGTCGACCTCTGGCAGCGGTTGGGCTACAAGTCTATGTGGCTGGACTTTCATCGCCAGATTGTTGCCCTGAACCGTCGAGTCGCCGAGGAATCATCGGCCACAGCCTTTCCGTTGTGGGGCTTCAGTCATGCCGACGGTATTGTCAATGAGCCGATTTATCGAAAGAAAAATGCTCATCAGGCCTGGTATGACGATGGGGTGCATACGCGCGCGCGATTGGGAGAGAAGATGATGAATGATGTGTGGTCCGAGGAGGCTGAACTTGGCTTGAGGCTGACACCAGGCAACATCGAAGCCTATCTGTCCGAAGTGCTTGCGCTGATGGCAGACTTTAACACCAAGAATGGCCCAATGGTCAGCGCCATACACCGGGATATTGGTCTTGATTAGCATGTATTCAGGGAGCATATAGAGGACCATGCTGGGGATTTTCCGCTATGTACTGGCCTTGCTGGTGACGCTGAGCCACTTGTGGACCAGTTTGGCGGGCTGGTCTGGCGTGGCAGCTGTCTTCGGCTTCTATGTGATCAGCGGTTATCTAATGACCAGTGTGCTTAATCAGAGTTACGGCTTTACTCGCGCCGGGTTGGGCCGTTATGCCCTGAACCGCTTTTTGCGAATCTACCCTACTTATTGGTTTGTGCTGTTGTTTGCTCTGGTGGTCGTGGCCACGATACCCAGAGATGCATTTCTTACCAATTACAAGTTGTCCATGCCCAGGGAAGTGTGGGACTGGATGGCGAATATCTTTATCGTGGGTCTGCTGGACGGCCCCATTAAAGTGTTGATACCGCCCGCCTGGACCCTGGATATAGAGATTTTCTTTTACGTTTTGATGGGTTTGGGCCTGTCCCGTTATCGCCCCTTCGTACTCGCCTGGTTTGTTGCCAGTGCGCTGTATACGATTTTCTTACTGTGGGCTGACGCCCCCTTTGTCGATCGCTATGTGTCCTACGCCGCGGCCTCCCTGCCATTTTCCATCGGCGCAATGGTGTACATGTATCGTAAAGCCCTTGCCCGGTACGCCTGCCTGCCCTTGCCCATCGCCGCTGTCTTCTTTGTGTTTACCGTCGTGGTGGCACGCCTGGAGTGGTTGGGTAGTCCTCATCATGGTGGGTTTTATTTGGTCTTACTCGGCAGTTTCTTACTGTTAGTTGCACTGAATAACTTTGATCCGGGTCGCCGGTTTCAGACCTTGCGCGCAGTCGATGGTTTTTTGGGGAACCTTGCCTATCCCATTTTCCTCTGTCATTGGCAGGTGGCTGCTATCATGTTGCACATGGTCTATAACAGCGAAAAACCGGTTGGTGGCGGCCTGTGGATAGCC
Source organism: Halioglobus sp. (assembly GCA_036960305.1). GTDB lineage: Bacteria > Pseudomonadota > Gammaproteobacteria > Pseudomonadales > Halieaceae > JBALVT01. The sequence goes on along the minus strand of JBALWA010000026.1, from coordinate 43,882 downwards.
AGTATCGTGTTTATTCACCTGGTGGCGTTGCTGGTGTACTTTGTGGTGGACCGCAATGTCAGCCGGGCCCGCGACAAGGTGAGGGGTAAAGAGCGACTTAATCTTGCCCGCATGGCGGATTAATTCGATGGGCTTCCCTGGAGGAAGTGACCGGGAAGTTCTGATTTGATACAGCTACGAGAGGCCACAAAGCATGGCGGGAAACGACTTCGATATTATGGCGGCGGTGCAGGCTCTGGACGGGTTCCACACCGATGAACGCACGGCGGAGGCAGAGTTACTGGCGCAGATGACAGCGGCCGGAGCGGCCCGTTGTGAACGCAGCAGGGAGAAAACCCTGACCCCACCCCGGGCGACGGATCTGTTTGCTGATACGGTGGGGTTGCCGGAGATACAGGCTGACCAATTGAATCGCGAAACGCTGGCTGCCGGAATACTGCACCACGGTGCCTTGCTGGTACGGCAGCTTTACAGCGGCGAGGTGCTCACCAGGCTGCAGCACCTTGCAAGCACTCGAGAAGAGGCCGACCGAGCAGATAACCTGCCTCTGGGGTGCACGCCCCACACGTTTTTTCAGCTACTGAATATATACCAGCAATGTGGTTTGCTCGATGCGGTGCGTGAGTACCTTGACGATGAGCCCGTGATCTTTGCGCAACGCAGTAAACTGCGTCAGCACCGGGCCAAACGGGATAAATATGCGGCGATTCCCTGGCACCAGGACGTAAATTTTTTCGGCCGAAAGTCCTATGCAGTAAACTGCTGGGCTGCAGTGACCCCTTGCGGCGAGGACAATCCCGGGCTCAACATCATTCCTGTGCGTACCGAGGAGCGGCAGGGTTGGGACGGTGATGACGGTATCGCGCCACTGGATTATGGGCGGTCTATGACGCCTGATGAACTTGATAATTTCCGGGGTAAGCAGCCTATTGCTCACCCGGTGTTACAGCCAGGCGATGCCCTGTTATTTGACGAGATGACGGTACATCAAACCGCACTCAAGCGATGGGCCAGGGCCGAGCAGGTTGTTACCATCAGCTGGTTTTTCCGTGCCTCGGGTTTTCCAGCCTGGGGTACACCGCTTGCCATCTAGTCAGCCCGAATTAGAGTCGCTGACGCCAGTGAGCGGGCTATCAGGGTCCGACGTGAAACCTGTCAGTGTCGCCATGGGCGTCGTTATTGCCGGGCTTTGTGTTGCGGCCGGTTTTTTTGCCCTATTTTCCAATTTCCGTGCCTACGATGATGAAGGCTTTCTACTGATTGCCAGTCAGTTGTTTCTGGCGGGTGAGGCGTTCTATACCGATATACCCTGGCTCTATGGGCCGGGTTCGCTGGCTATGGTGAGAGTGCTTCACGACTGGTTGGGAGTGCCTCTTGGCCACAGTGCCGTGCGCTTTACCACACTGGCCTGTTGGCTGTTACTTTGCGCGGTGTCCAGCGGGCTAGTTTATCGCCTTTGCGCATCGCTTATCTGGTCTGCGATTTCTTTTGCGCTGGTATTCATTTTTACTGGCTCCATTGTCAATGAGCCGGGCCACCCGCAAGGGTTGATCGCTGTTGCTACTGTGTTGATCCCGCTGGTGGCCTGTTCGTTGTCGGTGGAACGGCAAAAATTGCCCTGGCTGTTAATTGGCGCGTTAGTCGCAGCGGTTTTTAGTACCAAGATAAATGCCGGAGTGTATTGTGGGGCGGCAGTACTCATCGCTTTGGCGGCAAATTACCCGCTGAAACAGGGTCGGGTGGTTTTGTTCCTTGCGCTGGTGGCGGGGTCAGTTTCATTTCCCTTTGTCCTGATGTCACCACTTTTGGCAGAGAGCTATGCGCCTGCGTTGGCATGCATTATTGCGGCCACGACGGGCGCTGTTGCGGTTACCGCAATGGCGAATCCTATTCCTGGCCTGGAGGGGCGTGTTGGCAGCATGATGTTTGCCATCGGTTTTATGGCGGTTACTGCTGCTGCGATGGTTTTTGCCGCAGCGAACGGCGCGACAGTTTTCGATATTCTGGCAAACCTGCAAAGCTATTCTCGAAGTCAGGTCGAGTTTTACCATTTCTTTAGCGAATATTCGGGCCTGCAGTTGTTGTTGGCGGGCCTCTCGTTAGTGCTCGCTCTGGTTTTTAGCGTTTTCCCGAGCTTGTCCCGAAGAGGGTCGCTTGAGGCGCTGGCCAAAGGCGGGTTCGTATTGATGGCGCTCTATGCACTGCTGATAGATGGCCCGGCGCATGCCCAGGGCATGTTGGGCTACGCCGGGCCCTGGTGTTGGGTGATCGCACTTAGGCGTGAACAGCACCGCTTTCCTGTCGGGCGACTACTGCTCGCTACCACGGCAGCCTGGTCGCCTTTGTTGGTTTATCCCATGCCGGGCAGCCAAATATATTTTGGCAGCTTTCCCATATTGCTGGTGGCGATAGTTTGCGCCGACGACATCCTGTGGACCGCAAAACGTCAGTGGCTGCAAAGCGGGAGAGAACGGTTGGCGATGGCAGGCCAGCAATTGCCTGCGCTGCTGTGCTTGATCGTCATAGCCGCCCTGTGTTGGCAGCTTATGGGGCTGAGGGACAGGTATTATCGATTCCAACCTCTGGCATTGCCCGGCACTGAGCTAATTCGAATCGAGCCCCGGCGGGGCGGGATTTACCGGGGGCTAGTGGAGGAATTGAACAGGGTGGATGTGGCTGTGACTACGTTTCGCTTCAATAGCCTTTATCTGTGGAGTCAAGTGACAATGGCAGGGTCAATCTACCAGGCGCATTCCCTGGCCTTTGCCCAGGCAGAGGAGCAGAGCCGTATCAAGGTTGACCTGCTGACGGCTGCACACCCTGTGGTGGTGACACGTCCGGTAATGAAGGGGGTTCAGCAACCGGCCTCGGAACTGATGGCCTGGATCGGGGATAATTTTGAGCCCTATAGGAAAATTGGCCAGTACACTTTGCTTAAGCCGGTCGCCGGATTTCCCCGCGAGGTAGAAAATGAGTAGCTTTACCCCCTTTGCCAGCATTATTATGCGGCCTGAAAAAAATACCAGGTGGAGCGAATGACAAAGGGTATTTTAAGCGAATCGAAAATTGTTATTACCGGTGGCGCAGGCCTGGTAGGGCAAAACCTGCTGGTGAAGCTGTTGGCGAGCGATGTGACGGACCTGCATGTTATCGACAAGTCCACGCATAACCTCGCGATCGCTGCGGAGCTTCATCCAGGTGTGGCCTTTGTTGGGGCCGATCTGTCTGAGCCTGGGCCCTGGCAGCAGGTTGTGGCGGATGCCGATATCGTGGTGATGTTACATGCGCAGATTGGTGGCAACGTACCCGAGGATTTTCATCGTAACAATGTTACGGCGACAGAAAACCTATTGGCCTCGATACCCCGGGACGCATTTTTGGTCCACGTTAGCTCCTCGGTGCTGGAGTCCTCGGCCAGCGATGACTATACCTTAAGCAAAGGCCTTCAGGAGGCGTTGGTGACCCAGTCGGACTTTGCCTATTCTGTGCTGCGCCCAACCCTGATGTTTGGCTGGTTCGATCGCAAGCACTTTGGATGGTTATCGCAGTTTATGCAATCTACCCCTCTGTTTCCCGTCCCCGGCGATGGCAGGTACCTCCGCCAGCCGCTCTACGCGGGGGACTTTTGCGACATTATTATCGCCTGCATGGACGGCCGGGTAGCGGGCCAGAGCTTTAATATTTCTGGTAAGGAAAAGGCCTATTACATCGACATTATCCGACAGATAAAAAAGGCCAACGGCAGCGCGTCGTTATTGGTGAAATTGCCTTACCGTCTCTTTCATTTTCTGTTGTCGACCTATGCCCTGATAGATCGGGACCCACCTTTTACCACCTCCCAGCTTAAAGCCCTTGTTATTGATGAAGTGTTCGAAGATATAGACTGGGAAAGCATTTTTGGTGTGACTGCAACACCGCTGAATCAGGCTATCCAACAAACCTTTTCCGATCCCGTTTATAGCAAAATACGATTGAAGTTCTGACTATGGCGAATATAGCAGTAATCGGTGGTGGCCCCATGGGTCTCGCAACAGCTCTTCACCTACTAAAAGCGGGCCACGATGTCAGTTTGTACGAGGCGGATAACTGCCTTGGCGGCATGAGTGCCTCGTTCGTGTTTGATGGGATAAAGATCGAACGTTATTACCATTTTATCTGCAAGGCAGATCAGCCTCTGTTCGACCTGTTGGCGGAGCTGGGTATTGCTGATCAGTTGCGTTGGACTGAAACGCGAATGGGCTACTATTATCAGGGCAGAATGCTCGATTGGGGAGAGCCACTGGCCCTACTGAAATTCCCGGGGCTGGGGCTGATCAGCAAGCTTCGTTACGGGCTGATGGCGTTTACCGCGACCAAACGCAGCAACTGGCAAGGCTTGGATAAGATCGATGCAGTTAGCTGGCTGAAGCGTTGGGTGGGTGAAGAGGCTTACGATGTGTTGTGGCGACCCCTGTTTGAACTGAAATTCCACCATTTTACGCCCAATCTCTCAGCGGCCTGGATCTGGTCGCGTCTCAAGCGAACGGGCACCTCAAGAAAGAATCTACTGCAGGAAGAACTGGGCTACCTTGAGGGTGGTTCTGATACGTTTCTGGAAAAGATCGCTGAAGATATTTCTGATCGTGGGGGCAAAATTTTTCTGGAGCAGCCGGCGCTGGAAATCAAACCGGCAGAGCAAGGCGGACACACGCTGGTGACCCGTTCGGGAGAGAGCCACTTCGACAAGGTTATTTCAACCATTCCCTTGCCCTATGTGGCAGACCTGGTGCCTTCCCTGCCGGCTGTTGTTCTGGATAAATACAGGTCGGTACAAAATATCGCCGTGGTGTGTGTACTGGTTCACCTCAATGAGGCCTTGAGTCCCTATTTTTGGTTGAATATCAGTGACCCTGACATCGGCATCCCCGGTTTGATCGAATACAGCAACCTGAATGCACTGGGCGGTCATATTGTGTACGCGCCATTCTATATTCCCGGAGAGCACCCGGATTACCAGCGGGACGACAGTTTTTTTATCGACAAGGTCCGGGACTACCTTTTGGCGATCAATCCGGCCGTGGCTGAGTCGGGTATTCTCAAGATCGCGGCGGGGCGATACCGCTACGCCCAGCCGATCTGTGAGCCGGGCTTTCTGGCGCGTTTGCCGCCGATTAACCCCGGCGCCAAGGGGCTCTTTATTGCCGATACATCACATTGCTATCCTGAAGACCGTTCAATTTCCGAGAGTGTTCGTATGGCGCGTATTCTGGCGGATATGGCGATGGCCGAAGTGTGAGCTCAACCCGGGAGTTTTCCAGAGGGTTGTTGGCGAATCGTTTTGTCCGGTTCTTACTGGCAGGTGGTCTGGCAGCCATCTGTAATTTTGGCAGCCGTTTTCTTTATAGCTTGCTGGTGGATTTCAGTGTTGCGGTGGTGTTGGCCTTTGCCACGGGGCTTACCGTGGGCTATCTGTTGAATAAGCGCTATGTTTTTACTGAAAGTAGGAACACACCGGCTCAGGAAATACTGTGGTTTCTGTCGATAAATTTGTTTGCGCTGCTCCAGACCTGGGGTTTAAGTGTCTACCTTGCGGGGGTTCTGCCGGAATATGGGGTATTCGGGGGTGAGGAAGCAAAAGGTTGGGTAGAGGGTCTGGCACATGGGGCGGGTGTTCTATTGCCTGTGTTCACCAGCTATATTGGCCACAAGTACCTTACCTTCAGGGAATAGCATACAATCTCCAACACTCAATTTACGGAAAACCCGTGCGGTGGTATAGCAGCAAATGAGCGGTGAGCAGAGTAAGGCAGAAGTACTACAGCAACAGTACCGGCAGCGGTTTTCCGAGGGCATGGAGTATCGAAATGCACTCTGGGAAGTACTTTGCGCAGATTTCTTCCAGAACTATGTGGGCAAACAGTCCACGTTACTGGATTTGGGTTGTGGCTGGGGTGAGTTCAGCAACAATATAGTGGCGGGCAAGAAGTACGCTATGGATCTTAATCCCGATGCGGCCACCTACCTGAACGCTGATATTGAATTGATTTCCCAGGATTGCTCCCAGCCCTGGCCCCTGCCTGATAATAGTCTCGATGTGGTATTTACCAGTAACTTTCTCGAGCACTTACCCCATAAGCAAGATATCGAACGTACACTTGAAGAAGTAAAGCGCTGCCTTAAACCGGGCGCAAAATTCATTGCGCTTGGTCCGAATATTCGCCTGCTTCCCGGGGAGTATTGGGATTTCTGGGACCATCATGTGCAGATATCGGACCGTTCGCTCGCTGAGTTGCTCTCGATGAATGGCTTTCAGGTGACTGAGCAGCATGCGGGGTTCTTGCCCTATACCATGTCTGACGGGCGCAATCCCAACCTTTTGTTGGTGAAACTGTATCTGCGCATTCGCCTGGCCTGGAAGATTATGGGCAAACAGTTCCTGGTGGTCGCGACTGCTGGAGATTAGGCCTCGCGAGGGCCTGTTATGGGGTCGGCTTATTGCGCAGCGCAGTATCATCGGGCCAGGGATCCTGCCCCAGCCCCGTCAAACGTTTAAAACGCTTTTCGCCACGTTGTAATGAGTGCACCAGAAACGGCCTGGCCTGGGGGGGGACGCGCCCCAGCAGTGTGGCATCCCGACGCAAACTGTGGAAACCCTCTGGCCAGAAGCTGTGCAACTGGATTCTGTGTTGCTCAATATCGGCTTCCCTGGCTTCATAGGAAGAGGTTGTCACACCGCCGTGATACTGATGAAAGGAGCCCTCTCCTGGCAGGACGAAAAACTCGCTGTCCGGTAGCATGCCCAGGCTGCGGTACATATGCAGATTGATGCTGCCGCCACCGGGAAGCTGGAAGCTGGTATTGGCGTGCCCAACAGCGGCGTAGCTCTCGGCCGAAGCGAAGATGCAGTTACATTCCATTATCGGGTTCAAAAAACCCTGGCGATTGGCGCCGCTGAAGGTGGAGATGGCGAAAAGCTCATAGCCATCTGCCATCCAGTCCACTGACTCGAGTAGCTGTCGCTCATAAGAGGCTTGATCCTGCTGTCCTGCGACAAGGTGTTGCTCTTCCTGGCCAAGGTGGTAACCCGGCACCGCGACAATGGCTTTGTCGTTGATGGCGAAGGCCTGCAGTGCGGTGCGAATAGTACCTGGGCTGACCATTCTGGCACCATCGATCATCAGACAGATAATGGGGGCATGGCACAGGGCAAAGCCCTCGTTTACCGCAAACACGGGTGAGACGGCTGTCTCCTCACGCAGTAAATAGCGAAAATTTGCAGGTAAGGCGCCGATTTTTTCAGCGGGCAGGTTATCGCTGGAGCTGTTTTCAATCACGATGACTTCGTAATCATCAATGTCGACACCCTGCTGGTAATCCGCAGTAAGCGTCAGCAAGGTATTCTCAAGTTGCTGAGACATGCGATAGCCAATAACAATGACGGAAACTCGAGGTAATTTAGCCAAACTAGCGGTACTCAAAAGTAGGGGGAGTAGACGGTCGAACAGTATCAATATTGGGCCAAGGATGCCACATTCCCGGGTTCTCTAGCGGTCATCAGCGCCCAGTCGCTGCTCTACCAGGTAGCGCGGCCTGTCTTTAGCCTGCATAAAGGTCTTACCGATGTACTCTCCGGCGACTCCGATTGCCAGCAATTGCAGCCCGCCCAGTAAATAAATCGGTATCACGGTGGAGGCCCAGCCCGGGACGGTGCCAACCCCCCAGAGGGCGGCGTACAGGGACCTTCCACCCAGCCCGAGGGCGATCAAAAATACAATGAGCCCGAGCACCGAAATGATTCGCAGCGGAAGAATCGAAAAAGAGGTCAGTCCCTGCACGGACAGGCTGAACATGTGCCTGAAGGGGTACTTGGATTCACCCGCCAGGCGCTCTCCTCGTCGATAATAGACCTCTTCGGAGCGAAGCCCCAGCAGTGGCACAATGCCCCTGAGGTACAGATTGGATTCCCGGTACTGGCCAAGAAACTCCACCGCCCGATGACTCATCAATCGAAAGTCGGCGTGATTACGCACGGTCATAATGCCCATTCGCGCCAGCAGTCCGTAATGAATTTTGGCCGTATAGCGTTTGAAATGAGTATCGCTGTCTCGATTATCCCGAACGCCGTAGACAATTTCATTGCCACGGGCGAAAGATGCCAGCATCTCTTCGATGGCGGCAATGTCGTCCTGCAGGTCGGCGTCCAGGCTGATATAGGCATCGGCGCTGGCTTCCATTAGTCCTGCATAGAGCGCATATTGGTGGCCGTAATTTCGAGCCAGTTTTATGCCGGCGAACAGTGAGTTGTTGGCCGCCAGTTCGCTAATCAATTCCCAGGTTCTGTCGCTGCTGCCGTCATCGACCAGATAGATGCGAGACTCAGGGGCGATGAGTTCAGCGGTAATCAGCCGATTCATCTCGTTTTCCAGGGTCCGAGTGGTCATGGGCAGAATTTCTTGCTCGTTGTAGCAGGGCACAACAAGCGCCAGTACGGGCTTTTTCATAGAATCCATTGGTTTACTCATTGGCCTTTGCCTTCAATGATAACCCGGATATATTCTTTTTGATCACCGCCATGAACGTGCTGGCCCGGTCGGGAAGCAAGCGGATTATCTGTTTGCGCAGCCGATAGGCCAAAGGCGCTATATCCGGTGGAGTCTGATCAGGGGAAACACGGTAGGGGGCAAGCCTCGTCAGTATTTCCGGGGCAAGGTGTTCACTGGCGTAAAGGAAGGTATTGTAACGATACCAGGGTTTAACCATGTTTTTCCCCACGACTGCCTGTCTTACCGGGTCAAACATGGCAAAACCCTGGTCCTGAAAAAGATCGCGCCAGTAACTATAGGGTTGCTCATTGATGTGATTTTCTCCGCCCTGTCCGGGGGTGGCGGCAGAAAAAAGCACCAGGTCGGCGTGTTGGCAGAGGTTTGCCACGAAGCCGGCCGCGGCCGAGGCCGGCAAATGCTCGGCGACTTCCAGGCTCTGCGCCAGACTGAACTTTCTACCCAGGGCGAAGCCTGATGTCAGGTCGGTGGGTATGAATTCATCGGGGTTTATCAGTAACTGGTCGTGCCGTACATAGCTCCCATCCAGGCCGATCACATCGGCATCCAGCGTTTTCCACACACTGAGCCAGGCGCCCGCCCCACAGCCTACATCCAGCACCGACTCCACGGGTGCGCCCAGTGTCGCGAGCAAGGGCGGCAGCATCTGACCGGCAGACGCCTTTGCCCCCTCATTGATGTAGTTATAGAAAACGTCGTCGTACTCGTACATCCGGCTCAACCCTGTTTTTGATCGCTGGGATCGGTTTTCCTGGCAAGAACCGACATTCTACAGTGAAACGGCAGCTTACCTAAGGTATCAAGGTACACGTGCAGGGGGAGGTGATTGGTGTCTGTCGTGCTGATCAGCCCTTCCCAGGCATTATGGTCTGGCTTGATTAGCGCCAGAGGGGCGTAATTCCCCTGGTGTTTGGCGACCAGCCTTGCGACCAGGGCGTCATTGTCGCGCAGCTGGATATCCCGGGTGATGAGCCCGTAGAAACCCTGGATGCCAGTGCGTACCGTCTCGTAGCCTGGCCTGGGGGCAGGCGAGAGGGTGGGCGTCAGTACGGCCTGGTTGCAATTTTCCAGATCTCTGGCGGGCACGACTTGCTCACCGGGGGCCAGGTAGGCCAGCTTGTCGGCAGCAAAAAAAGGTTCGAAGCTGTACACGTATTCAGGTTTGAAGCGCAGCAGCCGTTTACCCGGTTTGTCCCTGAGTGCCGGCGTTTCCCCTTTGGCAAAGAGTACAGCGGCAGACTCCACACTGAGTATTTCCTGTTCTAGATAATTGCCGTTTGGGGTGATTAACAAATTTACGGCCAGCAGGGACAATGTCATCAATGTCAGTCGGAGGGCGTCGGGCAAGCGCGTCAGCAGGCTCAGTAGCAGGCCAAAAATCCCCGCCCAGTACACGGCAACGACAGTGTTGTATCGCTCGAAACTTGGGCCATTGGCATGATTGGGTTGTTCAATGACCCGACCCAATTGCACCGCCAGTGCGATGCCGAGGCAGAGCGTGGCTATTAGTACACACAACTTTAACCACGGGCTCATTTCGTCTTTTTCACTGAATTGAGATTTCAAAAACAGGATGCCATGGTAGCCCAAAAGCAGCAGGGACAAGCCCACGAGCAGGAAGGCCACAGTAGGATTTTCCTGGGAGAAGGGCCACGCCAGCAAGACCATGGCTTTTTCCACTATAACCGGCGGCGTGTTTTGTGCGATGGCCTCCACACCGGTCGTGTGCATTCTATCGACGATCTCTGCACTGCCGGTTTCCCATTGGGTGGCGATTTCGGCATCGGAGGAAAGGCCGTTTGTGTAAATGACGGTGAGCAATAAGCTGAAGCCAGCGGTCAGGATTAGCGCTCTGCGGGAGGTGTTGAGGGCTAGCACTGGAAGCAATAGCCAGAGAATGACGCCCGCGAAGGTGGTAAATGCAGCGATGGTGGCAAAGCTGTAGGCCACGGTCCAGGCGAGAAAGCCGGGTTTACCGGGCTGCTTCAGTAGGACGAAGAAGGCAGCGAATGCACAGGCAAAAGTAATATGCCAGCTGGCGTTGATTGCATTGATCAAATTCCAAAGGTGCGCCGGGGCGAAAAACACCGTACTGACGATGCCCAGGCAAAATAACCAGGACAGGGTGTCACCGCGAAAATAGTCCTTGGCCATGGTCATATAGAGGGTCAGGCAGGCCAGTAGTCCGGCCCAGGCACTGCTGTATAAGGTATGGTTCTGGCCGCTGAAAAAACTGACGTCGATAGCAACCAGTAGCCTGGGTACGGCAATACGATGGGCGGCATAATGTGGCTCGATCAGTGCACGCCAATCCTGCCAGCTGGCCTCGCCCTGCAGCAAGGGCAATAAGTCGTCGAGAACAAGGAACAGGTCTCGCCAGGGTAGATGGGGGTGGAGGCGGTACCAGAGCGCCAGTGTCCACAAACACCAGAACAAACCGAGTGCGAGCGCCAGGGCGGTCAGTAATGCCAGCAGTGGATAGAGTGGCCTATTGGGCACCAATGTCTTCATTTATCCCACTGCTCTCGCCAATAGACCGAATCAGGAATTCGAACCGTTATTGGTTCGAGCCGACTATACCGCATACTGGACTCTGGTATAAACCGGATTTAGACTAGTGTACCTCGTCACTCCTAATGTAACATTCAGAGCCTTCATGTCTCAGGCTGGAACCCCCCACGAATGACTCGCTCACGGCCCGGGCTAACTCCCGGTTACAGCTCTGCCAATGAGCGGCTCTATGGATTCTGGCTGCCGGTGACGGGTGTCGCCCTGGCCACGGCCATGTACGGGTTCTTTCTCTGGCGTTACGCGATGAATATCCCCTTCGCGGACGACATACTGGATGTCTTGCAGGTCATTGTAGGTATTACGCAGTCGGACGACGCAGGCAGCACCCTGGCGCTGCTGTTCGAGCAGCACAATGACCATCGAACGATGTCATCGCGGCTACTCTATTACCTGGCTTTTGTGGTTGAAGGTGAGGTCGATTTTCGCACGCTCACATTCATGGCTAATATGGCGCTGCCACTGATATTGATTCTGTTGTATCTGGCGGTTCGAGATCACCCCTATCCCTGGCTACTCCTACTGCCTGCCGCGTTCGTGCTATTTCAGTTGCGGGCCTACGGCATTACGTTTTGGAGCATGGCGGCCTTCGCCTATTGCTATGTCTACCTGTACGGCTACGCTGCCCTGAGTTGCCTGCGAAATGTCACGGCCCTCAGGTTTCTGTTGGCCATCGCCTGTGCCACTCTGGCGACCTTTTCACTGGCCTCTGGACAGATAGTCTGGGTTATTGGCCTTCTCAGTTTGTTGCATCAGGTGCTCGTTCTCAAACGTGTGTCATGGGTCTATGTTGTGTTGTGGGCGCTGGCGACGATTGTCGTGATGGTTTTGTGGCGTTACGGTCTGGAGACACCCAACTCGATGGTGCAGGTACTGGCCCTTTTTCTGGAAACTCCCTGGCACCACCTGTGTTATTTCCTGACTTTACTGGGCAGTGCTGTGAGCGCAACCAGCGTGGAGGCCAGTGCCGCTGTCGCATTGCTGCTACTGTCAGGCCTTTGCTATTCAAGCCTCCGGCACTATCGCGATGACAATATTCAGTTGGAATTGTTTGCCTGGTATATTGTGCTCTCGACACTGGCCATGATGCTGGGGAGAGCGCCTTACTCTACCCTCGAGTACGCGCTGTCCTCGCGCTATAGCTTCCCCTCGATTCTCATGGTTGCCACTATGACTGTGATGTTGCTTTATCGAAGCGGTCTTCGCCTGAGCAAATGGCAGGCAATTCCAGCCCTGTGTGCCTGTCTCTATTGCCTGTGGTCATACCAGACGTATTCGGTGGCCTTACAGCCTCATGTCGATAAGAGGGTGAAGAATTTCAATAAGAAAAACTACTGGGTGTACGGTCATCCGACCAAGGAGATGAATGCTATAGCGAATCGGGCGATTGCGCTCGATGTTTATTATCCGCCGGCTCGTCCCTATTCATCGCCGGAGATCAAGCCGCCGTTTGCGGCTCTGTAGTGTAATTCAAGCACTCAGAAGGTCGTTAATCGCGGTGTTTCCTGGGGCGCCAGATTTGTAGTTGATAGGTTCCGCCGCCTTGTCGGTCAGTCATAGACAAGGGGATTTTCTCATCTACGTAATAATATTTCTTGAGGTATTCCTTACCATCCAGTGCGCTGTCAGCCGGCGGGTTGCGCAGAAAAATGCCACGCATTTCCCAGGGAGAAATAATAATGAGGTCAAATTCCCCGGCAGCGACCTTTTGATACAGCATGCTCATGTACTGAGCCCAGACGGCCTGCACTTCGTCCTCGGGTTCAGCCTTATCCAGCCAGCGGGGCTTTTCGGCTGCCAGCGGAAAATAGGATGTCTGGCCGTCCTGGTAAATCTTTTTGTCATTGTCGAGCAGGTTCATTAGCAACATTTGAGTCGCCAGTATTTCATCTTCCTGGACGATCAGGCTGTCAATGTATTTCCAGGCTTCTTCGTCGTAGGAAAAATCACGGGGGAGAAAGGCGTAAGCCTGCTGGTAGGTGAGAAAAATGAACGGCAATAGCGCTACCAGAGGCCTTCGCAATCTGCTGATTTGCGTAAATGCCATGACCAGGAAGAACGGCGAGATGAGCTGAAAGGCGTAAGTCATGTAGTTCCCCGGATTTCTGCCCATGTAGGCTATAAATGCGAGGCTGGACCAGAAAAAGCAGAAGCTGAAGAAATCCACTCGCTGTGCCAACAGCGGTTTAGTCAGGGAGAACCCGTTCCAGGCCAGCTGCTCCCTAAGCCATGTGAGGGTACCTGAAGTGCCATTATTGATCAGAAAGCTGGCGAGTACGGCGAGAAGGATAATAAGAATACCGGCGTAAATCTGTAGGAACTTCACCAGCTGCAGGCTCACCATGGACCACATTTTTAGTCCACCCAGGGCGAGTACCGGGGAGAGAATGGTATTGTCGATAAAATAGGGGCTGGTCTTATGTACCAGAGCGAGACAAACGGTCATCGCAAGGGCGAAGGCCGCGCCGGTGACGAGTGCACGAATCACTGATATGTACAGGAACATATACAGGCAGAGCATGGCCATGCCGAGGATAAAATACTGTTTGGTATAGAAAGACAGCAGGCCACAACAACAGGCAAAGATGAGGCTGCGGGTATTGAAACCCGCCAACCACGGTACGACAACAGAGGCGATAAATAAGGCAGTACCCAGCGCGTTGGTACTGGCAACCGGTGTGGAATAAAATATCAGCCCCGCGTACAGAGTGATGCCCGCGGCCAGGCTATAGGTCCAGCTCAAACTCTTGCGGTAGCACGCCAGGGTGCACAGCAGGCATGCTACGGCGATAAATAGTGCGGCAATAAGACGATGTAGCAGTAGGGTGTTGCCAAAAATGTGCGTCAGCGGTGCGACCAGGATGTTGTATAGTGGCGGGTAGACGTCTGTTGCGATGGGCTGGAATTCCCGAGTGTAGGGATTGTGGCCATCGGCTATTATGCCGGTGATAAAGGGCATTGTGCCCTCGTATAAATCCAGAGGAATAGTGGCGGATACAATAAAATAGTGGTGGCGAAGCAAAAGAGCGGCAAAGGTCAGCGTTGCGCCCCAAAATACGCATAGCCAAAGGGCACCGGGATTGAGACTGAACTTCTTTTTGACCATAGGGGGTGCTTGGTTTCTTGTTATCAGGGGGAGGTCAGTGTACCTCATCACTCTTAGTACTTGAGCGATTCATTCTTTCCTCTTATCCTAAAGCTGCCCTGATCATGTGGGGGCACTAACCAGGTCAACCTATGATTGCCAGCATCAAAGCATACCTATTCAGCAACGAGCGGGCAAAATTTTTGGCCAATGGCCTCTACGTGTATCTCATTCATGTGCTGCATCTGCTGCTGGGCGTTATGCCGGGGTTCGTGCGCAACTTTGTGTTTCGGTCTCTGCTGCATAAAGCCGGTACCCCCATTTATTTTGATTACGGGGTTTACATCAAATTCCCCTGGCTTGTTGAAATTGGCGATAACGTGAGTATCAACCGGGGGGTAGAGTTCTATTCCGACTTTTTTGGCGGCAACAGCATAGTGATTGGCTCGGATGTCATCATTGCGCCCAACGCGAGGTTTCATGCGGCCGATCATGATTTGTCAGGCTCTTCTTTTAGCCATTCGGGCAAAACTATTCGGGTGGGGGACAATGTCTGGATAGGCGCCAGTGCCATTATCCTGCCGGGGGTAAGCATTGGTGATGGCGCGGTGGTCGGTGCAGGCAGTGTTGTCACCCGGGATGTGCCGGAAAACACTGTCGCTGTGGGCAATCCTGCGCGGGTGATCAAAACCAGGGATTATCGCCCCGCTACCGAGCTGCATTAATGCTCTTCAATTCAGCCGAATACCTCTTTCTTTTTCTGCCGCTAGCGCTAGTCGTCTATTTATTTCTGGCCCGCAGAGGGGGCAAGGAAACTCAGTTTTTGTGGCTGGTTCTTGTCTCCATGTTCTTCTATGCGGTTTGGGAGCCGGTGTACCTCGCGCTTATTCTCGGCTCTATTACGGCGAATTTCATATTCGGGAAGAAGCTGGCCTATGCCCGGGGGCGTAGCCGACACTGGTGGCTGGTGCTTGGGCTTACCTTTAATCTCGGCCTGTTGGCGTATTTCAAGTACACGGGTTTCTTTGTCGAAACGCTCAACCATTTTTGGCTATGGTTGATTCCGCTGCCAGAAATCACCCTGCCCCTGGCGATTTCCTTTTTCACCTTCCAGCAGATTGCGTATCTCGTGGATGTATCCCGCGGGGAGTGTGAGGAATACGAGTTCCGTCACTACGCCCTTTTCGTATTGTTTTTCCCGCAATTGATTGCCGGCCCCATTGTGCATCACAAGGAAATGATGCCGCAGTTCTTGCAGCCCAGGCAGCGACAGCAATATTCAGCGGATTTCGCAGTCGGTATTACCTTCATTGCTATCGGGCTGTTCAAGAAGGTGGTGATCGCCGATTCCCTGGCTCTGATAGTTGATCCAGTATTCGCTGCCGCCGATCAGGGCGAAACGCTCAATTCGATCGATGCGTTACTGGGGATGTTTGCCTTCAGCTTCCAGATCTACTTCGATTTTTCCGGTTACAGCGATATTGCTATCGGCAGCGCGCGGCTCTTTGGTATTAAGCTTCCTGAGAACTTCAGGTCACCCTATAAGTCCCGCAGCATCATTGAAATATGGCGTCGATGGCATATGACCCTGTCGAAGTTTTTGCGTGACTACCTCTATTTTTCTTTCGGCGGTAATCGCTTTGGCCTGGCCAGGCGATACCGGAACCTGATGTTGACCATGCTTTTGGGGGGGCTGTGGCACGGTGCTGCCTGGACTTTTGTTATCTGGGGAGGGCTGCACGGGCTTTATCTGTGTATTAACCACGCCTGGCGCGCGTTACTGGATCGCGTTGGCTTGCGGCAGTTTTTTGCCGGGCCCGGGTTTCAGCCGGCTTACCTCGTGCTCACTTTTCTGGTCTGGTCGATTGCCTTTGTCGTCTTTAGAGCACCGGATGTTGCCGCTGCCTGGGCGATACTGGAGCCCGCGCTGCTGGAGCTCAGCCTGGAGACACCCCGTCTACTTGAGGAGGTGTTTACAGACAAAACGCTTGGCAAATTGATTTCGTTCACTGATATGGCGACCGTGGCGTATTTCCCGATCTATTTCGTGATGGCGATGGCGGCCGCAATCTGCTGGTTGCTACCCAATACGCAGCAGTTCTTGTTGCAGCAGAGCCCATTGATTATACCGGAAGGGGATCCGATTAAGCCGGGTTGGCTGGTTTGGAAGCCCGGTTTGGCAATGGCCGGGATTATTGCGTTTATGCTGGTGATATCGTTGTTGAGCCTTTCTTCGCTGTCCCGCTTTATTTACTTCCAGTTCTGATGATGATGAAAAAATACCTTGTCACTGTCGGTTTGTTATCTGCGCTTTTGTTCGGTGCATGCGGCCTGGTGAACTACCTTGTGGACCCTTTTCAGCTTTATCACTTCAACATCGGGGATGCTGACACCCTGGGCCGCGTCGAACAATTCGAAAATATGCGTTTTTACAAACCCCAGCATGTGCGTCGAGTGAAGCCGGAAGCGCTGGTGATAGGCTCATCGAGAAGCGGGGGCTTACAGCCGGAACAGCCTTCGTGGCAGGGGTTGGCGTCCTATAATTTTTCAGTGCCTGGAATTACAGCCTATGAGATGCTGCGCTCGGTTCAGCATGCGAATGCTATCAAACCACTGTCACGCCTGGCCATAGGTATCGATTTCGAAGAATTCATCAAGCCATACGACAGGTTCAGGCCCGGCTTTGCAGAAGCCCGGATGCTCAGATCCCCGAAGGAGCGGTACTCCCCGGGATACTGGATGCAGCGATTCAGTGATATTCGTATCAGCCTCTTTTCCTTTGATGTGTTGATGCAAAGCATTGAAGCCGTGGTGGAGCGTGCGCCCAAGATTCGCAGATATTTCAGTAACGGTGCCTGGGAGCCGGTCAGTAGGAAGCTCACCGGCCGTGGGGGCTATGTCTTCACCGGGCGCAATATGCTGATCCTGAATGAGAAGGGTGGTTTAAATCCACAGAAAAATCTGCAGCAGCTGCGGAAGTTACTGCGTTTTTGTTATAGGAATAATATTGAGACTCGACTGTTTTTTACACCCACGCACGCCTTCCTGGTGGACTTCTGGTACCGACAGGGCCATCGGTCAATGTGGCAGGATCTACGTCGACAGGTTCTGCAGATCAATATTGAGACAGCGAAGGAATTCGGGCGCTCACCCTTTGATCTAGTGGGCTTCGATCAGCTGTCAGGTATTGTCGATGAGCCTATCTATCGCGCCAGGGATATCGACAAGGCCTGGTTTAGCGACGGCGTTCATTTCCGTCCACGCTTGAGCCAGTTGATTATGGCCTCTCTGTGGGACGGTGATAGCGACTTTGGCAGGCGATTGTCAGCGGAAAATATTGAAGTCTACTTGCAGGAGGTGGACGAACTCCGCGAGAGTTTTGTGCATTCCAATGGAGACATGTTGGAGGATGTACACAGCAGGATTAGTCCGAAGTAGCGATTTTTTCTGTCTTTGATGACGCAACCCTTATCTGTCGATGTTATGTATAATCCCTCTCTTCCATTATCCTGTTGTTCATAATTATCTGCCACGTCAGGTAGAGAGTGATTTCATGCGAAAAAAAATTGGTCGTCTGTTTGGGTTGGGTCAGGACAAGGTAGAGCCTGAAGCCGTGCCCCAAAATCCACCCCCGGCCCATGTGCCACTGACACCGAAGCTAAAGAACTCGCCTGTACCGGTACACCGATTCGATAACAAAGTTCAGTTGCCGGCCGCCCTGCCCGAGGGAACCCGGCATCGCATCAGCTTTGTGGTGATTGTCTACAAGATGCCCGAACAGGCAGAAAAAACGCTGTACTCGCTTAGCCCGGAATATCAACAGGGCGTGTCTGAAGCGGATTATGAAGTGATTGTGGTTGAGAATGCCTCAAGCGCCGTATTGGGTGAAGAAAGAGCCTGCCAGTATGCAGGCAACGTCCGCTATTTTTACCGTGAAGAAACACTGCCTACGCCGGTGCCTGCAGTCAATTTTGGTGCCGACAAGGCCACGGGTACCCATGTCACTATCATGGTGGACGGTGCCCGCATGCTGACACCTTCAGTGGTGAGCTACATGCTGGCGGCGACTCGACTCCACCCCAATACGCTGGTTGCACTGCCCGGCTATCACCTGGGCCCCAAGTTACAGCAGAGGTCTATGTTGGAGGGTTACTGTGAAGAGGTTGAAGCCGAACTGCTGGCCTCTATAGAGTGGCCAGTGGATGGCTACCGCCTGTTCGATATCTCCTGTCTCAGTGGCACCAGTACCAGCGGCTTCTTCAAGCCGATAGGGGAGAGCAACTGCTATTGCGTCCCGGTGCCGGTATGGCGAGCGATAGGGGGCTTTGATCCCGCTTTTACCGAAACCGGGGGAGGCCAGGTCAATCTGGATTTCTTCAAACGCACGGTGGAAATGGAAGGCAACGTGCTGGTCATACTGCCCGGCGAGGGCAGCTTTCACCAGTTTCACGGCGGTATTACCACGGGCACGCAGGGCGAAAGCCGGGTGAAGTCTATGGAAGACCATTTCAACCAGTACGCTGAGCTGCGCGGTGGTCCTTATAAGTCACCTACCAAGCGTCCAATCTACCTGGGCAGCCTACCTGACAGCGTAATGAAATTTGTAAAACACGGCGCAGAGCAGGCAATAAAAATGAAAGATGCCTAGATACCCAGCCGGCCCTTTAGTTTTGCAATAATTTTACTTTGGGATTGTTGGAAATCTCCTCGCAGGCTGGCAACTTGCTGCAGGTAAGCGGCCACGTTTTCCTGTGACAGGCTGACTGTGATGGGGCTCTGGATGCGTCCGGGGTGGCTAATTTCCCCGAGCATCATTGCGCCCAGCCTCGGCCTGAAATGCGTCCCGTCTTTAAACCAACTGTCTTCGGCCTCGCTGGCCTTGCGAATGGGCTCGTCAACGATGCCCTGAGCCGTGTTCAACGCCCAGAGGGTAAGGGGCGGACGGCGGTGCTGCCTGGCCACCGATGTGTTTATTTCGATCAGTTGTCTGTGCCATGTCTCCCATTGTTCAAACAACCCCGCCGCTTCAAATACCTCCAGCTGAAAAAGGTGGACCGGCGTGAGGAGCAAGTGACAGCGAATCTGCTGGCTATGGCAGAAATTAAGTAGCTCTCGAAATTGCTCAAGTTCCAGGTCCGGTTGTTTCGAACCGCTGTGAGCGTTTAGAAACGTTTTGGCTGCGAATTGAAATCCTCCCATCCCGGAGAAGGCTGGGCTGTTGCTGTGCCAGCTTCCATCGGCCAGGAAGGCGCTGTACTTATCACTCCGGGGGCTAAGTGCCTGATAGCTGTTTAGCAGCGATTTACTGGAAAGCAGTGTCCTGCTGCGAGCTTCAAGGTGCGGTAACACAGCGCTAAACCTGCTGGAGTTCACCAGAGTGTCGTTAAAGCCCTCCCTGAACTTTGGCTGCCCTGAAAGAAAGGCATCGTAATCGAGGCCGATGACTACCTCTTCAAGAGGCGTTTGCAGGTGCGCAAATTTCAGTAGTCGATTGATCTCGTAGGGCCTGATGGCGGGGATAGAGAGGTTATATGCGTCCTCTGACCAGGGTGGGTTTTGCACTGGAATCCGCCCACTGCGTGAGGAGCCAATGACGATTCGCCTGGGTTTCATGCTGGTGAGCTTAAGCGGCTTTGTACTGCGCATATGTTTGAGCTGGTTGATTCGGCTTAGAGACTCGGTCGTTACCGGTCTATAAAGCCCGTAGGGGTCGACATAAAATGTAAAGGCGACGGTCGCACCCACCAGGGCGGCGAGAATCAAAAGTGTCAATGGCAGGTAGTGTTTTTTCATCATCAGAACTGAAAGTAGATGAATTCTGAAATGCTGCCCATACCGAGTAAAGACAGAAATAGAATCATCGCAATGATAGCGCTGTAAGCGGCGTTTGGGCGCCAATAAGGTATTAATTCAAGGCGGGCTCGAGGCCAATGTTGCGATGGCAGTACGGGTTGATAGTGGCTGAGCCATTGCTGGGTGTTGGGTGCAAGCAGACAGAGGAAAAATGCCCCGGTTACAATTGCCACGGCCGCCGTGTATGCGGGAAGACCGGGGTTCAAAAGCGCAAAAAACTCCGCCGCGGGTTGTGCCGACATCACAGCCAGGTATGCGTTGGAGAATCCGAAACTGTTCTGGCCAAACAGGGCCCCGATTACAGCGTTCGCGGCTTGCACCGATTCCGCTCTGAAGTAAACCCAGGCAAAGATCACTGCTGCCAGTGTCAATAGTCGGTAGCACAGCCGTGTCATAAGTCTCTCTGGGCGCGAATTATTATTTGGCAGCACGTGGCGCCAGCCGTGGTTAATGACAAGGTAAAGGCCGTGAAGGCCTCCCCAAATGACAAAGTTCCAATGCGCCCCATGCCACAAGCCGCCCAGTAACATGGTGATGGCCAGATTGCGGTAGCGCTTGCCTATGCCCTGGCGGTTGCCGCCCAGCGTAAAGTAGAGATAATCGCGCAAAAAGCGAGAGAGCGTGATATGCCAGCGTCGCCAAAAATCGATAATGCTATTTGCCTTGTAGGGCGAAAAAAAGTTCTCGGGAAGTTTGATACCAAACAGGCGTGCAGAGCCGATAGCGATATCGGTGTAGCCTGAAAAATCAAAATAGATTTGACCGGAGAAGGCAATTACCGCAAGCCAGGCATCCAGCGTGGATACGGCGTCTCCTGCGCCAGCCTGGCTAAATACCGGATCGACATAGACACTCAAGCTGTCGGCCAGCACCACTTTTTTGAACAGGCCCAGGGCGATTATGGTGAGTCCTACCTGGAGGTTCTGCCGTGTTTCCTTTTGCAGAACGGGTTTGTCAAACTGCGGCATCATCTCTTTATGATGAACAATGGGGCCGGCCACCAATTGTGGGAAGAAGGATACGAACAGGCAGTAATGCTGAAAGCTGTAGTCCTTGGCCTCGCCGCGATAGGCATCCACCAGGTAGGCTATTTGTTGAAATGTAAAGAAGGAGATGGCCAGTGGCAGCGTGATTGCAGGCATGGGTACAAGCATGCCTGTGAGTGTATTGAGGTTCTCAAGAAAGAACCCGGTGTACTTGAAGTACCCCAGTATTCCCAGGTTCAGGCAGACACCGAGGATCATGAGTGGCCTGGAGCGGCGATCAGAGATTGCTTCACCCAGCAGGAAGTTCATGCCAATAGAGGCCAGCATGAGTCCGAGAAACAGGGGGCTCCAGCAAGCATAGAAAAACAGGGAGGCGGCCACCAACCACAGCAGTTGAAAGCGGGATAATTGCCCTCGTCCCAGCCACTGGTACACAAGCCAGGTGATCGGCAGGAACAAGATTAAATAGTGCAGTGAGTTAAATAACATAGGGCCAAGGGCTTGGTATTGCGGTTCATACTATAGGATATGCGCCCCCCTAGCCATTTGGGGAGCGCAGAATCGGGGCTGTCAGATGGGCGTTTTTTGATGCCGGGACAGCTAGCCCAGAAGGCCTGTACTTTTATTATAAGACGCCATTTATGACGTCTAATGTCAAAAAAGTGATACATCACTTTTCTCATAGCATTGATAATACGTCATATATGGCATATTATTAAATATATTTGGTTTATATGACATATATGGCGTTTAATATGAAAGGTCATCATCTTGAAGAGTTGGGGCATCGCGTTGCCCAGCTCCGGTACCGGCAACAGCTAAAACAGTCTGAACTTGCACGAGACTCAGGGATATCCCTGCGCACACTGCAGCGATTGGAAGCAGGAGACATTGTGAAAACCGATGCCCTGTTGAGAGTGCTTCAGTGCCTTGGCCGACTGGATGCATTACTCGGTACATTGGCGCCTGCTGAGCTTTCTCCGTATGAACAGTTGGCACAGGCGGGCTTGAAACCGGCTGATCTTGGGAAACGTAAAGCGGTCAGTGTTTTTCGTCGGGCGGCGGCTACACAAGGCGATGCCAGTGGTCAGGGAGTACAAAAGCGTCGAGTGCGGCGGCCTGTGTCGAAGATGCTTAGGCAGGGTGCATCCCCGGTTGAGGCCACAAAGATACCGGCCTTCCAGTGGCCGGAAGACCAGGCCTCGTGATTGCCCGGGTTCTACTGTGGGGCGCCGAAGTGGGCTTGATCGCCTGGGACTCTGTTCGGGATTACGGTACGTTCGAATACGCCCCTGGTTTTCTGGACAGCGGGATAGAGCTCGCGCCTGTGCAGATGCCGCTGTCGGCGGGGACCTTCAGTTTTCCCGGGTTGAACCGGGAAACCTTCAGAGGCCTACCGGGCATGTTAGCCGACGGCCTGCCGGACAAATTTGGCAACAGCCTGATTGATCAGTGGTTGGCGGAGAGTGGGCGTACACCCGCTTCCTTCAGTCCGGTAGAGCGATTGATGTACGTGGGGCGGCGCGGTATGGGCGCGCTGGAGTTCTTTCCCATCCTTGAAGAAGTGACGTCGGATTCGATTTCGCTGAACATCGAGGAATTGGTCGAACTGTCCTCGCATGTGCTGGCAAGTCGGGAAGCACAGCAGGCTGCACTCAATTCTGACGATGTGTCCGGAAATGTGGAGGGGCTTGAGAAAATCCTGGCCGTGGGAACCTCCGCAGGTGGCGCCAGGGCGAAGGCGATCATTGCCTGGAACCAGGAGACTAATGATGTGCGTTCAGGGCAAATCAATGCCGGTGAGGGCTATGAATACTGGCTGCTGAAGTTTGATGGTGTCTCTGGTAACCGGGACAAGGAATTGGCCGACCCGAAAGGGTATGGGCGGATTGAATATGCCTATCATCTGATGGCAGTGAGTGCGGGTATTGAAATGACGGCCTGTCATCTCATGGAGGAAAATGGGCGCGCACACTTTATGACCCGTCGATTTGATCGAACTGACGGCGGTCAAAAACTGTATATGCAATCCCTCTGTGCTCTGGGGCACCATGATTTCAATATGCCGGGAGCGACCTCCTACGAGCAAGCGCTGCTCATGTGTGATGAGCTAGGGTTGGGGGCGGATGCCAAGGAGCAACTGTTTCTAAGAATGGTCTTTAACGTGCTTGCCTATAATCGCGATGACCACACAAAGCAGATCTCTTTTCTGATGGACAAGACGGGGCAGTGGTCATTGAGCCCGGCCTACGACGTAACCTATGCTTATAATCCCGCCGGTGAGTTCACCAGCAGTCACCAAATGACGATTAACCGAAAGCGCGCCGATATTGTCGATGAGGACTTTATGGCGGTCGCTGATCGCCAGGGTATCCAGGCAGCCTCAGCAAGGAGTGCCATCGAGAAGGTCAAAAATGCCGTTTCGCAGTGGGGCGAGTATGCGAAACAGGCCGGTGTGGGCAGCAGACAGAGCGAGAAGATAGCGCGGCTTATTGTGCCGGGCTGATCCGGATCGCGATATGTCACTGCCCTCCCAGCTTGCTTAGCCTGCCCGAAGCAGCGATTCTTCCGTTTGTAGGCCTGTCACCAGATCCCGCGCCAGGGCAGCAATACCGTCTGCCATTGCCAGGTCATGTAGTTGACCTTGATCGTCAAAGGCCTCGAAAGCGGATGGTACGGTCACCTGGTCCTCGCTGACCTGGCTGCCAAGGTTGGTGAGTATTTCCCGTAGGTGCTTCAAGCCCCTGCTGCCACCGAGTCTGCCCGGCGAGGCACTCATAATGGCCACGGATTTCTCAGCGTAACTTGGCTGATAAGCTGAGCCGTCCTGCGCCGGGCGCGACAGCCAATCCAGTGTGTTCTTCAGTACGGCGGACAGGGAACCATTGTATTCGGGGCTGGCGATCATTAGCCCATCGGCCTGATCAAAGAGCGTTCGCAGGCCCGCCAGGGATTCCGTCGCGCTATCCGCTTCCAGGTCTTCGGAAAACAAGGGCAGGG
Organism: Halioglobus sp.; assembly: GCA_036960305.1. Taxonomy (GTDB): domain Bacteria; phylum Pseudomonadota; class Gammaproteobacteria; order Pseudomonadales; family Halieaceae; genus JBALVT01. The sequence goes on along the minus strand of JBALWA010000026.1, from coordinate 19,850 downwards.
CGTAATCGCTGAGCTTAATATGCGCTACTTCGGCCCCGGCCGTCTCTGCAGCTGCGACTGCGATCGCCAGTAATTGGCTATTCCAGGAGTCCGCTCGAAGACTGCCGCTAAATGCAAGGATTCTGGGTTGCTTGATGGTGTTCATAAGATGTTCCTCGGTGAATATCGGTTAACAATGAAGCTATTCTGAACGAAATAAATTTGAACATATATAGAATAAATGCAAGACTAATGTGCGTGTATGCACATAAGGTATCTTCAATGGCTAAAGGTGAGCCTGTCAGGCAGGTGGCTGGTAGCGAGGACTGGAGCGATATCCACTTCGCCTTTCATGTGGCACGGCTGGGAACCCTGTCCGCCGCCGCCCAGGTACTGGATGTCCATCACTCTACGGTACTTCGCCGAATTGATAGTCTGGAGGCCAGGTTAAAAACCCGTTTGTTCCACCGCCACGCGCGGGGATACACTCCCACTGACGCAGGAAAGCTGCTTCTTAAGGTGGCCGCCAAAACACAGGATGAGTTCGACCGCATGATCGGCCAATTAGCCGGTGCAGATGAGCAGCTGACCGGCACGCTAGTGCTGACCACGGTGAGTAGCTTCGCGCAGCAACTCACGCCGCTTCTGGCGAAATTTCAACACCGCCACCCGGAAATCCGGATTGACTACATTGCCGACTCGAGAATATTCAAGCTGGAATACGCCGAGGCACATATCAGCATCAGGCCCGGCGCAAAGCCGAAAGACCCTGACTATGTGGTACAACACCTGCGCGACACGGCAACGACCTTCTATGCGTCGCCAGCTTATATTGAGCAATTCGGTAGTATGCGGACGCGCTCCGACATTGACGGCCATCGCTTTATTTCCAGTATCGCGGCAATGGCCAATGTCGCTTACGTCACCTGGATGAAAAAGCATATTCCGGAAGAGCAGGTTTATTATCGGGCCTCAGATTTCACGACCATGATGTACGCAGCTGAGTCGGGGTTGGGTGTTGCGCCGGTGAATTGCTGGCAGGCGGAGACTAATGAGAAACTGCTGCCTCTATTCGAACCGCCCACTGACTGGGATTCAAACCTGTGGTTGGTTACCCACAGGGATATCCATCGTACGCCCAAAGTCCAGGCGCTTTGCCAATTCCTGAAAGAAGAGCTGGCATCCCCCTGAGGCGCGGCTGTGCACCGATAGCGCTTTGCCAGGCCCCTTTGAAAGTAGGTTCAGGCGCCTAGCAGTGCCCGGTTCTGCCCGACCCACTCAATTAGCTGCTGGTCCAGCTGCTGCCTATTCGCCAGCAGCTTTAGTGTTGCTGCACTGACGTCTTCTCGCGCAACGGGCTTTGCGGTCACATAGTGCTGGGGCACTGTCGTTGGCATCGCCAGACCCAGCCTGTTCATAATGACACTGAAGTCCTTGGGAAATGTCTCTGTGAGTCCCACATAGCTGAACCGCAATAAATGTTCCTTCGCCAGGTTCAACAGGTCCTCATCACTCACTGATTTCATTGCCCGGCGATCTTCTTCCCAGTACATACTGGCCAACTGCCAGGTTTGCTGGTTGTCCAGCATGCCCGCGACTTCCGGCAGTAAGGACTGTGCATAGCCATCCAGTCCCAGGGACTGGGCAGCTCTCGCCACGGCAAAGCTCTTTTGCATGCCCGGGTGCATACAAAACTTATAGAATGAGAGCGCCCTGGCCACCGGGTCCCGCAAAAATGTAATGCTGAAAGCGCCATCGAGGTAGGGCGTGATATGCCGATAACCAAAGTGACCGGACACGAATTTTTTCTGTTCCATCTCATGAGCTGGCAGGGGTTTATCCCGCGGGTATTGGAGGAAGTCGCCGTGTGAGGCAATCGCATCTTCAGGCAACAGGGTACGGAAATGCTCGACAAGGGATGTGCCCGCAGTTTTCGCGATGTGCAGAAAGAGTATCTTCGGTAGAGCGTCCGCTGTGCTCACCACCTACTTTCCTGCCGCTTCAAAACGATGGATTTTTCCCTGCTGGCTTGTTGCCTCGAAAGCTTCCAGAAACGTCTCATAAGGAATGTCCTTCATGAGATAAGACAGCTTCTCATAGCAGTAGAGTGGGTCGCTCGCCAGCTGTGGAAATACCATCAAAGTGTAGGGGATGTCGTGCTTGGCGAGGCTGAAAATCAATTGATGAAACAGGTCCAGGAGAAACAGCTTCTGGTCCTTGGGGTTGTCTGCGCCCCAGTATCCTCCGTCTTCATGGCCGACTCGGACTCTGCTGGCTACGACCGAGTCGATCTCCCGCATGGGGATGTAAACATGGTCGAACGTCACATTGCCAAAGCCCATAGCCTGGTCAATTTTGTCGCAGATAAGCGGGCTCTTTACGATGTACTGCGGGTTGGGTATCCAGGATTTGGAGGCTTTATCCCAGCGCTCATAGATGCCGACCTCCAGACCAGCATTGGCCTTATTGGATGTTTCGATGTCCGTCCGGGAAAATCCGGTATCAAGCCCGAGCCAGGTCAAAAGCTGTACCAGGAAGGTCGTGCCGTTTCGGCCTGTCCCCGTGATAACCACCTTATGGTTTTTTGACATACTGATTCGTTCCCGACTTGATGAGGTGTTGCTTCGCTGTTGCCAAGCTTACGCAGTTCTTCGGGCTTTTTCACGCGTGGAGTTCACTAGTGCAAAGGGTTAACATACGCCCGAGTTGTCAGCCACGGAGAGAACCCCATCAAAGCAATCTGTTTTGCCCATAGACTCGGGCTACTGTGTGCGATGTTGTTACTTTTTGTTGCGGTCGCCAAGGCCATTTACAGTCTGTCCTGGGGCGTTTCCTGGCAGGTTTTTGTCCAGAGCCTCGCGCCCGAATGTGTTCTTCTATCGCTTGTCGGCATTGTGTATCGGATGGGCCACCGGGTTCCGATGGGGTCTCAGTTGCGCTACCTGATCGCTATCCTGTGCGCTATTCTGGCACTGGCGACGCTGGTGTATCTCGTTATCTATCTCAAATACCAGATGTTACTTACCTCGGAAATACTGGTGCTCTTCAGTTGGCCTCTTTTTCGAGTGGGTGTTTGGCAATACCTCCAGGATGATGGGCCCGCTGTGCTGTTTGTCTTTGTCCTCGCAGGCTTGTTCTTGCTGCGTAGCCAGCCACTTCCCGCGACGTTCGATAAAGTGATCATGTCTTTGCTGGTGGGCACTTTGGCGATATTTTCGACGATAGCGCTTACTTCAGATAGCGGAAGGCCGGATCTTGATCGACTTCTGGTCAGCAATTTTTACCTCAACAAGGGTGACTTTGACCGCTTTATCGCGGCGGAGGCTGACAGTCTTTCAAGGGCCGATACCTCGGCGGCGCCCGGGTTTTTCAAGCGATACAAAGATTTTCTCGCACAGGACAGTGGGGTTCATCCACTGTACCGCGAGGTTTTTCCTGCACTGACCGGGAGCAATGTCGTGCTGGTGGTGCTTGAATCCGTGAGGGCGTACGACCTCGCCTTGTATGGTGGGGATCTCGAGCTGGAGCATCTGGACGCACTGTCCCAAAATGCTATTGTGCTTGATAGCTGCTATGTCCAGCAGCCCCTGTCGACCAAAACATTGGTGTCGCTGGATACCGGCTTGATGCCGCTGATCTCCCACCGGTTTCTTACAGGCAAGCGGCGGCAACTGCCGCATATTGAATCTGTGCCCAGGGTGCTGAAGTCACAAGGCTACGTTTCCGTTGCAATAAACAATACGGAAGGTATTGCCCAGAATAACCAGCGATTCCAGGACCAGGTGGGCTATGACCTGACGCTGTATCGCGAGGATTTCAATCGGGGTGTCGATGCCGATGACCGGGTGTTGATGCAAACCTTCGAGCGGGAGGTGCTGCAAAAAGACCAGCGCTACTATGCCATGTTGTGGCTTATGAGTACCCACTACCCTTATGGTTATCAGTTTTATACCTCTACCGGCTCGCGCCTTGAGACCGTCGAGGCCTACTTTGGTGAGATGCTGAACCACAGGAGTAATTACCAGCGCTATCGGCAATCGATTGTTTTTGCCGACCAATTGATTGGCGAGCTGGCTGAGTCAATTCGCGCCAGCGGATCAAATACGACACTGATTGTTGTTGGGGACCATGGGCAGGTGTTTGGAGAATACGGCAGTTTTCATTCACTGCACGGCAATAGTTTGCATGAAAAGTCGATTCACGTGCCCTGCATAATCTATCATCCCGACATTCCCGAAACGATAAGGGAGAAGCGCTTTTTCCAGACCAAGGACCTGGCGGCAACGGTTGTCCATATTGGCACTGGTCAGCAGTCGCTGTTGAACCAGGGTCGGTCGATTTTCAATAGCTATGCACAGGAACCCCCCCTGTTTTTTTACAATGATATTTCCAAGGATATTGCGATTATCGACAACGGGGTGAAGTACCGGGTGGCCATGCCGCCGTTTAAAAGAGAGTACCTCCACAGCATAGAAACCCTACGCGCTGAGCCCGAGCTTGAGGATCAGGAGCTAAAGGTGGACACGGCAGATGTGGGGGGTTTAAGAGAGAGTCTGTATCAATGGTATTTTGCGCAGAAAAAGAAAGGCTAACCCAGGGCGCCTATGAGCAAGTCTATGGCAGCAATTTGCGTAATCTCTGCGGATAATCCGTTTCTATACTGTCTACGCCCAGTGCGATTACGGCGGCCATGTCTTCCTCCGCGTTGACAGTATAGGCGTCGATCATCATGCCCTGCTGTTTCGCCAGCTGAATAAACGCCGGATCCAGGCCCTGGTAGTGGATTGAAAAGCCGACAACATGCCTGTCTTTCAATTGCTGCCAGTAATCGGGGTCATGCCACAGACTGCTGTCCGGGGCGGAAACCAGCAGTTGTGGGGAGTCCAGTACCCTGTTGAGCTGCCACAGGTTTTTGTTGTTTCCCGACCAGAACCAGATTCTATGCAAAGAGATACCGGAATCAGTAATTGAGGCCTTGATACTGTCGGCCATATTACGGGTTTTTATATCGATATAGATTTCAGCTTCCTGCTGCTCGATATACCGGAGAATGGAGGTCAGTGATGCGGGTGTCGCCCCGCGAAAGTCCTCATCGACGGGGCTGCCAATATCGATAGCTTGAATTTCTGACCAGTCCAACTCAGCAACCCTGTCCGGAGATGTTGAGATACGACTGAAATTGGCATCGTGCACTGCTACCGCCACCTTGTCCTTGCTCAGGCGCACGTCGATCTCAACCTGGTCAGCGCCATGGGTTTCTATGGCCCTGCGAACCGCAATGAGTGAGTTCTCCGGGGCGCAGCAGCCCAACCCCCGGTGGGAGACCACTTTGATGTTGCTGCCCGCTGCCGACTTCCCGGATGATGCCGGATCGCTGTTGTATTCGCTGGAGCAGGCACCCAGCAGGAACAGGCACAGTGAAATGCTGATGAAAACGCATGATGGGGTATTTGGCATGGTTATCTTGGCTGGCTCGCAGATATCTGGCCTAGCTAATGGAGCTCACTGGTTTAAAGGGGTAACATACGCCAGACTAGCAAATTCAGGGAGATAAACCCATCGAACGCATCTATTTTCCGCCTTCCATGCGCGGCTTTGAACCTCGCCACCGTGCCTTTAGCACGTGGGTTGACCATATTTCATTTGGTTTCGATATCGTTGAGGCCGTCGCGCCAAAACGACTGGTCGAGCTGGGTGCCTACAATGGCATGAGCTACTTCGTCTTCTGCCAGTCGATGATCGATAATGATGTCGATGGCGTTTGCTATGCCGTTGATACCTGGGGTGGCGATGACCACACAGGCGACTATGACGAGTCGGTTTATGACGATGTCCGCGTGCACTCGCGTACCCACTATCGCGGTATCAGTTACCTGATGCGCATGCTGTTCAATGACGCGCTGCCCAATTTCGAAGATGATTCTATTGATTTACTGCACATTGATGGGCTGCATACCTATGAGGCGGTTCAGGAGGACTTTACCAACTGGTACCCCAAAGTCCGTCCCGGCGGCGTCATTCTGTTTCACGACATAGAAGCACGGCAGTCAGATTTCGGTGTATGGAAATACTGGGCTGAGCTGGAAGAGAAACACGATACCTTCGCTTTTCATCACGGCTTTGGGCTTGGGGTATTGCGCAAGGAGGGTGGCCCAGCCACCGATCATCCACTGCTGGAGCTTTTGTTCAATAGCAGCGAGGTGGAGCAGCACAGGCTGCGGCAGCTGTACATTCACAACAGTGAGTACATTGAAGCTCGCAACAAGGCCAAACGATTGCAGTGGGGTCCCAAGCACGGCGGTGATGGTAAACCCAAACATGTGCGGCAGCAGCGCAAGGAGCGGCTTGAGGCTGAAGAGGCCGAGAAGCCTGCCGGCGACGAAACACAGATCATCCCACCCGCGGAGTCCAGCTAGCAGTATCTCATCAGCTTCAGTGGCTTGTCAGGGGAGATCCTGCCACAGGGTCTCGTGTTCCTCAGTCCCTTCTTCTGCGGGTCGGCCATTGGAATAATAATAAAGTGCAACGGAGTCCCGGCTCTGGTCTGAGGGGCAGGTCAGTGGGTGTGGGTGGCCATGATAAGACGTTGTGGTGGTCCGAAAAATCACACAGCGTCCGGCAACGGGCGCGATTCTATGCACGCAGTTTTTCATATCCGTCGTCCAGAGCTCCAGGTCGCCGCCATACTCAGGTAGCCAATTTTCATTCAGGTATATCAACAGGTTCAGCCGGCGATCCAGGCCGTATTGCGGATGTTTGTTGAAGTCGGCATGTACCTTGAGGTAGCCCCCCGGGCCTGTTCGGTGCACGCCACCGCCCGCCATGTGCGGGTCGGCGATCAGGCCGTCTATGCCGGTAATTTTTTCCAGGATGCCGACAAAGGGATTGGAGTTTAACTCCCAGTACAGGCGGCGGTAAATCAGCGGGACCAGGCGCTCTCTGGAGAGCCACTCCTTGCCAAGCTGAGCCTCTGTGCCGTCCTCGAGTATCACCGGGATATGGGCCGAGCCGGTTTTCTTTTTCGCCGCGATGTCGGGGAAGTTGGCGTTAAGTGTGGCGATAAACTCCGCTGGCAGGAAGTCATCAAGGACCAGGTGTGAGAACGGCTCGGCATCGCGAAACTGCTCCGCCAGTCCATCGGATGCCTGCATCAGCTTATCGTAGTCAATAAGTTGCGTGGGATTACTCATCCAGAATGTCCTGTGATAGCTGCGGGCTCATAGCAAGGGGGGAAGGTCGACTTCCGGCAGTATCTGCCAGTCAGTTTTCCGGGTCGGCTCCACGGATTTGTCATCGCGACCCAGGGTGTAGTAGTAAATGGCGATAGACTTTCGCGTGCTGTCTTCGGGGCAGGCCAGTGGGCGCGGATGGCCATGGTACGAATCGGCGTCGGTGTTGAAAATCACACAGCGTCCGGCCGAGGGTCGAATGCGTTTGACGCAGTGACTGGCGCTCTTGTCCCAGAGCTCCAGGTGCCCCTGATACTCGTCCTTCCAGTCCTTGTTCAGGTACAGCAGCAGGTTGACCCTGCGCTCCAGGTTATAGTCCGCGTGATGGGTAAAATCCGCATGCACACCCAGCAGGCCGCCAGGCAGAACCTGGTGCAGTCCACCGCCGCGCAGGGAGGGGTCGGGAATCAGGTTCTTGATACCGGTGAGACCTTCTAGGGCTCGAATAAAAGTGCTGGAGTTAAGCTCCCAAATGAGCTGTCGCAGCTCGGGAGATACCTTGAACAGGTTCGGCATACCCTGTTTGTTGAACTGGACTTTTTCGCCGTCGCTGCCTTTGGCCAATAGCTGCCGCCACTTGATATCGGCAGAGGGTTTGGGGAAGCCGGCCAGCAGCGTGTCGACCAGTTTTTCGTCTACGAGATCATCGAGCACAATATGGGGAAAGGGGTCGCCAGACACATAGTCATCGTGCCCCGCAAAAAAACGTGCGCGGACTTCATTGTACTTTAGCAATTGATGGTCTGGGTACATGTCCAAGGCAGTATTCACTCTACTCGCGGTCGCTACCATGATCCGTATCATGATTTCGTTCACCCACGCGTGGGGCTTGCATTATAGGTGGGGCGGGGCTGGAGCGCCACCGAGCCGGCGGCCCTTTTAGGCATGCCTAGTCGAAGTTGTCGGTTTCCGGTTTCTGCTCGTACCAGTCGACGCCATTGTCATCACTTTTTCTCAATACCCTGCGCCTGCCCATCAGGCAGTTCAGGTGTGCCAGGGTCTCGCCAGTGGCCATGCCCATCAGTCCCGCAGTGATCTCCCGCTTGAAGAGTGCCGGAAAGCAGTCTATTGCGCGCCTGGGTTCAGCCAGGTGATCGAACAGTTTATCCAGATCCCGTTCATGTGATTCTATGACCTGGGTCAAGCGCAGGTGTAAGCCGTAAAAGGGGGCCTCGTGGGCAGGCAGTACCAGTAAGTCGTCCGGTAAGTGATCGCGAATCCGCGAGTTGGACCGCAGCCATTCCTTCAGGGGATCGCCAGCGGGCTCGGTGGGGAATACGCTGACATTGGGGGTGATCTTGGGCAGAACCTGGTCCCCCGATATCAGTAATTTGAGGGCCGGGCAGTACAGGGATGCATGCTCCGGGGAGTGCCCGCTGCCGACGATGACTTGCCAGTAGCGGTTGTTGATCTGAAAGGTCTCGCCGTCAACAATGCGGCGAAAGCTGTCCGGCAGAGGGGTGATGGCGCGACCGAAGCCACCGAATTTATTGCGGTAAACCTCCAGTTGTTCCTCGTTATAACCCGCGGCGCGGTAAAACCGGATAGCCACATCAGGGGCTTCGCGTCCGGTATCACTGGCCATGGCACGGCACATCAGGAACTCCTCCCGGGACATCCACAACTCGCAGCCAAAGCGCTCGGTCAGCCATCCGGCCAGGCCAACATGGTCCGGGTGCAGATGGGTGCAGATCACCCTGACAATGGGTTTGCCCTGCATAAACTCGCTGAAAATTTGTTCCCAGGTGGCCTTTGCGTCGTCAATACCCAGGCAGGTGTCTACCACCGTCCAGCCGTCATCGTCCTCCAGTAGCCACAGGTTGATATGGTCCAGTGACATGGGCATGGGGAAGCGCGCCCAGTACACACCGTCGGCAACCTTTTCCGGGACGCCGGGCGCCGGTGCCGCCTTGACGCCCCAGGGGTAGTTGAGGCCACGGTAAAGCTCGGAGTTGTCAGTCAGCATGCGTATCGCAACCACAAAAAAGAAAGAGGGCGCCTAGTTTCGACTCTTAAACCGCCGATGTCTAGAGGCGCCCGGGAGCGGGTTTAGCCGACTCCGCGCTCCGATCCTTCCCAGTACTGGGCCCGCACGGCTTTTTTATCGGGTTTGCCCACGGGCGTGAGCGGGATGGTATCAACGAAATCGATGGATTTGGGTGATTGCACCGAGCCTTTGGCATCCTTCACCAGTTTCTGCATTTCGGCTACCAGAGTATCGCTGGCTTCCTTGCCGGGTTTTAACACGATAACGGCTTTCACGGCTTCACCCCAGGTATCATCGGGAACACCGATGACAACGGCCTGACCTACAGCTTCGTGGGTTGCCAGCACATCTTCGACTTCCCGTGGGAAGACGTTGAAGCCGCCGGTGACAATCATGTCCTTGGTGCGGTCGACGATATAGAGGAAGCCATCTTCATCAAGGCGTCCGATGTCCCCGGTATGCATCCAGCCACCGGCAAAGGCTTCAGCTGTCTGTTCCGGCATATCCTTGTAACCTTTCATTACCAGGGGGGCTCGTACACAAATTTCACCCGCCTCGCCCTTTGCAACCGGATTATTGTCCGTATCGAGTAGCGCCATGTGTACCCAGGGTGAAGGGCGGCCACAGGAGCCCAGCCGCTCAGGTTTGTTCAGGTCGTGCTCGCCCTTTTTCATATTGGCAAGCACCATGGGGGCTTCTGATTGGCCAAAGAACTGGTAGAAGACCTGGCCCCATTTCTCAATACCTTCTTTCAGTCGTGCGGGACTCATGGGAGAGGCGCCGTAGAAAATGGTTTCCATGCTGGACATATCGGCCGTAGCAGACAATGGAGAGTCGAGCAGGAAGTACAGCATCACCGGAACCAACATGGTACTGGTGATTTTGTGTTTCTCGACCATGGCGTAGAATTCATCGGGGCTGAACCCCTGCATGACGTAGAATGCGCCGCCCTTTTGCAGGACGGGCACGAAAAAAGCGGCCGCCGCATGGGATAGCGGCGTCGCGATCAGCATGCGCAAATCATCCGGGAATTCCCACTCCGCCATTTGGATCTGGGACATGTAGGCCGTGGCGCGGTAGGTACTCAGAACACCCTTGGGCTTGCCGGTGGTGCCGCCTGTGAACATGATGGAGGAGACATCGTCGGGGTCGACGTCCGGGGCGACCAGGGGCTGGGGCTCAAAGGTGGCCGCCAGGGCGAGATAGTCATCGCCGGTTTTAGTGGGGCCGAAGCCCAGCATGTGTTTCAGGCCAGGAACTTTCTCCTTCAAGGCTGCCGCGTGGTCATCGAAATACGAGGCGTCGTAGATCAGGGCATCGATGCCCGCGGCCTCCAGCACAAAGGCGTGGTCTTCCAGAGAGCCCAGGGGGTGTAGCGGGGTGCCGCTGCAGCCGGCCAGTTGCATGGCGGCTATATTTGACAATACTTCGGGTCTATTCGCCGATATCACGGCGATTCGGCTGCCTTTCCCCAGGCCTTTGGATTGCAGTGCCTGGACCATCTGGCTGGTGCTCTCCCTCACCTCGCGGTAGCTGGCGACCTTGTCGCCGAGATACAGGCAGGGCTCGTCCTCGTAGCGATTGAGTCCATCAACTAACAGGTGTGGCATTAGCGGTGGGTGGTGGATAGTGTCTTTGCTCATGGTATCTCCGTTTCGGTGAGTGGTTACTGTCTATTCTGCGGGGGCTATTTTCAGGCCACGGCGCAGGGCGACCCGCATTTCTTCAGCTTCCCGTCGGCTAACCTCGGCTGTCGTGACCAGGGCGGAGCCGTGGAAAGTGCCAGGGTAGCTGTGTAACTCGACGGATACGCCAGCTTGCATCAGTTTCAGTGCATAGAGCACGCCTTCATCTCGCAGTGGATCGAATTCCATTGTGGTGACGTGGGCGGGCGGTAATCCTGCCAGATTCTCGGCTCGTGCGGGGGCCGCGTGATAGGGGACATCGCTTCCACCGCGTGAGTAGGCGTCGCCCAGATAATAATCCCAGCTCAATTCAGCTGCGGGCCTGGCCCACATGGGGGTGTCGACAAATTGCTGCATGCTGGGTGTGTCCAGCCGGTCATCGACTTCCGGGATGCCCAGGTACTGAAAGCAGAGCTTTGGGCCTTTGCGATCCCGTGTAAGCAGAGCGGTTGCTGCGGACAAGCCGCCACCCGCACTCTGGCCAAAGACACCGATACGATCAATATCAATACCGAGGTCGCCTGCGTTTGCACTCATCCATTGCAGGGCCGTATAACAGTCTTCCAGGCCGCCGGGGTAGGGGGTTTCCGGGGCGAGTCGATAATCAACGGACACCAGCACAATACCCAGGTTCCTGCACAGGCTCAGGCAGGTGGCATGTTCGCTGTCCAGGTTACCGAGTACAAAACCACCGCCGTGTAGATGTAAAAGGGCCGGTACTGCATCCAGGGTGTTTTCAGGCGTGTAGAGACGCAGGGGAATATCGGGTGCGCCCTCAGGGCCCGGGATGGCCCGGTTTTCAATGGTCAGACCGGATTCGTCCAACTCGCTGTTCATTTGTTGAATCAGGGCATCGAATCCGGCCCGTGCCGCCGGCACATCCTCTATCGACAGGGCTGGCAGGAACTCGAGTACAGGCGCCAGTTCTGGGTCAATTGCGTAGGTCATGGGGTTTTTTCTCCTTGGCGTTATAGTGCCGTAACCGGCGTTTTATACAATGGCGTCACAGGCCAGTCGTTGTGTCGAAAATATTAGTGTGATCGGATTTAACAACATTTCTTGTCCGATTGGAATGTGTACCTTTGCCTGCCAAAAATGGATACTCTGGGCTGAAAATACGGTCGCGGGCACGCTTGCGAGATCCCAGAGTAATTACCCCCCGGAAATATCTTCCGGGCAGTTGAGAGCACAGATTATGAAAATTGATGGTTCATTGATGTTCGACCCAGTGAAAGTCGCCGAGATTGCACCCCAGCTTGAGGCCGCAGGCTTTGACGGTGCCTATACCTTCGAGGGCCAAAGTGACCCCTTTATCTCTTTGAGTGCGGCGGCGATGAACACTCAAAAGCTGGAACTGATGACGTCTATCGCCGTCGCCTTTTCTCGTAATCCCATGAGTCTTGCCTATACAGCTAATGATCTGCAAACCCTGTCCGGTGGTCGATTTATTCTGGGCCTGGGCACCCAGGTAAAAGCGCACATCGAGCGGCGCTTCTCCATGCCCTGGAGTAAGCCTGCGGCCAGAATGCGGGAAATGGTATTGGCGATCAGGACCATCTGGGACTGCTGGCAGACGGGGGATAGATTGAACTTTGAGGGTGAGTTTTATCAGCATACGCTGATGTCGCCTATTTTCAGCCCGGAACCCAACCCCCACGGTGTGCCAAAGATATTTCTAGCCGGTGTTGGCCCCCTGATGACCGAGGTGGCGGGAGAGGTAGGTGACGGTTACTTCATGCACCCTTTCAATACAGAAAAATCCATGGACGAGTTATCCCTGGCAGCCGTGGGCAGGGGGTTGGACAAGGCAGGTAAATCCCGTGACGACTACACTATTTCGGCTCAGGTTGTGACCGCTACGGGTCTGGACGAAGAGAGCCTGCAGACAGCAATTTTCTCTGCCAAGAACCAGATTGCATTTTATGCCTCTACGCCTTCCTACCTGCCAGTTCTGAAATGTCATGGTTGGGAAGACTTGCAAGTTGAAGCCAATAAGCTGTCCCGTGCCGGCAAGTGGATGGAGCTGACCGAGTTGATTGACGACGACATCCTCAAGACGTTTGCGGTGGTGGGTACTCCGGCGGAAGTGGCTGAACAGATTGCCAGTCGTTACAAGGGCAAGGTCGATCGTATCAGTCCAGTGATTTACCAGCCCGATATCGCCTTGCTCACTGAGCTGCGGTCGCAACTCAGTGCCGCCTTCGAATAGAGGTCGACTCTTCCTATTGCTTTAAAATAGGGTAAGCTTTGTCCCCATAACGCCTACAAAAAGGCGGGAGTGCGGGATAATGAAAGCTGGAATACTTATCGTGTTTTTGTTGCTGCTCCCACAATTGGCTATTGCTGCGGAAGAAAACAGCAGGCCGGCGGTGGACAGTTTGTCAGAGGCTTTTGCGCAGGGCCAGATCAAAGGCCTTCTGCGCTATAGCGCCCAGTATCGAGACAGCGACCTCCATGTTCTGCAGGACAGCAGCAGTCCCGATGTGGCCGATGAAAAAAAACAGCAGTACTCGGCCATCGGTGGTTTTCTGGGCTTTGAAACTGCGCCCTGGTACAACATTGCCGGCGGCTTGACCTTCTATACCTCAAACCCCATTGGCAATAACCCGGATGATCGCAGAGGTCTGGGTGGCCTGGATGAGTCCGATGGCGGGCAGGATGCCTACAATGTACTGGGTGAGGCATTTCTAAAATTCGATAGTGGCGCCCACATGCTGAAAACGGGTCGGCAGGAGGTCAGCGGTTACCGATTCGTTTCGCAATCGAATATTCGTATGACCCCGGTCACACACCAGGGCACGATATATGAGAACAGCTCGGTTGAAGATCTGGTCCTGAAGTTCGGCTACATCAATAAACAGAAAGAGAGGAATGCCACCGAGTTTATCGGCATGGTCAGAGCTGCACGGGTAGAGACCGGTTGTGGCGCAGTGGATGCCAATGGCAATTGCAGTAACACGGCTACCAGGAAGCTGATTCGGGGGGATTTTGATCCCACAGACTACGATTCAGAGGGCAACTACCATGGTGACACCAAGGACCTTCCACTTGTTGGGGGGATCTATACTGGGGAAAAAATCACACTCGAAGCCTGGGATTACTATGCCGAGGATTTTGTAAATACGGTGTACTTCTACGGGCAGTACCGCTTTGACCCCTTCGCCGGTGATTACGCTATCGCACTGGCGGCCCAGTATGGTGACCAGCAGGATGTGGGGGATAGCGTGGCGGGAGATATAGACACCTGGTTCTATGGCTTCAGTTTTCAATTGAATGGCCCGGGTATGACCTTTTTCACCAACTACAATGAGGTGGAGTACAACGAGGGTTCCTACGACGGCGGTACCATTTTCGTGCGCTGGGGTACGCCGCAGATGTTCAACTCTTTTCAGGTGCAGGATTCGGAACTTGCGGGCACCAAGTCCCTGGGCGCTGGCTTTCAATATGATTTTGGTCGGCAGGGCATTCTTCCGGGCGTTGTCATGCGTATTCGCTATGGATATTATGATATGCCCGACAAGGTCACCCAGGCGGATGCCAGGCAGGACCGCTCAGAGGCGACCTTTGATTTACGTTATTCCTTTACTCGGGATTCAGGCTTTGGCATCTTCACTGAGATGGAAGGTTTGAGCCTACAGTTTCGACTGGCCTACAACGATTACGATACGGATCTTGATATCGCTGCGTTCAAAGCCATTCACGGCTACGAGTTTGACACGATTACCAACGATTTCATCGATGCGCGTATCTATCTGGATTACCACTTCTAGCCTTACGCCAGCAGAGCCCGCCCCGGAATTGACTGCAGCAGTTGTCGGGTATAATTTTCCTGTGGGTTGTTAAATAGGGCGTCGCCGCTTCCCTGCTCGACAATCTCTCCCTCGTACAACACCAAAATACGGTCGGCGATATGCCGGACGACCGCCAGGTCATGGGATACGAATAACATGGTCAATCCGTATTCCCTACCGAGTGCCTGCATCAACTCCAGTATCTGGGCCTGGATGGTGACGTCCAGTGCCGATACCGGTTCATCGGCTACCACGAATTCCGGGCGAGTCGCCAGAGCCCGGCCGATGGCGATGCGCTGTCGCTGACCACCTGAAAATTCGTGGGGGTATTTACGTACGAAGTTGCGCGCCAGGCCGACATCGTCCATCAGTTTGAGTACACCGCGTTCCACCGTTTTCCTGCTTTCTATACCGTGCAGAAGCAGGGGTTCCGCCAGCGTGTCGTAAACCGACATGCGTGGATTCAGCGAGGCGTAGGGGTCCTGGAAAATCATTTGCATCCGTCGGCGCATCGTCTTTAATTCACGCCCTCGCAACTGGGTGGTGTCAATACCATCGAATGTCACAGAGCCGGAAGTGATAGGCACGAGACGCAATAACGAGCGACCGATGGTCGACTTACCGCTGCCAGATTCACCGACCAGTCCCAGAACTTCGCCCTTATTCAAATTAAAGCTGACATCGTTCACTGCCTTGACGGGGGGCATGTTCCTGCCCTGGTCGAACCAGGTACAGAGATTGTTCACGGTAATCAGTGTGTCATTTTGATTTTCGTCTGCTTGCTTGCTGCCCGCGGGAATAGCGGCCAGCAGCTTGCGGGTATAGGGATGTTGTGCCTTTTCGAATATTGCCTGACGTCCGCCCCGTTCCACTACCTTGCCGTTTTGCATAACGATGATCTGGTCGGCGATATCGGCGACGACTGCCAGGTCGTGGCTGATAAAAATAATCCCGATGTCGCGCTTTTTTTGCAGGTCCGCCATCAGTTGCAGTATCTGCGCCTGAATAGTGACATCGAGTGCGGTAGTCGGTTCGTCTGCGATTAACAATTTGGGTTCGTTGATCAGGGCCATGGCGATCATGACACGCTGGCGCATGCCGCCGGAGAACTCATGAGGGTAATTGTCGATGGTGGTGTGGGGGTCGCGTATACCCACCTCTTCGAGTAATTCGATGGCGCGGGTGCGGGCCTGCTGGACAGATATTTTTTTGTGGTAGACCAGCGGCTCTATCAACTGTGCCCCAATTTTCATATAGGGGTTCAGGCAGGTCATGGGGTCCTGGAAAATCATTGCGATATCGCGGCCGCGAATTTTGCGCAGTTCCCGCTGGTTCATCTGCAACAGATCGGCACCTTCAAAGGTGGCCTCACCGCCCTCGACGCACCCGGGAGGCTGTGGGATAAGGCCCAGCAGGCTGTAGCAGGCCACGGATTTCCCGGAACCTGATTCGCCGATGATGGCGGTAATTTGCCCCGGCTCGACACTGAAGCTGACCTCATCCACTGCCGTCGTGACGCCGTTGCGCGTAGTGAAAGTGACGGTGAGGTTTTTAACATCCAGTAGCGGCATAACTAATCCTTGGAGCTGCGCACATCCAGTGCGTCCCGCAATCCGTCACCCAGAAAGTTCAGGGCAAACAGCGTTAATGTCAGGGCGCCACCCGGGAAGATCAGCAACCAGGGGTACTCCTCCATGGTTTCGGCACCGTAGGAGATCAGGAGGCCCCAGGAGGTTTGTGGGGGCTGGATGCCCAGGCCGAGAAAACTGAGAAAGGCTTCCAATAGCATCACGCTGGGGATGGTGAGCGTGGTGTAGACAATCACCGGCCCCAGGGCGTTGGGGATCAGGTGGCGGCGGATAATGGCGGCGGGGGACAGGCCCAGGGAAATAGCGGCCTCCACAAATTCCTGTTGGCGCAGGGCCTGGACCTGGCTACGCATGATGCGTGCCATGGTCAGCCATTCCACTGCGCCAATGGCGAGAAACAGAAGTAATAGATTGCGGCCGAATACCACCATCAGTAGGACGATAAAAATCATAAAGGGCAGGGCGTAAATAATATCGACCAGCCGCATCATCACGGCGTCGACCCTGCCGCCGGCGTAGCCCGCAATGGCGCCCCAGGTTACACCGATGAGCAGGGCAACGGAGGTGGCGACAAAACCTACCGCCAGGGATATTCGCCCTCCGTACATGATTTGGGTCATCAGGTCGCGACCAAAAATATCGGTGCCCAGCCAGTGCGCAGCCGACGGGGGGCTGGCGCCCAGGTTCAGGTCCTGGGTCTCATAGCCGTAGGGCGCGATCCAGGGGGTGATCAGCGCGATTGCGGTGAACAGCGCGAGCACCACCAGGCCGAACACGGCCAGCCGGTTTTTGCGCAGCCGAATCCAGGCGTCTTTCCACAGGGAGGTGCCCTGTTCTGCTGCCGCAATGTCATTAATGGTTGTGGTGTTCACTCAGTGTCCTCCCTGCTGAG
The DNA here is from genome assembly GCA_036960305.1 of Halioglobus sp. Classification (GTDB taxonomy): domain Bacteria; phylum Pseudomonadota; class Gammaproteobacteria; order Pseudomonadales; family Halieaceae; genus JBALVT01. Next base: position 2,698 of record JBALWA010000026.1, on the reverse strand, counting down.
TACGCAGGCGCGGGTTCATCCACGCGGCGAGGATATCAGAGAGCAGGTTGAACAGAACGATCAGCGTGGACAGGAACACTGTGGTGCCCAGGATCATAGTGTAGTCCCGGTTGAATGCCGCCTGTACATAGAATCGGCCCAAGCCGGGTATCTGGAAGATGGTTTCCACCACAAAGGAACCCGACAGTAAACCGGCAAAAGCCGGTCCCAGGAAAGCCACCACCGGAATCAGGCCACCCCGCAGAGCGTGTTTGGTAATCACTTGCCATTCCGGAAGGCCCTTGGCCCGGGCAGTGCGGATGTAGTCCTGGGACATGACTTCCAGCATGCCCGCCCGGCTAAGGCGGGCGATATAGGCCGCATAGGTAGAGCCCAGGGTCAGGGCCGGCAGTATTTTGTCACCGGGTAGGTCGCCCCAACCCGATACGGGCAACCATTCCAGGTAAATACCGAACACCAATACCAGCAAGGGACCCAGCAAAAAGCTGGGCATACAAATGCCGATCATGGCGGCAGACATGGGCAGGTAGTCCTGGGCAGTGTTGGGTTTCAGCGAGGCGATAACACCCGCCAGACCACCGATAGAGATTGCCACCAGCAGTGCATACAGACCCAGTTCCGCGGTTGCTGGTAGGCCGGCAGCGATAAGTTCGTTTACGCTGCGACCGGGATACTTGAAGGAAGGCCCCAGGTCACCCTGCGCCAAATCACCCAGATAAGCGGTGTACTGTTGAAAGATCGGTAAGTCCAGCTTGTACTGTGCCTCCAGCGCGGCCTTAACCTCAGGAATAACGGCTTTTTCGGCGTCGAAGGGACCCCCCGGGGCCATGCGAACAAGAAAAAAGGTCACCGTTATGACGGCCAGTATCACCGGTATGGCTTGCAGTAAACGTAAACCGACAAAACGCCACATAAGTCTATTCACTCGCCTCGGGTTCAGGTTCCAGCCAGACGTACTTCAAGTTCAGTGAGTCCATCAGGTTGGATGGCAAACCTTTTACGCTGGGGTGTATCAGGTGTTTACTGGTATAGGTATAGATCGGGATAATGGGCATTTGCTCCATCATCAGTTTCTCCGCTTCATGGAAGATCGCGAAGCGCTGTTCCTTGGTGGCAGCCTTGGGCGCCTGGTTCAGAATCATGTCGTCGAAGCGGGCATTGGCAAAGCCGGTATTGTTGTTGCCACCGGCTCCCAGGAACAAATCCAGGAAATTATTGGGGTCTACGTAGTCGCCAATCCACCCTCTGCGCGCCACCTGGAAATCCATCTGATCCACCGAGTCCAGGTAAACCTTCCATTCCTGATTGGAAATGGTGACATCGATATTCAGGTTGTCTTTCCACATTTGCTGCAGGGCTACGGCAATTTTACGATGGTTCTCACTGGTATTGTATTTGATCTCGATGCCAGGCCAGCCTTTGCCATCGGGGTAGCCAGCCTCCGCTAGCAGTTTTCGTGCGCCGGCCACGTCATAGTCAAAGACCTTGGGTGGCTGGTAACCCAGTGTGCCGGGGGGGGTGATGGCATAGGCCGCCACATAGGCGCCCTTTAGTACGGTCGAGACCAGTGTATCTCGATCAATTGCCATGGCCAGGGCGTGACGGACTCGCGGGTCGTCCACCGGGGCCTGATGAATATTCAGCAAATAATAGTAGGTCCCCAGGTAAGGTGCCTGCACGAATGGCGAATTCTCCATGGCCTTATAGCCTTCGATTTTGTCCAGCGGCACTTCCTGGGTGAAGTGCAGTTGTCCCACCCGAAACATGCGCTCTTCACTGACGATATTTTCCACCGGGTAATATACGACGCCGTTGAGTTTGACCGTGTCAGCATCCCAGTAGGTGTCACTTTTCTCGATGGTGATACGGCGATTGAGCTGCCAGTCTTTGAGTCGGAAAGCGCCGTTGCCGACGATGTTTTCGGCGCGTGTCCACCGGGTGAACCGGTCGGTGGCTTTGCCAAACTTTTCTATGGTTGCCCGATGCACAGCAAAACTGCTGTAGTGATCCATCAGTTGCAGGAAGTAGGGGGTGGGCTCATTGAGAGTGACTTCCAGGGTACGGGCATCGAGGGCTTTAACCCCCAGTTGCTCTGGGTCGTCCAACTTTCCGGTTGAAAAAGCTTCCGCATTTTTTACCGGAAACAGCATATAGGCATTCTGGTTGCCCATGGCGGGGTTGAGTGCGCGGCGCCAGGACCAGACGTAATCTTCAGCCGTGACCGGGTCGCCATTGGACCAGCGGGCGTCCTCACGGATATGAAATGTAATAACACGTCCGTCATCGCTGAAGTCCCAGCGCTCGGCTACGCCGGGCTCGGGCTCCAGGGTATAGGGGTTTTTTACCGCAAGACCTTCAAATAGGGCTCTGATGATGTGGTTTTCCGGCACGCCGGTAACGACATGGGGGTCCAGCCCCTGTGGTTCGGTGCTATTGCTGTAATGCAGAATGCCTTCGCGATTGCCCTGGGTGACCCTGGATTCTCCACCCGAACAGGCCACTATCAAGCTGACGACGGCGGCTAGGGTGATAAATTTGAGGTATTTCAATGGCATCGGGTGTCAGCTATCGGGGGTCTTATTCTTTGATAGTTGCACTTTAGCCTAATGGCCCGGGTTTGTCAGAACTCAATCCGGTTTTGCTCCCACCTAGAGTGGCCTCCCGGGCCCTGATTTAGGGAGAGCTGTTCCATATCCAC
>JBALWA010000025.1:0-58205 GCA_036960305.1 Halioglobus sp. | reverse complement strand
TCCAACAAGTGCCCACACATCTGTCTTCATTTGATTGTTAAATAGCTACCAGGTCGCCAGGACGCTGGTGGTTCGTTTGGGTCACCCCAACCGAGGAGCGCATTATACCGATGAAGTTGAATTTGGCAACAAGTATTTGGAGAAACTTGCATTTTTTCACTTCACTTTCCGGTCTACCTACAACCGCCAAGTTTTTGAAACTTATCGGTTTTTTGATAGCCCCTCAACCGCCTGAACCAGGCCCGCTCTCGTTGAAGGGAGGCGCACTATACGTAGCCACTACTGGCAGGGCAAGTATTATTCTGGAAAATTTTTACAAGACCCGGCTCAAGCGGGGAAACAGTGCCCTCAAAGGCCCTGATACCGGCGGTTTACGCCATTTCAAACAGGTGATATTTTTTCTTGCCCAGCTTAACCAGGAAGAAACGCCCGTACAGCGCCTCATCGGCCACAAAACAAGCACCGACATTACCGTTGTCATCCCAACCAATGGCCCGATTGTTCACTGTGACAGCCTGACGCCCCAGGGCATCCTTGACCTGCTTGCCCGAACCCGCCATGCCGGCCTCAACCAACAACTGGGTCACGCTCTCCGGCAGGGCTGAACGCTCAATCGAGCTGGCGGGCAGGCCATCCTGGCGCAATTGCAGAACATCACCCTCCGACAGCGCCTCTAAAGAACCGCTAAAGAGCGATTCAGTAATGCGCATCGCCGCAGCCAGCCCCTCTTCGCCGTGTACCAATCGCGTCACTTCCCGGGCCAGCACACCCTGCGCCTCGGGCCGCCCCTGGCGCTCCGAATCCGCTTTCTCTATCTCATCAATTGCCGAAACCTCAAGAAAAGTGAAATATTTCAGGAACTTATAGGCATCAGCATCGGCAGCACCCAGCCAAAACTGGTAAAAGGCATAGGGTGATGTTCGCGCCGGGTCCAGCCAGATCGTGCCGGATTCAGTTTTGCCAAATTTTGTGCCATCGGACTTCGTAATCAAGGGCATGGTCAGGCCAAAGACCTGCTTGCCATGCTGTCTTCGGGTCAGGTCAATACCACCGGTGATATTGCCCCACTGGTCAGAACCGCCCAGCTGCAGGCTACAGTCATAACGCGCACTCAGCTCGGAGAAGTCGAATGACTGTAAGATCAGGTAGGTAAACTCGGTGAAGCTGATCCCCTCTCCGTCCCGATCAAGGCGCTGCTTGACCGATTCTTTCTGGATCATGGCGTTAATGGAGAAGTGCTTGCCCACATCCCGCAAGAAGGTGAGCACATCGAGACCAGCCGTCCAATCCAGGTTGTTCACGACGATCGCCGAGGCCTCACCGGCATCAAAATCAATAAACTGAGACACCTGCCTCTTCAGCTTTTCAACCCAGCTGGCGACGACTTCAGGGGTATTCAGCTTCCGCTCCTGAGCCTTGAAACTGGGGTCGCCTATTAAACCGGTGGCGCCGCCAACCAGCGCCAGCGGCCGGTGGCCAGCCTGCTGAAATCGACGCAGCATCAGCAGGGGCACCAGCGAACCGATGTGCAAACTGTCGGCTGTGGGATCAAAACCGCAATACAGTGTCCGCGAGCCGCCATCCAGCCATGCGGGCAAATCATCTTCACCGGCTATTTGAAATATCAGTCCGCGGTCGCGGAGATCAGTCAGTAGTGCACTGCTCATGAGGTCAGTCTCTTGTTCTGGAAGCGTTGAAATTCAAGGGGCGACAACGATACAACACCCTAATCCAATTGCAAGTCCCCGGGCGCGACAGGCTATTGATTGGGCGCATTTTCTTATATACTGGGCCCATACAGAAAACGGGGACAGTACAGGGACATGCCAGCAGCGAAGAAATCGCGGGGGGCCACCGCAATTCGCAGCGAGAAACGCCTACCGCGCAAGCATATACTGGCTGCGGGAGGAATTTTTGCCTGCGTCACTTTTGCCATCTTACTGAGCCCCTCGGGCGAGGATGAGCAACACCCGGCGCCCCTCCCCACAGACAATGACGTATCGCTGGAAACCGCGATCGAAGCGCCCGCAACCGCCAGTGTCCCGGAAATTGTCGCCATAGCCGCACCCATAGAATCCCCCTGGCGAGATCATACCGTCCAAAACGGGGACAACCTTTCGCTGATATTCAAGCGCGCCGGGTATTACGACCGGGATGTCTACGCGATCACCAACCACGCCCCCGACGGTAAATCACTGACCCGGATATATCCTGGCCAGACGATCTCCTTCCTGGCCGATGAGGCCGGGGAGCTCAAGGCCCTGCGCCACGTCACCTCCAAACTGGAAACGGTCATCTATGAACGCGGCCAGACGGGCTTTGACTCCCGCCGGGAGGTCAAGGTACCTGAGACCCGCCAGGCCTGGGCCTCAGCCGAGATTACTTCTTCACTGTTCCTCGCGGGCCAGGAAGCAGGGCTATCCCATAATATGATCATGGCGATGGCGAATATATTCGGCGGCGTGATCGACTTTGTACTCGACCCCCGCAAAGGCGACACAATCCACCTCCTCTATGAAGAGCTGTATCTGGACGGAGAGAAATTCGGCGACGGCGAGGTGCTCGCTGCATCCTTTACCAACCAGGGTAAAAAGTTTAACGCCTACCGCTATGAAGACAGCCAGGGCGACGCCAGCTACTACAATGAAGATGGCGTCAGTATGCGCAAGGCCTTCCTGTTGGCTCCGGTCGATTTCAGCCGAATCAGCTCCAACTTCAACCTGCGCCGCCTGCATCCGATCTACAAGACCACCCGCCCGCACCGCGGTACAGATTACGCTGCATCGACCGGCACACCGGTCTTTGCCGCCGGTGATGGCCGGGTACAGAAAGCGGGCTACAGCAAAGCCAACGGCAACTACGTGTTTATCCAACACGGCGAGGCCTATGTCACCAAGTACCTGCACCTGCACAAGCGCAAGGTCAAAAAAGGCCAGCGGGTTTCACAGAGCCAGATCATCGGCACGGTGGGCTCCACGGGAGCCGCCACTGGCCCCCACCTGCATTACGAGTTCCTGGTCAACGGGGTACACCGCAATCCCCGAACCATCCACAAGAAACTCCCCAAAGCGAAGTCACTGGCCTCTTCAGAGATGCCCCGCTTCAGGACAGCCATTGGTGAAATGTCCACCCAACTGGCCGCACTGCAGGCCGATGATCGCCTGGCGTTGATCGACACAGCTGGCTCCCAGTGAAACGGTGACTTTATTTATCGGACTGATGTCCGGCACCAGCATGGACGGTATCGACAGCGCCGTTGTTGAGTGCACCGGCGATGACATCGCCCTGCTGGCGACCCGCGAGCACAGCCTTCCCAGCGAGACACGGGCCCGAATCGCCGCCATCAGCCACAGCGGCGATGACGAGATCGAGCGCATGGGCCGATTGGACCGGGAACTGGGCCAGCTCTTTGCCGAGGCCAGTGAGGAACTCCTCAAGGCCAGCGGGATTGCCGCAGCGGAGATTACCGCCATAGGCAGTCACGGCCAGACCATTCGCCACCGCCCGCCCTCGGGCGCGGACAGCAGCGCCCACAGCTTCACCCTGCAAATTGGCGACCCCAATACGATTGCCGAGTGCACCGGCATCACGACCGTGGCCGATTTTCGGCGACGTGATATCGCTGCCGGCGGCGAGGGAGCACCGCTGGCACCGGCCTTCCATGCAGCCGCTTTTGCGAAAGCCGGGGTTGTTCGGGCCATCGTCAATATCGGCGGAATCGCCAACGCCTCTGTGCTGGACGGCTGTGATCTGGTCACCGGTTTCGACACCGGGCCAGGTAATACCTTGATGGACCACTGGATCGCCCGGCATCGCGGCAGCCGCTATGATGAGGGTGGCAACTGGGCGGCGGAGGGCCAGGTCATAGAAGAACTCCAGCAGTGCTTGCTAGCACACCCCTACCTGGCCAAAACAGGCCCGCGCAGTACCGGCAAGGAGGCCTTCAATCTACAGTGGCTGGATGACTGCCTGACGACATTGCCCGCGCAGGAACCGCAGAACATCCAGGCCACGCTGGCCGAATTCACGGCCCAGAGCATTGCCAGTGGGCTACAGAGTACGGGCATGGCGATACAGGAAGTCTATATTTGCGGTGGCGGCGCCCACAACACCGACCTCATGCGCAGGCTGTACCGCACCCTGGAAAACACCACCCTGGATACCACGGCGGCCATCGGCATGGATCCGGACTGGGTAGAAGCGGCGGCCTTCGCCTGGCTGGCAAAGCAGAGTCTGGCCGGGATGGCAGGTAATGCCCCGGTGGTCACAGGCGCTGTTGCACCCAGAGTCCTGGGGGGCATTTTCCCGGGTAGTCAGAAGTAGAGGAAATTCTCGTCGTCGACCAGACGGCGAATCTCAGTGGGACCATAGGCCACCGTACCGACAAAAGGCTGCAGTTCATCAACCGCTATCCCGGAACCCCCCATCCAGGTCTCACAGGCCTTGATCTCCACCACGCCCAGGGCCGACAGGCTTGCCGCCAGATCGACCGTCGACTTATTCGCGAGATAGTTCTGGCGCAGTAAAATCTTTACCTCGGGCCCGTGCAGGACAAAGGTAACCGGGGCGGGGTCACCCAGCACCATGGCGCCGTTGGCGAGCAGCTGCTCAGCGCGCAACAGCACACCGCGCAGCTCTTCAGCCGTATGCAGTTCAATTTCAGCCAGATGACGGGGTGGTCCTTCCTGACCCAGGGCGGGCCAACACAGCAGTGCACCAAACAGAGCGAGTACTCTCAGTGGCGCAGACACAGATTCAGGATCTAGACGGAGAAAGAAGAGCCACAACCGCAAGTGGTTGTAGCATTGGGGTTATTGATAACAAAGCGCGAGCCTTCCAGGCCCTCGGTATAGTCCACTTCAGAGCCCGCCAGATACTGGAAGCTCATCGGATCGACCAGTACGCTCACACCCGATTTTTCGATGACGGTGTCGTCATCCGCCATCAATTCATCAAAGGTAAACCCGTACTGAAACCCCGAGCAACCGCCGCCGGTGATAAAAACCCGCAACTTGAGTTCGTCATTTTCTTCTTCCGTCACCAGGTCGAGAACCTTCTGCGCTGCGCGGGCAGACAGGTTAATGCTGGTGGGACTAAACGTTTCGGCTACAGACATGATCTATCTCTTCAATCGGCCCCCACCTCAGGGGTCAGGGCCTTCAAATCTCTTACAAATACAGGAATATACCCAGTGATTATCGTAAATCCGACTAAATTAGTCAACTTTTAGCTGTTTTCGTCGGCAGGGGCTCTACTGCGGCCAATTCACTGCCCTCGGCCACTGGCGCAGTGGGATTAAGCGCCGAGGGCTGGCGGATACCATCCTCTGCCGCCACGTGTTGCAGGCTGCCGTTGATCTCCGCCCCGACGGCCATTTCCACCAGGGAATAAAACACATCGCCCTGCACCCTCGCCCGGGCGGCGAGTTCCAGGTGTTTGCTGGAGTGTACATCGCCCTCGATAGTGCCATTGATGACAATCGCAGGCGCGTAGATATTCCCTTCCACCCGCCCTTTGTCGATCACCCGCACACAGGCATCCTGTTCCGGGTTCGCTACAATATTCCCCTGTATCAGGCCCTCCACATCCAGATTGCCGCTGAAGTGGATCTCACCCACAATGACCGCATCCCGGGATATCAGCGTGGTGCCTCCGGCAACGCCCACTGTCCCCTTTTTACTTCCCAACATAACTGAATCTCTCCTGTACCGACCAGGGAAACTGGTCCTGGACCTTGGCTTTGGCCGGGGCAGTGACACTGGCTTCCATGATAATCAGCCGCGGCTGAAATCCCGGCGGCAATAATAACTCGCCTTCAAAGACCTGGAAGTACCGGAACCGCAACGCCACAGTCTCCGCTTCCACCTCCTTGCTGAGTGCTGAAAGTGCCAGGCTGAGCTCCCCGCCATCAGCGCTTCCCACTACCTTTACAGACAACTTGCCCTTTAACAAGCTGTGCTTGCGCGCCTCCTGCTGAACCACGATGCGAAAGGCATAACGGTTGTCGCCCTCGGCAGCCACCAGTTCCATCGGCCGCAGCACCAGCCCCCGAACTATATCTTCCGGCGCCATCAGACCCTGGTAAAACCGCAAGTTCTCCTCGAGGTCGCGCACCTGCGACTTCTGTGCAGCAATTTCCCGTCGCACAATCTCCAGGGCCGCCCGGTCGATCTCATTGCGCGCCTGACTCACATCCAGAGTCTGTTCAAGCCCCTCCAGCTGTCGCTTACTGTCCGCCAGCGATACCTGCAAGGTCTTGTGGTATTCAGGATCAATACCCATACCACGGTAAGCAGCACCTTGGCCCAGGTAAAACCCCAGCGCCAGAACGGCGGCAGCCACCAGCGCGGCAATTACCAGCTGTAGCTCCCGGCGCCTGACATGATGGCGTTTCACAACCATTCGATAGCGGCGAGGCGAGGTCATAGTATTGGCAGCAACAAAGCGGCTAGGGCAACAAGCCGATCGTGCCCAGCCCCATGGCCTCAGGAAGACCCAGCATGATATTCATATTCTGGACCGCCTGCCCGGAGGCCCCCTTAACAAGATTATCGATGACCGCCATGACCACCACGGTATCGCGCCCCTGCGGCACCGACAGGGCGATCTGGCAACGGTTCGCACCCTTGACGGTACGGGTCTGGGGATACTGGCCCGCCGGCAGCACATCCACAAAGGGCTCATCCGCATACTGCGACTCATAGAGCGCCTGTAAGTCCTCGCCCGAGGTGGTGAGCCGCGCAAAAAGGGTGGAGTGAATACCGCGGATTATTGGCAACAAATGTGGCACGAAGGTCACCGAAGCCGGCTTCCCTGCGATATCGGACAGGCCCTGCTCGATTTCAGGCAGGTGCCTGTGCCCGCTGACGCCATAGGCCTTGAAGCTATCACCCACTTCGCTCAACAGGTTGTCAATTTTTGCCTGTCGCCCCGCGCCGCTGACACCGGAAGCCGAACTGGCAATCAGTTGTGATGCGTCCACCAGATCATTGGCCAGCAGGGGCATCAGGCCCAGCTGTACCGAGGTGGGATAACAGCCCGGGCAGGCAACTAGCTGCGCCTGGGCGATAGCCGCCCGATTTTTTTCCGGCAGCCCGTACACCGCCTCGGTCAAGAGTTCCGGGCTGGCATGGGGTTCGCCGTACCACTTCGACCACAAGGCGGCATCGCGAATCCGGTAATCCGCAGACAGATCGACAATACGGGTGCCCGCGGCCATCAGTTCCGGCACAAGATTCATGGCAACATTGTGTGGGGTGGCGAAAAACACCACGTCACAGGCGGCCAGTTGCTTGACCTCGGGGGCACTGAAAGCCAATTCGTAGTGACCGCGCAGATTGGGGTACAGATCGTCGACCCGGCGTCCGGATTCGGCCCTGGAGGTAATAGCGACCACATCAGCCTGCTCGTGCTGAGCCAATAAACGCAACAACTCGACACCGGTATACCCGGTCCCCCCAACAATACCCACCTTAATCATCTACTCGTCCTCAATCCCAATCAATCATCGTGAAACCACTCGCCAAAGCGACCGCACAGTATAAAAGTAATATGCGACGAGATAACTGGTAATATTGGAACTTTAGTCACCACTGAGGATTTTCAGTGCGCCGCCTGTTCGATAAATACCGCAGTACACTGGGCAATTATCAGTCCATATTGTCCTACGCGTTGCTGGGCATCATCGGCGGCCTGGCCTCCGGGCTGGTGGTATTGGCGTTTGAACTGGCGATCAACCAACTCGGCATGTTATGGAAGCTGGGTGAAAACGCCGAGGGCTTTGAAACATTACCCCACTGGCTGCGCTTTGCCCTACCGGTGGGCGGCGCGATTCTGCTGGGCCTGGGCTTTTCGATGATCAAACCCGAGGACCGTGAGACAGGCATTGTTCACGTCATTAGCCGCATGCACTCCCACTACAGCATCCTGCCCCTGCGCAACGCGGTGGTGCAATTTCTGGGGGGTGCTTTTGCCATCGCCACCGGGCAATCCGGCGGCCGGGAAGGCCCCGGCGTACATCTGGGCGGCGCCATTAACAGCCTGCTGGGACAAAAACTGGGGCTGCCCAATAACAGCCTGCGTGTCCTGATCGCCTGCGGCACGGCCGGTGGCATTGCCGCCGCTTTCGGCACGCCCCTGGCCGGCGTGATCTTCGCCATGGAAGTCATTATCGTCGAATACTCCGTCATAGGCTTTATTCCGGTCATCCTGGCCGCCGTAACAGCCTCGGTTGTGGGTCGCTTTCTGGATACCGGCATGGAGGTGTTCGGCCACTCCGAAGTCCACCTGAATTCCCTGTGGGAAATCCCCTATGTTCTCCTGCTGGGGATCTGCTGCGGCCTGGCCGTGACCGGCTTCATCAAGATCAGCCGCTTGTCAGCGCGCCTCTCACACTGGCCTGTCGCCCTGCGCTTTACCCTGGCGGGCCTGCTAACAGGCAGCCTGGCGTGGTACGTACCCGAAACCCTGGGCATGGGTTATGACACCCTGCGCCTGACATTACTCGGGGAGGTAGCGCCCATCGCCCTCCTCACCATCGCCCTGTGCAAAATACTGGCAACCAGCTTCAGCTGCGGTGTGGGCATGCCCATCGGCCTGATTGGCCCCAATTTGCTGATCGGTGCCTGCCTGGGCGGCATACTCGGCTTTATAGGCCATGCCACCATGCCCCACCTGGCCTCTGATCCAGCCCTCTATATTGTCATCGGCATGGCCGCCTGCATGGGTGCCGTTCTCAACGCCCCCCTGGCCGCCATCCTTGCGGTTGTCGAATTGACCGAGACCATTCATATTGCCATGCCGGCCCTGCTGGCAGTGGTTGCAGCCACCCTGACCAATACCGGTGTATTCCGCCAGCAGTCGGCCCATCAGACCGTGTTGCAACAGCTCAAGCGAGCCGTGCCCAACGATCCGGTCAACCAACTCCTGCACCGCACCGCGATCACCTCAAGCCTGGAGGTCAGCGTGATCAAGCTCTCCGTATCACTCAATCGCGAACGGGCCGAATTACTCGCCATGGCCCCGCCCGCCTGGTGCCTGGTTGAACGGGGCACCGAAATTCTCTACCTGGTCAAAGGCCAGGACCTGGCCGACTGGCTGGCCAATAATCCCACGGAAGAAGAGGAGTTGGACCTGGCCCAGGCCGACATCCGCCGCTGGACCATAGCCGCCCTCCCCAACCAGGCCACCTTGCGCCAGGCCCTGGACACCATGCACGCTGAAACCGTTGAGGCCGTGTGGGTCTATAGCCGCGGGGCTGGTGGCTCCCGGGTATTAGAAGGTATTGTTACCCGCGAGGCGGTGGAAAAATTCTCCCTGTCCAAACTCTAATCGGCCCTTCTGAGGACTGCCCATGCTCTGGCTGAAAGCCTTTCACATTATTTTCGTCGTCTGCTGGTTCGCCGGCCTGTTCTACCTGCCGCGGATTTTTGTCTACTACGCCGCCAGCGAGCACCCCGACACCAAGGCCCAGCTCGCCGTCATGGCGCGCAAGCTCTACCGTTTCGTCACCCCCTTCATGTTCATCGCCATCGCCCTGGGCATCGCCATGATGTCCCTCAATCCCGACTACTACCTGCACGCCAAATGGCTGTGGCTCAAACTCGCCGGCGTGACCTTCCTGGTGGTCTACCACTTTCAGTGCGGCCGCTACGTCGCAATCATCAACCTCCACCAGGACAACCACTCCCATGTGTTTTACCGCTTCTTCAATGAGGTGCCGGTTATCTTCCTGTTCCTGATTGTGATTCTGGCGGTGTTGAAGCCGTTTTAACGCTGGGCTGAGTGGATTCTAATCGCCTCGGATATGTCCTTCTTCCTCCCTGGACACGCCGTGAATACATCCATGTAGGCTCCTATCGGCCATCCATGGCCTCAGGGGCCCAGGGAGGAAGAAGGACATACCCGATGCTTATATCGTAGTGAACCTACTGGTCTTTGTGACCCTACCGGCTACATTGAAAGTTTACCCGTGCACCAAGCGAGCACCAGCGATGCGCCCCCACCCCCTGCAGGGACAGTCGGGCCGCGCTTAAGCTTGCAAGGGGTCACGGGGCTTTCTGTGAGCACTGTCCGAGTCCCATTTTTGCGCAGCAAAATAGGTCGAGTTGCGCAACAGCCGGGACCCCTTGCAAGCTTGCGGCCGTCCCTGCAGGGGGTGGGGGCGCATCGCTGGTGCGGTTCGAACACACCAAACTATCATTCCAACCAATCCACCCAAATCACAGCAAATTTTACTAAAACAAGCGAATCCCCGATAATCCCCCTTCAATACAAAGGACACCCCCCCAATGACCAGCTCAGAACAACTGTTCGACCGCGCCAAACAACACATCCCCGGCGGCGTAAACTCCCCAGTGCGGGCTTTTAAAGCGGTGGGTGGCACACCGGTGTTTATAGACCGAAGCGAAGGTGCTTATGTCTACGATACGGAGGGCAAGCGCTATATCGACTATGTGCTGTCCTGGGGGCCCATGATAATGGGGCACAACCACCCGGCGGTAAGGGAAGCGGTGGTGAAGCAGAGTGAGAAGGGCCTGAGCTTTGGCGCACCCACCGAGCTGGAAATCGAACTGGCTGAGCGCCTATGCGACATTATGCCGGGCATGGATATGGTGCGCATGGTGAACTCGGGTACCGAAGCAACGATGAGTGCCATTCGCCTGGCGCGGGGCTATACCGGGCGGGATACCATCGTAAAGTTTGAGGGTTGCTACCACGGGCACTCAGATTCGCTGCTGGTGAAGGCTGGCTCGGGGGCACTGACCATGGGCGTACCCAGCTCGCCCGGGGTGCCGGCGGCACTGGCTGATCATACGGTCACCCTGAATTACAACGATCCCGAGGGGGTTCGGCAGGCTTTTGCAGAAATCGGCGACAAGGTGGCCTGTGTCATCGTCGAGCCGGTGGCGGGCAATATGAACTGTATTCCGCCCACAGACGGGTTTTTGCAAACCTTGCGAGACGTCTGCACCGAGAGTGGCGCCGTCCTGATAATGGACGAGGTCATGACCGGGTTTCGTTTTGGCTTGCAGGGCGCGCAGGGGCATTACGGTATCGAAGCTGACCTGACTACTTTGGGTAAGGTCATCGGCGGCGGCATGCCGGTGGGTGCCTTTGGCGGCAAGCGGGAGATAATGGAACAGATCGCGCCTCTGGGGCCTGTTTACCAGGCTGGCACGCTGTCGGGTAACCCCATCGCGATGGCGGCCGGGCTTGCGACACTGGACATTATTTCCGCCCCGGGTTTCTACCAGCCACTGTTTGATCGAACAGACGCCCTGTGCAAAGGTCTGCAAGCGGCAGCGGATGCCGCGGGTGTGCCGTTTACTACCAATCACGCGGGCACTATGTTTGGCGGCTTCTTTACATCCGAATCACCGGTGACCAACTACAGCCAGGTGATGGCCTGCGACACCGATCGTTTTAATCGCTTCTTCCACGACATGCTAAGCGCCGGTGTTTACCTGGCGCCCGCATCCTATGAAGCGGGCTTTATGTCCAGCGCGCACAGCACAACAGACATCGAAGAAACCATCGCCGCCGCGCAGGCGGCCTTTGCCCGAGGATAAACCCATGGCATTCAATTCAGAGCGCGGCTCCTACCCCCATACCCGAATGCGTCGACTGCGGGCCAATCATTTTTCCCGGCAACTGGTACGGGAAAACCTGCTGACGCCGGCAGACCTGATTTTCCCCGTGTTTGTGCTCGAGGGGACAGGCCAGCGACAGGCCATCCCTTCCATGCCGGGCATAGAGCGATTAAGTGTCGATCTGCTGGTAGAGCAAGCCAGGGAAATCCACAGCCTGGGTATTCCCGCCATCGCCCTGTTCCCGGTCGTAGCAGCCGAGCGCAAGAGTCTACTAGCAGAGGAAGCCTACAACCCGGACGGACTGGTACAGCGGGCGGTACGCACACTCAAAGATGCACTGCCGGAATTGGGGGTGATCACCGATGTGGCACTGGACCCTTTCACCACCCACGGCCAGGACGGCATCATCGACAACGCCGGCTATGTGCTCAATGACGTCACCTCGGAAGTCCTGGTCCTGCAGGCGCTATCCCACGCCCAGGCTGGCGTGGATGTGGTCGCGCCCTCAGACATGATGGACGGTCGTATTGGCGCCATTCGCCAGAGTCTGGAAGACGACAGTTTCCACAACACACTAATCATGGCCTATTCCGCCAAGTATGCCTCCGCCTACTACGGCCCCTTCCGCGATGCGGTGGGCTCTGCCGGTAATATCAAGGGCGGTGACAAGTTCAGCTACCAGATGGACCCCGCCAACAGTGACGAGGCACTGCACGAATGCGCCCTGGACCTGTCCGAGGGTGCCGACATGATCATGGTCAAGCCTGGCATGCCTTACCTGGATATTGTGCGCCGGGTGAAGGACGAACTCAAAGTACCCACCTTCGCCTATCAGGTCAGCGGCGAATACGCGATGCACATGGCCGCCTTCGAGCAGGGCTGGCTAGAGAGTGAACCGGTCATGCTGGAATCCCTGTTGGCTTTCAAACGCGCCGGTTGCGATGGCATTCTGTCGTATTTCGCCCTCACTGCGGCCCGGGCGCTACAGTAGAATTTAATGAGCCGTCGACTCTGCTTGCTCGCCACCTGCGTCCTGTTAATGAGTATCCAGAACGTCCGGGCCGAGTGCGAGTGCCTCTGGGAAGGTTCCTTCAGCGAGGTACAGGCCAGCGCCAATATCGTCGTCAGCGGCACGGTCATCCGGGGCAAGGGTAATTCCATCGACGTCAACGTCAATCAATTCCTGCGCGGTGAAGACACCCTGGCCGAAATTCGGGTCTGGCTAAAAACCGGCGACTACTGCCGACCGGAACCGGAGACATTTCCCATCGACAGCCAATGGGTCATGGCCCTGCACAGGATTAACGAAGAGATTCCCGGCGGTTTTAACCCGACCACACCCAATTACAGTTATGGCCGCGTCGGCGATTACAGCCTTTCGAGCTGCGGGGGCTATTGGCTTCAACAAAGTGAGAATCTGGTCACCGGCAATCTCGTCAACGCGCCCCGCTGGGTACGCGAGCCCAAGATGACACCGGTGCTGCTGGAGCTGGTAGCGGATTACGTCGCTGGCAGAGTGGACGAATCAGCCCTGCTGGAAGCCAGCAAAGATGACCCCGCCCTGCGGGAGCTCATGCTGGACACCCGGGCCTTTTTGCGGGAAGAAAACTAGCGTAGCTGCTAGCGCCGCTTCCAGGGCTTTCGCTTCTTGCTGCGCCCTTCGACCAGGTCCATTAACTCGTCCAGCATCATCAGGGACAGCCCCCAGATCCGACGGCCTTCATAAAAGTAACAGGGCATGGGGAATTTGGCGCCCTTAAATTCCCATGTCATCTCCTCACGATTGTCCGTATTCATGAGGAACTCCAGCGGCACCCACACCACCTCAGCCACTTCGTAGTTAGGCGTGAAGCTGACCTCGCGGTCCAGGCGAAACACAAAGGGACTGACCGCCATGCCGAAGGTGCCACGCTGGGGTCGCGCATTGATTTCAGAGAGGCGGCCGATGCAGGGTTCTTCGGCCCCCAGGGTCAATCCCACCTCCTCCTCGGTCTCGCGAACGGCAACGGCGTAGCCGTGTGCATCCCCGGGATCCATACGTCCGCCGGGAAAGGCCATATGACCCGACCAGGGATCGCCTTCGCGGTCTGCCCGTTTGATCATTAGAATGTGCAGCTCCCCCTGCTGCAATTGCAGTATCATGGCCACCGCAGATCGCTGCATGAGCCGTCGCAGTAACTTTTTGCCGGGACTATGGCGAGACAGTTCGCCCTCGATTAACTGTAAAAGGGATACAGACACAACTAAACCACGTTTGCTAGTGAGCAAAGATTAAGCCAGTAGTACACTGGACTATCAAGTAACTCGCACTTTATTTAGCCGCGACTTTAGAACAAGAAGAACAAAACAATGACCGACACCCCCCTATTACTTTTGGAAAATGCCAGCCTGGTCTATCGGGCCCTCCCCGCCCTGCAGGGTATCAACTGGCACCTGCTCCCGGGCCAGCAGTGGGCCTGCCTGGGCCCCAATGGTGCAGGTAAAACCAGCCTGGCCAAAATTATCTGCCGCCAGGAGTCCCACGCAGCGGGCACTATCCAACGCTCGCCCGCACTGGAAGAAAAGGGCATCGCCTATGTCTGCTTCGAGCAACAAAAAGCCCTGTGTGACCGGGACAAAAAATTGGACGACTCGGAATTTCGCGCCGACGCCAGCGATCCCGGCACCCGGGTTGCACACATTATCCTGGGCGGTCGCAGCCCCGACTCACGCTTCGAGGAGTGGGTAGACCGCCTGCAGATACGGCATATTCTCAACCGGGGCCTGCGTTTCATTTCCACCGGGGAAATGCGTAAAACCCTACTGATCAAGGCCATTTTAAGCGATCCCGGCCTGCTCATCCTGGACAGCCCACTGGACGGCCTGGACGCGGCCAGCCAGTCCGAGCTACAGCACATTGTCGACGAACTCCTGCTGTCCGATTTACCCCTGCTCCTGCTGTGTCGCCAGTTGGAAGACGTGCCCGCCGGTATCAGCCACGTCCTCGCGCTAGACAAAGGTCATATTTTAGCCAGTGGCCCACGCGAGGATGTTCTCGGCAACCCCGCCGTACAAGCCTTGATGAATCCTCCCATTGCCGAGCTGGAGGCCCTTCCACCCCCCGCGCCCCGGCCCTACCAATTAGCGCACCAGGGCCCTTTGCTGGACCTCAACACCGTGTCCGTCAGCTATGGCGAATTAGAGGTTCTACGGGAGGTCAACTGGCGCTTCGAACGCCGGCAGCACTGCTGTGTCTCGGGTCCCAACGGCTGCGGCAAGACCACCCTGCTATCCCTGGTAACCGGCGACAATCACAAGGCCTACGGCCAGGACATCACGCTCTTCGGTATCCGCCGGGGCAGTGGTGAAAGCGTCTGGGACATCAAGCAAAAATACGGCCAGCTAGACACCCAGCTCCACCTCAACTACGTCCGTGGCATGAAAGTGGTCGAGGTCGTCGTATCCGGCTTCTTCGACTCCATCGGCCTCTACGATGAATGGGGCGACACCCAGCGCGATATCGCCGAGCAATGGCTGGCCGCCCTGGGCCTCGCCGAGTACACCAGGCTGGGCTTCGACGAACTCTCCTTCGGC
Source organism: Halioglobus sp. (assembly GCA_036960305.1). Lineage (GTDB taxonomy): Bacteria > Pseudomonadota > Gammaproteobacteria > Pseudomonadales > Halieaceae > JBALVT01. The sequence continues at coordinate 43,041 of JBALWA010000025.1, read as the reverse complement.
ATCCAGCGCATGGTCCTGCTCGCCAGGGCCATGGTTAAATCCCCCATCATCCTCCTCCTCGACGAACCCACCCTCGGCCTGGACGGCCACCACCGCAAGCTCATCCTCCGCGCCATTGACCATATAGCCCAGCACTCGGACACGCAGATCATCTTTGTCAGTCACTCGGCAGGCGACGTGCCGGCGTGTATTAACCAGTTCCTGAGTTTTGAGCCGGTTGAGGGTGGGTTTTCGGTGGTTTGCAGGTAAAGCATTGAAACTAGACTTGGGCTGGGCTGGGCTGGGCTGGGTGCAGACTGAGTTAAGTGCGGGTTAGGCGCCTCGGATAGGTGGTATGGCTTCCCGCGACACGCCGTGAACCCATCCATGGGGGCTCGGCTGCGACATCCATGTCGCAGACGGTCTCGGGAAGCAATACCACCTACCCGAGGCTTTTACGGTGCCAAACTGGGGGTCTACTCAAGCGCATACCGTGCCACGTTCGAGAAAGTTGCCGCTCGAAGCCCACTCAATTCAAGGTTTCTGTGGTGCGGTGTTGCTTCCCGGGACCGTCTGAGGCCATGGATGGCCTCAGCCGAGCCTACATGGACGTACTTGTGGCGTGTCTCGGGAAGCAACACCGCACCACAGAGACCGGGCAAGTTACACCCTCTAAGAGGCCAACTACATCACCACCAAGTTGAATCAGCGAATATAAGCCCGCAATGAATCACACTCGGTTTGCCCACTGCAATACAACAAACCGCGCTCAGCCGTTGCGGAGGCCTGTGAATTGTCGCCCTTGGCGCGATAGGTTTTGGCGAGATTGAGGTAGATTTCAGCGCTGTCCGGGTCGATGCGCTGGGCACGTTCCAGCAGGGCCAGGGCCTGCTCGTAATCGCCCTGGGCGGAGGCCTGGTCGGCTTTATTGATGAGGCCCTGGTAGGCGCTGGAGGTGCTGGGCTCAACGGGAGCCGGTTTTGGTTGTGGCGAAGTTGTCGGCGGGGGCGCCGGGATCGCTTTTTCGATCGTTACGGGCTCCTGCTCATCGCCGGGAAGGCTATAAATAGAACAGCCATTCAGCAGGACAAGGGCACAAAGGCCAAGGCCGTTAACAGTAGAACGTAAAACAGACACTAATTATTTCCCCCGAACAAAGATTGGAACCAATCGACCACTTTGGATTTTTGCGGCCTGCAGCCGGTACTCTGGCGCGGTTCAGAGCCTTTGATAAAGGGTAACATACGAGCGCCCGGGCAGCCTTCGCCGGTCAGGATGCCCTGTTGCTCTTCAATCCAATGGGTCTCTATGCCATCCGGCATACGGTAACTCAGGGAGCGCTGGCTGGCGTTTGCCATAAAGTGAGCCCAGACTTTCAAAGCGCCAGTGCCCCCGGTCAGGCCCGTACCGCCGTTGTCATCGTGCCCGATCCAGGTCACGGCCAGTAAATCCCCACTAAAGCCGGCAAACCAGGAATCGCGCCCCTCATTGGTGGTCCCGGTTTTGCCTGCCACCTCAAAATCGTCCTTGAGATAGCGGTACACGCCGCGCCCGGTCCCCTCGCGCACAACTTCGCGCATGGCGTAATGGAGCAAGTGCACCGCCTGAAGGCTCACGGTGCGATCGTACTCCAGTGGGTAACGGTGCAGGGGTTCGCCGTGGGCATCGACAATATCGCGGATACTGCGCAAGGGCATACGAAAACCGCCGGCGGCGATCGTCTGGTACATGGCGGCCATATCCATGGGGGAATACTCACCCGCACCGAGGCTCAAAGACGGAACTTCAGGCACCGGCCCGTCTATGCCCAGGCGGCGCATGATATCCACAACCGAATCGAGGCCCACCTCCATGCCCAGTCGTGCGGTAGCCAGGTTATAGGACTTGGCCAGGGACTTGTGCAGCAGTACGTCACCATGGGACACCCGGTCAAAGTTACGCGGCTGCCAGTTCTGCCCGCCGGGTCCCGCGACGGTAACGGGGGTATCGTGCAGTGGCGTTGCCAGGGTGTACTTGCGCGGCTGCTCCAGCGCGGCGAGGTAAACCGCCGGTTTCAGCAAGGAACCGGCGGGCCGACGGGCATCCAGGGCGCGGTTGAAGCCGGCATAGCGTACCTTGCGACCACCGACCACAGCGGCGACCTCTCCGGTATCAAAACGCGTCACCACGGTCGCCGACTGCAGCACACCGGAGCTGTCCAACTGGTCCATCACCGTCGATGTACTGCGTTCAATCTGGCGCTGCAGTATCGGGTCAAAGCTGGTAAAAATACTGAGACCCAGGGTGGTGAGGTCCTCCTCCCGGTACTCCTCCCGCAACTGCCTGCGCACCAGGTCGAGGTAGGCCGGGAAAGAGCCCCGCACCCGCCGGTTACTGTTCAGACCCAGTGACATCGACTTGGCGATGACCGCGTGTTCCGTGGAGATAACACCCTGATCCGCCATCACATCCAACACCACATCCCGCCGGCCTTTGGCCCGCTCGGGGTTGCGCAACGGGTTGTACAGGGAAGGGCCCTTGATCATACCGATCAACAGCGCCTGTTGATGTAGGCCCAGCTGCTCCAGCGGGGTGTCAAAGTAGTGCCGCGCCGCCAGCGCAACACCATGAATGGCACGCGGTCCTTCCTGGCCCAGATACACTTCGTTGATATAACTTTCGAGAATTTCCTCCTTACTGAAGTGAAACTCCATCAACACCGCCATAACCACTTCGGTTAATTTGCGGATGAGCGTGCGCTCCGGGGTCAGATAATAGTTTTTGACCAACTGCTGGGTAATCGTACTGCCACCCGCGACCACCTGGCCGGAACGTACGTTACTGTAGGCGGCCCGCGCAATCCCGGTAAACGAAAAGCCCCAGTGATCGTAAAAATCACGATCTTCAACCGCCAACAGCCCCAAACGCAGGCTTTCGGGCACGTTCGACAGCTGCACCAACACCCGATCTTCGCCGTGGGAGGGGTAAATTCCGCCGATCTGTACCGGATCAAGGCGCATCAAATCAACCGTCTTGCTACTTGCCGACAGGAGCGTCACCCGCTCCCCGACTATTTCCACCCTCACCCGGTGAGCCGGCTCCCGCTCGCCGGGGAACCTGAAACCGCGGGTGAAAATATCGAACTTGCCGCGATTCCTGGCCACTTCCCCGGGTTTACGGACCTGGGTCACCTTGCGATAGCCCAGCGCCTCCAGCTCATAGGCCAGATCGCCCTCAGCTAGCCGTGCACCGCGAAACAATTCCAGTGGCCGGGCGTAAACCTTGGCGGGCAACTCCCACATTTTATCGGCAAAGGTAGTGGTTATCCGCGAGTCCAGGTACAGCATACACAGCACAACCGCCAACAGGGCGGTCAGCGACAGTTTGAAGAGCAGATGGGTAGTTCGAATCATGGGATGCGAGTGTACAACACCTTCGCAGCGCTACGCTTTCATTTCCAGCCTGAATCAGGATAATAGCCCGCTGGATTTTACTGGTAGTACAACGGGAAATTGGATCATATGAAGAAGTACAAGGTTTACGGCATCGGTGCGGCTCTGGTCGATACAGAAGTGAAGGTCGAGGACGGCGATTTGGCCGCCATGAATGTCGAAAAGGGCCTGATGACCCTGGTCGACGAAGATCGACTGTACGAGTTACTGGGTCACCTGGACGGCCATCTTGTCAAAGCGACCCATGCCAGCGGCGGCAGCGGTGGTAACTCTATCATTGCAACCGCACTGTTTGGCGGACCGACCTTTATGTCCTGCAAAGTGGCCAACGATGCCGACGGCGACATTTACCTGGGCGACCTCCAGGCCGCCGGTGTAGACCACAGCATGAACGGCCCCCGGGAAGCCGGCATCACCGGCAAGTGCCTGGTGTTAATCACCCCGGACGCCGAGCGCAGCATGAACTCCTACCTGGCGATCAATGACACCCTGTCCGTGGACCAGCTAAACGCCGATGCAATCGCCGATTCCGAGTGGGTTTATATTGAAGGCTACCGCGTAACGTCTGATACCAGCCGCGAAGCCGCCATCAAAACACGCGAAGTCGCAGAGGCCTCCGGTGTCAAAACCGCCCTGAGCTTTTCCGACCCCGGTATGGTCGAATTTTTCCGTGAAGGCATGATACAAATGGTCGGTGACAAACTCGACCTGTTATTCTGCAACGAAGCCGAGGCCAAGGGCTGGGGCGAGACCGACGACCTCGACGTCGCCATCGAGCGCCTGAAGCTGGTTGCCCGTGGCTTTGCCCTCACTCTCGGTGCCGAAGGCGCCATCGTCTTTGACGGTGAGACCCTAACCCAAATTCCGCCCCACAAGGTTCACGCCCTGGACAGTAATGGTGCCGGCGATATGTTTGCAGGCGCCTTCCTCTACGCCATCACCCGCGGTGAAGACTTCCCCACCGCCGGCCGTTTCGCCAGCCTGGCAGCAGGCCAGATCGTCGCCAACTACGGGCCCAGACTACCCGCCAGCGATTACCCAGCGTTGCGGGCTGAGTTTTTCGGTGACTAGAGGGTCGGCTACTTGCCAGCCTCGGGTAGCTTGTCCCCCTTTCCCGGACACGCTACAAGCACATCCATGTGGGCTCGGCTGAGGCCATCCGTGGCCTCAGACGGTCCGGGAAAGGGGTACAAGCTACCCAAGGCTTACCATTTGAGCGCGTAATATCGTTCTCCGGAAACCTAGCCTCCGCTCGATCTGGCGCCAGGGAACGTGGTTGCCCCTGGCGAAGCATAAAGCGGCCTCTGGGCCGCAGCGAGTCAGGGGCAACCACGTTCCCTGGTGCCTACAAAGCACAAAACAAGCAGCCACCCTCCCCAGAAACCTCAAAACAAACCAATCTGCTTGTCCACCAGCATCCGAAAAGAGGTGCCGACAAAGCCGAGAATGCCATCCGCTACCGGTTCCAGTTGGCGATCGACGTAGTATTGGTAATCGAGAGCAGCCAGGGGTTGGGCGGCGGGTTCGGCGCCGCTGGTGGTCATGACGTACTCCACCCAATCACCACGGGAGGGGACGGGGAGGCCCCGTGCTTCGCATAGCCTGGCGGCTTGAACATGTGGCGGGATATTGCGCTGGTACTCGTCGAGTTTACGGCGCAGGCGCTTGCGGTATATCAGCCGTTCGTCCGCTTCGCCCGCCAGCACACGGGCGGTGGTGTCGAGAACCAGGTCTTCGAAGGGTTCATGCATAAAAATGCGGCGGTAGAGTTCTTCCTGGAATTCCCGGGCAACAAGCGTCCAGTCGGTACGGACGTTTTCCAGGCCCTTGAACACCAGGGTGTCGCCGTCTTTGCCGGCTACCACGCCCGCGTAGCGCTTCTTGCTGCCCTTGTCTGAGCCGCGGATAGTGGGCATCAAGAAACGTTTATAGTGTGTTTCAAATTCCAGTTCGAGACGGCAGGGCAACTGGTCCTCTTGCTCGGTGGTGCGCTGCCAATAGGCATTCAGGTCTCGCTCCAGCGCTTGCCCGGCGGCCTGGGCCTCGGCGTCGCTGCTGGCGTCGCGTATCCACACGAATACTGAATCGGTGTCGCCGTAGATGACGGTCTGGCCCGCGTTTTCAATGTAGTCGCGGGTGCGCTGCAGGATATCGTGCCCGCGCAGGGTGATAGAGCTGGCTAAACGGGTATCGAAGAAACGACAGCCGCCAGATCCCAGCACCCCGTAAAAAGAATTCATAATGATTTTGATCGCCTGGGAAAGGGGCTGGTCATCGGACGCTTTGGCCATGTCCCTCTGCTCCCACAGCTGGCGAATCAGCTCGGGCAGGATATGTCCCTGTCGGGCAAATTGCGCCCCCAGATAGCCCGGCACCCGATCCACGTCCTCAAGCTCACCGGCAATGCCCATGGCCAGACCCAGGGGGTCGATGCAGTAGGTGCGAATAATACTGGGATACAGGCTCTTGAAGTCCAGTACCAGCACGTGATCGTACATGCCAGGCATCGACTCGAGAACAAAGCCGCCGGGACTGGCAACAAGGTCCGTACTGGCATTGGGTGCGACAAAGCCCCGGCGATGCAGCTGCGGTAGGTACAGGTTGTCGAAGGAGGCCACGGATCCACCCATGCGATCCAGGTTCAACCCGGTCATACGGGTCCGTGCGATCGCGAAGTCCAGCAGTGACGTTGTCGCAAAAATGTCGGAGACCAACTCACAGTCCTTGATGTTGTAGTCGGCCAGTGCCGTTTTATCGTCCTGAAACAACACCGTGATATCGTGGCCCCGGTCGCCACTGGCTAACAGCTTGCCCTCTCCCAGTAACTGACGGGAGACATTTTCCAGGGAGAAACTCTCAAAGCGATAAAAAGCCGCGCGCAATAACTCGATACCGTCCAATACAACGCGCCCCGGCATTTGCGCCACTTTACGCGTACCCTCGTCATCCAGGTCTCGCCAGTGCACCAGACGCTGATCCCGACCCAGGGTGAGTCGCAGGCCCAGCTGATCGGACAGTCGCTGTAAATACCACAGGTCGAAATTCACCACATTCCAGCCGATCAGGATATCCGGGTCGAATTCTGCCAGCCAGCCCAGAAAAGCCTGCAATACAGCCTCCTGTGAGCTAAAGCTGTGAACCCAGTCCTGCGTGGCCCCCTCTCCCAGCATGAATACCAACCGCGTAGACTCACCACCGCGCAGGGCATGCACGCCTATAGAGTAGAGCTGTAGACCCTCCATGGCCGTTTCAATATCGACGGAAACCACGCTGGGCCGGGGTTGGTAATCCGTGTGTTTGATGTCTGGATTGCGCAGAACCTGGTGTTGCCCCCTGGGCTGTAGCTGGCCACGCAGTAGCGCAGCGCCGGTGATAAACCGCTCCATCAAGAAGCGGTCCGCCGGGTTGATATCACTCTCCAGGGGGTCCAGGCCACGCTCGCGCAGGCTATCCGCTGCGCGGCGCAACTGTCGATGACTGCGGAAATACACCGCCTCGACTTCGTCCATGGAGAAATCTCGCAGCTGCACCGCCTTGAACGTTACACCGCGCTGCCCGCGAAGAATGTTTCTGGCCTCTGCCGCATCGGTCGCACGAATAAAAAACAGGCTTTGCTGTTCCTGCACGAGGACGCAGACGGGGCCCTCATCACTGCTAAACCAGTACTCCAGTTCCACGCCGCGATCGGTATCACGCCAGTTTCGCGTCAGTAAAAAACCCGAGATGGTTTGTATTGGCAACATGATCCCCACTGAATGGCCAACCGGCGTTTTTGGGCTATGCTTCGCCTGCACTCTGGCTTAAGCTATTACCCCATTGATAATCCATCCGGACTGAACCGGGCCGGAAGCGAGAGGTAGCACCATGGACAAGCCCTTCATTAAAAAAGACCCCCTGTACCAGCTGCTGCGCAATGAAGATATCAAGGAGTTTAACGAACAGCGGGACAATATAGACAACAGCCAGTTAAAAAGTGGCGACTACCGCGGCCGTGACCTCAGGAATATGAACGCTGCCGGGCTGGACTTCAGCAACTCCTACTTTCGCAATAGCGACTTGTCCGGCATTGATTTTCGCGACACCAATCTGGAAGGCGCCAGCTTACTGGACGCCAAACTGTCCGGCACCTACTTCCCCTACGAGCTGGATGCCACTGAGATTCGCCTGTCTCTCAATACCGGTACCCGACTGCGCTATAAGCGCTAAATCAGTGTATCTCACTAACCCTGGGACAACAGATCACGTAAATCACTAATACCCGCATTGGCGCGACCAATATAGGAGGCCATCACCAGCGAGTGGTTGGCCAGCGTACCGAAACCGGTGCCGTTCAGAATCATGGGGCTCCAAACAGTCTCCTGGGTCGCCTCTAATTCCCGAATGATCTGCTGCACACTGACCTGGGCATTTTTCTTAGCCAAAATGTCAGCAAAGTCTACCTCAGCCGCTTTCAAAAATTGGATCAGAGCCCAGGCGCTTCCGCGCGCTTCATAAAAAACGTCATCAATTTCAGTCCAGGGTGTCTGCACCATCACTTCCGCTGGTGCCTGGGTGGACTGTGTTGCATTGTCATCGCCGGCCAGGTCTGTGTTCAAGCGACGCTGCCCCACACTGGCGCTGAGGCGCTGGGACAGGCTGCCCAGGCGCGTATCCACCGTCGCCAGCCAGTACCGGAGGTTGTCTGCCCGCGCATAAAATTGCGCATTGCTGGCCTGGACATCCGACAACCTGACAAAATATTTATGGGTGAATTCCCTGCCATCACGGTATTCCGATTCGGATGCAGGCAGGATCCAGCTGTCGGAATTGAAGTTGAATCGCGGTTCCGCCTGGGCCAAATCCGGGTCCTCAGTGGACTGTGACTGGGAGCGACTGTGCACCTCACGCATCGCCCGGGAGAGGTCGCGAACCTGAACCAGTACGCCAAATTCCCAATTGGGCATGTTATCCAGCCACAGGCCCGGGGGGAAACGGTCGTTATGCAGGTAACCGCCAGGCTTGTCCAACAGGGTATCAACCACCTTAATCACCGCGGCCGTTGTCACCGAGCCCGTCACCACCGAACCGCCACTTTCAGCCGCAAAAGACGCCGCATTGTCCTGCACGTCAAAAGGCGCGGGCGCGATACTCCAGAACGCCCCCAGAATAGCCGCAATAAGAAGATATACCCCCAGCAGAATTCCCATCCACTTGAACAACTCTCCGTCCAGTAAACTGTCCAGCAACGTCGACATCTTACCCTTGATTCCTGCACCCATAGTTCTCTACCGCCTGGTGTTCGTTAAAAGTTAAATCCTGGTGTATCCAGCCCTGACTAGTGCTGGTGCTGGTGACCGCCCTGGCCACTTTTTTGTACCACTGCGTCAATACAGACCGTACGCCCTGTCGAAAGTTGCAGACAAAGCAGGGCAGTGCTGCCCTCTTCCGGCATTGCGTTCAGCCCGAGTAACATCAGGTGTATACCGCCCGGTGTCAAGTGCACAGACGAGCCAGCAGGCACGGGCACCGCATCCAGCTGCTCCATACGCATATAGCCATCCACTTCACGGCTACGATGCATCTCGGCTTTCGCTGCCAGGTCAGTGCTGGCTCCAACGATAGTCACAGTTTCCTGGCCGTGGTTGGTCGCACTCAGATAGGCTGCCGTGTTGCGCTGGCCGGGCGGCATAGCCCGAATCCAGGCGTTCTCAATATGTAGACCCGGCAATTCATCCGCTGCCAGCACGGCCATAGGCAGGCAAAGCCCCCCCACAAGCACACTGACCAGCCAGGACCGGCACCGTCGTTTCATTGCAAAAACTGCTCCATCATTCGTTTCGCTGCTGAAACTATTGTTCGCTTCCAGCGTCATAGCACTATATCACTTCCCAACCCACTCCGGGATAGCGTTAATTGGGAGGAGCATCCAGAGGGCTGGTATAATATCCGCCAACACGCGGGCAACCCGAGTCATCGGCCACCCAAGGTACACTCACAGGAGTTTTCATGCGCGCATTGCTCGCAACCCTACTGCTGATTTTCACGGCCACCGGCTACGGTGCAGGTTTAAGCAGCAACGCCGCGAGCGGCGCCTTTCCCGGCGTAGCACCGGCCACTGAATTCCTGCGCGTGGAAGAAGCTTACCGCCTGGCTGTGGAACTACAACCCGACAACAGTATCCGGCTGTACTGGCAAATTGAAGACAGCTACTACCTGTACCAGCATCGATTTTCCTTTGACCTTAAGGATGAAGGCGGCGCGATTGACTTGGCTGTGGACCTGCCACCCGCTCTGGACCGGCATGACGAATATTTTGGCGATGTGAGCGTTTACTATCACGACGCGGATGTATTACTGACACCCGCGAGAACACCGGGCCGGGCAACACTGAGCATCAGCTCCCAGGGCTGCGCCGATGCCGGCTTGTGTTACCCGCCCTTCACGCAGCATTTTAAGCTGGATTTTTCAGCCGGTACAGTGTCGGCCATCAGCCCACCCAAGCGCCCTCAAGTTGCCGGCACAGACGCCACATCGATCCAGTGGGGCAATCTTCTCTACATGCTGCTACTGGCATTTGTCGGCGGCAGCATTCTCAATCTCATGCCCTGCGTTTTCCCCGTGCTCTCTTTGAAGATGCTAAGTTTCGCCCGCAGCGCCGACCACCCAGACCACACCCATAGCTGGGTTTATGCCAGCGGTGTAATCGCCAGCTTTGTACTGGTCGCCGCGGTACTGATTTTCATTAGACAGGCCGGCGCCGCCGTGGGCTGGGGTTTTCACCTGCAATCCCCGGGCTTTGTCATTGCCATGGCCTACCTGTTCGTGGCCATGGCCCTGTCGCTGTCGGGGCTCATCGAGCTGGGCAGCAGCATTATGGGTACCGGCAGCGAATTGGCTGACCGGGAAGGCCTGGGCGGCAGCTTCTTTACCGGGGTTTTGGCCGTGGTAGTGGCCAGCCCCTGTACTGCACCCTTTATGGGCACGGCACTGGGCTTCGCCGCCACCCAACCCGCGGTTATTGCCCTGGGTGTTTTTGCCGCACTGGGCGCCGGTATGGCTGCCCCCATGGTGGCACTCAGTTACAGCAGCGGCCTGCGCAGGATGATGCCAAAACCCGGCCCATGGATGGAGACCTTCAAGCAATTACTGGCATTCCCACTGTACGCCACGGCAGTTTGGCTGTTCTGGGTTGTGGGGCGCCAGACCGGGGTAAACACCATGGCCATTGCCCTGTTGGGTGCCCTGCTGATCGGCCTGGGCTTCTGGTTGTGGCGCTACCCACGCTGGGGCAAAAGCCTCGCCGTGCTGTGCATCGTGGTCGCCGCGGGGTTCGCCGGATGGCGCGGGCTGGATGAATCGACACGAAATACGCCCTCTGGCGATCATGAAACCTGGTCACAACAGCGTCTCGAGGAATTGCAGACCCAGGGCCGGCCCGTATTCGTCGATGTGACCGCCGACTGGTGCATCAGCTGTATCGCCAACGAACAGGCCGTGCTGCTCACCGATGAGATCTCCGCTGCTTTCAAGGCAAAATCCGTCACCTATATGGTTGCAGACTGGACCAACTACGATGCCGATATCGCCGCCTTTCTCAAACAACATGGCCGCAATGGTATCCCCTTCTATATTCTCTACAGTGGTGATCCATCGCGCCCACCCCAGGTTTTGCCGCAAATCCTAACCAAATCAACCGTATTGCAAGCACTCTCGACTTTAGACATAAAAACTGACAAAAACCTGCTAACTTCCGCTATTTTGTAGCGAACTGTAGTTAAATACCAAAAACAGCTAAAACCGTGGACAAGCATGGGGTTTTGCTGCACAATCCTTCGAATTCGCGATTTCAAAGAGTGCCCACACCATGGCCACCATTCTTGTCCTTCACGGCCCCAACCTGAACCTGCTGGGCGAGCGCGAACCGGAAATATACGGCAGCACGACACTCAGCGACATCAACCAGCGCCTCGAGCAACTCGCCCGGGAGCGCGGTCATCACCTGCTGAACATGCAGAGCAACGCGGAATACGAATTGGTCGAGCGCATCCACGATGCCCGCCACGAGGGGGTTAACTTTATTCTCATCAACCCCGCAGCTTTCACCCATACCAGTGTCGCCCTGCGTGACGCGCTCGCTGCTACCAACATCCCGTTTATCGAAATTCACCTGTCCAACACCCATGCACGGGAAGAATTCCGTAAGCACTCCTATTTTTCAGACCTGGCCCAGGGTGTTATCTGTGGACTGGGTGCACAAGGGTACGAATTTGGGTTGCAGGCCGCCCTGCAACAACTGGAACAGCCATAAACTGAAGAGGCCACACTATGGACATTCGTAAAGTAAAAAAACTGATCGAGTTGCTGGAAGAGTCCAACATCGATGAAATAGAGATCAAAGAGGGCGAGGAATCGGTGCGCATCAGTCGCAACGGTGCTGCCCAGGCCATGATGGCCGCCCCCATGGGCTACGCAGCGCCCCCACCGGCACCTCTCGCCGCGCCAATCGCTGCACCTGTTGCAGAAGCTGTACCCGCGCCAGTGGCCCCCGCTACCCGCGGCCATGTCGTCAACTCTCCCATGGTCGGCACATTTTATCGCTCGCCGTCCCCCACCTCACCCGTATTTGTTGAAATAGGCCAAACGGTCAAGGTCGGCGACGTGATCTGTATTGTTGAAGCCATGAAAATGATGAACCAGATCGAGGCCGATAAAGCCGGCACTATCGAAGCGATACTGGCGACGGATGGCGAGCCTGTTGAATTTGACCAACCACTGATCTCTATCGTCTAGCCTGGCATCGCTCTCAACACATCATTTAGAGGAAAACACCATGGCCAAGCTGGAAAAGGTGCTTATCGCCAACCGCGGGGAGATTGCACTTCGCATCCTGCGCGCCTGCAAGGAACTGGACATCAGAACCGTTGCCGTTCACTCCACGGCGGATGCCGAACTAATGCACGTTCGTTTGGCGGACGAGTCCGTTTGCATCGGCCCGCCATCGTCTCTTGAGAGCTACCTGAATGTGCCGGCGCTCATCAGTGCCGCAGAGGTCACAGAAAGCAGTGCTATTCACCCGGGTTATGGCTTCCTCGCTGAGAACGCTGATTTCGCCGATCAGGTAGAAAAAAGTGGTTTTGTTTTTATCGGGCCAACAGCCGATACCATCCGCTTAATGGGCGACAAGGTCTCGGCTATTGAATCCATGAAAAAAGCCGGTGTCCCCACCGTACCCGGTTCTGACGGGCCACTGACCGATGACGACGAGCACACGCTCAAAGTCGCCAGGCGTGTGGGTTACCCCGTAATCATCAAGGCGGCAGCAGGTGGCGGTGGTCGCGGCATGCGTGTGGTTCACAACGAGGCCGCCCTGCTGAACTCGGTTCAGGTTACCCAATCTGAAGCCGCTGCGGCCTTTGGCAGTGATGTGGTCTATATTGAAAAATTCCTGCAAAAGCCCCGACACGTTGAAATCCAGGTGTTGGCAGACGGCCAGGGCAATGCCGTGCATCTGGGCGACAGAGATTGCTCTTTACAACGACGCCACCAGAAAGTACTGGAAGAAGCACCCGCACCGGGTATTCCGGACGATATTCGCGCCCAGGTGGCAGAGAGCTGCGTCAATGCCTGCATTGAAATTGGCTACCGCGGTGCCGGGACCTTTGAGTTTCTGTACGAGGATGGCGGCTTCTTCTTCATCGAAATGAACACTCGCGTGCAGGTAGAGCACCCGGTAACTGAGATGATCACCGGCGTAGACATCGTCCGCGAACAACTGCTTATTGCCAGCGGCCAACCCCTATCGATCAAGCAAAGTGATATCCAGTTTCGCGGGCACTCCTTTGAGTGCCGAATCAATGCAGAGGACCCGCAAAACTTCCTGCCCTCTCCGGGCAAGGTCAAGTACTTCCACCCCCCGGGCGGACCCGGCATCCGTGTGGATTCACACCTCTATGACGGCTACACCGTACCGCCTTTTTACGATTCACTGATCGCCAAAATCATCAGCTACGGGGAGAACCGTGAGATTGCCCTGCGACGGATGCGGCAGGCACTGGACGAGTTGGTGGTGGAAGGTATTCGCACCAACACCCCCTTGCACCGGGACCTCGTGCGTGACAAGGCCTTCGCTGCGGGCGGTGTAAGCATTCACTATCTGGAAAGTAAGCTGGAAGACAAGTAGTGCCCTGGCTGCAACTTCGCCTGGACACACAACCCGGCGAAGTCGAGCAACTCGAAGAGTTGATGCTCGCCACCGGCGCGGTCGCTGTGACCATGGAAGACAACGCCGATGAACCGGTACTTGAACCGGGCGTTGGCGAAACCCCTCTCTGGGGCCAGACGCGACTGACCGGCCTGTACGACGCGGGCACGGAGATGGCCGCCGTGCTCGATCAGTTCCCCGCAAAACTGTTGACGCATGCCCGCCAACGCATCGAAATACTCGAGGACAAGGACTGGGAACGGGAGTGGATCAAGCATTACCAACCCATGCAGTTCGGTGACAGCTTGTGGGTCTGCCCCAGCTGGCTGGAACCCCCGGACCCGAGCGCCACCATCCTATTACTGGACCCGGGCCTGGCCTTCGGTACCGGCACCCATCCCACTACGGCGTTGTGCCTTACGGAAATCGCCGGCATGCCACTGGCCCAGCTGCAGGTTGTCGACTACGGCTGCGGGTCCGGCATACTCGGCGTCGCCACCCTCAAACTTGGCGCGCAGCACGTGTTATGCGTAGACAACGACCCCCAGGCATTGGCAGCCAGCCGCGATAATGCCCAGCGCAATAGTATCGCCGAGGCTAACCTCGCCGTGGCGCTGCCGGAAGATGTGGACCTGAGCCTGCACCAGAACCAGGCCGACCTGGTTATCGCCAATATCCTGGCCGGGCCGCTGATGACCCTGTCCGAAACCCTGCTAACGTTATTGAAACCCGGCGGTACGCTGTTGCTGTCGGGCTTAATCGCCAGTCAGGCCGAGGCACTGTGTGCGCATTACAGTGACCGTATTGAACTGACAGTGGCCGGCGAAACGGACGGCTGGATCTGCCTTCGTGGCAGGCTCTGCTCACAAACCGAAGACACCGCATAGGGCAGTCCTGCCCAGACAGAGCATATCGCCGTTGATCCACCGCAAGAATTGATGATTTTTTGCACAGTTTTCCTTTCCCCGCGAGAGGCTGTCGAGTATCATACCGCCTCTTTTTTCAGCCATTTCTAGAACACTCCCTGATGCTTCAAATTGGACCTTACACGCTAGCCAACCGCGTCGCGCTTGCCCCCATGGCCGGGGTGACGGACTTGCCATTCCGACAGCTCTGTCGAGCGTTGGGCGCGGGGCTTGTGGTATCGGAAATGATCAGCTGTAATCCCAATTTACGCGACACACGCAAAACACTGCTGCGCTCGCGTCACGATGGCGAGACCGAACCCCGCTCGGTCCAGATTGCCGGCAACGATCCAGCACAGATGGCGGCGGCCGCGCGCTACAACGTCGCTAAAGGGGCGCAGATCATTGACATCAATATGGGCTGCCCGGCCAAGAAAGTCTGCCGCAAGGCGGCGGGCTCTGCACTTTTGGGAGACGAGCCGCTGGTCCAGGCCATTCTGGAAGCCGTGGTGGCTGCCGTAAATGTACCCGTCACACTGAAAATTCGCACCGGCGCCTCGCCCCAGGCCCGCAACGGCGTGGCTATCGCTACCATTGCCGAAGACGCCGGCGTCAGTGCCCTTGCGGTACACGGACGCAGCCGAGCCTGTGCCTTTAAAGGCGAAGTAGAATACGACACGATTGCCGACATCGTTGCGGCTACCGATTTCCCGGTGTTCGCCAACGGCGACATCAACACGCCAGAGCAAGCCGAAGCCGTCATAGCACATACCGGCGCGGCGGGTGTCATGATTGGACGCGCCGCCCAGGGCCAACCCTGGTTATGTGGACAAATCGCCGGGCGACTGGCTACAGGGCTGACACCACCGACCCCCGGTATAACAGAACAAAAACAGCTGATTTTGCAGCATGTGCAGGACCTGCATGCATTCTACGGTGACTTTATGGGCGTACGAATTGCGCGCAAACATGTCACCTGGTACCTGCAAGCGATCCCGGGCGTGGACAGCGTGGCTCATCGCCGGAACTTTAATTCCCTGTGCACACCGCAGGAACAGAACCATTTCATTCAACATTTCTTCCAGAACAATCTCTTCGAGGAACTAGCAGCATGACAAGGGCGGAACCCCTGATAAACTCAGAAAAAAATAGCGGCAACTTTGCCAACAACAACGAAGCTGAAGACGGCCAGGAGGCATTTCAGCAAGGTGGCAGCCTGCGCGATGCCGTCACACTCGCCATGGCCAATTACCTGAAGCAACTCGACGGCCAGATGGCCACCGATGTCTACCCCATGGTACTGGCCGAGATCGAGGCGCCCCTGCTGACGGCCATTATGGAGTACACCCGGAACAACCAGACCAAGGCATCCATCATGCTCGGCCTGAACCGGGGCACGCTGCGTAAAAAGCTGAAGCAGTACAAGCTGATCGCCGGTGACCAGGACTGAACAACACAGCCACTCACACTGCCACAACGCCACAGCCCCCATTACACAGCAAATAAGGTAACCCTGCCCCAATGAGCGACACCAATCCAGTCACAGTCAAACGCGCACTCATCAGTGTGTCAGATAAATCCGGCATTCTCGAATTTGCCACCGCCTTGCGCGAGATGGGTGTGGAGCTGCTCTCCACGGGTGGCACCTACCGCCTGTTGAGCGACGGCGGACTGGAGGTCACCGAGGTTGCGGACTACACCGGGTTTCCTGAAATGATGGACGGCCGCGTGAAAACCCTGCACCCCAAGGTGCACGGTGGCATTCTGGCCCGTCGCGGCCAGGACGACGCGGTCATGGCAGAGCACGGTATCGATGCCATCGATATGGTCGTGGTCAATCTCTACCCCTTTGAGGCAACAGTCGCCAAAGCCGACTGCTCACTGGAAGATGCCATCGAGAACATCGACATCGGCGGCCCCACCATGGTGAGAGCGGCGGCAAAGAACCATCGTTTCGTCAACATTGTCGTCAATGCCAGCGATTATGCCGGCATCCTCGAGGAAATGCAGGCTAACAATGGAGCGACCTCCATGGCATCCCGGTTTGACCTGGCCATCAAGGCCTACGAACACACCGCAGCCTACGATGGCGCCATTGCCAATCATTTTGGCCGACTGGTGCCCGGCGGCAGCGAGAACTTCCCCCGTACCTTCAACACCCAATTCAATAAAGTGCAGGAAATGCGCTACGGTGAAAACCCGCATCAAAAAGCGGCGTTTTACGTGGAGAGCCAGGCCGCAGAAGCCGGTATCGCCACCGCCCGTCAATTACAGGGCAAGGAACTGTCTTACAACAATGTGGCCGACACGGACGCCGCCCTGGAATGTGTCAAGAATTTTGACGGCCCGGCTTGCGTCATCGTCAAACACGCCAACCCCTGTGGCGTCGCCGTTGCCGAAACCATTGGCGCCGCCTATGAGCTGGCCTTTGCCACTGACCCGGAGTCTGCCTTCGGCGGCATTATCGCCTTTAACCGGGAACTGGACGCTGCCACCGCCGCCGTCATTGTCGAGCGCCAGTTTGTGGAAGTTATTATCGCGCCCTCGGTCAGTGATGACGCAGCCGCGGTAGTAGCAGGGAAGAAAAATGTGCGCCTGCTGGTCTGCGGGGAATGGTCTGCTCCTGGCGCTGCCCTCGATTACAAACGGGTGAATGGCGGTTTGCTGGTACAGGACCGTGATATGGGTATGGTCGGCCTGGATGACATTAAAGTGGTCAGCAAGGTGCAGCCCAGCCAGCAGCAGTTACAGGATTTGCTGTTTGCCTGGAAAGTGGCCAAATTCGTCAAGTCCAATGCCATTGTCTATGCCAACAACGGCCAGACTGTCGGCGTGGGCGCCGGACAGATGAGCCGAATCAACTCTGCACGCATCGCCGGCATTAAAGCCGAGCACGCTGGACTGGCCGTCAAAGGTTCGGTGATGGCTTCCGATGCCTTTTTCCCCTTCCGTGACGGCATCGACAACGCAGGGCAGGCGGGTATTGCCGCCGTGATACAGCCCGGCGGTTCCATTCGCGATGAAGAGGTTATCGCCGCTGCCGATGAACACGGCATGGCCATGGTCTACACCGGTATGCGCCACTTCCGTCACTAGGCCACTAGGATCCCTGAATGAACGTATTGATTATCGGTAGCGGCGGGCGCGAACATGCGCTGGCATGGAAGGTCGCTCAGTCCACTAAAGTAGAAACGGTCTATGTGGCGCCTGGCAATGCCGGCACCGCCAACGAGGCCGGCGTTGAAAATATTGACCTGGATACCATGGACTTCTCCGGCCTGGCTGATTTTGCGACCAGTAATGCTGTTGGACTCACGATTGTGGGGCCGGAAGCCCCCCTGGTAGAAGGCGTTGTCGACTACTTTGAATCGCGCGACTTGCGCTGCTTTGGTCCGCGCAAGGGTGCTGCCCAGCTGGAGGGTTCAAAAGCCTTCACCAAGGACTTCCTGGCCCGGCACAATATACCCACCGGCAGCTACGGCAACTTCACCGAACTGGAACCTGCACTGGCCTATCTGCGCGCGCAGGGCGCGCCCATCGTCGTTAAGGCCGATGGCCTGGCGGCAGGTAAAGGCGTTATCGTTGCCGAGACCCTGGCACAAGCGGAGGAAGCGGTTACCGATATGCTGTCTGGCAACGCCTTTGGCGACGCCGGTTGCCGCGTGGTTATCGAAGAATTCCTGGCGGGCGAAGAAGCCAGCTTTATCGTCATGGTCGATGGCGAAAACGTGCTCCCCATGGCAACCAGCCAGGACCACAAACGCATCGGCGAAGGTGATACCGGGCCCAATACCGGCGGCATGGGTGCGTACTCTCCTGCCCCCGTGGTCGACGCTGACATCCACAAGCGCATTATGGCGGAAGTCATTCTTCCCACCGTGCGAGGCATGGCCGCCGAGGGCAACCCCTACACCGGGTTTTTGTATGCCGGCCTGATGATATCTGCCGCGGGCGAACCCAGGGTAATCGAATACAACTGCCGTTTCGGGGATCCTGAAACACAACCTATTATGGTGCGACTGCAATCTGACCTGTGCGAACTTTGCGACGCCGCACTGGATGGCGCTCTGGCTAGCAGCGAAGCAAGCTGGGATGAGCGCTGTGCCATCGGCGTGGTACTGGCAGCCGGCGGCTACCCTGCCAGTTACGGCAAAGGTGAAGTTATTCTGGGGCTGGATGCGCCCCAGGACGACAATATCAAGGTTTTCCACGCTGGAACCAGCCAACTGGGGTCAGACATCGTGACCAGCGGCGGCCGTGTTTTATGTGTTACTGCGCTGGCTGACAATATCGCCCTCGCCCAGCAGGACTGTTATCGAGCAGCCGATAAAATCCATTGGCCCGGTGTAACGTTGCGCCGGGATATTGGCTGGCGCGCCATTGAGCGTTATAGTCACGGAACCAAAGGCTAAGGTCACGATTATGCGCAAGCGTCAACTGTCCCTGGTAGATCGTCTGATTGGTGAAGCGGATTCAGTGCTGCGCACCCTCAGCAGCCGCGGCCACCAGGCGGAACGACCCTCCCCCGCCCAGGGGCACAGCGATACAAAATTACCGCCTGACCAGCACAAACACGTGGCCGGCCTGATGCGGGTCAATCACACCGGTGAAGTCTGTGCCCAGGCCCTGTACCAGGGCCAGGCCCTGACAGCCAAATTGCCCCATGTACGCGATGAAATGCAGCAGGCCGCCCAGGAAGAAATTGATCACCTGCTGTGGTGCGAAGAGAGATTAGAGCAACTGGATAGTCACACCAGCCGACTGAATCCGGCCTGGTATGGCTTGTCCTTTGCCCTGGGTGCGGCGGCGGGTGCCATCGGTGATAAGTGGAGCCTGGGGTTTGTTGCCGCCACCGAAGAACGCGTCTGTGGCCACCTGCGCGATCACCTCAAAAGCCTGCCGGAAGAGGATAGAAAATCTCAGCTCATCCTGCAGCAAATGTTGGAAGATGAGGAACGGCACGGTGAAGCCGCCCTGGAAGCCGGTGGAACCGACTTTCCCCGCCCGGTAAAAGATGCCATGACGGCACTATCCCAGGTAATGACCAAGAGCAGTTACTGGCTCTGAGAGGCTCGGCCCTTGCTACTAGATCTCCAGATCGAGAATGTCGTAACTGTGTGTCATTTCAACCCCTGCTGCGCCCAACATGATCGATGCAGAGCAGTATTTCTCTGCCGATAACTCAACGGCTCGCTTAACCTGTGGCTCCTTCAGCGCTGCCCCAGTGACCACAAAATGCAGGTTGATCCGGGTGAACACCGCCGGCACCGCATCGGCTCGCTCTGCCTGTATTTCCACACGGCAATCCGCCACTTTCTGCCGGGATTTTTTCAACATACTCAGTACGTCGTAAATCGCACAGCCGCCAACACCCAGCAACAGGGTTTCCATCGGCCTGACACCCATATTCCGGCCACCGAGATCTTCCGGGCCGTCCATCACCACCGTGTGCCCGCTACCCGATTCGCCCACAAACATGGCGCCATCCATCCACTTTACTGTCGCTTTCATCTCGTTCACTCTATTCTAATAGCCAACATTAATCCGGCCCTCGCAGGGCGCAGCAGCTTAGCACAACAAGTTTCGTTTTACTTGGGGGCAGCCTGAGGTAGAATCATGGAAAAACCTCATCAACAAAAAGGCTCCCACCGAGTGATCAAACCCCAAATTGTCAAAGCCATACCCACTGTTGAAAGTTTTCTCAGGCACTGCCAACGGCAGGTACACAAATCTAAAAGCGTCATCGTTAACGAGGGCGAATCGAGCACGTCCCTGTATTTCATACTGGAGGGTTCTGTTTCGGTAATGGTTGAGGATGAAAGCGACAGAGACAACAAAATGGTGGTGAGCTATCTCAATGCCGGGGATTTTTTTGGCGAAATGAGTCTGTTCACCGATACCCCAGAGGTGCGCAGCGCAGTCATTGTTGCTCGCAGCCAATGTGAAGTTGCCGAAATATCCTATGAGCGTTTTCACCAAATCCGCAGCCAATTCCCCGACATCCTGTTCGCCATTGCCCTGCAGATGTCCAACCGACTGCGCCTGACCACGGCGAAATTAAAAGACCTGGCCTTTGTCGATGTCTCGGGACGAGTCGCTCACACCCTGCTGAACTTGAGCGGACAGCCCGACGCCATGACCCATCCGGACGGCATGCAAATCAAGGTCACCCGTCAGGAACTGGGCAAGATTGTGGGTTGCTCACGGGAGATGGCCGGGCGCGTTTTGAAATCCCTGGAAGAAGAGGGCCTCGTTGCCGTATCCGGTAAAACCATGGTGGTGCTGGGCACCCGCTAGAAAAACAGCTCCCGCAATTTATCTCCCGGCTCAGGGGCCCGCATAAAGGCTTCGCCCACCAGAAAAGAGTGCACGCTGTTATCTCGCATAAGCGCGATATTTTCTGCGCTGTGAATGCCGCTCTCCGTGATGACTATCCGCTCTGAAGGGATATGCGGCAACAAATCCAGGGTGGTTTCCAGTCGCGTCTCAAAGGTGTGCAGGTCGCGGTTGTTAACGCCGACCAGGGGCGTAGCAAGTTCCAGCGCTCGCTCCAGTTCGGCGCGATCATGCACCTCAACCAACACATCCAGCCCGACCTCGGCAGCGGTTTCGGCGAGCTCCACCATCTGCCCTTGCTCCAGGGCGGCAACAATAAGCAAGATCGCATCCGCACCAATAGAGCGGGCCTCGACCACCTGATAGGGGTCTACCGTGAAATCCTTGCGCAACACCGGTAACTCACAGGCATTTCTGGCCTGTTGCAGGTAGGCATCGCTGCCCTGGAAAAAATCGACGTCAGTCAGCACAGACAAACAGCTCGCACCCCCGGACTGGTAGCTCGCGGCGATGGCGTCGGGCTGAAAATCGGCTCTTATCACCCCTTTACTGGGCGATGCCTTCTTGACCTCAGCGATGACAGCCGCCTGCCCGGACTTAAGCTGCACCTGCAATGCCGCCGCGAAACCACGCGCTGGCGACTGTTCCGCTATGCCCTGCTCCAGGCTGCCCAAAGAGCGTTTGCTGCGTCTTTCAGCCACTTCCTGAACCTTGCGGGCAATAATTTTACGCAGAATTGTGGGGGCCTGATTCGCCATCTTATGTCCCTGCACCGGAAGTTATCAATTGTGTGAAGTCGATAAACTCTCGCATTTTTTCAGCCGCCTGCCCCGTTGCCAAGGCGTCTTCAGCCATTGCCACACCGTCTGCCAGGGTGGCGGCAATCCCGCTGACGTAGATGGTCGCACCGGCGTTCAGGGCAATGATTGCGGCCGCCTTGCGGGCAACAGGCTCATCCGAACCCTGTAGCGCACCGCGAATCAGGGCGGCAGATTCGGCCGCACTGGCGACCGAGAGCCCCGACAGATCCTGTATGGGCAGGGAGAAGTCTTCCGGACTGATGTGGTACTGCGAAATACTGCCCTCACGCAATTCCACCACCAGGGTTTTACCGGCGATGGAGATTTCATCCAGACCATCATCCGAGTGAACAATCATGGCGTGTTCACTGCCCAACAACTTGAAGACTTCCGCTATAGGGCGGCATAAGTCCGGTGAAAAGACGCCAATGACCTGACGCTTCACCCCGGCAGGATTTGTCAGGGGGCCGAGAATATTAAACAGCGTACGCATACCCAGCTCTTTACGCGGGCCTGTCGCATGGCGCATAGCGCTGTGGTGGGCGGGGGCAAACATAAAGCCCATTCCCACTTCCTCTATGGCCCTACCGACCTGCCCGGCATCCAGGTCCAGTGACACACCCAGCTCCTCCAACACGTCGGAGCTGCCACTGGTACTGGAGACAGAGCGGTTACCGTGCTTGGCCACTCTGGCGCCTGCAGCAGCAACCACAAAGGAGGAGGCTGTGGACACATTAAACAAATTGGCACCGTCACCCCCGGTGCCCACCAGGTCCACGAGGTGGTCCCCGGTGACACTGACCGGTGTCGCCAACTCCCGCATCACCTGTGCGGCACCGGCGATCTCTTCGGTGGTCTCGCCTTTCATTCGCAGGGCGACCAACCAACCCGCAATCTGGGCATCGGTGGCTGCACCCGTCATCACCTGGCGCATCACCGCCGCCATCTCTTCGCGGCTGAGATTATCGCCCTCAACAATCTTGGCCAGTGCCTGCTGAATATTCATAAGCTGCTCCGTCTACTGTTCGAGGAAGTTGCGTAAAAGATCATGTCCATGTTCGCTGAGAATCGACTCTGGGTGAAACTGCACACCCTCGATGTTCAACTCACGGTGCCGCAGCCCCATGATTTCATCGATCTCACCGTCTTCGGTCTGGGTCCATGCAGTAATTTCCAGGCAGTCAGGCAGACTCTCGCGGTCCACCACCAGGCTGTGATAACGGGTGGCATCAAAGGGCTGGCTCAGCCCGCGGAAAACGCCCTGGGACCGGTGGTGTATAGCGGAGATCTTACCGTGCATGACATTGCGCGCACGCACTATCTTGCCGCCGAACACCTGACCCATGCTCTGGTGTCCCAGACAAATACCCAGTATAGGTAACTTGCCGGCATAACTGCGAATGACCTCCATCGACACCCCCGCCTCATTGGGCGTGCAGGGACCGGGGGAGATCACGATTTTTTCCGGTGCCAGCGCTGCAATATCAGCAACCTTGATTTCATCGTTGCGCACCACGTGCACATCCGCACCCAACTCACCCAGGTACTGAACGACGTTATAGGTAAAGGAATCGTAATTATCGATCATCAACAACATGCTTAACCCTCCGCCATGTTGTCTTCAGCCAACACCATGGCTGCAGCCCGGAACACGGCCCGCGCTTTGTTGCGGGTTTCATTCCACTCCAGGGTGGGTATGGAGTCCGCCACCACACCGGCACCGGCCTGCGTATACAGTTTGCCGTCCTTGATTACCGCTGTGCGAATAGCAATGGCGGTATCCATATCGCCCGCCCAGGAAATATAGCCCACCGCACCCCCATAGACGCCGCGTTTTACCGGCTCCAGCTCGTCGATAATTTCCATCGCTCGAATCTTGGGAGCACCGCTCAGGGTGCCCGCTGGTTGTGTTGCCCGCAGTACATCAATGGCAGATT
Organism: Halioglobus sp.; assembly: GCA_036960305.1. Lineage (GTDB taxonomy): Bacteria > Pseudomonadota > Gammaproteobacteria > Pseudomonadales > Halieaceae > JBALVT01. Next base: position 19,473 of record JBALWA010000025.1, on the reverse strand, counting down.
TGCCCGCCTTCAGCTCGCCGGTAACGTTGGAAACAATGTGCATAACATGGGAGTAGCGCTCTACGACCATCTTGTCTGTGAGCTTTACCGAACCCGTCTGCGCGATGCGACCAACATCATTGCGGCCAAGATCAATGAGCATCAAGTGCTCTGCAATTTCCTTGGGGTCTGCGAGTAGCTCCGCCTCCATAGCTTCATCTTCAGCCTCGGTATGGCCGCGACGACGCGTACCCGCAATAGGTCTTACGGTGACGAGGCCCTGCTCTGAGCGCGCCAGGATTTCCGGCGATGAACCCACAATATGAAAATCGTCCAGATCCAGGTAATACATATAGGGCGAGGGGTTCAGATTGCGCAGTGCCCTATAGAGGTTCAGCGGCGGCGCGTCAAATGGGACACTCATACGCCGGGATGGCACCACCTGCATCACATCGCCCGCCAATACGTATTCCTTGACCTGTGCAACCGCCGCCTCGTAGCCGGCCTGGGTGAAGGTTGAGCTGGCCTGCTCTTCGAGGGCATCACAGCCCGTGGGCTGCAGAGTCACCATCGGCAGGGGTTGCATAGGCAGGGGCAGCTGATCCCGTAAAGCCCGCAGGCGATTATGAGCCAGCTTATAGGCATCCTCAGACGCCGGATCGGTGTTAACGATCAACTGAATCGTACCGGCCAAATTGTCAAACACCAGCACTTCATCAGATACCATCAACAGGATATCCGGCGTGCCCAAGTCGTCTTCCGGCGTGGACTTTTGCAGTCGCGGCTCGACATAGCGCACGGTGTCGTAGCCAAAATAGCCCACCAGGCCACCGTGGAAAACGGGCAAATCCGGTAGCGGTGCCGACCGATAGCGCAACTGAAAGGCCTCGACATAAGCCAACGGGTCGGCAACCTCACTGCTCTCAGTCAGCTCCCCATCAGTCCAGATTTCAACCCGGTGATCATAGACTTTCAATACTGTTGAGCAGGGCAGGCCGATAATAGAGTACCGACCCCATTTTTCGCCGCCGTGTACCGATTCGAAAAAGTAGGAATACGGGCCTTCAGCGAGTTTACGGTAGGCACTGATTGGGGTTTCCAGATCAGCCAATACCTCGAGACTAACGGGTATACGGTTATAGTTCTGTGCTGCGAGCGCAGCAAAATCTTGCAATTTCATGACGTATCCTTGGAGATTCGATAAGCGTTTTTAAGGTCGTGACTATGCCCTGGCTACCATCGCCAGCATGTGACCTCTCGCATCGACAATAAGTCGACCGCTTTACGCTTTGCTGTTTGCACAGCTCTCTCCAGGGTTGGGGAAGTGCTTATTGTACAGATGGGCCGCCACTTGGCAAGCGGCGACCCCCACTATAAGTAGGATCAGCTTGCCACGGTGGCCAACTGTGCCCTCATCTCGGCGATCGCACCGGCATAGTCCGGTGCGTTGAATATGGCCGACCCCGCCACAAAGGTATCGGCACCCGCGGCGGCAATTTCGGCGATGTTCTTTGTGGTAACGCCGCCGTCGACCTCGAGGCGGATATCGTAACCAGAGGCGTCGATCAGGGCCCTGGCCTCGCGCAATTTATCCAGGGTCGCGGGGATAAACGATTGCCCGCCAAAACCCGGGTTCACCGACATCAGCAGAATCATGTCGACCTTGTCGAGCACATACTTCAGGCAGTCCAGGCCGACATGGGGGTTCAGCACCAGTCCGGATTTACAACCCGCTGCACGCACCATCTGCAAGGAGCGGTCTACGTGGGTCGATGCATCCGGGTGAAAGGTAATATAGCTGGCACCGGCCTCGGCAAAATCACCGATCAACTGGTCAACCGGGCTCACCATCAGGTGGACATCAATATCGGCGGTCACACCATGTTTGCGCAGGGCCTTGCAAACCATGGGGCCAATGGTCAGGTTGGGCACGTAGTGATTATCCATGACATCGAAATGCACCACATCGGCCCCGGCCGCGAGCACATTGTCGACCTCCTCACCCAGACGGGCAAAATCAGCAGACAAGATCGATGGAGCGATGAGGTAATCGGACATGGGGGCCTCCAGGCAGGTTCAGGGCCGCTATTCTAGCGGGTAAACGGGTGGAGCACACGCAGGAATCACGGCCCTTTTATTCTGCCACCGAACGCACTGCGCTATCGAGTGCCTGCAACCGTTCAGGGGTGCCAACATCCACCCACTGGCCTGGAAAATACTCTCCCAGCAGACATTGTCGGGCGATGGCACGGTCCAGCAAGGGTCTCATGGGCGATTTCCCCGGTGCGGTGCCGGCAAAAAACGCCGCAGTGTAAACCCCCAGCCCCGCGTAGGTCAGGCCCTTACCGCCGGCGCCCAGCGGCGCCACGAGGCCACTGTCAAGCAGCTCAAAATCACCGCCAGGATGCTGGGGCGGATTGTCCACCAGGACCAAATGTGCCCCGCCGGGTGGCAATGACACCCTGTCGCACAAGTGCTTAAAGGGGTAATCGGTCCAGACATCGCCATTCACCAGCCCAAAGGGCTTGTCTCCCAGCAGCGGCAAGGCATTAATAATGCCCCCGGCAGTTTCCAGTGGCTCACGCTCATGGGACCAGGCAATTCTGGCCCCCCAGCGACTGCCGTCACCAAAAAAGTCAACAATCTGTGCTGCCAGGTGGGATACATTAATCACCAGGTCGTCCAGTCCGGCCGCAACCAGCCGACGGATATGGTGCTCCAGCAGGGGTGTCCCAGCCACGGTTAGCAGGGGCTTGGGGGTGTGGTCGGTCAAGGGGCGCATTCTTTCACCCAGGCCAGCGGCCAACAGCATCACTTTCACGGCGCTGCACTCCAGGACTGACGGGCGATCAAGGGTGCCAGCGCTTCATTAAACCACTGTTGAAACTCCGCAAACACGGGCTCCTGGCCCGCGTACTGCTGGAGAACCTCCTCTACATAGCGCAGTACCAGGGGCAGGTCCTGCAAATAGGACACCTTGCCATCACGAAGGTAAAGGCGCGCAAAGGTTCCCAGCACCTTGATGTGACGCTCCAGCCCCATCCAGTCGAACCAGCGCAGGAACTGGTCCGGGGTCACCCCGTCAAGCAAGTCGCCCGGGAGCGATTCCCGATAAGCCAACGCCCAGTGCCGCACCCGGTCTGTGGGCCAATAGATATAGCAATCCTTCAGCAGAGAGGCGAGGTCGTAAGTCACCGGGCCGACAACCGTATCCTGAAAATCAATCACAGCCAGTTCGTCCTGCGCCAGCAGCATCAGGTTGCGGCTGTGAAAATCGCGGTGCACCAGCACCCGGGGTTGCTCCAGGGCGCTGACTAACAAACATTCGCCGAAGCGCCTGATCAGGTCGCGCTCCCGGTCTGAAATTGTGTGGCCCAGCAAGCCCTCCACAAACCACTCATCAAAGCGACTCAACTCCTCGCTGAGCAGGGCACGGTCATAGGTCGGCATGGTCTCATCGATCACCCCCCTATCGGCCATCTTGCGCAACAACTCAAACGCCCGCCGGTAATGCACATCGACAGAGTCACTATCCAGGGCCGACAAGAGCATGGTGTCTCCCAGGTCCTCCAGCAGCAGGAAACCCCGCTCCAAATCAGCAGCGTACAGCGCCGGGACCCGGACGCCTGCCAGGCTCAATCGGTGTTGAACGGAGACGAACTCGGCATTTTTCTCGGTACTGGGAGGCGATTCAGCCACAATATAACTACTGCTTGCCAGAGGCAGGCGGAAATAGCGACGATTACTGGCGTCGCCAGCCACCATTTGCAGGGTGGACGGCTCGCCCGACAGGCCCAGGGCAGTCTGTGCCCAGGGCTGTAATTCAGTGGGAATGGGCCGGGATGTCATTAAGGTATGCTTCCTCTTTCAAATATTCACGGACAAGGGCGAGGGGATGCATTATCATCCGCCCCAACAAATCAATAAAGCCATAAACCGCAAGTATTAATGATTCCAGTGCTTTTCAGATTCCCAATAGCTCCAGTCGCTGCGGCGCGACGGCGTACAGTGCTTTTTTTGAGCCTTGCACTGGCCATGCCGCTGTGGGCGCAGGATAACAATTCAGTCGACTGCCGCGCCAACGCCGGTGGCCCGGGCTGGGATTGCAGCGGTGAAGAGTTATTACCGGAAACTGAGGAAGCTTCGGATGCCTCAGCCCTGATCGAAGAGGCCCGGGCAGCAAGGGCCGCCGGGGGCCGACTGGACTGGGTGCCCATAGACGCGGTCCCCGACCTGCTACATGACCCCAGGTGTCTCAGTTGCGCTGGCCGCTATCTGGACCCCCTGGCCGACGTGGATCGCAGCATAATCCCGGAAGAAGCGGATATTGAGGCCAGCGCCACTGAAACCTCATTACAGGGCAGCTCTGTAACCTTATCGGGCGGGGTGGTGGTTACCCAGGGCTATCGCCAGTTGCAGGGCGACACCGCCACCTTCAACAGAGACACCCAGGAAGGCTCTCTATCGGGCAATATCGTCGTGCGGGAGCCCGGGGTGTTATTCACCGGTGATCGTGCCGATTTCAACTCCAAAACCAGTGAAGCGTCCATCGAAGGCAGTGAATTTGTCCTTCACGAGATGAATTTTCGCGGTTCAGCCCAACAGCTGCAGCGCGACACCGAAGGCCTGATCCATATCGTCGATGGCAGCCTCAGCTATTGCGCACCGGACAGCAAGGACTGGAGCATGAGCGCCAACAGCATGGAGCTGGATATCGAAGAGGGCGTCGGTGTTGCCCGGGGTGCAAAAATAAACCTGGGGGGCGTCCCGGTCTTCTACGCACCCTGGTTGCGATTCCCGCTAAACGATGATCGCCGCACGGGCCTGTTGTGGCCCAGTGTCGGCAGCGACTCCAAAGGCGGCGTCGATATCGCCACGCCGGTATATCTGAATATTGCCCCCAACTATGACGCCCTCTACATTCCCCGCTACATTCAGGAGCGCGGCGTAAACCATGAGCTGGAGCTGCGCCATCTCAACCGCTACCTGGGTCAGTGGTCGGTTGGCGGCAGCTATATGGCCGATGACAAGCGCTATGAGGACGAATTCCCGGATGAACGCAATCACGACCGTTGGTTGGGCCTGGCCAAGCACAACGGCCTGTTTAACCAGCGCTGGCGCTCCAAGGTCGACTACGCAAAAGCCAGCGACGCCAACTACCTCAAGGACCTGGACAACTCCAACCTGGACACCAAGCGCCAGACCAGCCTATTGCAGTTAGGCTCTGTGGATTACCTGGGAGATAATTGGCTGTTTGAAGCCCAAGTACAGCAGTTCCAATCACTGGCCGATGACATCAACAACGACTACAAGAAACTACCGCAGCTTACCGGCAGCTACCGCAGTGATGGCGAGACCTTTGCCATCGAGCCGATACTGCTGGCCCAGTACTCTGATTTCGATACCGATGATGACCGGGTAACAGGGCAACGCCTGTACGCAGAGGCCGGTGTGGGCTACCCCATGGTATGGGGCTATGGTTTTCTCAAGCCGACGGTAAAATATCGGCAGCTCGACTACGCTCTCAGCGACCCCCTGTTTTTCACCGACGAAAAGAACCCTTCCAGCGGCGCAGCGCTGGCCAGTGTTGATAGTGGCCTGTATTTTGAACGCCCGCTGTCTATTTCCAACGAGAGCATGGTCCACACCCTGGAACCCCGGTTGTATTACCTGTACAGCGATTTTGAGGATCAAACGGACCAGCCAGACTTTGACAGTGCGGAATTGACCTTCAACTACAACCAGCTTTTCCGTGAGACCCGCTTCAGTGGCCGGGACCGCATAGATGATGCCAACCAGATGTCCCTGGGTGTCACAACGCGATTCATCGGCGACAGCAACGGCCAGGAATACTTTAACGCCAGCGTCGGCCAAATCTTTTATTTCGAAGACCGGCGGGTACGCCTGAACCCACTGGAGCCGCCAATGACGCAGTCGGGGTCCGAGCTCGCCGCAGAGGTCAGCTTCAGTCCCATAGAGGAGTTTGGCGTCCGCGGCAACGTGTTGTGGGACCCCTATAGCGGCGAAATCAATGCCGGCAACCTGCAGGCCAGTTACACCCTGGACAATGGCAGCTTGCTGAATGCGGGCTATACCTACCGACGGCCTGCACCGGGCGTGTTCAACCAACCGGTGACAGAGCAAACTCACCTGTCTGCCTACCTGCCACTGTGGAGCCCCAACTGGCGCCTGTTCGGTGCCTGGAACTACAGTATCGAGGCGGCAACGAGCATAGAAGATATGGTCGGAGTGGAATATGATACCTGCTGTTGGCGAGTGCGGCTGCTGCACCTGCGCTATTTTGACAACGTCTCAGGCTCGAACCCCGATTTCGGCGACCCCGATCTGGAACGGGAAAACTCCACGCAAGTCCAGATTGTCCTCAAGGGCATGGGCGGCTTCGGCAGTCGCGTAACGGGGATAATGCAGGACATGATTAGAGGTTTTGAAGAGCGTGAATATTAGGACACTACTTTTGGCTGTCAGCCTGGCAACGGCGGTCTCCGCACTGCCCACAGCACAGGCAGCTACACAAATGCTGGATCAGGTTGTCGCGATCGTCGATGACGATGTCATCATGGCCAGCGAACTGCGGGAACGACTGGCTGCAGTCACCGAAAGTCTCAAGGCCAGAGGCGGGGAAATGCCCCCTGAGGACGAACTGGTCAGGGAAACCCTGGACCGCCTGATCCTGGAGAGTATCCAAATTCAAAAAGGCGTGCGCGTTGGGGTACGTATCAGCGATGCCCAGCTGAACGGCGCTATGCAGCGAATCGCCGCCCAGAACCGTATGAGCCTGGATGAATTTCGCCAGCGACTGGAAACGGAAGGCCAATCCTATGTGGATATGCGTGAGCAAGTCAGGCGGGAAATGATTCTGCAGCGCATCCAGAGTGGCAATGTGAACCAACGCATCCAAATTACCCCCCAGGAGGTCGATAACTTCCTGGCCACCGAAGAGGGCCAAAAAATGACCCAGGCGGAATATCGTCTGGTGCACGCACTGCTGCCGGTGGCGCCCGAGGCCTCCGACAGTGAGGTAGCCGCAGCCGAGGCCTATGTGAATAAAGTTCGCGAGCGTATACAGTCAGGCGAACCCTTCGACCAGGTGATCAGCTCCAGCTCCGGTAAATACACCTTTAGCGGCGGCGATCTGGGTTGGCGCAAACTGAGTGACCTGCCCTCCCTGTTTGCTGATATCGCACCTGCCCTGAAAGTCGGTGAAACCTCCAAGGCCATCCGCAGTGACAGTGGCTTCCACCTGGTCAACATGGAAGACATGCGCGGCGCAGAAAAAATCGTCGAACAGACCCACGTTCGCCACATTTTGGTAAAACCCTCAGAAATCCTGAACGACACAGAGGCCGAGCAACTGATTATCTCACTCAAGGGTAGAGTGGAAGCGGGTGAAGACTTTGCCGAGCTGGCGAAGGAATACTCGGAAGACATAGGCTCCGCACAGGAAGGGGGCGACCTGGGGTGGGCCAGCCCGGGCCAGATGGTGCCGGAGTTTGAAAAAGTCATGGCAACGACCGACATCGGCACCCTGAGCGAACCCGTTCGCAGCCAATTTGGCTGGCACCTGCTGGAAGTGATGGGCCGGCGCGACCAGGACATGACCGAACTGGCCATACGCGGCAAAGTTCAGGAATACCTGCACCAGCGTAAATACCAGGAAGAACTGGACGCCTGGCTGCGACGCATCCGCGATGAAGCGTTTGTGGACATCAAATAACACGGCCGTGGCTATTCCCAGGATCGCTATAACCGGCGGTGAACCGGCGGGCATCGGGCCAGATATCATACTGCATGCCGCAGGGCAGTCCTTCCCTGCGGAGCTGGTCGCCATCGCCGACCCCGAGCTGTTACAGGCCAGAGCCCGTATGCTGGGCCTGTCTGTAGAACTCATTGAGTTCAACCCCATCGACCCGGTTTCAGCCCATCAGCCAGGCCAGCTCAAGGTTCTGAGCACGCCCTTGATCGCCCCCTGCACCCCGGGGAAACTCGACCCTGCCAATGCGTCCTACGTTATCGATACATTGCAGCAGGCTTTGGACGGCTGCCTGCGCGGGGTCTTTGACGCGATGGTGACGCCGCCGGTCCAGAAGTCAGTCATCAACGATGCCGGTATCCCCTTTTCCGGGCACACAGAATTCCTGGCCGAAAAAACCGGCACCCCTCAAGTCGTCATGATGTTGGCCACGGGCAAGCTACGCGTCGCCCTGGCCACGACACATCTGCCGCTTTCAGCGGTACCCAACGCTATCACAGCAGCACTGTTGGAGCAGACCCTGACCATACTGCACAGCGATTTGAAGACAAAATTCGGCCTGAGCAATCCAAACATCGCGGTATTAGGGCTGAATCCGCACGCCGGGGAAGGCGGCTACCTGGGCCGTGAGGAAATCGATACGATCATTCCGGCACTGGAGCGTTTGCGCGGCGAAGGTATGGCTTTACAGGGCCCATTGCCCGCCGATACCGCTTTCAACCCCAAGGTGCTGGATAGCTGCGACGCCGTATTTGCCATGTACCACGACCAGGGCCTGCCGGTATTGAAGTACGCGGGCTTTGGAAATGCCATTAACATCACCCTGGGCCTGCCCATTATTCGCACCTCAGTGGACCACGGTACCGCGCTGGATCTGGCCGGTAGCGGCCTGGCCAACCCCGACAGCCTGTTGCGCGCTCTTGAGACTGCAATCGAAATGAGCGGTAGCGCCAGGCAAGCCTGAATGCCAGAGAGGCCATAGACTTGTTCAGAGGCTCCCTAGACTATTGGTTTACAGCCCCGCCCACCCGCCATAAAATAGCCCGCTACTCCACCCAGCCAAAGAGCCCCCCAATGGCGGACGATTACAAGGTTTCCTACTCCTACCAAACCGGTTCAGATTCCCCGGCGGCACCGCCTGCCGCACCGGACCAGACACTGTATGCTTTCATTAATTGTGAACGTGTGGACCTTCAAAATGGCACGGTACTGCTGATGGACAAAGGCAGTGACCGACAGTTGATCGTTGCACCTGAGGTCCCGGTGGCTCTGTCCCATTGCCAGCACTTTCGCACCCTTCAGGAACATGCCACGCTCATCACCTCGCGTATTCCGCAGTTGGCAGGGCAACAGGAGAATGTCAGCCAGGTACTGAAAATGGTGCTGGACGCCGGTTTGCTCACCCGTGCCGACACCCTGTGCCAAAATCTCAACGCCCTGGCCGACAAGCCTACCCTACTGGCTCCTACCCGCGTCTTCGTCATCACCTGCGATCGCCCGGCAGCGGTCGTGCGACTGCTGGAGACCATGCAGCACGCTGGTAACCTTTCCGACCATGAACAGCTCTGCCTGGTCGATGACTCTCGCCAGGCAGACAACGCCGACAAAAATCGTGAGGCCGTGGCCAAGTTCAATCTCGGCAGCCCCAAGAATATGCTTTACCTGGGCCCGGACGAACAACGGCAAATGATGACAAAGCTGATCAGTGCCCTACCCGAGCACCGACAAGCCATTGAATTTTTGATGGACAGGGAGCGCTGGGCGCAACAAAAAAGCTACGGACTGGCGCGCACAATGTGCCTGCTGATGTCTGTAGGCAAACGCTGTGTGGTGATGGATGATGACGTTATCTCCATTGCGATGAACCCGCCGCAGCGCAAGCCGGGCATACAGTTTGGCAGTACCACCCGCGAAGCGGAGTTCTACGACAGCGAACAGGCGATGCGTGCTGTTGTGGCGAGCCGGGCAGAAGTCGAACCACTCACCGGCCATGCCCAGTGCCTGGGCATGGGCCTGGCCGAGGCCACCCGCCGTCTGGGCGTAGACGCGCTGCAGGCAGACAGCCTACGCGGTGCCAACGGTGCCTTTCTCGGCACCCTGAATGCTGACTCACCGGTCCTGATTACCCAGAGCGGCACCCTGGGAGACCCCGGCACGTCCTCAAGTCACTGGTTGCTTCATCTGGACCCCCAATCGATCCAGCGTATGCTCGCTGCGCCCGGAGGCTTGTCCAGCGCCCGGAACAATCGATTCAACTGGCTTGGGCGCCGCAGCCCAACCTTTAGCAAATTGGCGGTCATCTCGCAGGTAACCGGTCTGGACAACAGCCAGATGCTCCCGCCCTACTTTCCGGTTTTCAGGGGTGAGGACTACCTGTTCGGCGGTATGGTGGAATATCTCCACCCTGAAGCGGTGGTGCTGGAATACGACTGGGCTGTACCACACCACCCGGTAGAAGCACACAATATCGAATCAGAGGAACACCGTGTAGCGGCCACAGGCAACCTGTCCTCGATAGCCCGGTATATTACCGACCGCACCTCCTACCAGCCCGGCATCAGTGTTGAAACACGATTGGCAAGCCTCGCGCTGTTACTGCAACAGCTGGCTGAGTCCTCCAGCGACAGTCTGTTGGCACTCTATAGAGCGGAACTGGCAAATACCAGAGCAGAGCAACTCGCGGGCGTCACGCGGCATTTACAGGCCACGGACCCAAGCCAGCAGGAATGGGTAACCTACCTGCAAAGCGCCGCGGCAGAAATTAACAGCGCCCTGCAGCAGGCAGCCAGTCCAAAAGCGATCAAGGGCGTGGCTGAGGCGATGGACGAAGAGGAGGTGCTACAAAAAATGAAAGCCTACACCGGCCAGTATGCTGCTTCGTTGCAAGCCTGGCCTCTAATTCGTGAAGCCGCACGGGATATCAGTGGGCAAATGCTAGAAGCGGGCGAGCTGGCGCCCTGAGCTGGCACCAGGGAATAGCCTGTTGAAAATTCTCCATATCGGCAAGTACTTCCCCCCGTTTTCTGGCGGCATGGAAAACTATCTTCGGGACCTCATGGTCTCGCTTTCCAAACGGGGAATAGACAGCGCGGCTCTGGTGCACCAAACGAATATCGGCCTGAGAAGTCGCAAGGAAAATTTTCCAGCCGGTGAGCAGACCCTGCCGATCACTCGCGCGGCCGTTTGGATCAGACTGCTCTTTACACCGGTCAGCCCAACCTTTCCACTGCTAATGAATCGCGCAATTAGGGAAGAGCAAGCCGAGCTATTGCACCTGCACATGCCCAACGCATCCGTTTTTTGGGCCCTGTTTTTACCGAGGGCCCGGAAAATACCCTGGGTAATTCACTGGCACTCGGACGTGCTGGCTTCACAGCACAGCCTGGGCTTGCGTCTCTTTTATCAACTGTACCGCCCCTTTGAACGGGCCGTACTGGCACGCAGCAAAGTGATTATTGCCACCTCGCCGCCCTACCTGGATAGCAGCATCTCTTTGCAGGACTATCGGGACAAATGCCATGTTGTACCGCTGGGCCTGGACCCCGAGCACTATCCTGCATCGCCTCCGGTTCGGGCCACGAACGATAATGGCGCCCCGATGCACATTCTCGCAATCGGCCGGCTCACCTACTATAAGGGCTTTGATTACCTGATCCGCGCTATGGCCACAGTACAGAACGCGACCCTGGAACTGGTGGGCAAAGGCGATGAAGAAGCCAGGCTGCGGACACTTGTCAAACAACTGGGTCTGGAGGATAGAATCACTTTTTGCGGACACCTGTCGCCACAGCAACTGGGCCAGGCTTTTGCGCGTGCTGATTGTCTTTGCCTGCCCTCACTTGAACGCACGGAGGCTTTTGGCCTGGTATTACTTGAGGCCATGCAGTCTGGCCTACCCACGGTGATCAGCGATGTCCCCGGCTCCGGCATGGGCTGGGTAGTAGACGAGGGGGTAACCGGCCTGAAAGTCCCTCCCAAGAATGAAGACAAGCTGGCCTCTGCGTTACAATCCCTGCAACAGGATCGTGCTAGAATGCGCACTCTGGGGGAACAGGGCCGGGAGAAATTCCTGCAGCTATTCCACATCGATAAATCCGCAGCCGGAGTCGCCAGACTTTATATGAAAGCATCCGGAAATGACGGCAGTACGCCCGAGCGCCCCGCCGCATGACCGCGAAGACACCACTGTCTCTGTCCGCGGCTGTCATCCTGATTCCCGCTTACAACGAGGGCGATGTCATCGGGGATGTTCTGGCGGAAATCACGGCCCATTGCGACATCCCGGTGATCGTCATAGACGACGCCAGTACCGATAACACGCGACAGGTCGCCCGCGACAGCGGCGCAACGGTGGTCCCACTGCCGGCACAACTGGGCGCATGGGGTGCCACCCAAACGGGCATACGTTACGCATTGCGCCAGGGCTACAAAATGGCCATAGCCATGGATGCCGATGGACAGCACGAGGCCGCCTCCCTGGAAAACCTGACACAGCCGGTGGCCGACGGTCTGGCCGATGTTTCCATCGGCGCCTGTACCCAACGCGGATCGATGTTACGACGCGTTGCCTGGGTCATGATGAAGAAAACATCCGGGCTGTCACTGGAGGATATCACCTCAGGTTTTCGGGTCTACAACCATCGGGCCCTCAAGGAACTTTCCAGCTGGCGCGCCACCTTACTCGACTACCAGGATATTGGCGTGTTACTGCAACTACAATCCCGGGGCTTGCGTATAGTGGATGTAGAAGTTGGTATGCAGCCGCGGCGTAACGGCCCCTCTAAAGTCTTTCACTCCTGGCTGATGGTCATGTATTACATGTGTCATACCCTGCTACTGGGTCTCACGAAACGCAAACTCGCTCGCAGCCTCCCTAAATCTGAAATGGCAAACCAACCCGAGTGTTAACCCTATGATCTCTCTTGTTACTGGCACAATTGGCCTATTGGTTGCCGGCCTGATTATCCTGCTGATGCGCAAGGACAGGCTGCACGCCAACCACGGGCTGGGCTGGATACTGGTGGCTATAGGTTTTGCACTACTGGGGTTTTCGCCTGGCATCTTTGACAATATCGCCAAGTACTTTGGTGTGTCTTACCCGCCCATGTTGGCTCTCACTTTTGGGGTCGCTATTCTGGTCATCAAAATTTTGCTGATGGACATCGAACGCTCGCGTATAGAAGTACGCAACCAACGACTGGTACAACGAGTCGCCATGCTGGAAGCGGACTTACACGAAGGACTGAAAGCTATGAACCAGGCGGCGGAACCCACCGCGGACCGGGCCGTCGGGAATAACGATGCTAAACGAGACTGATCACTGCCCCATGGGTCTAACGAACCGCCTGCCCGGGAGGCCATAGCGCACTATGGATTATCTACGCCTTGCGGTCGCATTGTTTTTGCCCTGGCTCGCCGGGTATTACTGGCTCGCTGCCATTGAAGCAAAATTTTCTGCCACTAAAAAAGCGAACACACTTCGGCAAATAGCTTACGGCCTGTTTCTGGGTTATGCCGGCCTACAAGCCATCGTCCTGACCAGCAACACCCTGTTCCAACAACTCCATTTTTGGCCCGTACTCGCGGTGTTAATGGCACTGACACTCGCCGGTGCATGGGCGCGCAATCGTACCGTAAAATCCCGCACGGCAACCCCAGCTGACCCCGCCCTGTCTTCGCGTGCCAGCCGCATCCTGCTGGCTGTCCTGCTGGGGTGGATCAGCCTGCACCTGATTCTGGTAGCGATAGAAATATTGTATCGACCGGTCTTCCCCTGGGACGCCTGGCTGAACTGGATTTACCGCGCTAAAGCCTGGTTCTACAGCGGCGCCATTGCACCGATGGACTATCCCGGCCAGTGGTTTAACAACACCGGCAGCGCGGCCTACAACGTCGTCGGCAACCAATACCCAAGCTTCACACCGCTTATCGCCCTGTGGAGTGCCACCGCCCTGGGCTATTGGAGTGAGACCCTGGTGAACCTGCCTGTCCTGTTGTGTGGTATTGCGCTGGGCATGGGCCTCTACGGCCAGTGTCGAGAACTGGGGATGAGCAAGTTACTCTCCACGCTGGCAGCTTACCTGTTGCTATCCCTCCCCATGATAGGCGCACATCTTGCCCTCGCCGGCCAGGCCGATATTTGGGTAGCGGGTTTTACAGGGCTGGGGATTATCGCCATCGTGCATGGTTTGGCACGGCCCAACCGCTTCCAGGTCCTGCTGGGTTTGACAATGACAGCACTTGCCATGGGGATAAAAGCGGAAGCAACCATCTGGCTTGGGGTCGCATTGGCCACTATCGCACTGGCTTACAGGCCCAGGCTCTGCACCGCCATACTGGGCGCACTGATCGCCCTGGGTTCAATCGCCTGGCTGGCAAATGCCAGCTTTATGACGCTGCCGGGCGGGGGGGGTCTGGGTTATCTGGAAGGACGCATCCACCTGCCACTACTGGGCGACTACGCCTTGCGGGACTTTGATTTATGGGACGACTATCTTGACAATTTTTTCCAAAATGGCTCCTGGCATATCTTGTGGCCACTGCTGGCACTGGCTGGCCCGGCTCTCTTCCTGATTCCAGGGAGTCGCACCCGCCGGTCTATTATCAGCTTCGCCATCGTTTTCGCCGCTGTCCAGGCCTTTATTTTCGACTATACCGAGCACGGACAATGGGCGGAAGACTACACCGCCATCAATCGATTACCGATGCACTTTGCGCCAGCCATCGTATTTTGCCTGATGCTGCTTATTCAGGCGCTGGGCAGACACTTTGCTTATGGGGTTAAAAGCCCGACCCTCAACAACCCGGAGAATTTGTTTGAGCCTCGTGCCAAGCAAACCGGGATGGCAATCGTCACCGGTTCCGTCGTTACCCTGGTGGGCCTGTTGGCCTACCTGATGCTAATGTACCCTGCGGGCGATGGCAGTACCCGAACGTTCAGTGCCGCTCAGTTGCGCGTGGTCGTCGGCGGCGGTCAGGTGCAGGGAGAGAAAGGCATCATCAGCCGTTTCGATAACAACATCGCCATCGTCTCCAGCGGCCCTTTAACTATCGATACCACGGACTTCCAGGTACTGGAGATAGAGAGTGGTGGAGAAAATAAGAACAGTCCCACCTTTTTCTGGCGACCGAAGGACGATGCTTCAAACGTGAAAACGCTGAAGACGCACGGCAAGGGAGCGCAGTCGATCAACTTAAGTACGGCCAAGGCATGGAGTGGCATCGCCACAGAAGTGGGATTACTATTCTACAACGACGAAGGCAAGGCCGCGGAAATCAGCAGGCTGACACTTAAACCCCGAAGTATCACAAGTAACCTACACGCCTTGTGGGCCGAATGGACACAGTTTGTACCCTGGTCGGAAAAGTCGGCCCACTGGATCTCCAGTGGCGCCACCCGGCCCATGGTTTCGCTACCCGTTTTAATCACCGCCTGGCTGCTGGCGTGCACACTGGCCCTGTTGGTTGTTTACCGGAGCGCGAGCGCAGCCTTTGTGCCCATTTGCTGCTGCGCCGTTGCCGCGTGGATGGTATTGGATGCACGCTGGACCGGTAATACTGCAGTACAGGCTGTAAAGACCGCGCGCTACTATCAAGCGGCACAGCCAGCGCATATTAATAATGGGGGTGACCTTGAGGTCGCTAAACTTATTCAGCAGATAAGGCCGCTCATTGAACAACCCGACAGTAAAATCCTGATCGTCGCGACCAAGACCGAGATGCGCTTCAATGTGCAACGGGCGAAATACCACCTGCTCCCCCTGGCGGGGCTGGTGTATGAAGGTGATCTTGAATCTATCCCCAAAGACGCGCCTTTTGACTATTTGCTGGTGATAAAGCAGCGCTTCCTCGAACCCGGTGAAGCAAAACTGACACCCGCAAACCTGATACGGCGAATCGATGTGAATTCGACTCTGAATCTGGTGTTGAAATCCGATACCGACGAAGGTGCTCTTTTTGTCGTCCAGTGAAGCAGCGGTACGAAACCCAACAACCGTTGTTCCCGCCGCTGAAGCCAGGCATGGACGGTTTGCGACTAGCGCTTAAAACTTCATTTTTCGAAAAATCACCAAGGGGATGTGCTTTATAATCAGCATGATATACCGCCAGAACCAGGGCGTATAAAGCACATTTTTTCGCCGGCTAATGGCCCGAAGAATATCTTCTGCGACCCTGTCGGCCGTCACCACCAAGGGCCCGGGTAAATCGAGCCCCGCCGTCATTGGCGTGTCGACAAAGCCCGGTTTGACGATGAGTACGTTTACCCCCACCGAGTGTAAGCGTGCGCGCAGGCCGCTGACAAACGTATCGACGGAGGCTTTGGCAGCCCCGTACAAGTAGTTGCTGGCGCGCCCCCTGTCGCCCGCCACCGAACCGATGACAGCCAGGCCACCCGAGCCCTGTTGTTCGAAGCGGTTGGACAACACGGTCAAGCAGGCAAGAACACTCTCCGCGTTGGTTCGAAACTCTGCCACCGCGTACTCATAACTGCTCTCACAGCGCTCCTGCTGTGGCAGCGTCCCATAGGCAAGTAGAGCGACATCCACCGTGCCCAGTTGCTCCCAGGCAGCCGTTGTCATCTCCTGCAACTTGTCCAGTTCATTGGCATCCATAGAAAAGGTGTTTACAGCAACAGCGCCGCGAAAGCGGAGATCACCGGCAATCACTTCCAGTTTTTCGCTATTTCTCGCCACCAGAAACAGTTCACATCCCAAGCTGGCGTACAAGCGAGCAGTCGCCTCAGCGATAGCGGAGCTTGCCCCTATAATAAGAATTTTCTGGGTCATTGCGTTACACGCTTCCAAAATCGGGATAAGAGTTGTGGGTCTCGCCGGGCTTCGACTTCCTGCCATGCGGGATAGGCTTGTTGAAAATGTGCCGCGCTCATATGGGCATCCTTGGCCGGGTAGAGCCGACCACCCGCCTCATGCACCAGCGCATCCAGGCGCTGAAACAGACTAGAATTTTTGTCACTGTGTGGAAAATCCAGCGCCAGCGTAATCCCGGGCATAGGAAAGGAAAGCAAACCAGGGGATTCTACATCGCCAAACTGTTTTAGCACGGCCAGGAACGATCCGGTGCCACTGTGGGCAATTTGATCGATGATCGCGCGAATGAGATTGCGGCCATCCTGATGGGGAACAACACATTGGTACTGTTGAAACCCCTTACGACCATAGATTCTGTTCCAGTGCTGCACACTGTCCAGTGGATAAAAGAAGGGCGCATAGCTCGTCCGACTGCACACCTCTTTTACTCTTTGACGGTGATAATACAGGCTGTTGAATGGCTTCAGGGTCAAACTGTTCACCAGTGATACCGGGGGATCGAAGGGTACGCTGAGCTTCGCGTTCGCCGCCAACTCCAACCCACCTTCACTGGCATGATCGGCCGCTATATAGTGCCCTCGCCCCAGCTTGTCGCCCACTGCCAGGCAATCTATCCATGACACGGCATATTCATGTTGCGAGTCATGCTCCGCAGAGATAGCGAAAAACTCATCCAGATTGCCGAAGCGTATACAGCGCTGATCGATCAGGCTTGAGCTTACCCGCTGCAACTGGACTTCAACCGACTGCACTATGCCCGTCATGCCCAGGCCGCCTATCGTAGCGGCAAAGAGTTCTGGTCGCTGCTGCGGACTGCATTCCACCAGGCCCTCATCACTGCGAACCAGTTCAAAGCGCCTGACATGACAGCCAAACGTACCTCTGACATGATGATTTTTACCGTGGACATCATTCGCCACGGCGCCGCCCAAAGTGACAAACCGCGTCCCTGGCGTCACCGGCAGGAACCAACCCGCCGGCAATGCCAAGCGAAGCAGATCATCCAGCGTCATGCCGGCTTGCGCTTTGACCACGCCACGGGTCCAGTCTGCTGCAAGCATACGACCCATACCCGACATGGCAATAACTTGATCCGATTGAGCCAAACAGGAATCGCCGTAGCTTCTGCCCATCCCGAATGCCAGGGCGCCCTCCCCCGTTTCACTGAAAATTTTATCTCTTGCGGGCGCCAACTCTTCGGGCCATTGCACACTGTGAGCCAACTGGGGGATATTGGGATACCGCCCCCAGGACAGCAGCGGACCTCTCATACAGATGCCAGCGCAAAGACGGCGAGAAAGGCCACCCCAATCCAGCGGCTTGCCGTATCACGCAACGCGAAAACAATAGGGTCGTCGTGCATTTGCCCTCGGTGCGCCAGCAACCAGGCGCGACTCAGCCAGTACAACAGCAAAGGGCACGCCAGCCACATCCACTCGGGTGTAAGATACAAAGTAGTGGAATCAGACTCGTTAATATACAAAGCCAACACCAGCACCGCCAGATAGCCCGACGAAGCACCCAACGAAGCCAACAACTCAAAATCTTCCGCGTAGTACCCACGCCCTGCCGTCTTTCCCTGGTTGCCATCTTCTCTGGCTGCGTACAATTCAGTGTAGCGCTTCAAGAACGCCAGGCTGATGAAGATGAACATGCAAAAAGCCAATATCCAGAAAGTTGCCTCCAGTGACAAGGCGGCAGCACCCGCTACAACCCGGGCGGTGTACAGCATTGCCAACGTCAATACATCCAGAATAGCGACTCGCTTGAGCCACAGGGAATAGGCCAGTGTCAGTACACTGTAGATTGCTAGAACACCCGAAAATGCAAACGGTAGCGCCCACAGTGCGAGACCAAATGCAAATACGAGCAAGCAGGGAATCAGTATAAGCGCCTGTTTGATAGGCAGAGTTCCAGCAGCCAGTGGCCGATATTTTTTAGTCGCATGACGACGGTCATCTGGCAGGTCCAACAGGTCGTTGAACAAATACACACTGGAGGCACAGGCACCAAAGGCGATAAACGCCAACAGGGCATCCCACAGCAAAGACGTCTCAAATATACGATGAGAGGCAAGCAGGGGAACCAGTATAAGAATATTCTTTGACCACTGGTGCGGACGTATGGCCTTCATTGCAGTGGCAAACCGATCGGTACTGGAATCAAATATCTTACCGATGCTACCCCGTTCCCTGGCACCTTCCAGAACACCCCGCTCAGGGTTGGCAACGTGAATGAGGCTGGCCGACTGCCATACAACAAAATCCGCCAGGGCATTACCCACATACTCAAAGCCGCCTTCGCCATAGCGCTCAACCAGTACCCGGCGTTTATTTTCCGCGGTAAGGTTGATGTCCTCTGTACCCAGCACCTCAGAAAAAATTCCGAGATGATCCGCAACCTTGTGGGCAATGCGCGCATCTGACCCCGTGGCCAGCACCAGCCGGGCGCCGCCTTCGTGCTGTTCTATCAACCAGACTACCAGAGCGTCGTTAAACGGCACTGTTTCGATAGAAGGGAGAACAGTATCCGCGAGTTTGCGTTTTAGATTTGCCCTGCCGGCCATCAACCAGAACGGAAGACGGAATATCTGCAGGGGATAGAGCCGGAGAAACAGGAAAAAATTCTCCAGCAACATATCAGAGCGGACAAGGGTGCCATCCAGATCAACAACAATTGTGCGCATCGCTCAGCCCTGAGTCAGAGTTAATTGCAATCTACGCTAAAAGCGCTTGGCCATTTTTTGCAACATTTCGGTTCGATCGGAACTCTGCTGCGCTTTACCGTCCCTTCCCAGGGTCACATAGAACTCGCAACCCACAGTGTCGAACTCTCTTACTATCCCCATATTTAACAAACCCAACAATTGAAAGTCAGAACAGATAATCTTGAAAC